>JBJONG010000008.1:0-132066 GCA_046051965.1 Verrucomicrobiota bacterium
GCTTGTCCCATGCGGCTTCGATTTCCTCCACGAGTTCTTTCCCTAATATCGGAATGGTTCTGGCCATGCCGGAGAATTAGTCGATTCCAAATGGGATGGAAGTCTAAAAGCTAATGGGTTTTGGTATTACCCCGCTTGCCGCCATCCTGTTCGCATCCTGCGCGGCGAACCGGACGCCCTACTCTCCCGACACGCCTCCGACCATCGGCATGCCGGCGGAGCTGTCCGACCGGGAGCGCCACTACATGCCCCAAATCGATTCCGCCCTGCGCCGCGAAGGCCTGGTTCCCGTTGCATACGACCGCGGAGAAACCCAACTCGAATTCAGGATCTCCGAGGGGTCGATCCACACGGATACCGTGATCAAGCTCATCGAGGGCGAGTCCCTGCTGGCGAGAGGCGACGGACGCGCGGCGGGTGTCCCGATGGTCGGGCGCTCCGATGTCGCGGAAAAATCCTTCACCGCCGCATTCGCCGATTTCAAGAACGACCTGTCCGGCGTCGCGGCTCGGCGCGGGTGGAACCGCACGGCCACTTATTTCAATAACGCCGAACCACCGCCCTTTTCCGGCGATTACCAACTCCCTCCTTACTGAACTATCCGATTACGCGCCCCCAAATCGCCTTCAGATAGCGTGACTCGGGGTAGTTCGAAAGCGTCGGGTGATCCCCGCCCGCGCCGGTGCGGTCGAAGACCTGGAGCCGCTTGTCCTGGCGGTGGATCACGTTCGTCACGATGTTTTCGAAAGCCTCCACGCCGAGCTGCCCGGAACACGAGCAGGTCACCATCACGCCGTCCTTATCGACGAGTTGCGCGGCGAGCTTGTTGATGTCGTGGTATTTCGCGTGGCCGATCTCGTCCTCTTTCCCGAAAATGAACTTCGGCGGATCGACCATCACCACATCCCACTTCCGTCCGTTTTCGAGCATTGTCCGCATCCACGTGAAGGCATCCGCATGGGTGAGTTTGATTTTCGCGCTGTTGAGGTTCGCGTTGCGCTTCGCCATCGCGACGGCCGCCTCGTCGAGATCCACCGCCGTGACCTCGGCCGCGCCGCCCAACGCCGCGGAAACGGCGAAGCCGCCGGAGTAGCAGCACAGGTCGAGCACGCTCTTCCCCTCCACGATGCCACGGAATTTTTTCCGGTTATCCCGCTGGTCGCAGAAAAAGCCGGTCTTGTGGCCGGTGGTGAAATCGATCTCGTAGCGCACGCCGTTTTCCGTCACTTTCACCAGCCGCACCTTGTCGCTCTCCACCCCGCCGCTGCGCGGGATGCCCTCGATGCGCGCCAGATCCGCGTCCACCTGAACGACCACCCGTTTCGTCCCGAAGGTCTCATGCATCAGCGGCAACCAGCCCTCCAACCGCAGCCACGCGCCCAGCGCGGTGATCTCCACGGAAAGCACATCGCCGAACCTGTCCGCCACGATGCCCGGCATGAAATCCGCATCACCATGGACGCAGCGGTAGCATTCCGTCTCGCCGTCCAGCCCGAGGATCCCGCGCCGCAGCTCGCCCGCCCGCACGATCGCGTTTTCGAAAAACGTCTCATCGATCTCCTCCAGGCTGTGGCTGACAATTCGCAGCGGCATGCGCGCCTTCGGATTCCACAGGCCCCAGCCGAAGCGCGTGCCCTGTTTCCCTATCACTTCCACCAGATCCCCGGCTCTCGCATCCCGCGAAACCTCGCCCACCATCTTCGGCCAGATCGAGGGATGGAACGTTTGGTACTTCAGTTGGACGCTGGGCATACCGCTGCATAGAACCCGAAGTCCGGAATTCACAATTCAAAATTCAACAATCGGCATTTCCGAGAAAACTTGCCATGCGGGGGATGCGCTCGCTATCTAGCGCGCCAGCAAGACGGATTTGCCGATCCATGCCCGTATGATCCCGGACCAATCCCCCGCACATTTCCCGACCCGTTCGGCATCCATTCGTCCCATATGACCAGATTGCCACGCTTGCTCCTGCACATCGGGATGCACAAGACCGGCAGCACCAGTCTCCAGCGGTTTTTCGCCCGCAACCGGATGGCTTTGAGGATCATGGGCATCCATTATCCGAAAGCTTATGATGCCAGCGGCAAGCTTTTGCCGAAACACAACGATATCTTCCAGGCAATCTCCCACGAAAAGGACTTCGGTGCCAGCCATCCCTCGCTGGGTTCATCGGCTGCGCGGATCGACAGGCTGGCAAGGCAAATGGAATCCCATCGCGTCACCATCCTGAGCGCGGAGGGTTTTTCCGGAGAAAGCCCCGCATTTTCGGAGGCATTCGCCCCATTGCGGGATCGGTTCGACATCAAGGTCATCTGCTTTTTGAGGCGCCAGGATGATTGGGTGCAATCCTTCTATAAGCAAATGGTGCGGAGCCGTGCCGTCCGTGAGTCCAGGGCGTTTGGGGATTTCCTCGCTGCGGAAAGCACCCGCAATCATCTCGATTACCCGCAGCTTCTGGATTGGTGGGCCGCTGCGGTCGGAGAACAGGCGATCCGCGTGGAAATCTACAAGCCGACCACCCGGGTCTTGCCGACATTCCTGGATGCCTGCGGACTGCCCAAATCCCTGGCTTGGCTGCCTTTCGCCCGCGGCATCCACAACCGCAGCCTGAGGTCGGGTTACATAGAGCGCATCCGGGCGGCCAATGCGGAAGGATCGCCACGGCCTTCACCGTCGGATTCGGATGAGGATTTCCCTTATTTCACGGCGGAACAAAGCGCGGTTTTCATGGAGGCATACGAAGCCGGCAACGAGCGGATCCGCGCCCGGTTCCGCCCGGATCTGCAGCGGCTCTTCGATTGAACGGATCATCGGCGTTGCAGCCACATCCGCTTCGCCACGCTCCAGACTATCCCCGCCGCGACATACGCGCCGCCCGCGAACGTGACGACATCGAAGGGCAGCCGGAAAAACATAATCCCCGAGCAAATCCCGCCTGCGAGAAACGAGAAACCGAGCAGCCCAGGCACGAGGAAAAGGCGCGGCGGCACATGATAGCCCCGCAGGCGCATCCCCAGCGCGCTGCCGCAATCCGTCACAAGACCCGTCAGGTGTGTCGTCCTCAGGATCATCCCCTCGTAATTCGTGGAGAGCGAGTTCTGCAACCCGCACCCGAAGGCCGCCGCCGCGATGCCCGGCAAGGGGAAATGCGGGATGAGCAGCCCGGAAACGACGAACAGCAAGCCGATCCCTATGATCGCCCGGCCATACGGTCTCGCGAGATCCAGAGAGGGATGGTGGATCAGGTATCCGGAAAGGCACGCTCCGAGAAAAAAGGCGACCGCCGCCGCCGCCACCCGCCCGGCCTCCGAGACCGCCGCCTCCGACCAATGGGAAAGATCCATCGACAGCCGCGAGATATCCCCGGTCAGATGGCTCACAGAAACCCCCGTCTCCAGGACCACACCCACGTTCGCGAACGCCCCTCCGAACGCCAGGCAACATCCCCCCGCCAGGATGATTTTCCGAATATGTTCTTCCCGCACCATACCCACATGCGGAGAGTCTTCCCCCGAGCCCCGCCAAGCAAGCCTCTTGCTTGAAAGTTGGGATTTGAAATTTGAGTTTTATGAAACTGCACCGCCACCTCTGCTCCTCCACCCTCGAACTCGCCAAGTCCGTCCTGGTGAACCACCGCGTCCTCGACCACGAGCTCGCCGCCGCCTTCGAGGCAAACCCGAAATGGGGCAAGCGCGACCGCAACTTCGTCGCCGAATCCCTCTTCGAAACCACCCGCTGGCGCCGGGCGCTCGCGTTCCTCGTCGATTCCGAGGAAACGAACTCCCTGCTCACCGCGCAATGGCTGCTCATGGGTTATGAGCTGCCCGAGTGGCACGAATACAAAGGCCTCTCCGCCGCCGATATCCTCGCCCGCCAAGCCCTCCTCGCCGACCAGCCCCGCGCCATCCGCCAGTCCATCCCCGATTGGCTCGATGAGGTGGGCCACGCCGAACTCGGCGATCTCTGGGAACCGCAGCTCGCCGCGCTCAACGAAAAACCCAACGTGTTCCTCCGCGTCAACACACTCCTCGCCACCGTCCCGGACACCATCGTCTGGCTCGCGGAGCAGGGCGTCGAGGCCACCACGCTACCCGGCCACCCGCACGCCCTCGCCCTCCCTCCCGGAAAAATGCTCCCGAAGTCCCTGCGTCTAGACGGCCGCATCGAGATCCAGGATCCTTCGTCCCAATCCATCGCCCCGCTGCTAGATCCCCAGCCCGGCCAGCGCATCATCGACGCCTGCTCCGGTGCGGGCGGCAAAGCCCTTCATCTTGCCGCCCTCTCCGACAACCAGGCCCGCATCTTCGCGATGGACGTCGATCCCAAAAAACTCGACCAGCTCAAGCATCGCGCCAAACGCGCCCGCGCCACCGCCATTTCCCCGAAACCCATCACCGAAACCACCCCCGCCGATTTCGAAAACATCGCCGACTCCCTGCTCATCGACTCTCCCTGCTCCGGCCTAGGCACCCTGAAGCGCCAGCCCGACCTTAAATGGCGACTCAAGCCCGCCGCGCTCGACCGCGTCCGCTCCATCCAGGCCCAGCTCCTCGCCGAGTATCCCAAAATGCTCAAGCCCGGCGGCAAGCTCCTCTACGCCACCTGCTCCATCCTGCCCTCGGAAAACCAGGATCAGATCGCCCGCTTCCTGGAAAAACGCCCCGGCGAATACGAACTCCTTTCCCAAACCAACCTCCTCCCCTCCGAGACCGGCCACGACGGGTTTCACGCCAGCCTGCTCAGGAAACTCTGACCGAATCGGACAACGAGTCTTCAGCTCGCCCCATAACCCAAGCCTCCATCCGAAAACGCCCAAAAACCGTTATTGCAAATTTTTAACAATAAATACTTGTGTGCGTTTCAGTGGGACGCTTCATTCGCCGCGCCATGAAACGAATCGCAAGCGCCCTCGCCATCACCGCCCTTTCCGCACCTCTCGCCGCCGCCTCGGATTTCCTCGAACCCTTCGAGCACATCCACCTCAGCAAAAGCGGCACGCCCTACGTCCATTCCTTCGGCATCGAGCCCGCCTTCACCGGCCGCGACCTTTTCATCGACCACACCTACCGCGTCGGCGATGGCGTCGCGGAGCATGAATCGGAAATCGAACTCGAGTGGGCCTTTACGAAACAACTCGGAATGATCGTGGAAGTCCCCTATGTCTGGGAAGACGAGGAAGGCGTCGCCACGGGCTCGGGTTTCGGCGACCTCGCCATCGTGCCCCGTGCGCTCCTTGTTGATACAGACCGTTTTATGCTCACGGGTCAGATGGAAGTCGTGCTGCCTACCGGAAGCAGCCGCTTCGGAGGCGAGACAGCCATCGCTCCGGGTGTCTCGATGTGGAACGACCTTGGAAACTGGTGGACCCTTAACAGCGGGCTCGCCATCGAGCATGCCTTCGATGAGGACTCCACCGAACTCGTTTACGGAGTCGGCCTGGTGAAATCCTTCGGGAAAGTTTCCGCCGATCACTGTGAGGAAAATCACGACCACGATCACCATCGTCACGTTCACGCAACCGCCGGCCTGTTTCATGTCCACCTCGAGGTCACCGGTGCCACTCCGCTGAACGGAGCCGATAAGGGCGACGTGAACCTCGAAGGTCTTGTCGGCGTCAGCTACGGTCTCGCCGTCGGCCTCGACATCCGCGCTGGTTACCTATTCCCGCTCACCACCCCAAGGGACTTCGACAAAGGCTTCACCGGCGGTCTGATCTTCCATTTCTGAAAAAACTTCCCGCTTCCCTGCGATGCCGCATGCGGCCTTACTCAACTCATGCGCGTCCTTGCCGTTGATCCCGCCGTCCGGAATACGGGCTACGCCGTGCTCGAAGGCGATCCGCGTAAGCCGACGGTGCGCGCCTACGATGTGATCAGCATCCCGCAGTCCGTCCCACAGTCCGCCGCGCTGGCCGCGATCCGCACGCACCTGGCGCATGTGATCGCCAAGCACCAGCCCGACGAAGTGGCGGTGGAGGGGATCATCTACGTGCAGTCCCACCGCACCGCGATCACCATGGGCGCAGCGCGCGCGGCGGCGCTCATCGCGGCGGCGGATCACGGGCTGCCGGTTTACGAATACGCGCCGCGGAAAATCAAGATGGCCGTCGTCGGAAAAGGCACGGCGGACAAGGCGCAGGTTGCTTTCATGGTGCGCGCGCTGTTAGGCCTCTCCGAAACCCCGCCCTCTGATGCGGCCGATGCGTTAGCGATCGGCCTCGCCCACCTCCAAGCCTCCGACCCGATCCGCGCAAAACTGTTGGACCGGCATTTGATCTGATTTTCTACCGCGAATGGACGCGAATGAACGCCAATAAAGACCGATCATGATCAACAAAAAGCTAGGGTTGGTGAAGGTGGGCGTTTGTAAGTTCCCAAAAAAATTCGCGTCCATTCGCGTTCATTCGCGGTTGGACTTATTGAATCCGCAATTACTGAAATTATGACTGATTGGAACGAACGATACCTGAAGGGCGAGACCCCATGGGAAAAGGGAGCGCCCGCGCCGCCTTTGCTGGAGCTGTTGGAAAAAACGGATCCGGAAATCTGGGGCGGCGGTACGGTGTTGGTGCCGGGTTGCGGCACGGGGCACGATGTCCGCGCTTTGGCGACGAGGGGCATGGAGGCGCTGGGTCTCGATCTGGCGGAAGAGGCATTCCGCCGCGCCCACGCGCATCCCAAGGTGGGCGCGGAAAATTATGAGATCGGCGATTTCCTCGATGCCGAATGGAGGAAGGGAAAACGTTTCTCCGCGATCTGGGAACACACCTGCTTCTGCGCGATCGATCCGGCGCGGCGCGAGGATTACGCGAGAGCCTGCGCGGAACTGATCATACCGGGCGGATGCCTTGTCGGCGTGTTTTTCCTGACTCCCTACGATCCCGGCGAGGAGTGGACAGGGCCGCCTTTCCCCTCCGAGGTGGAGGAGCTCGACTCGGTTTTCTCACTGTGGTTCGAGCGGGAAACAGCCTGGGTGCCGGAAGCCGCCTACCCCGGCCGCGAGGGGCGGGAGTGGCTGGCGGTTTACCGGAGGAGGTGAGGCGGGGCTTTGTCCTTGCCCGCGCGCGGGAATTTCCGCCCAATGCCCGCCATGAAGCTCGTCCGCGTTCTCCTTGCCTGTGCCCTGTTGCCGGCCTGCGCCGCGACTTTTCCGCAGCAACCTCCTGGCATGCCGCTCGATAATGAACTCTCGCCCGGTCACTCCGAGGAGGCGCTGACCCAACGATGAAACCGCCCTTGGACATCCAACGCATCGACCGGCCGGTTTCCTACGCCGATGGTTTGGCGATGCAGGAAAACGCCGTGACCGCCATCCTCTCCGGCGAAACCGGAGATACCCTTTTTCTGTTAGAGCACGAGCCGGTCTATACCATCGGGCGACTGCGCGACCAATCCTCCCTCCGCTCTCCGGCAAGCCTGCCCCATCCCGTTTTCGAAACGAATCGCGGCGGCCAGGCCACCTACCACGGCCCGGGACAGCTTGTCGGTTACCCCATCCTCGACCTCAACCCGCGCGGCCGCGACCTCCACCTCCACCTCCGGCTCATCGAGGACGCGCTCATCGCCGCGTGCGCGGATCTCGGCGTTTCCGCAGGCCGCCGCGAGGGGATGACCGGCGTGTGGGTGGAGAACCGAAAGCTCGCCTCCATCGGGGTCGGCGTGCGGAAATGGATTTCGATGCACGGGTTCGCGATCAACGTCTCCCGCGAGTCGCTGCCGCCCTTCCTTGCCATCACGCCCTGCGGCTTGGATGGTGTTTCCATGACCTGTCTGGAAGCGGAGGTCTCTGAGCCGATTGGTATGGATCTGGCTACATCAATCATCTCTGCCCGACTCAGCGAATCGTTCGGTTGAATGCGGTTTCTTCCTTGTCAGGCTCCGGAAATCGGATTCATCTGGTCGTGTTCAAATGATTACAAAACTGTATTCGGCGGCGCTGCGCGGAGTGGACGCGTTTGAGGTGGAGGTGGAGGTCAACGCCCGCGGCGCGGAGACGCCCGCCGTGATCATCGTTGGCCTGCCGGACGCCGCAGTGCGGGAAAGCTCCCAGCGCGTGACCTCCGCGATCACCGCCTCCGCGCTGGAACTCGATCTCGGCGTGAAGACGGTGAACCTCGCCCCCGCCGACCTTAAAAAGGAAGGCCCGTCTTTCGATCTCCCCATCGCCTTGGCCATGGTCGGCGCCAGCGGGACGAAGATTCTCGAGACGGACTCATTTTGCGTTGTCGGCGAGCTGGGTCTCGATGGAGCCGTCAGGCCGGTGAAAGGCGTGCTCTCCATCGCGCTCGAAGCCAGGAAACGCGGGCGCAAGAGCCTCATCGTCCCGGAAGCGAACGCGGCGGAGGCGGCGGTGATCGAGGGCATCGATGTGATCCCCGTCCGCAGCCTCCGGCAGGCTTGGGACTTCATCAGCGGGGAAAAACGCATCCTGCCCTTCAACCTCGACCGCCGCGCGTTTTTCGAAAGCCACCGCAGCTACCTCGTCGACTTCAACGAGGTGAAAGGCCAGCACCACGTGAAGCGCGCCCTGGAGGTCGCCGCAGCCGGCGGGCACAACCTGCTGATGGTAGGGCCGCCCGGAACAGGCAAGTCCATGCTCGCGAAACGCCTGCCCACAATCATGCCGGACATGACCGAGGAAGACGCGATCGAGACCACCAAGATCCACTCCATCGCTGGCATGCTCGACACGAAGAAAGGCTTCCTCACCACCCGCCCTTTCCGCGCACCGCACCATACCATCTCCGACGCGGGCCTGTTAGGCGGCGGCACAAACCCCGGCCCCGGCGAAGTCTCGCTCGCCCATCACGGCGTGCTTTTTCTCGATGAGCTTCCCGAGTTCCGCAGGCAGACGCTGGAGGTTTTACGGCAGCCCCTGGAAGACGGCCATGTGACGATTTCCCGCGCCGCCGGATCGCTCACCTTTCCCGCACGCTTCATGTTGGTGGCGGCGATGAACCCCTGCCCGTGCGGATTCTACGGCGATACCAAAAGACAGTGCCGCTGTTCTGTTAGACAGATCGAAAACTACCGCCAGAAAATCAGCGGGCCGCTGCTAGACCGTATCGACATCCACGTCGAAGTGCCGCTTGTCGATTTCCGTGAACTCACATCCGATGTCATTACCGGCGAGTCCTCCGCCGTCATCCGTGAACGCGTCGCCGCCGCGCGTGGCATCCAGGTGCAGCGTTTCAAATCCGCAAAACTCACCACCAACGCAGCGATGGGAGCAAAACAAGTCCGCGAGTGCTGCAAGCTTGACTCCGAATCACGCGGCTACCTGGAACACGCCATGGAGCAAATGAATTTCTCCGCCCGCGCCCACGAACGCATCCTCAAGGTCGCCCGCACCCTCGCCGACCTCGCGGGTAAACAAGACATCACCGGCAACGAGATCCTGGAGGCGATCCAGTTCCGTTCGCTCGACCGGCGGCTGTTCGAGTGAATCCAACACCCACGACGACCATGTCTGAAATCTCCCTGTTTGAAGAAAAGCAAGTCCGCCGCGCATGGAATGCGGAACAGGAGAAATGGCTGTTCGCCGTTGTTGATGTCGTAGCCATTTTGACCAACAGCTCCAATCCACAAACCTACTGGCGCGTCATGAAAAAGCGCCTGATGGATGAGGGAAATGAAACCGTTACAAATTGTAACGGTTTGAAAATGACCGCCGCTGACGGCAAACAGCGCATGACCGATGTCGCCGATACCGAACAGCTCCTGCGCCTCATCCAGTCCATCCCATCCCCCAAAGCCGAACCCTTCAAACTCTGGCTCGCCAAGGTCGGCTACGAGCGCCTCGAGGAAATCGAAAACCCGGAACTCGCCGCCAAGCGCACACGCGAAATCTACGAGCAAAAGGGTTACTCCGAGGAATGGATCGAGAAACGCCTGCGCGGCATCGCCGTCCGGGACGAACTCACCGATGAGTGGAAAAAGCGGGGAGTCAAACAAGGCAAGGAATTCGCCATCCTAACGGCGGAAATCAGCAAAGCCACCTTCGGAATGACCCCATCCGAATACAAGGAGTTCAAGGCGCTTTCCAACCCCAAGGAAAACCTCCGCGATCACATGACGGATCTCGAACTGATCTTCACCATGCTCGGCGAAGCATCCACCACCGAGATCGCCAAGAAACGCAATGCCCTTGGATTCCCGGAAAACAAAAAGGCGGCCAAAGACGGCGGCTCCGTCGCCGGCAAAGCCCGTCTCGACCTCGAAAAACAAAGCGGCAAGCGCATCTCCACCCCCGAAAACTTCAAAGCCCTCCCCGAAGCCACAAAACGCATCGCCCGGAAAAAGCCATCTTCCTGAACCCAAGCCACCCCATTTCCCAGCCGCACCCTCGCCGACCCGGACGCTTCGGAAACCTTTTTGAGTCATCCAAAACCATGAAAGTCATCCCCACCATTTTCGAAGATCGTGAAATCCGCCGACTCTACGATGAGAAGACCGAAACCTGGTTCTTCTCGGTCGTGGACATCATCCAGATCCTCACGCAACAGCCTGATTTCCAGACGGCTAGGAAATACTGGAACAAACTGAAAGAACGGCTGCGAAAGGAAGGAAGTCAACTGGTGACAGATTGTCACCGGTTCAAATTACCTGCTGACGACGGGAAAATGCGGCTCACCGACGTTGCCAATGCCGAAACACTGCTGCGCCTTGTCCAGAGTGTGCCCAGCCCCAAGGCCGAGCCGATCAAACTCTGGCTCGCCAAGGTCGGCTACGAGCGGATGCAGGAAATGACCGATCCCGCGCTATCCCTCGAGCGCGCCCGTGCCACTTGGCAGAAGCACGGGCGTAGCGAAAAATGGATCCAGCAGCGCATGACGGGTCAGGAAACCCGCAACAAACTCACGGATTACTGGGCTTCCCATGAAATCAGGAAGGGTGAGGAATTTGCCATCCTCACCAACCTCATCCATCATGAATGGAGCGGGGTCAGCGTGAAATCGCATAAGGAATTGAAGAGCCTGAAGACCCAGAACCTGCGCGACCACATGAGCGAGGCGGAACTCATTTTCACCGCTCTCGCCGAGCTATCCACCCGCCAGATCGCCGAGACCACCGAAGCCACAGGCATGGCCGAAAACCACAAAGCCGCCAAGACCGGCGGCGGCATCGCCAAGAACGCCCGCATCGAACTCGAAACCCAAACCGGCAAATCCGTCGTGACCGGAGAAAATTACCTGCCCCCCGCTGCTCCAAAGATCACTCAGGAGACGGACATGGATTGATGGAGTCGCTACCACTAACTCTATCGGCGGTTGTATGAGCAAAAGCATGAATGATGAACCCTTGATCAAGCTCTCAGACTGCTGGGCGAAAACCGACCCGGCAACGGGAGAACCCGCGCTCAGTGTTGAGGATCACTGTCGGATTGTCGGACATGTTGCGAATGTGCTTTGGGAAAATTTGCCAAAAGCTGTCAAAGCCGCCCTGCCTGAAGGCGCAGTTGCCCTCACCGCAGCACACGACCTCGGCAAACTCACTCCTGGCTTCCAGCTGAAGTGCGACCCATGGAAGCATTACAAAGCACTCAGTGCGGTAATCCACCATAACGGTCTCGAAACCAACCACGCCCACGTCAGCGCATGGCACCTCGCCTATGCGGGATCACAGCCCATGCAACAATCTGCCCTGCGATGGCTTGTTTCCACCACCGGGCATCATGGTTCCTATCCTTCCGGTTTCGAAAAGCCATCCCGGAAATGCTTCGAAGGAGTGGAGCCAACCGGCATCCACCCACAGTTCGAGCGACTGCGCGACGAACTCCTCTCCAACCTCATCCAAACTTTCGGAGGACTCCCCGAAGAGCCAGCCAAAGAGCAGGAAATCCGCGCACATCTCCTCACCGGTTTCACGATTTTCGCCGATTGGATCGGATCCAATCCCGATTGGTTTCCGCCCGATCAGACACACGATCAGGAGGACATCGATCGGAAAACCCGCGAAATCCTCACCCAGTTCGGAATGCCACTGCATGTCCGCCCACAGCTTTCCTTCGGCCAGCTTTTCAATCCCGCGAACCCCTCGGCATTCCCGCCCCGACCACTCCAACAGACCTTGCTGAAAGCCGCCGACCGCCCCGGCCTCTACATCGTCGAAGCGCCAATGGGTGCCGGTAAGACCGAGGCAGCCCTCGTTGCCGCCTACCAACGCTGGACGACCGGAGAAGAGCGCGGACTCTACTTCGCACTTCCCACCCAGCTCACCTCCGCGAAAATCCACGAACGCATTCATTCCTTTCTCTCCGTCATCCTTGACTCCCCGTCTTACCAATCCCTCGTTCACGGCAACGCATGGCTGGACTCAAATCGCAACCGCGCCGTTGGCCCGTCCACCGAGGAACACAGCGACACCGACGAAGCCCTCAAATGGTTTTCCACCACCCGCCGCCAGCTCCTCGCCCCCTACGGCACCGGCACCATCGATCAAGCCCTGCTCGCCATCCTTCCCGCCCGCTTCGCCGCCTTGCGGCACTTCGCCCTCGCGGGCAAGGTCGTCGTCATAGACGAAGTCCATGCCTACGATCCCTACATGTCGGCACTCATCGACCGCCTCATCACATTTCTCCTGCCCACCGGCGCAACCGTCATCATCCTCTCCGCCACGCTCACCGCCGCTCGCCGCGCGGAGCTTGTCGCCGCCGCTAGTGCCACCGAGGAATCTGCCCCGGCCAGCTACCCACTCATCACCAAAGTCGCCACCGGAGATACCACCGCCAGCCACTTTGAAGTTCCCTATCGCACTCCGGAAAAAAACGTCGAAATCCGCCACCAAACCCCGGAAAACTTCGAAACCTATTGGCAAAGCATCGCCAGCCGCGTCGTCGCTGGCGCGAATGTGGTCGTCATCCGCAATACCGTCGCGCTTGCCCAGCAAACCTTCCTCCATCTCAAAAGCCTGCTCAACGACTCGATACCGCCCGAGCACTGCGGACTACTTCATTCCCGTTTCACCCATCATCACCGACAGGAAAACGAAGGCCGCTGGATCGCCCTTCTCGGGAAAAATCCAGAAAAACGCCCCACCGGCTCCTTGCTCGTCGCCACCCAGATCGTCGAGCAATCCGTGGATATTGATGCCGACCTGCTCATCACCGACCTCGCCCCCACCGAGCTCATCCTCCAGCGCATCGGTCGCCTCCATCGGCACAACCACAATCGCGCCATCGGCTGCGAAACACCCACCTGCCACATTCTCCAACCCGCAGCCAACTGGGAAATGGATGCCAAGGATATCGAAGCCGCCCTGAACCCCCACCACTTCATCTACCCACCGCTCGCGCTCTGGCAGTCCCTCCAAACTTTCGGGAAACGAAATTCCATCACGCTCCCCGGCGAGATCCGCCCCTTGCTCGAATTCGCCGCCGCAGCAATGCCAGATCCCGCCATCCTCCGCGCCTTCGATCAATTCCTCCCCGATGCGCAACAAAAGCTCCTCAGCCAAAGAGGCACCGCCAAAACCCGCCACGTGTTCGCCCAATCCGTGGACGACAAGGAAGGCACCGAAACCCGCTGGCGAATCCAACCCACCGCACATTTCATCCTCCTCAAGGAATACCCCGAAGTCCGCGCCGGTTCCGTCACCATCCGTCCCCTCCATGGAGACACCGTATCCTGCCCGGCGGGAGGTATCTTCTCCTACCCGCTCGCCCGTGCCCTCCACGAAAACGCCATCCGCATCCCGGCCTACCTTGTCCGCCCGGCCATCAAAGATGCCCCGGAATGGCTCCGACTACACATCCCGGATGCTGTGATTGCCGTCGTGATATCGGATTCCAGCAAATTAGAGCTTCCCATCGGCCATCTGTTGAATTACTCATTTGAACATACAAATGAAATCGGGATTACATGGCAGAAAACCGGCAATACTACAGCTCCCGCCAGTGAACCCGAAGACTTCTGGTTCTAACAGATTTACCCAATGACCACCTTCAACCTCATCGACAACCCATGGATTCCCGTCCGCTGGCACCCCTCCGCCACCGGAGGGAAACCCCGCCTCGTCTCCCTTCACGTTGCCTTCGCCCGCTCCCGTGAAATCGCCGATCTCGATGCCGCCCCGCACGAGCGAATCGCCCTCACCCGCCTGCTCGTCTGCATCGCCCACGCCGCGCTGGGCGCACCCGACGATACCGATGGATGGGATGACTGCGGTCACGATCTTGAAAACGCAGCTACCGATTACCTGAAGCGGCTCGACATCCATCCGCACTTCAACCTGTTCGGTGATGGCCCGCGCTTTCTCCAAGAAGCTGTTCCCGAAAAAGGCGAGACCGTCTCCGCTTCCAAGCTATTCCCGCGATTGGCGACTGGTAACAACCCCACCGTTCTCGACCACGGAGGTATGTCTGCCCGTCGTAATTTCGAACCTGCGGCGCTTGCGCTTGCCCTGCTCACATTCCAGAACTTTTACCCGCTCTACGGCGCGGGATACAAAGGCCGCGGCCCCTGCGCCGACGCGAACGGCATCCATTGCGTATTGTTGGGCCAGCAACTCCGCGAAACCA
This sequence comes from Verrucomicrobiota bacterium, assembly GCA_046051965.1. GTDB lineage: Bacteria > Verrucomicrobiota > Verrucomicrobiia > Verrucomicrobiales > Akkermansiaceae > Luteolibacter. Next base: position 14,521 of record JBJONG010000008.1, read on the forward strand.
TCATCCACAACATGCTGGACGCCGAAAGCCTCTCCCGCACCGCCCACGAATCCTTCGGTAGGCCGATCTGGGAATGCAAAACCACCGCCGAGCTGGAAATGTCAACGCAGACGCTGCTCGGTCGCCTTGTTCCGCGCCATCGCTCACTGCGTCTCGCCTCAGATCTCACCGGATTTTTCCACAGCAACAAAAGCCTGATCTATCCGAATTGGGAGCCTCACCGCGAGCCGTCCGTCTCCATCGTCGTGAACCGCAAAGGTGATCGCCGCATCGCCCCGGCTCGCCTTGATCGCTCCATCTGGCGGGATCTCCACCATCTCACCGCCCTGCGTGCGGGCGACGAAACCAATCCCGATGCCTCACTCATACTCCAAAGCCACCGCGAGGCACTGGAAAACGAAACCGTCGATCTGTGGACGGGCGCACTCATCACCGATCTCAAGGCGAAAATCCTGGATACCGCCGAGTCCACCTTCACCGTGCCTCGCGGCCTGTTCGGCGCCGCCGGACGCTCGCTTTACACAGCCGGCGTCGAATACGCCGAACTCATTTCCACCAAACTCTACGGAGCCATCCGCACATACGGCTCTTCCCTGAGCCATGAACACCCGCCCGTTACCGAAGGTCAGCAACACTACTGGCACCATCTCGACCAGAAACACCGCGAACTCATCGCCCAAGCAGCCAAACCGGAACTAGGAAAACCTGCGATTGGTAGCCCCGGAGCCGATGACCCATGGACACTCATCGTTCGCACCGCCGCCATAGGTGCCTACGAGGCTGTGTGTCCGCGCACCACCCCGCGCCAGATCGAGGCCTTTGCCCTCGGCTACCGCCCGCTTCATAACGCCCTCTACCCCAAGCCTCCGAAAAAATCCGCAGCCAAACAAACCGCCACCGCCTGATCCCATGACCACCGCCAAAGAATCCGATTTCCTCGATCATCTCCGCCGTGCCCTTGATGGCGAGCGCAAACGCGGTGACCGCGCAGCCCTCCGCCGCTACTGGAGTCCCGCCACCCGTAGCCAAGCCTATCCCATTCTCGGCCAGCTAGGTGCGCTTGAGGACTCACGCAAGGCCATCCTCGCCGCCCTCTACGCCGAGCATCCCATCCACCAACCCGGCCTCACCATCGGCAAAGCCGCCGCCAAACTCGGCGACCGCAAGGAAGGTGAGCACCCCTTTGATCGCCACTTCCGCCGCCTGCTTTCCTGCCAGGAACTGGGAACCATCGACGCCCCCGGCGAACTCGCCAGCCAGCTCCATCGCCTGGTGATACGTCTCGACCGCGATGGAATCGGCCTCGACTACGCCGCCCTCCATAAAAACCTGAACTTTTGGAAAAACTACCGCGACAAAGTCCTCCTAGGCTGGGCCTCCGACTTCTGGGGTGCCCCCGTTCCCACAAACCTCTGACATTTCAGCATTTACCCCCATGATCCTCACCCGCGCCCTCGTCTCCTATGAAATCTCCGCCCGCTGGCAAAAGGACGGCGGCTTCCGGGATAGCTACGCCTGGCACAAACGCATTTGGGAAGCTTTCCCAGCAAGCCCCGAAGCCGACCGCGATTTCCTCACCCGCCTGGACGACACAGGCGATGGCTTCCGCCTGCTCATCCAGTCGCCCCAGCCACCCGCCCGCCCTGATTGGTGCCCTGAGCATGATTGGGAATCCCGTCCCATCACCGCCGCATTTCTCTCACACCCGCACTATCATTTTTCCCTCCTCGCCAACCCCACCGTCAAACGCGTGATCCGGGATGAGGCAGGCAACCGCAAGAAAAACGGACGCCGCGAACCCATCGTCAACCGCGAAGAACTCATCGCATGGCTGACACGCAAAGCCGCCCAGCACGGCTTCGAAATCGATGCCTCCACCCTCAAGACCATCCCGCGCCCTCGCCAGCCCTTCACCAAAAAAGACAAAGCCTCCGAAACGCACCACCACGGCACCCACACTGCCACGGAATTCTCCGGCCTCCTCAAAGTGACCGACCCAGCCCTCTTCCAACAATCTGTTCGCACCGGTATCGGCTCAGCCAAAGCCTTCGGCTTCGGCATGCTTTGCTTATCACCCGCCTGAAACCTTCAAATCAACCAACCTATAGACCAACAACCACCACCAAACTCCCATGAACCTCATCGAACTCCACATCCTCCAGTCCTTCCCTGTCTCCTGCCTCAACCGCGATGACGTCGGCTCCCCGAAATCCGCCCTCTTCGGCGGTGTCCGTCGCGCCCGTATCTCCAGCCAATGCCTCAAGCGCGCCTGCCGGGTTTTGGCTCGCGATGAACATACCGGCTTTCAAGGAGTCCGCTCCAGATACCTGCTCGAACCTTTCACACAGGCACTCCTCCTTGCCGGTATGGCCGAAGCGGATGCAGTAGGAAAAGCCGCCGAAGTTTGCGCATTGTTCAGCAAGCAGGACGGCAAAAGCGCCGATCAAGTCACCACGGCGGTCTATCTTTCCCCGGGTGAGATTCAGCAGATCGCAGAGGCGATCGCTAACGGCGAGGAACCCAAAAATGCCATCAAAAAGGCAACACGCCTTGATGCCGCAGACATCTCCCTTTTCGGGCGGATGGTCGCCAACGATGCAACACTCAATGTCGAAGGTGCCGCGATGTTTTCCCACGCCCTCTCGACACACCGCGCCGACAATGAGGTGGATTTCTTCTCTTCCGTGGATGACCGCAAAGGGGATTCCGAGGACGCAGGAGCCAGCATGATCGGCACCTTGGAGTTCAACTCCGCCACATACTACCGCTACGTAGCCATCAACCTCGACATGCTTGCCGATCCAAAGCACCTCGGCGCACTCAACGAAGAGGAACGCAAGGACATCCTCCGCGCCTTCCTCACCGCCGTGCTCCGCGCCGTCCCCGGTGCCCGCGAGAACTCCATGAACGCCAGCACTCTTCCACATGAAGTGCTTGGTATTCGCAAACTCAAAGGCCAGCCGCTCCAACTGGTCAACGCCTTCGAGTCCCCGGTCAAAACCAACGGCAAAGGCTTCGGTGAAAGTTCCCTGTCCGCCATGAAAGATCATCTCGATAAAATCGAGAAAACTTGGGGCGAGCAAGGCACGAAACATTTCCTAACCGAGGAAGGCCTCGATGCCTTTCTCAACAACCTCCTCTCCTGATACCAATGCCCTCCATCGCCTTCCACCTCGATGCCCCGATGCAATCATGGGGTGCCTCATCGCGCTTCCAATACCGCGAGAGCGATCCGTTTCCCAGCAAGAGCGGAATCATCGGCCTCATCGCCGCCGCCCTAGGCACTGATAAACACGCGCCAGACGAAGCGGAACGCCTTGCTCCGCTCGCCGCCCTGCACTTCACTGCCATTCGCCTGCCCAAGGCGAACGATGTCACCCGCTTCACGGACTTCCATACCATTGGCGGCGGCTACGATAAGAAACGCTCTGCCGCTGAAAAAATGAGCATCCCCCGGAAGGCATCCGGCGCCCCATTCGGCACCGTCATCACCCGCCGCTCCTATCTCACCGATGCCGCCTTCATCGCCATCTTGACAGGCGGCGACGGTGCGCAGCTGACGCAAATCCAATCCGCCCTGCTCGATCCCGTCTGGGGCGTCTGGTTTGGCCGCAAGACTTGCATTCCCGCTGCGCCGCTTTCCCCCGTGATCGCGCCAAGCCCCCGCGCAGCTCTTGCAGACCTCCTGCAAAAGCTCGGCAGGGATGTGGCGGAAATTGAAACTCTCGAAGGTGTCACGGAAGCCGATGGCTCCGGCGCATGGTTCCCCATGGATCAGCCCATCGCATTCGGCCAACACCACGGCGCGGTCCCGGAACCGTATCTATCCCGCCCCGTCCGCCGTTTGTGTCCCGGGGATCTCGCCTAAGCGATCTTCTCTTGCGTCTTGTGTCTCCGAGTCTTGTGTCTTTATGCCGATCTTCGAACGCCCACCGCTGGATACACTCGCTCCCGCCAAGGATCGCTGGACGCCGATCTACTTGGAATACGGTCGCATCGAGGTGGACGATTCCTCGATCAAGTGGATCGGCTCGGACGGCCTGATCACCCGCTTGCCGGTTGCCACCATCTCCGCTCTCATCCTCGGCCCCGGCACCACCGTGACCCATGCCGCCGTGAAAGCCGCCGCGCAGTGCAATTGCCCGCTGCTCTGGCTCGGCGAGGACGGGCTGCGCTTCTACGCCTTCGGCATCACGCCGAACCATGACAACTCCATGGCGCGCATCCACGCCAGCGCATGGGCGAACACCCGATCCCGCAACGAGATCGCCCGCCGCATGTTCCTCCAGCGCTTTCCGCAGGCCTCCGTCCACGGCATTTCCATCAAACAGCTGCGCGGCATGGAGGGGAAACGGGTCAAGGAAACCTACGCCGCCCTCGGGCGCCAATACGGGGTTACATGGATGGGGCGTGATTACAAAACCACCAACTGGAACCTCGCCGACGGCATCAACCGCGCCCTCTCCGCCTCCAATGCTTCCCTCTATTCCCTCACCGCCGCCGTCTGCTGCTCCATGGGTTTCATTCCCCAGCTCGGCTTCGTCCACGCCGCCGGCACCCTCCCTTTCATCTACGATGCCGCCGATCTCTACAAACACGAGACCTCCTGGCCCGCCGCATTCGAAGCCCTTTCCATCGACCCCAAGGACGATGGCACCCTCGTCCGCAAAATCCTAAAACGGAAAATCGAGGAAACCCGCATGCTCCGCCGCATGCCGGACGACCTGAAGAAGCTCTTCGAAGGCCTCGGCGAAGACCCGGAAGACGCTCCCGATCCGCACCCCCTCCAACCCAAGGAATAGCGCCGCATTCCCGAAACTCGTCTCTTGCATCCCGAAGCACCAGCCTTGTGTCTTGTGTCTAAAAATCTTGTGTCTCATCCATGACCGTCCTCGTTTGCAATGACGTCCCGCCCGCCATCCGCGGCCATCTCAAGCGCTGGTTCATCGAGCCGCGCCCCAACGTCTTCGTCGGCACCCTCAATGTTCGCACCCACCGCAAAGTTCGTGATTTCATCTTGCGGAACGCCCCCGCCGATTACGGTATGCTCGTCATCACATCCGCCCCGAACTGCCAGGGCTACGAGGTCGAGCGCATCGGCCCCGAAGGCCAGTCCGGCAGGAAACCCATCGAAATCTCCGGCATCCCGCTCATTGCCGAGTCATGGATCGATCCTGATAAGATCCCTTTTTAATTCCGTCTGCGTCAATCTGTCACGTGAGCTTTTCGGCTCGTATTCACTATTTTACAGTCATAACACTCTGGAAATCCGAGAGATTTCCCCACACCCGTGGGGATGGCCCGCCGCCCGCACGCGGGCTTGGGAATCGATGTTGGATTTCCCCACACCCGTGGGGATGGCCCGGTCTGAGTTGACCGTAGGCGTAGCCGAGGAGGGATTTCCCCACACCCGTGGGGATGGCCCGGGCGGCGAGTGCTTCGGCGGTGTCATGGTTGCGATTTCCCCACACCCGTGGGGATGGCCCGGTGCTGCGCGAAAGTTTCCGCATGAGCGATTCGATTTCCCCACACCCGTGGGGATGGCCCGCCGTCTGACGTGGTTGGGCGTCTGATTCCGCCGATTTCCCCACACCCGTGGGGATGGCCCGAGTTCGGGCTTCGCTACCTTCGTCGCCTCGTAGATTTCCCCACACCCGTGGGGATGGCCCGGCCGATGATTGGGGCGAGGGCGTCGGCGGAGGGATTTCCCCACACCCGTGGGGATGGCCCGGCCGCGAGATCCCGCACGGCGAGAAAATCAGCGATTTCCCCACACCCGTGGGGATGGCCCGGCGTGCCTCATGCCGACCGAGACGCTCGCGGATGATTTCCCCACACCCGTGGGGATGGCCCGGGCGACGGCACCGACAGCCCGCTCTCCTTCACGATTTCCCCACACCCGTGGGGATGGCCCGCCGAGCCTGCGAGCGAATGTCGGAGAGGCTGCGATTTCCCCACACCCGTGGGGATGGCCCGCCATTGGCGTTTCACTCCGGTCAGGGACTCCAGATTTCCCCACACCCGTGGGGATGGCCCGGTGTGGCAACCTGCCTTCTTCCAGATCCCCGCGATTTCCCCACACCCGTGGGGATGGCCCGTGAACGCTGCCCTCCAGGTTGCGCCTCCTATCGATTTCCCCACACCCGTGGGGATGGCCCGCTCGTCGCATGTGGTCGATCTACCAGGACAAGGATTTCCCCACACCCGTGGGGATGGCCCGAAATCACCCATAACCCGAGCGAGCGGCAAATCGATTTCCCCACACCCGTGGGGATGGCCCGTCCGCCACCGGGGGATCATCGCACATTTGAGGGATTTCCCCACACCCGTGGGGATGGCCCGTGGTTCATCGAGCACGGGTCGGAATCCTCGGAGATTTCCCCACACCCGTGGGGATGGCCCGACGCTAGAGGGCGTTGTGAAACGGGTGTATGGGATTTCCCCACACCCGTGGGGATGGCCCGCATGTTCTACCCGTGCCGAAACGATGCCGAGTGATTTCCCCACACCCGTGGGGATGGCCCGAATCTTCGCCCGCTGAAACGGAGCCGGAAACAGATTTCCCCACACCCGTGGGGATGGCCCGCACGTGGGCACCCAGGCGGAGGGCGTGAAGCTGATTTCCCCACACCCGTGGGGATGGCCCGAGCCTAGTTGAATCCCGACACCTTGGGGAGGTGATTTCCCCACACCCGTGGGGATGGCCCGATCACCCCCGCCCGCGAGAAGCAATCCTGGAAGATTTCCCCACACCCGTGGGGATGGCCCGCCCGGCGTATGGTGGTTCCGCCGCCTCAAGCAGATTTCCCCACACCCGTGGGGATGGCCCGCTCGCGGACACGTAGCGCAGTTGCTTCGCCGCGATTTCCCCACACCCGTGGGGATGGCCCGTTCCGGGGGCAGATGTGTGATGACCCGCCCGTGATTTCCCCACACCCGTGGGGATGGCCCGGCCGGCACATCAGCCACCCCGCCGTCACCAGGGATTTCCCCACACCCGTGGGGATGGCCCGAACAGGATGAGTCCGAGAAAAACGGTGAGGATGATTTCCCCACACCCGTGGGGATGGCCCGCGCCTGGGCGCGTGCCAATGGCAGGCAAACCGGATTTCCCCACACCCGTGGGGATGGCCCGCATTTCGCGGGAAACCTCCGTCAACGGCACATGATTTCCCCACACCCGTGGGGATGGCCCGTATTCCGCCAAACATCCGGCACCGGAACTTTCGATTTCCCCACACCCGTGGGGATGGCCCGACCACGTCGTCGAGGATGTCGTTTTGCTTCGTGATTTCCCCACACCCGTGGGGATGGCCCGTTTCGCGGCCATCGCCGATTCATACCATTTGAGATTTCCCCACACCCGTGGGGATGGCCCGGCGTCCATCTCGTCGCGGCTCTGCCACGCCATGATTTCCCCACACCCGTGGGGATGGCCCGCTCCCGCACCCTCCGCCACTCCCCCGCCGTCAGATTTCCCCACACCCGTGGGGATGGCCCGTTATCGTGAGGATTATCAGGAGCACTAAGAGGGATTTCCCCACACCCGTGGGGATGGCCCGTCTTGGACGGTCGCGAACATCATCCAGCCCATGATTTCCCCACACCCGTGGGGATGGCCCGTTTTCCCAACGGTTCCCGCTGCGCGGGGTGCAGATTTCCCCACACCCGTGGGGATGGCCCGCCTCACCGCATCACCCACCGGAGCGCATCCATGATTTCCCCACACCCGTGGGGATGGCCCGAGGACGTGCTCAACTCCATCGACGCGCTATGCGATTTCCCCACACCCGTGGGGATGGCCCGCGATGAGCACCTGACTGCCGAGAAGTTTTTGCGATTTCCCCACACCCGTGGGGATGGCCCGGCGGTATCAAGGCTTGAGGACGGCGGTTACTCGATTTCCCCACACCCGTGGGGATGGCCCGACGATGGGATCATCGTGTGGGCTTACTCCGCGGATTTCCCCACACCCGTTGGGATGGCCCGTCGCGGACGGTGCGGCTGCCGCGCTCGGTGATGATTTCCCCACACCCGTGGGGATGGCTCGGTGAAAAGCTTTCAGTCCTCTCTTTTCGGAATCACTTTTCGATTTGAGCCAGCTTCGGGCTTTGGTCAAAAAATCGAAAAATCACGCGATGACGTAATATCAGATCATACGAGAATGTGGAATGATTTGAATGTCAGCCAGCAAGCTGATCTCTCCCCCAACCGGAGGAGGGTTTTCCCCCACCCCCAAACAACACCCCCCAAACATCCCCCCATGAAACTGAATTCATCAAACCTATCAAGCGCTTTGGCCACGGCTGATGCTGACCGTCTCGCAGACTTCGTATTGTTCGCGCAGCGCGGCTGTATTCTGAACCTCTCGAAAGATCTGAACCGGAGCAACCTGTCCTATTCCCAGTTCTTTCTGCTCACCTACCTTTCGAACGAACAATTTCTGACGATGACTGACATCGCGAAAAAGATGGATCACTCGACTGCCGCGGCAACCGGCTTGGTAGATCGCATCGAAAAGCTGGGCTACGTCGAGCGCACCCACGGAGCGGACGACCGGCGCAAGATCATGGTTCGCATCACACCCGTAGGCGTGGAATTGGTGGCTCAAATGCGCAAGCAAATCGCCACCGATCTTGTCGGCATCCTGTCCTCGATGGACGAGACTGCCGAGGAAAACACGAAGCCAAACAAAGGCTCTGGTTCTTCGCGTGCGGCCGCGTGATTTGGCAATGACTTGTCCGATATGACACTCCGTGGACTTGCTCAACGGAGGTGTCATGATCGCGCCTCATTGATGATCACACACAGTGGTGCTGCACAAAATCGACCGCTTTTCGCGATGCCGTGCTTTTCGGGCTGAATCCTTTCGAGCCATCGCGCGGCTTGGCTCGCGAAGCTTAGTATCCCCGCGATTTCACCTCGCTCCAGGCGTCTTCCATTTCGGATAGACTGGCTTGATCCAGGGTCTTTCCATCGGCTTTGAGGGTTTTCTCCATCTCAGCGAAGCGGCGCTCGAACTTGGCGTTGGCACGGGCCATGAGGACTTCGGGGTCGATTTTGCGGAAGCGGGAGAGATTGACGACGGAGAAGAGGAGATCGCCGAGTTCTTCTTCGACGGCGGGCATATCCTGGGCGTCGATGGCGGATTGGAGTTCGAGGAGTTCCTCGCGGATCTTGGAGATGACACCGGTTTCGACGGGCCAATCGAAGCCTACCTTGGCGGCTTTTTTGAGGAGTTTTGAGGCGCGGATCAGTGCGGGTAGTCCTTTGCCGGTGCCGTGGAGGTAGGGCACATCGGTCTCGCCTTTCTCGCCGCGCTTGATGGCGTCCCACTGTTTCAATACCTCGTCCGGATCGCTTGCGACGGCCTCGCCGAAGACGTGCGGATGGCGGCGGATGAGTTTGTCGGAAATGGCTTTCGCGCAATCGTCGAAGTTGAAACGGCCGGTTTCCCCGGCGATCTCGCTGTGAAAAACGACTTGGAGGAGGAGGTCGCCAAGTTCCTCGCGGATGTCGGTGTCGTTGCCGCGCTGGATGGCATCGACTGTTTCGTAGGCTTCCTCGATGAGGTTCGGTACGAGCGATTCGTGGGTCTGCTCGGCGTCCCAAGGGCAGCCGCCCGGCGCACGGAGGCGGTGCATGATGGCGCGCAGCCGTTCGATTTCCGGCACGCCGTTTCCGTTGATCATTTCCTGGTCCGTCATAAGCTGTTTTCTTCGCTGTTCTTCGCCGCGCGGTGGAGCACATCGCGTTCCTGTTCGGTCAGGCTCTGGAAGCCGTCACGGGAAATCTTTTCGAGGATCGTGTCCACCTCGGTTTGGCCCTGGAGATCGACGATCGTGCGCGGGCGGATTTTCGGAGTGAAATCGGAAGCCGGTCGCTTGCGCGGAGAGCCGGTCTTGCCGCGCACCCATCCCATCCAGCCGTGGGATTTCATCAGGACAAAACCTATGATCGCGCCGCCGAGGTGTCCCGCTTCGCCGCCTTCGTTGCCGCCGATTTTCAGAACGATGGAGCCAATCGAGATGGCCATGTATGCGAGGGCGAGCTGGCGCATGGTCAGGGTGACGGGTGGAAAAAGCAGCGTGACGCGCATCGAAGGGGCGATCACCGCCACGCCAACGAGGATGCCGTAAATTCCGGCCGATGCGCCGACCAAACCTGTTTGCAGGTTGCAGCCGGGCAAAACTCCGGCTAGAACCAAGGACGTGTAAAACACTGCGCCGCCGACTCCGCAGACGAGGTAAAAGAAAAGGAACCGCTTCGGCCCCCACCAGCGCTCCATCCACGGGCCGAAGAAAAACAGGCCGATGGAGTTGAAAAGGACATGACCCAAGTTGTCGTGGATGAATTGGAAGGTGACGAACTCCCAAAAGCCGTATTCGAGCAGAGCTGACTGAATTGCGAAGGCGAATTGGTTCTGAATGGCGAACTCAAACAAAAGCATATCGGCGAAGTAAATCCCGAGATTCAGGATCAGCAGTCCTTTCACCACGGGTGTCAGTTGCGCCATGATCCCTACGCTTTTGGTATGCTCTCGCTCCGCCATGCCCATCCGCTTGAGTATCGACATCCCAACCCATGCCGCAAGCCCCGAGAGGACCGTGGTTTAGAAACCACGTCTGCAATGGGATAGGGCTTTGCTGGTGGTTCGCCGGGCAGGTCGCGATTTCTAAATCGCGGTTCCTCTCAGTTCCACGCAAAGCGCCTTGAGATACTCCGCCTCGCGGAAACGGGCGGGGTGATCCGGCGCGTGGCCGCTGCGCCAGAGTTCGCGGAACGGCCTTCCGTTTTCTTGCAACGCATGTTCCACCGCGCCGTAAAACTCCTCCGCCGAGACATGAGCGGAGCATGAGGCCGCGACGAGTATGCCGCCCGCCCGGAGCCGCCGCAATGCAGCGATGTTCAAGCGTGCGTAGGCACGCGCAGCGCCCTCGCGCTCGGATTCCCGCTTCGCGAGGCTGGGTGGGTCGGTGATGATCAGGTCGTAGTTTTCGCCGCTATCCTCAAGCCAGCGGAAGGCATCCGCCTGCACCGCGTGGCGCTTCACGACCGCGAGCGATGGGTTCAGGGAAAAATTACGAGCCGCGCTGTCGAGGGCGTGGCGGCTGATGTCGAGGTCGGTCACGGATCGCGCCCCGCCGCGCGCGGCGTAGAGCGAGAAGCCGCCGGTGAAGCTGAAGACGTTGAGCACATCGCGGCCAGCGGCGAGCTGTTCGACGCGGGCGCGGTTGTCGCGCTGATCGAGGAAAAATCCGGTTTTCTGCCCTTTCAGCACGGCTGCCTCGAAGCGGATGCCGTTTTCGGAGAACACCACGGTTTCCTCCCCCGCGTCGCCGCGGAAGCCTTCCGTGAAACCCATGCCCTCCGCGAATGCGGTGATGTTCCGGCTGAGGCGGAGGATGAGATGGGCCGGCTTAAAAACCTCACGGAAAACGGACTCGATTTCCTCCCAATGTGGTAGCCAGGAAGCGGAGTAAATTTTCACCACCAGAGTCCCGGCATAGATATCGGCGACGAGGCCGGGAAAGCCTTCGCTCTCGCCGTTGATAAGGCGCGCGCCGTCGGTGCCCTCGCGCAGGACTGCGCTTTCGCGCTTCAACAGGCAGGCATGTGCTTTTTCCCGCCACCAATCGCGGTCAATGGCCGCCGGTTTTCCGCAATGCAGGATGCGGACACGGATGGGCGAATCCGCCTCGTAAAGCCCGATGGCGAGGAAGCGATCCTTCCTGTCATACATCACAGCCAGTTCGCCGGTTTCGGCCTCGCGGTTCTGCGATTTCACGCTGTCCGCGTAAACCCAAGGATGCCCGGATCTCACCGCCGTTTCCGCCCTCGGAAACAGAACCAGCCTCAACCGCCCTTTCGCATCTGCGCCGATCATCGTTCGGGAGAAAACCCCGACAGCCAACGATTTACAAGCTCAGGCGAGAAAAGGGTGGCAGTGGGCGGATTTGAACCGCCGACCAAAGGCTTATGAGTCCTCTGCTCTACCACTGAGCTACACTGCCGTTTCCCTGTGCGCCGTTGGCACGGCGGGGCGGAATCCTTAGCCGCAAACCCTGCGTTTTGTCAAACGGAAGATTTCGGGAACATTTCCGATAACTCCTGAATAAACCTGAGCCGTTCCCGTCCGTATGCGCAGGGTTTGCCAATCGGCACAGTCACTTATGAAAAGAACTTTGCATTATCAAATAGGGGGGGCGCTTCTGCTTTCGTTTGCCTGCGGTTGGGGCGGATATGCCTTGGGTGTCCGGAATGCGGGTCGCAACGCTTTTCCAGAGGCGGGCGAAAGTGCGGTGAAGGATTCTAAATCATCGCGGGAGACGCGCCTCAAGGCATTCGACCCGGCTGCGGTGAAGCGGGAAATCGACGCGGAGAAAAGTCAACTCGGGCGGTTCAGGATGGCCCAGGAAAACCTCGACCGGTGGGTGGCAAAGGATCCGTTGGGTGCGCTGAACTGGCTCGCTTCCCAGCCTCCGAGCTACCGGAAACAGGAACTCATCCGCCTGGCTTTGCAGCAATTTGCCGAGACGGATGGCAGGGGCGCGGCGCAATGGGCGCTCGAGAATTTGGAAGGAGCTGAACTCAACAACGGCCTGATCGCCATCGCCAACGAATGGGCGCTGCAGAACGGCCGCGAGGCGGCGGAATGGTTCCTGGCGCTGCCGGAAACGCGGGAAAGGGATGCCGCGGTGGAGAACATGATGTTCGTATGGGCGACGAACGAACCGAAGGCCGCGCTCTCCTTCGTGGATGGGCGGGCGGATCTGGCGGATTTTGCATCGACCTTGCGCCGTGCCTCGCTGGCTGGTTGGTCAAAGAGCGATCCGGAAGGTGCCGTCGCGGCGAGCCTTGATATCAGCAGGAAGCAAAACGACCCGGCCCAATTCGCCAATACGATCGCGAACTGGGCGACCGTTGATTTGGCAAAAAGCTCGGAATGGCTGATCAGGAATGTGGAAGCGGGAACAGCTAGAAATGTCGCTGCGGCGGAGCTAGGCGTGATTTTCGCCCAGCAAAGCCCGCAGGAGGGCTTGGGTTTTCTCGATAAACTCAATGCCGGAGAGGAAAGGGATGCTGCAGGGAATGTCTTTGCGGCGGAGTGGTCAACGGTCGGCGCGGAGGATGCTGCGGAGTGGGCGGCAGCTCAAAAGACCATCAAGCTCAGTGATGAGGCGGCTGCTGAGATCTCCATGAATTATTTCGCAAAAGATCCGGAAGGCTTTGCGAAATGGAAGGCTTCCTTGCCTCCCGGAAATTTGAAAAACGCGGCGGATCTTGCAGAGAAATCGACGCAGCATGAGTGAATCATGGGGGGAAACGCCCTGTATTGAAATTTCAGATTTCTCCCTGAATAGATTCACGCCGGCTGCGTCTGTTATGCGAACCCGCAATTGTCGGTTCACAACCAAAATGAAAACAGCAAAAGTTCGGTACGGCATCGCCTTCATGGCGATGGTTTCCATGTTCGGAGGAGTTTCGGTGGCGAAGGCCGCCGACCTCGATCTCAGAGGATATGGGTCGGTAAGCGAGAGTCCCTATGAATCATACTCAGGCTACGGGGCGGCACAGGGCGGCCGATACCGGAACCTTGGCGCCGGATACTACCGACGCACCACCATCGGTGTGGACGCCATCCGGAACTATTCCAGCTTCTCCTCCGGCAGTATCAGCTTCGAGCTGTGGGCCATGCCCTACTACGGTGCGACCAGCGGAACCGTGCTGATGACAACCAACGCAGGCACTGTTTTTGGTCGATCGACGAAATGGAACGTTTACCGATCCGGAAACAAAATGGCTTATGACGGTTATGCGTTCCCAGAGTTGAATATCTGGGAATACACCCGCCGTGGCTGGGGCTTCCGCGACAACATCGCTTTCACCCGCAATCGCTGGATGTAAACTTCGCGATTCCCGCCAAAAAACCTTCCTCCGTGTCATGCGGGGGGAGGTTTTTCCTTTTAGGGAATTCAGATCAGCTCCGCTGCGGTGGATTTGTAAGAGAGAGCCACGGATGACACAGACACACACGGATAAGATGAGGTGATCACCGCTTGATGGCTGGAGCATATCCGCTATCTTTCGCCCATGGCACTTCTGAAAACAGACAAAATCATTTCGGTCGAAGACTATCTGTCTGGGGAGTTGATCGCGGAGACGAAGCATGAATACCTCGGCGGGGTGGTGCACGCGATGGCGGGGGCGAATGTCGGCCACAATAGGGCGGCTGGGAATATTTTCCGGTTTTTGGGTAATTCTCTCGATGGCAAGCCCTGCGAGCCTTTCAACAGCGATATGAAGGTGCGGATCGAACTGCCGGAGCAGACGCGTTTCTATTATCCGGATGTCATGGTGGTCTGTGATTCGCTGGATGATGACGAGTCTTATCAGGACAAGCCGGTTGTGGTGGTCGAGGTTCTGAGCGAATCGACCAGGCGGGTCGACATGGGTGAGAAACGCGAGGCTTACCGCGCGATTTCCACTCTGCGGGTTATGCTGATCGTAGATCCCGAAAGGCCGCATGTGACGGTGGATCGGCGCTGCGCAAACGGCGGCTTCGATACGGAGTTCTACACCGCGTTGGATCAGGTGATCCCGCTGCCGGAAATTTCCGCTGAGTTGCGGATGGCGGATGTGTACGCCGGGATGGAGCTTTGAGCTTTGAGGTGGACTATGGAGATCGATTTTCAGCCAAACAATGTCGATCCGCATTCTCCCCTGCTCTACAAAATCACTGTAGATGGAGCAATCTGCTACATCGGCTGCGCGAATTCTGCAAGGCGACCCAAGTCAGCTTATCTCCGGAATTTATATAGGATGATTGATGGAAAGCCTTACCGAAAAAACAATCCGGATGGTTTCCGATCCGTTCATCGGCATATGTTTGAGGCTGTGAAAGCCGGTAAACCAATCGTCATTGATCTACTCAGAAATGTTTCCCTTGAAAGCAAGTTTTCCGAGGAAAAGGAGGAAATCCAGTGGCACCTGAACAAGGGAGAGAAATTGTTCAATGATCTGCGGCACACGCGGAGCGGCTAGATCAATTCCGCCGCGATCGGATCGACAAGGGGGCGGCCCAGTTGGGTCAGATGGACGCGGGTTTCCCCTATGTGCAGGAGGTTCTCCGATGCGAGGTTTTCCGCTTTTTCCAATGAAGCGGAATCCAACAAGGAAAGCGGAATGCCGCGGGTGGTGCGCAGGCCGAGGGCGATGAGTTCGATGCGGCGCTGGGCGGGGGAGAGGGACTCCGTTTCGTGGATGGCGTGGCCGATGGAGTTGACTTGCGTGATGTAGGCGGCGGTGTCCGGGATGTTTTTTTCTCGGACGCCGTTCATTGTGGAAACGGCGGAGGGACCGAGGCCGAGGTAGTCGTCGCCGCGCCAGTAGCCTTGGTTGTGTTGCGAGTGATGGCCGGGCTGGGCGTAGTTCGAGGTCTCGTAGTGGTCAAAGCCGGCGGCGGCCAGTATGTTCTCGGCGAGGTGGTAGTGGTCGGCGTCCTTGTCTTCGTTCTCGGCGTAGGTGCCTTTTTTCAGGGACTCGAAAAACGCGGTGTCTTCCTCGTAGGTGAGGTTGTAGGCGGAGATGTGATCCGGCTTCAGAGAGACGGCGTGGCGCAGGGTGCTTTCCCAATCGGCCAGCGACTGTCCGGGGATGGAGAACATGAGATCGATGTTCACCGAGCCGATCCCGGCTTCGCGGAGGATGCGGACGGATTCCGAGGCCTGCTCCGGCGAGTGCTCGCGACCCAGGGTTTCGAGAACATGCGGGGAAAACGACTGGATGCCGAGCGAGACGCGGGTCACACCGAGGGATTTGAAAAGGCGGGCTTTATCCAGATCGAAGGTGGCGGGGTTCGCCTCAAGTGTGATCTCGGATGTTTCGGAGAGGTCGAAGGTGCTTTTCAATGAGGCGAAAAGATCGGTGAGATGCTTCGGCGAGAGCATCGAGGGCGTGCCGCCACCGAGGTATATGGAGAAGGGGTTTGCAACGCCTTTGCACTGGCTCGGGTTCTGCGAAAGGGATTGCATATCCCTTCTCCACATTGCTTCTTTTCCAAGCGCCGCGACAAATTCACCGATCGGCGTGCCGCCGGGCGTGTGCTTGTAGAACGAGCAATACGGGCAGACGCGGTGACAGAAGGGGATGTGGAGGTAGAGGAGCAAAACTTTGAATTCTAAACTCTAAACCCGAAGGAAGAGAGGGCTGTCACTAGTTTCCCTGAACGCGCTCGATGTATTTTCGGGCGGCTTCGGTGGTAATGACGGCGAGGTCGGCTTCGGGTTTCGCGAAAGGAGGGACGAACCATGGAAAGGAGCCAAGGAGATCGGTGATGACGGCGATCTCGCCATCGCAGTTGCCATCACCGCAGCCGATGCCGATGGTGGGAACGGGGATGGTGTTGGTGATTTCGCGCGAGGCGGCAGGGGTGACGGACTCGAGAATGATCGCGAAAACACCCGCCGCGATAAGGGCTTCCGCGCCTTCGAGGATGGCGCGGGTTTGCTCCGGGGTTTTGCCTTTTTTATGATAGCCGCCTTCCTCAAGCACACGCTGCGGCAGCATCCCGAGGTGTCCGCAGACCGGGATTCCGGCGGAAGTGATCGCGCGGACTTTTTCCGCCTGGCGGATGCCGCCTTCGAGCTTCACCGCATCCGCTCCGGCGGCGACGAGGGCACGCGCGGTTTGCAGAGCCTGATCCGGAGTGTCGTAGGTGTGGATCGGCAGATCAGCAATGACCAGCGCCTTCGGATTCGCGCGAGCGACAGCCTCAAGATGATGCAGGATATGGCCGAGGGTGACGTGAGTGGTATCGGGAAATCCGAGGACAACCATGCCCAGCGAATCCCCTACGAGAAGAACATCCGTGGCCGCCGCATCCAGCAAGCGTGCCATCGGGTAATCGTAGCAGGTAAGAGCTGCGATGGGTGCGGCACCTTTGCGCGCGGTGATGGCAGCGGCTTTATCCTGGGGACTCAAGGGATGGATTTTTCTTGGTGAAATGGAAAAGCCTCCGGGGAGCGAGGCTCTGATCGGAGGCTTGTGATACCATGAAAATGGCGACCCGTAAGGGAGTCGAACCCTTCTTGCCAGGATGAAAACCTGGAGTCCTAACCGATAGACGAACGGGTCGTTAGTCGCGGTGCGGGGGGCAAGAAAGCGGAGGCTCGGAGGTCGTGCAAGGTTTTTCTGCATGATCCGATTTTTTTGTTTGGGGGTTTGCTGGATGCAATCCGCCGCAACGCGGCACTTTGGCTTGATATGTGGGGATCGCCGTGCATTGTCGCGCCCCGCACAATGGCAGGTTCCACGTTCCAAGCACTTCCAGGATTTAGAGATTTCACTCCCCGCGAGTGCGCGGTGCGGAATTATCTCTTCGAGACCTGGCGCACCGTCGCCCGGCGCTGCGGGTATGTGGAGTATGAGACGCCGATCCTTGAGGACACCGGGCTGTATCTGAAAAAATCCGGCGGAGAACTCTCGTCGCAGCTTTTCCGCTTTGAAGATCAGGGCGGGCGGGATGTGACCCTGCGCCCGGAGGTGACGGCTTCGCTGGCAAGGATCGCGGCGGCGGAGCAGCGGCAGTATCCGAAGCCGCTCAAGTGGTTCGAGATCGGCCAGTGCTTCCGCTATGAAAAACCGCAAAAGGGACGCGGGCGGGAGTTTCACCAGTTCAACGTCGATATTCTCGGCGAGGCAGGGACGGGCGCGGATGCCGAGCTGATCGCGCTGGCGATCGAGACGATGCTTTCTTTCGGTTTTGTGGCCGGGGATTTCGTGGTGCGTGTTTCCGATCGGAATGCGTGGGTGAAATTCGCGGAAGGCAAGGGCGTGGAGGAGGACAAGGTTTCCGATTTCCTCGGCCTGGTGGACAAGTTGGAGCGGGAAAAGCCGGAAGTGCTCACGGCAAAGCTCGCCGCCTTCGGGATGACTTTGGAAGAGGTGAAGGATTTCGTCGCAAACCCTGCCAACGCCTCCGCCGCCTACGAGGAAATCCGTGCGGATCTCGCCGCCCGTGGCTTCGGGGATTTCGTGGAGCTGGATCTCTCGATTGTCCGTGGCCTCGCTTACTACACGGGCGTTGTTTTCGAGGTCTTCGATTCGAAAAAGTCGATGCGCGCCGTTGCGGGCGGCGGTCGATACGACACCCTGGTGAAAACGATTTCCAACGGCGCCGTGGACATGCCCGCTACGGGTTTCGCGATGGGCGATTACGTGATCCGCAACCTCATCGAGGAAACCACCCACGCCGCGATGCAGATGGAGGTTTGGCTCCAGCGCAACGCGGCGGGCTGCGAGGTTTACGTGGTCGTGCCCGATGTGGCGCGGCGCGGCGATGCCCTCAAGCTCGTCACCGACCTGCGGCGTGCCGGGGTCTCCGTCGATCTCCCGCTCTCCGAAGCGAAAGTCGCCAAGCAATTCCAAGCCGCCGAGAAATGCGGCGCAAGGTTCGCGGTGATCATCGGCGAGGAATTCCCCCGCGTGAAAATCAAGATCCTCGCCAGCCGCGCCGAGGAGGAATGCGACGTACCCGGCCTTGTGGAATGGATCAAAAAACGCCTCACCGAACCCGACGGGCCTCTTCTGGTATGAAGAGGAAATTAACCGCAGATGGACGCAGATGAACGCAGATTACCCATGCAAGGAGGAAACCGACACCATCATCGGTTGCGCGTTTGCCGTTTTGAATGATATCGGCCACGGTTATCACGAAAAGCCCTACGAAAATTCCATGGTCGTGGAGTTTGAGTATCGTGGTATACCGTATCTTCAGCAACCCCGCTACCCGATCATGTACCGTGACAAGCAGGTAGCGGAATACATTCCCGACCTGATCGCCTTTGGTAAGGTGATCATTGACACAAAAGTCATCGAGCGCATCACCGATCACGAAATCGGCCAAATGCTGAATTATCTCAAGACAACCGGATTGCCTGTCCGCCTCATCCTCAATTTCAAAAATTCCAAACTCGAATTCCGTCGGGTCATCGCCTCGACCCAAAATTTCATTCACCGCAAGCAGGATTAATCCAAGTCTTCATTCACGTCCATCTGCGTCCATCTGCGGTTGGAATATCTTCCCTTCAAAAACATGAGAACACACCACTGCAACGAACTCCGCGAAAGCCACATCGGCGAAACCGTCACCCTGATCGGTTGGGTGAATTCGGCCCGCGACCACGGCGGCGTCATTTTCATCGACCTGCGCGACCGCGAGGGGCTCACGCAATGCGTGTTCCGTCCGGAGGAGGATGCGGCGGTGGCCGAGCTTTCCCATACGCTGCGTGAGGAGGACGTGGTGCGCGTCACCGGGAAGGTCGCGAAGCGCCTCGAGGGTGCGCAGAACGACAAGATGGGAACCGGCACGATCGAGCTCGTCGCAAGCGCACTGGAGATCGTGAACAAGGCGGACGTCCTGCCCTTCCAACTCGATAAGGAGCTTTCCAACGAGGACATCCGTATGAAATACCGTTACCTCGACCTCCGCCGTCCGCGCATGTCGAAGAACATCCGCCAGCGCAGCAAAATCACTTCCGCCGCGCGGCGTTTCCTCGATGAATCAGGCTTCTTTGAAATCGAGACCCCGATCCTTTCCAACCCCACTCCCGAAGGCGCGCGCGATTTCCTCGTGCCCTCCCGCCTGAACCCCGGGAAATTCTACGCCCTTCCGCAGGCACCGCAGCAATACAAGCAGCTCATGATGGTGGCCGGTCTGGAGAAATACTTCCAGATCGCCCGCTGCTTCCGCGACGAGGACTTGCGCGCCGACCGCCAGCCGGAGTTCACGCAGATCGACATCGAGGCGAGCTTCATCGGCCAGGAGGATATCATCAAGCTCGTGCAGGGCTTGCTCGGCGCGATGTTCAAGGCCGGCCTCGGCATCGAGATCCCGGCGGAGTTCCCGCGCATGACCTACCGCGAGGCGATGGACATCTACGGCTCCGACAAGCCGGACACGCGCTTCGACATGAAAATCACCGATCTCGCCGACGTCTTCGGCGCGACCGAGTTCAAGATTTTCCGCAGCATCCTCGATGGCGGCGGCGTCGTCCGCGCGATCAACGCGAAGGGCTTCGCGGGCATCACCACGGGCCAGATGAACCGGCTCAACGAGATCGCCGTGCAGGCGGGTCTGCCGGTGAAAAACCTCGCCTTCATCAAGCTCGAAGGCGGCGAATACAAGAGCCCGCTTTGGAAAATTTTCACCGAGGAGGAGAAGGCGAACGTCACCTCGAAGATGGATCTCGCGGAGGGTGATATCGTGTTCTTCGCCGCCGGTTCCCGCGACAGCGTTTCCACCATCCTCGGACGCGTCCGCACCGAGTGTGCGGTGATGCAGGAGCTCAACAACGACCCGGACAAATTCAATTTCCTCTGGGTCGTCGATTTCCCGCTGCTCGCGCAGGACGAGGAAAGCGGACATTGGGTTGCCGTCCACCACCCCTTCACCCGCCCGCATCCGGACGATATCGAGCTGTTGGAAAAAGGCGATTACGCGAATGTCCGCGCCGTCGCTTATGACGTCGTGCTCAACGGCTACGAGCTCGGCGGCGGATCGATCCGGATTCATGAAAGGGATCTCCAGGCGAAGATGTTCGGGGTTCTCGGCGTCACCCCGGAGGAGCAGCAGATCAAGTTCGCCCACATCCTCGATGCCTTCCGCTTCGGCGCACCTCCGCACGGTGGACTCGCGCTCGGCCTCGACCGCATCGCGATGCTGGTCGCCGGTGAGGACAGCATCCGCGAGGTCATCGCCTTCCCGAAAAACAACAAGGGAGCCGACCTCATGGCGCAAAGCCCCTGCGAGATCGGCATGAAGGAGTTGCGCGAGGTTTACGTGCAGAGCACTTATAAGAAGAAGACGGAAGAACCGAAGGCGGCCGAGTAGTCAGGGCGGAAGCAATCCGCCGCCACATTCAGAGAAGCGCGCCGAAGGCTTCTTCATCGAGTATGGTGACGCCGAGTTGCTTCGCCTTGTCGAGCTTCGAACCTGCGGCTTCTCCGGCGAGGACGTAATCGGTGTTTTTTGAGACGGAGCCGGAGACCTTGCCGCCGTTTTGCTCGATGAGGGTTTTGAAATGGTCGCGGTCTTGCGAAAGGGTGCCGGTGATGACGAAGGTTTTGCCGGTAAATGCGAGACGCGGGGCTTCCGCAGGTTTGGGGGCAAAGTTGTTCGATGCGGGATTGATGCCCAGTTCGGCGAAGCGGCGGAGGGTGTGTTGGCCGGCTTCGGAGCGGAAGAAGGTCAGGATGGACTCGGCCACCGCGGGGCCGACATCTCCGGTGATGGCAAAGGGCTCCAATGCGGGGTTTTTCTTCTTCGCGTCGGGGCGGGTGTCCTTCAGGAGTTCTGTCAGGATTTCCGAATCCGGTATGTCTGTTAGATTTTGGTGGAGCCGCGAGAGTTCCTTCGCGGCGGATTCGCCTAGCTGGCGGATGCCCATCGCGAAGAGCCATTTGTTGAGGGGTTTCGCGCGGGCGGCTTCCAACGCGGCGATGACTTTCGCGGCGTTTTTTTCGCCGAAGCGGCGCGGGGCTTCCTCGGTGCCGAGGTTGAGGTTCGCGAGGGTTTGCTCGGTGAGGGAAAAAAGGTCGAGCGGGCTTTTCGCATGGCCGTGGCGGACGAGGGCTTCGGCTACGGTTTCCCCGAGGCCGTCGATATCGAGGGCTTTGCGGGCGGCGAAGTGGGAGATGGCGGTGACGGCCTGCGCAGGGCACTCGAAGTTCGTGCAGCGCCATGCGACGAAGCCTTCCTCCTGCGTGATGGGCGCCTGGCAGGACGGGCATTTCCCGGCGACGAAATCATAAAGCGAAAAGGGTGGGATCGCGGGGTTGGGATCGATGACCTTGACGATGGCGGGGATGATCTCGCCCGCTTTCTCGACGAGAACTTTCGCGCCGATGTAGATGCCTTTTTTGGTGATCTCGTCCTGGTTGTGGAGGGTGGCGCGGGAGACGGTGGAGCCGGAGATGAGGACGGGATCGAGCTCGGCGACAGGTGTGAGAACGCCGGTGCGGCCGACCTGGATGGAAATGTCGCGGAGGACGGTTTCCTTCTGCTCGGGGAGGAACTTGTAGGCGGCGGCCCAGCGTGGGGCGCGGGAGGTGTAGCCGAGCTGTTCGCGCTCGGCGCGGTCGAGGACTTTCACGACGACTCCGTCGGTGGCATGGTCGATGTCGTGGCGGTGGGCACTGAAAAATTTCACCCCGGCGAGGAGTTCATCGAGGTTGCGGGCGATGCGGACCGGTTCGTTGCGGGGAATGGAAAGCGAGTCTAACAGATGGTGGAAATCGGTTTCGGAATCGAGCGGATCACCCTCGTAAGCGCCGAGGCCGTGGGCGAGGAAGGCGAGGGGGCGTGTGGCGACGATTTTCGGATCGAGCTGCTTGAGGGTTCCGGCGGTGGCGTTGCGGGGGTTGGCGAAGGTGGGGAGGCCGGCCTCGTCGCGCTCCTCGTTCATGGCCGCGAAGGCGGAGTTGGGCATGAAGATCTCGCCGCGGATTTCCAGCGTAGCTGGGATTGATGATTGATGATTGTGGATTGATGATTGTGGATTGATCTCCTCCTTCAGCACTTGGAGGTCGATGGGGATGAGTTCGCCGTCGGAGGATTTGATGAGGTTGCCGGTGTGGGCGTCGGCGACTTCCACGCCTGTGACGGGGTGGAGCCAGCGGTTGTGGCCTTTTGATTCGTAGCCTTGGTTGGTGAACCAATCGGCCACCTCTGCAATGGTCGGTTCTGTGCCATCCACGTATGGCTGGGAAATGACGAAGGCCGGGCCTTGCTTGGTGGAGAGGATGCCGTGGAACCAGATATCGTCTCCGAAGATGCGGTTGCAGGCGATGATGTTGCGCAAATAGGGAATGCTTCCCTGTGCTCCGAAGTTTGGCGGAAGGGTGAATTTGACGACCCGCTCGAATTTCTCGTCCAGGAATACGGTGTGCTCGGACTGACCGGCTAATTTTTTCCAGCCTTCTGTGAGGCGAGTAAAGCCTTCAAGGTTGAGGAGTCGCATAGCTCCAGCTCCCCATTCAAGAATGGATTCGGCTTCACGTCGGATCCGTTGCGCCACATTGTCTCCATCTTTTCCTGCGAAGTCTTCTTGAAGCCTTCGAGCCAGGCTTTGTGGCGAGCCCTGCGGATATGCTCCGGGGACAAGGGCATTTTCTTGGGCGTGCTCATGGGCTGTTTCATAGGGGAGGATGGATTCGAAGTCAATTCCGGTGGCTGCTCCGGTGCGGTATGGGGTGGGGTCTTCGGCCAGGGAGCTGGTGGAAAGTGGGGGGGAGAAGTGGAGTTCCGGCTCGGCTTGTTGGTCAGTCGGAGGCAGCCCCTCCTTGGCCTTGAGGGTGAGCGGGATGTTGCGGATCGTGCGGACGTTTTGGGTGACATCGTCGCCGGTGGTGCCGTCGCCGCGGGTGGCGGCGTATTTCAGGGAGCCGTTTTCGTAGAAGAGGGAAACGGCCACGCCATCGATCTTGGGTTCCAGTGTTACGTTGATATCCTCTCGACCGAGGTTTTTCCGGAGGCGTTGGTAGAAAGCGATCAGCTCGGCCTCCGGTGTGTCCGAGTCTTTCAGCTCGAACACATCATCGATGCTGAGCATGGGGACGGGGTGGGTGATCTGGGAGAAGCCTTCGAGGGGCTTGGAGCCGACGCGTTGGGTGGGGGAGTTGGGATCGGCGAGCTTGGGGCATCGTTTCTCAAGATCCTCGAGTTCGCGGAACAGCTTGTCGTAATCCGCATCGGAGATTTCCGGTTCGGCCTCAGTGTAATAGAGGCGGTTGTGGTGGTCGATGAGTTGGCGCAGTTCCGCGACGCGCTTCTCTGGCGATGGGATGTAGGAAAAAAGATCTAGCTCGGTGCCTGGCACGCGTGGTTGATACTGAAACAGGGATGGGGGGTGAAGCGGAAATGCGAAGTATCCGCGAGGATCGCAGTGGCGGAAGCGTCTCACCAAGCCACAAACGCGCCCCATTCCAGCACGGATCCTTCCCGCCAAGCGAGGCGTTGGTCGAGCGAGGTGGCGAATTTCTCCAACAGCGTGGTGGGGACTCCCATGGCGGTGAGTCGGTCATGGTTCGCCTCAATCTGGGAGCGCATGCGGCGAAAGTTTTCGTGGAGGTGGGGCGTCCAGTCGATGTGTTGCCTGCCGGTGAAGCCGGCTTCCGCCAGATCGCGCAGATGGTCTTGGGCGGTGTTCCATTTGCTGAGGGTGTTGACGTTGGTGAAGGCATCGGCCTCGGCGGCGGGCGCGGTTGCCGAGAGGAGAATGTCGGAAAAAACCAGCACGCCGCCGGGACGCAGGACGCGCCGGATTTCATGCAATGCGGTGGTTTTGTCGGCGGCATGGCATAGTGCCTCCTGGCTCCATGCGAGATCGAATTTCCCGCCCCAATCATCCGGAAGTTTCTCGAACGATCCGGTCCATGTCCGGATGCGATCCCCGATTCCGAGCGTGTTGGCAAGGCTTTCGTTTTCGCGGTTGTGGTGCGGGCAGAGATCGACGCAGGTGACGGAGGCGGCGGTTTGCCTGGCCAGAAAATGCGCCGAGCCTCCCGGGCCGGAACCGAGGTCGATGATTTCTCCCGGTGGAAATGATCCGGTTTTCAGCAGTGCGATGTCGAGAAGGTGGCGCGTGGCGTTTTCGGTGGCCTGACGCATCGATGTACTAGGATTATCGTAAATTCCGTAGTGGATCACCGGTGCGCCGTCTCCCATAACGGTGCGATAGAAGGTGGTGCCAACCTCCGCGGAATATTGTGCGAGGATGCCGCGTTGGTGCTCGGTGGTCATGCTTTGGTTTTGGCGAGCGGGATACGGCCGAGGACGCTGTTTTCCAACAGGAGCATGCCGTCGCGGTGGAGGAAAGTTTTCGTGCGGTGTATGGTGACGGCGGCGAGGGGTTCGTCAAAGCGGAACAGCGGCAGGGCGGGTGCGATGAGCGGGCAGATGTCGGGCGCGAGATCTTCGCCGGGAAAGTGCGGCCAGCGCAGGATTTTCCGGGTCCGCCTTTTTTCGAGCATCCGGTTGATTCCCTCGAACAATGCGCGCAAAGGAGCGGCTGTATCTGGCGTTTGCTCCCACGCGGGTTGTGTTTCGGGGATCGGGATCGCTTCCGCATGATCCATCAGACCTAGGAGAAAATCGCGATCCTCGCGGTGAATCGTCAGTCCCCAGACTCCGGTGCGGGCGAGGGCGCGGTCTTGCGGGATCGCGGCGTCGAGGAGGGGATGTGCGCCGAGGATCATGAGGTGGGTGTGGATGTCGGTCAGCGCCGTGTCGTGAGGGGACAGCTTGGGTACGGGCAGCGCGAAGGTTTTCCCCGAGGCTGTTTCCACCGTGTAGGAATACATTCGCATGAGCGGCGTGTCCCACCATGCCATGAGATGATCCGCCGGGTCGGCGAGCCTGCTTTTCGACCCGGAGATGCCTTCCCCGAGAATGCCGCGCCGCAGCCATGCGATCCAACATGCTGCCAACAAAACCGCGATCACACAGGCCGTGAGATGATCAGCTTGGAAAAGCGCCGAGGTGTCGTGGTATCGTATCAGGCCGAGCACGAAGAGATGGTTGATGACATATTGGTAGGAAAAAAGGCCGGTGAGCGCGAAGACGGCGAGATGGAACAGGATCGTCGCACCAAGCAACACCGCCGCCAGCCGCGCGTCGGCCAGGAAAAACAGCCATGCCATTTCCAAAGCCCACGCGCCTCCGCAGAGCGCGACGCGATGTCGCGCCATCCAGCCCACTTGTTTCATCACGGCCTCCCGGCTCCTGCCGAATTTCCAGCCGCGCAACCATGCGTTCGCTGTGAGGCACTCGATGCGGTTGTTAGAAATCCATGACCACCACCATGGCCCGAGCGCGGATTTTGCCAACGCGTGGTTCACGTAGGTGGATGCTTGCAAGCCGAACAACGCGGCGAGCGCGATGCTACCGAAGTGATCCCATTTTTGTGCGGCGAAACCCAGCCATCCGAAAAGTGCCAGCGCGGCCGCGACGAGACTGAGCGAGGCGCGGACGAACTCGAAGCCGAGCAAGTTCGAGTAACCCGGCCCAAGCCGGAACGAGGCGACGGTGTATTGCAGGCAGCCGCAGGCAATGAGACACGGATACACGAAAGCCGGTGAAAGCAGGACTCCCACCGCCAGCCCGCCGACAAGCAGCCGGTCCATGATGAAAAATCGCCCGAGATCAGAGGATCCCAAACGCCCGATGGCACCGAGCGCGAGCAGCGCGGCGAGCATCCCGGCCATGTCTTGCAGTGCCGGAAAGCTGTCCCATGTCAGCCCGAGCGTAGGGTAAACGAACGCGAGATGAGCGATCCACGGCAGTGGGCGGCGCAACAGGGTGAGGATGGCGCTGCCTGCAAAAAATTCCCCTGAAGTCCCGTTCGTCCAGCACATCCGGTAAAGGCCGAGTGACGCGGCGCGCCCGAGAAAAAAAATCAGGAGAAAGCTGATCATGGTTTTCCTCCCTGGCACCAAGGCGCTGGATCTAACCGCGCCTTGACGCAATTTTCTAACAGCTCATCACCCAAGCCATCCGGCAGGCATGCTTCGATAAGGAAGCGCGAGGCATCCGGTGCGAGAGAGATCCGCAGGCCGGAGGAATTCCGCGAAAGCAGGATTGCGTATTCCGGCAAGCCGTTGCCGAAGTCCGTTCCGGCCACGGCGTGAGGCACGAGGTTGAGTTGCAGCGCGGCGCTCCTCCATGTGAGTGGACGCCCACGCGATTCGGCGAGCTTGATGCGCCGGTGTGTGTCTGCGATGCGCTGGAAGCCCGCTCGCGTGGCTGTGGCTTTGAGTTGCCGGGTGAGATCATCGGGACTGTTTCGGAAATGGAGATAGCAGCCGAGATTTCCGGTGTAGGTGGCGGGGATGCCGTTCAATCCGCGCGGATCGCACCACAAGGCCACCTCTGGATAGTGTGATTTCAGTGCCGCGCAAAGCCATGCCCCGAGCCTCAGCCGTGCGTCGAGCAGTGTGGTCGCCTGGAAATGTCTGCGCACGTTTTCCGCGGGGATGGCGAACAGGTTGGGGTGGTGGTCCGGTAAATTCTCCGATGCTGCGCCTGCCACTTCGCGGTATCCTTCCGGAGCCTTGTCCTCGCCGTCGAATTTCGTGCCGAACGCATGCCGTCGCTCATGGAAAAGCGGCGGCGTTCCGACCCCGCGCGTGGCCGCCGTGCATTCGTTGATGAAGAGCGCCAGTCCGGTGCCATCCACCGCCGCATGGGATACACGCAAGCCCAGCACCGTGAGATCCGCGTTTGGGAAATGTGTCAATCGTGCGGCAAAAAGCGAACCGGCGCGGCCTGCCGGGATGAAGGCTTCGGACTGGTTGGCGAGCGGCATTTCCTCCAGATCGCGGAAGCCCGGGGCTCCGGGCAGGTTGACGGTTTCCAACGCAAACCCGCCCTCCGACGGCACGATACGCATTCGCTCCCGCTTTCCCATCAGGTGCGGGAACGCCCGCAGACCCCTCTCCAGCGCCGCCGCGCAATCCTTCGGCGAGAATCTGCCGCGGTATCCCATTACCAGCTCAATGTCGGTGGGTAATAGGTCGTCCACCGACAAATCCAGCGGCGCGAAGCCCGTTGTCGAGTTCCGGAGCATGGGAAAGGATGGGGGCGCGTGCCTTTGCTAGTCCCATCAAGTCACGCCAACCCCGGGATTTGTGATATCGGCATATTGGCCTTATACATACATCTTTTCATAATACTCAGCAGCCATGCGGTCGGAGTCGAAGTATGGGACGACGTCGTTCATGGAGCGGAAGACGATGCGGCTCCATTCATCGGGCTTGGTGTAGTAGAGGGGGAGGATTTCCTCGCGGAGCTTGCGGTAGATTCCGAGCATGTCCTGGCGGTCGCGGTCTTCCTGGCTGAGTTGGGGATCGGCGCGGGGGATAATGAAGCTGTTTTCACGATCTTTGGCGAATTCGCAGATCCAGCCGTCGTCGGTGGAGAGGTTGACGGAGCCGTTCATGGCGGCGGTCATGCCGGAAGTGCCGGAGGCCTCGCGGGTGACGACGGGGTTGTTGAGCCAGACGTCGGAGCCGTTTTTCAGGAAACGGGAAAGTTCGAGTTCGTAGCCGGTGAGGACGGTGGCGTTGGGGTAATCCTTGGTGAGGCGGATGAGGGCATCGAAAGTGTCGATGGCGGAGTAATCGAAGGGGTATGGTTTTCCGGCCCAGATGATCTGGAGGGGGTATTTGTTGTCATTGAGAATTTCACGGAACATCCGGATGTCCCGAGTGATGAGATCCGGGCGCTTGTAACCGGCGAAGCGCCGCGCCCAGACGATGGTGAGGACGTTGGGATCGAATAGCTTGCCGGTCTGGTCCGCGACGACGCGGAAGAGGCGCTCCTTGAGCTCGCGCTTGCGGTGACGGAGGGTGCTGATGTCGTTTTCCTTGCGAGCGTTTTCCAAGCCGTGATCTGCCCAGTATTTCTTATTCTGTGCGTTGGTGATGTGGGTGATCTCGCAGATGCCCGGCTCATGGCTCCACATGCGGCGGGACACCTCACCGTGAAGCTTCGAGACGCCGTTGGCTTTTTTCGCGAGGCGCAGGGCGGCGAGGGAGTGGTTGAACTCCTCGCCGTAGATTCCGGTGATTTCGCGCACCTCTTCCTCTGGAACGTCGCTGAAAAAGGTGAAATTGCGCAGCAGGCTGAAGTCGGTTTTTTCGTTGCCGGCCTCTTCCGGAGTGTGGGTTGTGAATACGAGCCGTTTCCTCACCGCCTCCGCGCTGCCGTGGTTTTTGTAAAGGTGGAAGGCGGCGGAGAGGCCGTGCGCCTCGTTGAGGTGCCAGATTTCGGGATCGACTCCTAGTTCATCAAGGAGCTTCGCGCCGCCCGCGCCGAGGATGATGTATTGGGCGATGCGGCGAAGAGGGTCATTGTCGTAGAGGCGGTGGGTGATGGCGCGAGAGAGGGCGTCGTTTTCCTCGATATCGGTGGTGAGGAAAAACATGGGGACTGTGCCGAAAATTTCTCCGGGCAGGAAGACGGCCTTGACCCAGACCGGATGCCCATGGACGAGGACGGTGAAACGGATGCCGGTGTCTTGGAGGAAAGAGTAGGTGTTTTTCCGGAACTGCACGGCCAGCTCGCCGTCCTCGCCGCGTACCTGGTTGTAGTATCCGTATGTCCAGAGTATGCCGATGCCTGTGAGGTTTTGGCGCAGGTCGGCTGCGGAGCGCATGTGGGAACCCGCGAGGAAACCCAGGCCGCCCGAGTAGATCTTGAAGCTCTGGTCGATGGCGAACTCGCAGGAGAAATAGGCGGCGCTGGTCGAGAAATCCGGATTGATCTCGTAGCGGTGCGCAAAGGGGGCGGGCAGGAAGGATTTGGCGGACATGACGTGCGTCTCGTGAGGCGGAGGATTGCCCCCGCCAATGCGATTTCCATACCAACTTTCAGGAAAGAGACGGAACGCCGACGGCGGTGTCGCTTTCGGCGGAGTAATCGACACCTTGCAGGCCGAAGCCGAACAATTTCAGGAATCCGTTTTGGTAGCCTTCGAAGTCGGCGAGTTCGCTAAGGTTTTCCGTAGCGACCTCCTCCCAGCGTTTGCCGACGATGCTTTGGATTTCCGGGGACATTTCCCAATCATCGATGCGGATGCGTCCGGCTTCGTCGGGTTGGGGATGGCCGTTGCAAATCCTTTCGCGGAGGAGGCGGTCCATTTGCTCGATGGTATCCTCGTGGTTGCCCGCGTCTTTCATCGCCTTGTAGAGAAGGGAGATGTAAAGGGGGACAACGGGGATGGCGGAACTCGCCTGGGTGACGAGCGCTTTGTTCACGGAGACCCATGCCTTGCCGGAAATGGCGGCGAGTTTCGTATCGAGAGCCTTCTGCGCCCTTTCCAGATCTTCCTTCGCTTTGCCGATGGTGCCATTTTTGTAAATGGGCCACGTGACCTCGGGTCCGATGTAGGAATAGGCGACCGTTTTCACCTCCTCTGCGAGCACGTCGGCCTTGAGCAGGGCATCGATCCAGAGTTCCCAATCCTCGCCGCCCATGACCTTGACGGTCTGGTCGATGTCATCGCCCTCGGCGGGTGGGATGGTGACTTCCTCAACGGAGCCGGTGCCGGTGTTGAGGGTCTTGTTGGTGTAAATCTCGCCGATGGGCTTGAGGCAGGATTTGTAAACCTCGCCGGTCTTCGGATCGGTGCGGCGCGGGGAGGCAAGGCTGTAGATGACCAGATCCACTTGTCCGAGGTCTTCCTTGATCGCGGCGATGACCTCCGCTTTCACTTCGTCGGAGAAGGCATCGCCATTGAAAGAACGTGCGTAGAGCCCGGCTGCGGCCGCCTCGCGCTCGAAGGCGACGGTGTTGTACCAGCCGGCTGTCGCCGTTTTGTCCTCCGTGCCAGGCCTTTCGAAGAAGACGCCGATGCTGGCTGCGCTGCAACCGAAGGCCGCCGCGATGCGGGATGACAGGCCGTATCCGGTGGAGGAGCCGATCACGAGCACCTTCTTCGGGCCGCCGTGGATCTTGCCGCGTCCTTTCACGACGGCGATTTGCTCGGCGACGTGCTTCGCGCACCCTTCCGGATGGGCTGTGGTGCAAATGAATCCGCGGATTTTCGGTGAGACGATCATGGTGCCGCTAAAACTATCTCCCGCCATCCCCCGCGCAACCCTCAAAATCGTTACAACAATATGCTCCTAAAAACTACGTGATCGCGTGATGGCGGGAGGGAGGATTTTTGCTAACTTCGCTTTGTCGCCGCGAGCGGGAATCCCCCCATTCCGCTCGCCAGACATTCCCCCCAAAAAAGCATAAGCACAAAACGCGTCGGCAGACCTCCACCCCCCGGATGTCTGCCGATTCGCATTTCAGGGCATGGCATTTCCGTGCTTGTCGGGAAGCGGGCGTTTTCGGAAGATCAGGAATGAAAGCAATACCCCTTCTTCTGGTTCTTGTGGTTGGTGCGGTCAGCGGATTTTCACAGACCACCGGAGAGATGAAAGCGGATGCTTCCCGTGCTTATGAGGTTTCGGACAAGGCGATGAACGAGGCTTACAAGCAGCTTATGGCGGTGCTTGACGAGGAGGGGAAAACCCGGCTCAAAGCGGCCCAGCGGGCATGGATCGCTTATCGCGACGCGCAGGCATCCTTCGACTCACATCACCTCGCCGGAGGCACGATGGAAGGCCTGGAATACACCGGCTCGCTGAACATGCTCACTCAGGAGCGCACAAAACGCCTGCGGGAGGATCTGGCTCGATTCCGGTGAGTTCCAGGCACTGCCCCATCCTTTCTGAATCGTGATCCGCGCAAATACGTTGCGCAAAATCACATGAGGTTTGCGTAATGTCACAAACCATCCCAACACAAGCTGCCGTTCTCATGCGTATCCTGCTACTAGTCGCACTTTTCTGCACGCCCCCCCTCTTTGCCGCCGCGGTGAAGCTGGAGGAGAAGGGAAATCTTGCCATTTTATCTAACGGGATCATCACCGCGAGCATCCACAAGGACGGTGCATCCATCCGCTCGCTGCGTTTCCGCGGGACGGAGTTCATTCGCCAACAGCGTGGCGGGGCTTACTACAGCATGGACGGCGGCAAGAATTACCGAACACCCGCCAACTGCACATTCCGTATCCATCACCAGACGCCGGAACTCATCGATATCGCGATGAAACAGACGTGGAAAGGCCACGCGCAGGCGGTCGATATCGAGATTCACTACGTGATCCGTGAAGGAGTGAGCGGCCTGCACACCTACGCCGTGGTCAGCCATCCCGCCGAGTATCCGGCCACTACATTCAGCGAGTGGCGCATGGTTTGGAAACTTCCGGACGATCTGTTGGACACGATCTGCGTGGATCGCCTGCGTTTCCGAAAAATGCCCACCGCCGCCGATTTTTCCAAAGCGAAGCGCACCGAGATCGCCGAGATTGTGCAGCTCACCACCGGCGCCTGGGCGGGGAAATTCGACTGCAAATACGACTACAACGCCGACTACCATTCGACGCCGTTCTGGGGGCATGCCGACAGCCGCAGCGGGTTGGGGGCGTGGATGGTCTTCGGCTCGCATGAGTGGTTCAATGACGGCCCGACGAAACAGGATCTCACGTCCGCCGACCGCATCATCCATGTCCACTTCGGCATGAACCATTATCACAGCAAGCCTACCGCCATCGCAGGGGGCGAGGAGTGGCGTAAAACCTACGGCCCTTTCATGCTCTACCTGAATCAGGTGGAAGGCGGAGCCGCCGCTGCCGTCCAAGACGCCAAGCGCCAGACCGGCGAGGAAACCGCCGCATGGCCTTACGCATGGATGCCGCGATCCGCCGATTTCCCGCCCGCTGCCGAACGCGGTAACGCCACGGGCGCTTTCCAGATCGCAGATCCCGCCAAGCCCGCACTCACCTCCGCCAACGCATGGATCGGACTTTCCCAACCCGAACCCGGCGGAAACTGGCAGTTTGAATCGAAGCGCTATCAGTATTGGACACGTGTGGATGCGGATGGCCGCTTCACGATTCCCCACGTGCGCCCTGGCACCTACACACTGAGCGCTTTCGTCGATGGTGCTTACGGGGAGTTCGAAATGACCGGAGTCGAAATCAAGGCCGGGCGCGCCACCGATCTGGGTGCCATCACCTGGAACATCCCGCGCGACCGCGGCAGGCTGGTGTGGGAGATCGGCGTCCCGAACCGTCGCGCCGACGAGTTCCGCCACGGCGATGATTATTTCCAGGGCTTTCTCTGGAAAAACTTCCACAAGGAATTTTCCAACCCCCTCGATTATCGCATCGGAAGCAGCGTCCCCGCGAAGGATTGGAACTACGCCCACTCGCGCTACACGGATGAGGCAGGCAAGGCCGTTCCATGGAAATGGCGCATCCACTTCGATCTCGATCAAGCCCCCGCCTCCGACGCCACCCTGACCATCGGCATCGCCTCTGCGGATCGCGCGCGGCTTTCCCTTTATGCGAATGAAGATCGCAAGCCCTTCCACTCCTTCGACCCCAAGATCAACGGCGGCAACGCGCTGCTCCGCGAGGGCATCCATGCGAAATACAGTTTCTACCGTATCCCCATCCCGGCAGCCAGCCTGCGAAAGGGAAATAACGTCCTGACGCTCAACCAGATCCGCACCTACAGTCCCGGCTACCACGTGATGTATGACGCGCTTTCACTGGAGGTTCCCGAGTAGGGCCGGCTATCATGGATACCCAGGCTCACATCAAAACCTCACCGCGGATCCATATCCCCGCGCCCATGCGATTTCTCAGGATCGCCATGATTGCGCTGGCCGTGGCCGCGCCCGCATGGGCTGGCGTGCGCTGGCCCGACTGCCTGCACCAGCCCGCCGCATGGTACGGCACAGCCGAGGCGCGCGTGATCGCAGACAAGGTCCTTCTTTACCAAACGGTTCACGGCGGCTGGCCGAAAAACATGGATATGGCCGCGCAACCCTCCGAGGCGGAGGTGGCGAAGTTCCGCGACCCGGAATCTCGCGAGGCCACCATCGACAACGGCGCGACCACCACGCAGCTCAAATTCCTAGCCCGCGTGATCGCCTCAGGCCAAGGCACCGGGAAGCACAAGGAGGCGTTCCTGGGCGGGTTTGATTACCTGCTGGAAGCGCAGTATAAAAACGGCGGCTGGCCTCAGTTTTTCCCGCACAGGAAAGGTTACCACACGCGCATCACTTTCAACGACGGCGCGATGGTCAGCGTGCTTGATTTTCTCGACGAGGTTGCCGGGGGAGGGGAGTCGTTTGCTTTTGTGGATGCGGCGCGGCAAGCCCGCAGCCGTGAGGCCGTCGCGCGCGGGATTGATTGCATCCTGCGCACACAGGTTCGGCAGGATGGCAAGTTGACCGCATGGTGCGCGCAGCATGACGAGATCACGCTCGAGCCCGCTTGGGCGCGGAATTACGAGCCACCGTCACTATCCGGGAGCGAGAGCGTCGGCATTGTCAGGTTTCTTATGGGTGTCGAAAAACCATCCCCCGAGATCATCGCAGCGGTCGAAGGTGCGGTGGACTGGTTCGAAACCGTCGGCATCCGCGGTCTGAGGATCGACGGCACACCCGGCGAGGACGGCCAGCGCGCCCCCCGCGCCGTGGCCGACGCGAAGGCACCGGTCATGTGGGCGCGCTTCTACGAGATCGGAACGAACCGGCCGATCTTTCTGGGGCGCGACAAGGTCATCCGATACGACTTCAATGAGATCGAGCGCGAGCGCCGCGCGGGATACGCCTATTTCGGGCGATGGCCGGCCGCATTGATTGAGATGGAATATCCGCGGTGGAAGAAACGTATCTAACATTTTTCATCACCTATGAACCGAATGATCCCCTGCCTGATCGGCGCGTGCCTGTCTTTCCCCGTCCAAGCCGAACCTTTGCGTCTCGATGGAAAAACCCCGGAGGAACGGGGCGCGGCGATGGTGCGCTACGTGGCAAGCCTCAAGGCCGATCCGAGAAGCGAGACCTATCCCAAAGCCTCCGCGCCCCTTTACGCGGCGCGCCTCGTGCTGAATGTGGACACCGAATACGCGCTCGCGAAACTGGATGCTGCCGCTGCCCACCAGCTCTCCAAGGGGCGTGAGCGCATCGCCCAGCAAACCGCCTACGATCAGGCGAAGGACAAAAGCAAACTGAAGCGCCCCGGCTCCGCGCTCGATCCCTTCGACAAGGCGGCGCTGGTGAACACCTACTTCCTCGGCAAGGACAAGATCCCGCAGGCCACCGCGCACAAGATCCGCGATTACGTGGCACTCTGGGACGACCACAAGGCGCTCACCGGCTACGCGCGCGGCGCATGGAACTACAAGCTCATGATGGATGCCTCGGGATTTCTCGCCGCCGAGGAATGGCCGGAATTGGTGGATCGCGCCGGGCAGAACGCGGAGCAGATCAAGGCCGCGACCAAGGCGCGTCTCTTTGCGGGCTTCGATGAGATCGCACGGAAAAATTTCAGCGAATACGGAGCCACGATCTACCTCGGCGTGAACCTCTCCGCCGTGAGGATGCTCGTCGAGTATGCCAAGGATCCGGAAATGCGGAAACGGGCGACGCTCGCCCTCGATGCGATGATGCTCGATATCGCCTGCACCTGGAACCAGGGCTACAATGTCGGCTCGGCTTCCCGCGCGAAATACTGGGGCTCCACCGACACCGGCCTCGAGTCCATGGCTTCGACGGCCTCCGCCGCATGGGTTTCCTTCGGAGCACCCCGCTCCATTGCGGCGGGTGGGATCGGTTACATCCATTCCTTCTGGATGGCGACTCCGGGCGTTTACAAGGTTCCCGAGGCGATCGTGAAGGTTGCGACCCAACGCGCGGAGCCGCTCCTCCACCGCTCATATGTCGCTGGCATGGGCAAGGCGAATGTCCACCGCATGACCTGGCACACGCCGGACTACAGCCTGTGCAGCCAGTGGGACCAGCCCGGCGATCCTACCTCCGGCCTCTACAAGGAATCCCGCCGCCAGATGCTGAAGTGGGTTTCCGGAAAGGCATCCTCAACGTTCGCCGTGTGCATGGAAAATCCCTACCGGCCTTACGCCCTTCAGGAAAAACGGGCGAACACGCTCGGCTACGGCGAAAACGGTTTCAGCCAGTATATGCAGCACGAAGGGACGCTGTTAGGGCTCTATGCCGTGCCGGAAAAAGTGAAGGTGCGCAACCGCGAGTTCGAGTATCCCTACTACAGGCTCTACGCGCCGTTTCCCGCCACCGGCAGCATCGTGAAGCGCATCGAAAAAGGCGGCTGGGTCTTTTGCCACAACGGCTCCATGCTCATGGGATTCCGCAGTGTGAAGCCTTACACGTGGGGCAAAAAGTGGGGCAACAACGACATGCTCTGGTGCGATGCCCGCCAAAACGGATGGATCCTGGAAACGTCGCGGCTCAAGCCTTTCGCGGGCGGCGGTGTGGATGCGGAGCTGGATCGTTTCGCGCAGGCGGTGATGAAGCGGACAAAAATCGACGCCTCGGAAATCGACTCGGAGATCCCCTCCATGAAATACCGGACGCTCTCCGGCAAGCTGATGGAATTCCAGTGGCAGCCCCACAAGACTCCGTACAAAGACCACCTCAAAGTGGACGGCAAGCCCCTCGTTTTTTCGCAGGAAATCCTCCACCAAAATCCCATGGTGCGCCAGAAAACCGGCGGCCCGCTGGTCATTCAACAGGGCACTAGGAAGCTGACCTACGATTTCGAAAAATGGGAGAAAACCGAGAGCCGGTGATGCGGGATCATCGCGCGGGCGGTTTCTCCAACACGGTCACCAAGGCTTCGAACCAGCGGTCAGTCATCTTCGCCGCGCCGGATGCGTTCGGATGGACGAGGTCGGCGACGGTGTCCTTCGCCGGATCGAATCCATCCGCCTGCGGCACGATGATGACGCGCGATGCCGGCGTATCCAAACGCTTGGCGAGCGGGACAAGCTCGCGGCCCAGTTCCGGCAGGTAGGAATACTTGGGCAGCTTGCCGCTGGTGATCGGCTGGGCCAGGAGCACCGTTACCTTGGGGTTCACCTTGCGGAAAGCGAGGATCAGCGACTCGGTGTCTTTCAGGATTTGCGGCACGGGCTTTTGATCCGCGAACTGGTTGTGCCCCGCATGAAGCAGCACGATGTCCGCCGGATGTTTCCTGAAATTTCCCGGCACGGTGGCGGCGAGGAACCCGGAGTTTTTCCCACCGTAACCTTCATGCGCGAGATTTCCGACGGGCGAAGGGGATTGGCGCGATCCGACGTATTCGATCCGATAGCCCGCCGTGCGCAGTTTTTCCAAAAGCGGATGGCGCCAGTTGGAAAACGAACTCCCGCCCTCCGTGATCGAGTCCCCCACCGGCATGATGCGGTGGATTTTTTGGTCGGCTTGCAACGGAAGCAACAGGGCGAGAATGAGGAAGGGGATTTTCATCGGAGGACGAGGCGCACTGGCGGTTCTTGGGTTAGGTGATTTTCCATAGCGAATGCCTCATAGCGGCGCATCCTGCTTGCGGTATTGTTGCGGTGTCGACGCAAGCTGGGAACGGAACACCGAGGCCATGTATTCGGGACTGCTGAAGCCGGAGCGCTCCGCCACCGTGGCAATGGGCAGATTCGTGCGCTTGAGCAATTCGATCGCCCGGATCAGGCGCACGCGGCGTATTTCCGATGCGGGAGATCTGCCAAGAAGTGTCTGGAAGCGACTTTCGAGCGTCCTTCGGCAAATTCCCGCATGCCTCGACACATCTTTGACATCCATTTGCTGCGAGGGGTTTTCCCGAATGAATCGGAGCGCCTTGACCATGGCGTCGTCGTCCACCGCGAGGGTGTCGGTGGAGCGCCTTTCCACGACGCCGAGGGGCGGGATGAGCACATCGGCAGGCGGTGGTGATCCGGGGTTTTTCATCATCGCATCGAGTTCCGCCGCCGCTTGGTAGCCGATCTGTTCGCAGCCGAGTTGCACGGCGGAAATGGGCACCGGAGCGACCTCGCAGAATAGGTCGTCATCCGAGCCGCTGAGCACGGCCACCTCCTCGGGCACCGCAAGGCCGGATTGCATGCAGCCGTAGATCAGTTCGCGGGCGCTGCTGCTGTTCCAGTTGAAAACGGCGAGAGGCTTGGGCAGCGAGTTGAGCCATTTTCCCAGACGCTTCATGTCGAGATTCCAATCAGGCTCCGCGCCCAGATGCGGGCTTGCGGTGAAGACCTCGCAACCATGCCCCGCCAACCGCAAACGCTCCTGGAATGCCTGTTGGTGCTCCGCCACATATTCCAATCCCAAAAGGCTGAAGTAGCCGAAATGACGGAAACCGCGCGCCAACAGATGCTCGGCTCCCAGATTCGCCGCCGCCACCTGATCCGAGACGATGCGCGGGAAATGCACCCCGGGTAATGTGATCCCGGAAACATTCACCACCGGAAGCTTCAGTGATTTGAGCTTTTTCGCCAGATCAAGGAAACCGATGCGCGCAATCACCCCGTCACCCTTCCACCCCGTCGGCAGCCAGCGCCGTTGTTCCACACCCCGCGGCTCCACAAACAACTGCCAGCCGCCTTTCTCCCGACTGTAACGGTGTATGCCAGCGATCACATCGCGACCCCACGTCGTCGAGGTGTCGACAAGAATCGCGACCTGCTTGGGGGAGTCCGGGTCGCGTTTGGTTACAGTTGCATGTTTCATGATACGCAAAATCGAAGAAATAATGCGCAATCTCACATTGTCGGCAATCAAAATCCTCTATAACAATGACAACACTTCAGATTTCAAATTGCGAATTCCATGACACAACCTACAGGATATCCCCGCGGCAACCGATTGCGATCATCGGCCGCGAAAGGCTTCGTCCTCGTGATCACTCTGTCGCTGATGATTCTTCTGGGTGTCCTGGTCGTCAGCCTCCTCACTTTGAGCACGTTTAGCCTCCGCTCTTCCTCCTTGCAAAACGCACAGTCCACCGCACGCGCCAACGCACGGATGGCAATGATCATCGCCATCGGCGAATTACAGAAAGCGACCGGTCCCGACCAGCGTGTCACCATGACATCGGACTTGGGGACTGGCCTCACGCCCGCCAATCCGAACTGGACAGGTGTCACGGACGTCAGCCCCGCCGCCCTGACTCCCGATGCGAAAAGTGCCCCGATCCGATGGTTGGTAAGCGGTGTGGATCCCGACCCCGCCCAGCCGTTGAGCAAGTCAACCGATCTCAACCAAGGTGACGCTCTCAAGCTTGGCACGTTCCACATTTCACCCACGGAAACGAAGGAGTTGCTCGCACCGCTGGTGAATGTCAGCGGCGGTCGCTACGCTTGGTGGATCGGTGACGAAGGCACCAAAGCACGCGTTGATGTGGCGAAATCCAAAACCGACCCCTCGACGGATCTGGATCGTTTGGCGAAATCGCAATCCCCGCTCGAGGGAGGTTTTGGAAAACTCGGTGCGGAGTGGGCCGGGTTCGCGCCCGGTGGTGCCATCGAAAAGAGCGCATTGGTCTCCCTGCAAACCGTGTCGCTTGCGGCTGAGAACAAAACCCTCGCCTCCCGGTTTTTCAACGATGTCACCATAGGCGGTTATGGCTTGCCGGTGAACGTGACCACCGGAGGGATGAAGGCGGATCTCTCGTTGATCTTCGACAAGTCCCAAGCTGCCAAAAATTTCGGACAAACCTATTTCGGAGCCACCGCGTCCGCCGCCTCCGTAGATGGAGTCCCGGTTCGAAACTTCACGGTCAGCTCTCCCGCGAAATTCTATCTCAGCGATGCGATCAGTAAAAACGCTTCGCTCCCGACCGGGCCGAACTGGGGCAATCTCTGGAACTACGCCACGCTCTGGCAGAACGTGGGCAATCAGCAAATTCAAATCGTAGGTGCCAATCCTCTGGTCGAGTCCGAACTCCGCTTCAAAACCTGGTTGCCGTACACCAACCATAACCAGGGAGATTTCCGCCGCGACATCCAGCAGACCAACAGCCCTGTCGCACCGGTGCTCTCGATGTTTCAGATCGGCTTCCGCTTGAACTCCGAGCTGATGCCTCCGGCCAGTCCGACCGCAACCCCGATCTACAAGGCGCAGATCGGCATACAGCCGGTGGTCGGCCTATGGAATCCCTACAATGTCACGATCAAGGCAGCCCCCTATCTCTTCGACTGGGCGATTTATCCTTTTTTCCAGTTTAACTATGCAAAGCCAAACGGCAGCGGAGGATTCACCGACGGGCGTAACACCAATTTATGGCTTCGCGAGGTATGGACAGCCGGAGCAGGCATACCCACTCCTGAAAATGGAGAAGCGGGAAGATGGTTGCAGCTTGCGACTCCAGCCGTGGATCTACAGCCCGGCGAGTTCAGGTTGTTCTCGGTGGTGGATCGCATCAGGATCACTTCCGGGCAGGCCTATACGCTTCAGCCCGGATGGAGCGAAAAGGGTTCCTTCATTGTCGATCTGAGGGATGACAACGGCAACGTCCGACTCGTCCCTGAGGGGTATCGCGCTTGGTTCGGGACTCTCCTGCTTCAGGATACCCAGAGCAACGCGATCAAAACCAAATTTCCGACCGTTGACCTGAACAACCTTTCGTCCACATGGCTCACTTTCAAATCCGGCAACAAAATCCTATACCGCGCCATCGATCTCTGGAACAGCGGTAGTGACCCTGCGATAAGCACCCCGATCAGAATGCCGGAGCCTGTTCTTTCCGGTTCCGACGGCGGGTTGAACACCACCAAGACCACCTACCTCATCGAGGATCTCGCCGGAGACAGGGTCACACCAAACATCGCGACATGGTCTTTCTTCCTCCGCACAAGCAACCAGATCGAAAGCCCCGACGTAAACCAGCGATTGCGGGGATGGATTGATTCGAATCCGCGTGCACTGGTGACCAACGCATTGTGGGATGGATCGAAAGTCGGCAGCAGCGGTCAGCGCAGCGGTTGGCATACCACATCGCCCTTCATCGGCGCCTGGAACGCTCCGGGCAGACCGGGGGTGGTGGGCGACGGCTTGGGCGGCAATCGCGGTCTTCTCAGCGAGGGTGGAAGCGCCGTTTCGGAGCCGGAGGTGAACAAAGCCGGGGGGCGATATCAAGGTTACGGCGGTGCCTCCAACACTTTTGCCGGCGGCAGGACTCATGTGATCGCCTTCGATGTCCCACGCTCTCCGCTTGTTTCCCTGGGCCAGTTCCAGCACGCGCAGCTTTCCCGCTACAACTTCGAGCCGGGCTTCGTATTCGGGAACTCATACGCCAACCCCCGCATACCGCTGAACGCCACCACCCATCCGAATTTCAGCGGCATCAACGGACTGAATGTCACCGACGTTTCCTTTGATGTGAATAAAAAGCTCTGGGATGGATTTTTCTTTTCCACCCTCGGCATCGACTACGTCGGCGGTTCCGGCTCCTCCTTCGACAACGTTTTCGACATCAACAAGCTCGCATCCTCGGAAGCCACCCTGCCGAATCCCCGCATGCAGTTCGTCCCTCTCGGTGGGGATACGAGCCTCGATAAAATCCTCGCCGGTGCCGCCGCCCGCGCGCCGGAGGCCATCGCGGCACGCATTTTGGTAAAGGGCGCGTTCAACGTGAACTCCACTTCCAAGACCGCATGGAAAGCTGTCTTATCCTCCATGACGGCATCTCAATTGCCCGTCGTTAACCCGCAGACGGGAGCCCTTTCATGGGAAAATCCGGATGGCATACGCTTCAACCGCTTCGGCCACGTGCTCACCAACACCGCCTACGAAAAAGGCGGAGCCGGCGATGAGAATGCGTTCTGGCAAGGCTGGCGCAATCTCTCGGAGGACGAGCTGGATCTGCTCGCCACGGAAATCGTCAAGGAAGTGAAGGCGCGCGGCCCGTTCCGCTCCATGGCCGAGTTCGTGAACCGCAACCCGAACGCGAGCAGCACGGAACACCAGCTCAAGGGGGCGCTCCAGGCCGCGCTCGACCGCGCGATCAATACCGGCTTTCCTTCATCCATCGGGAAAGCCGCCGTCACGCCCCCCGGCGCGGATTTCTCTGCGGCGATCACCGGCGAAAGTACCGCCGCAGGCAGCGCCGCCTATCTTCTGCAAGGTGATGTGCTTCAATCCCTCGCGCCGATACTTCAGGTGCGCTCCGACTATTTCAGAATACGCACCTGCGGCGAGGCTTTGGATGCCAACGGCAATGTCATCGCCCGCGCATGGTGCGAGGCATTCGTGCAGCGCACCGGCGGCTACCTCGATCCTCAGGATGCGATCCACGAAACCCCCGCCGAACTCGCTTCCGAAACCAACAAGACCCACGGGCGCAGTTACCAGATCGTTTCCTTCCGGTGGCTCTCCGAAGCTGAAATCTGACAAACCCAAGCCATGAGAAAACCCCTCGCCATCCTCCTCGGGCTGCTCGCCCTGCCCGCCTTTTCGCAGGAGAAAACCGTCAATACGGAGATCGTCACCATCGCGCTCGACGGCTCCGTTTCCGGCCTTTTTTTCCACAACGGAAAGGACATCTCCTCCTTCCGGGCGAATCCCACCGGCCTCAGCGAACCTCTGAAATACAAAGGATCGCAAAAGTTCATCCTCCGCACTTCGGAGGCGGAGTTCTCGATGGAGCCGCCGCTACCCGCTCCGCACGCAGCCGTCAATCTGCCGCTCAATTCGGAGCGGATCCTGCTCGCCTGCCTGAAAAGCGGCGATGCCCCGGTGAAAATGATCGCCTTCGATATCGGGAAAGCCCGCATCGGCGCAGGGGAATATCGCTTTTTCAATTTCTCCCGCTCCGTCATCCCAGTTATTTTCGGCGATAAGAAATTTTCCGTAAAACCCGGCCAGGACACCCTCGTATCAAGCGCCGCATGGAAGGACGAGGTGATGGAAATCGATGTGATGATGGCCGTCGTAAAGGAAAACAAGGCGAAGCCGGTTTATTCCAGCCAATGGGGTAACCGCCCCGGTCGCCGCAACTATATCTTTCTGTTCGACGGTCCGCAGGAATACAAACCCATCCAAATCTGCCGCTACTTCGATATCCCACCCGCCACTCCCGAAAAATCCACCCCTTAAAACCTCACACCGCCATTCATGACACCGATCCAACTCACCACGTTCATCGCCCTCACCGCCGCCGCCACCGCCGCCACGCCGCTCAAGCCTAAGGCTGCCACAGCCAGCTCCCAAAACCCAAAGTATCCCGCCTCCAAAGCCATCGATGGCAAGGTCAGCGACGACTCCCGCTGGGTCAGCAAAGCATCCGCCTCACCCTCATGGCTCGCGCTGGATCTCGGCGAAAAGCGCAGGCTCGCCGGTGTCCATCTCTTCAATGGCTTCGGTGCCAAGGATGTCATTTCCGCTTTTAAAATCCAGTTCTGGAGCGATGGCAAATGGGTCGATATTCCCTCCGCCGATGTCTCCAACAACAAGGCGAACGCTCTCGCCATCGCCTTCGACCAGACCATCACCGTGGAGACCGACAAGCTCCGCCTCTGGATCACCGCCAGCCACCAGGACACCGCGCGCGTGAAGGAAATGGTCGTCTGGCCCGCCGAGGTCGGCGATCTCCCACCCCTTCCCAAGGCCGGCGGCCCGGCCGCGATGGCGGGCTCCACTCCACAGGAGGAAATTCCCGAAATCTACCTGAACCAGAGCGGCTTCAATCTCGGAAAACCCAAGCGTTTCACCGCACCAACCCTCGCCGATGGCACCGCCTTCATCGTCCGCCCCGCGAAGGGAGGCGAAGCGCTCGTCAAAGGCACGATCGAAAAAAACATCGGGGACTTCTCCTCTTTCGATCCCGCGGGAGACACCGAATACGTCGTCGAGGCCGGTGGAATCACCTCCGTCCCGTTCCGCATCGGCCCGTTCTGGCTGGAGCGCGTTTCCTATCAGGACGCCGTGGACTTCATGATCGACAGCCGCCACTTCGTCGGCAACGACCGCGCGAAATGCAACGGCTCCTTCGGCTGGCGCGATGACCACCACTTCGGCTGGGAACTCCACACGCTCGTCCCGCAATTCATCTCCAATCCCTCCGCCTACGAGCGCATGCCGCGCCAGGTGAAATACGAGAAACCCAAGGACGCGAAACTCTGGGGCGCTCTCGAACCCTATCCCGATCACGCGCCGGACATCGTGAAGCTCATCCATTGGGGCGCGGATGTGATCGTCACCCAGGAGCTCGCCCACGAGCACCTCAAGGCGCAGCTCGCCTATTTCCTCTACGCCTGGCCGGTTCTAAAAGCCTATCTTCCGGAGCAGAATTATCAGGTCGTCCGCGACTATGCTTTCAAATCCTGGACAAACCCGAAAAAAGACCGCGGCTATCCCTACGACGAAAGCCCGGAACACAACCTGCTCGCCCTCAAAACCCGAATCGGCTCGACCAAAGGATCGCTGCCCCCCGGTTTCTCCGTCGAGCCGAACCTGATGATGCATGAGGTCGCGAAACGCGAAAAGCGCCCTGATGCGGATCTCTATTTCGATGCGGCCTACAAGCAGGCCGAGTGGATGGTCAAGGAGCTCGATTGGAACAACCCGCTGGTCACCAAAGGCCAGCGCATGAGCGAGTTCCTCACCGTCACCGGCCTCGCCCATTTCCTCCGTGAATACCCGGATCGCGCCCCCAAAGGGATTTCCGACAAGCTCAACGAATGGGCCAAGGTGCTGCTCCGCCGCTCCGACAACATGTGGGACTTCCGCAAGCTCGGCGACGAACCGGACAACTGGACGCCGATGGGAGATACCCCGCAGAAATGGAACGAGCCGGGCAACGTCATCGGCCTGCCCGCTCCCATCCTCGCCGCCCGCGAATTCATCACCGCCCCCGCCACCCAAGCCCGCCTCGACCTGCTCATCTGGTCCCATCTCGACGGCATGTATGGCCGCAATCCCGTCGGCAGGCATTTCTCATTCGACGCCCCGCGCGAAGTCGAAGGCGTCGAGCACGGCTGGTTCAAATTCCACCACGGCGGCATCGGCCGTCTCGCGGAAGCCCGCTTCGTCATCGATGGATCGCCGAAAAACGCCCATTACCCCTACCATCCCGAAATCGGCGACATCGGATGGACCGAGGGCTGGATCCAGTTCAACGTCTGCTACAACATCACGCTTTCCTATCTCGCTTGGAGCGAGTCGAAGGTGGAGATGAGCCGGGAAGGGGACGAGCTTGTGATCCGCCTCACCGCCCCGCTCAATTTC
The DNA here is from genome assembly GCA_046051965.1 of Verrucomicrobiota bacterium. GTDB lineage: Bacteria > Verrucomicrobiota > Verrucomicrobiia > Verrucomicrobiales > Akkermansiaceae > Luteolibacter. Next base: position 59,177 of record JBJONG010000008.1, read on the forward strand.
GATTATGAAAAGGCGGAGACCGGCAGCGTCACCGTGTTCAGCGGCCTCGGCGATGAGGAACGCGTCACCGTCACCGAGGATTCCAACAGCTCCGCCACCTTCACCGGCAGGATCAAGCTCCAGCCCGCCGCCGCCCCCAAAGCGGGCGATGGAAGCCTGCAGTTCAAGGAAGGCACCACGATCAAGGCATCCCACGGCTTCGGATACCTCGGCCGCCACGCCACGCTGAAACCCTGAGGCTGGGAACGCGGGTTTGAAACCCGCAAGCCCATGGACAGCGAAAGGAATGCCTCGAAGGGCTGTTCTTCCCACACATCCGCCCGCGTCTATCACCCGCCGCTCCTTGGCGCACACAGACTCCCTTTACGGCAGCGGCGGCAAGCCCAGCTCTTTGAGGAACTTGTTATGCAGTTTGGTCTTTTCGCGAATGGCGTTCTCTGCGGCGGTTAGCTCTGCGTGCACCTCATCAAGGTCGATCTCCGTCTCACCCACCGCCGTGCTGATGTAGCGGGAGATGTTCAGGTTGAAGTCGTTCTTCCTGATCTCGTCCATTTCCACCCGGCGGGAGTAGCGGGGCTCTTCCTTCCGGAATTGGTAGGTGTCGATGATCTTGGCGATGTGCTGCTTGCTGAGTTGGTTCTGGCGTTTGCCTTTGTCGAAATGCTCGGCGGCGTTGATGAAGAGGACGTCGTTGGGCTTCTTGCACTTTTTGAGCACGAGGATGCAGACGGGGATGCCGGTGGAGTAGAAGAGGTTTGCGGGCAGGCCGATAACGGTGTCGATGTGGCCGTCGTTGAGCAGCTTGGTGCGGATGCGTTCCTCGGCACCGCCACGGAAGAGGACGCCATGCGGCAGAATGATGGCCATCACGCCTTCGTCTTTCAGGAAATGGAAGCCGTGCAGCAGGAAGGCGAAGTCGGCGGCAGACTTGGGGGCGAGGCCGTGGCTTTTGAAGCGCACGTCGTCGGCCAGCGCGTCGGTGGGTTCCCAGCGGTAGCTGAAGGGTGGGTTGGCGACGATGGCGTCGAAGCTGGGCTTCTTGGCCGGGTTCGGCTCCCGCATCATGTCCCACTCGTTGAGCAGGGTGTCGCCGTGGAAAATATCGAACTCCGAGTCCTTCACCCCGTGCAGCAGCATGTTCATGCGGGCGAGGTTGTAGGTGGTGATGTTCTTCTCCTGACCGAAGATTTTGCCGATGGTGCCGCCCGCCTTGTTCACCTTTTTGCGGACGTTGAGCAGCAGCGAGCCGGAGCCGCAGGCGAAGTCCATCACACTGTCCAGCCGCTTCTTGGTCCCGGTCTTCGGTTCCTGGCTGTCCAGAGTGACGATGGCGGAGAGGATGTCGGAAATCTGCTGCGGGGTGTAGAACTCGCCCGCCTTCTTACCGGAACCGGCGGCGAATTGGCCGATCAGATATTCATAGGCATCGCCCAGCGCGTCGATGTCCGTGGAGAACTCCGCCAGCCCTTCGGCGATCTTCTGGATGATGGTGCAGAGCTTGGCGTTCCGGTCCTCATACTTCTTGCCCAGCTTGGGGGAACTCAGATCGATCTCTGAGAACAGTCCTTGGAAGGTGCTCTCGAAGGATTCTTCCTCAATATATTTGAATCCGGATTGAAGCGTGTGAAGCAACTCGGCGTCCTGCGTGCGGGCCATTTCGGAAATGCTGGCCCAAAGATGGTGCGGCTTGATGACGTAGTGCACCTTTCGGCGCATTTGTTTTTCGAACTGAGCGACATCATCGAGGTTTTCCTCATACCAAAAAGCCAGAGGTGCGCGGCGATCATCGGGATCTGGCTGTGGATAATCATTTCCCAGTTCCTTCTTCGCCGCCGTCTCGTAGTTGTCCGAGAGGTAGCGCAGGAAGAGGAAGGACAGCATGTAGTCGCGGAAGTCGTCCGCATCCATCGCCCCGCGCAGTTGGTCGGCGATGCTCCAGAGGGTGTTGCCCAGTTGCTTTTGGTTGGTGTCGGTCATCAAAATCGGGGTGTAAAATTTGGTTTCGGATCCAGGGGGAGGTATAGTAGTTTTCGCGCGTCGGAAGGTGAAATTCGGCTCCATGCCGTGTGATTGTCGGTTCGCCGCTCAATCCTCTACCTTCCGACTTTTTATTTTCTACATGTCCGGTAATGGGCTTTTGAAGGTGGTGTCGCTCATTTCTTCGGGCGTCGTTTGATTTTGGTTTCGAGCGCTTTGAGGTCGGCCTCGTCCTCTTGATCGGCTGCTTGTGCTTCCTGCTTTTTACGGCGCTGGTCGTAATCGAGATAAAGGGCGTTGGTCTGGGTCTCCATCTGTTCATGGCTGATGGAGCCCGCGTGAGCCAGCAGCGGGTAGCCGTTGGAGGTGATGATTTGATCCACGTTCTGCTTCCAGAAGGCCATTCGCGTCTCTTGCTTGCTCTTGGCCCGCAGTTCGGCGGTTTCCAGGAAGATGACCACCAGCCGGTTCAGCGTATCGACCTCATCCTCGGTCAGGTAGTTTTTCGCGACGACGATATCCGCCTTGCGCACCTTGTTGCCCTTCCAGGCGAGCAAGCCGAAATGCGGATCGGCGGGATTGGCTCGGGCGGTGATGAGTTCGGCGGCTGTTTTCCGTGTCACGGCGAAAATCAGAAGGTTCTGCACCGTGGCGAAGAATACGTGTGTGGCCTTGTCGGTCTTGTCGTAGTCGCTGCTCAAAGCAAAGAGGTCTCGGACTTTCTGGTAAAAGCGTTTCTCGGAGGCCCGGATTTCCCGGATGCGCTCCAGCATCTCATCGAAGTAATCCGGGCGGCCATCCGGGTTCTTCAGGCGCTCGTCATCCATCACGAAGCCCTTGAGCAGGAATTCCTTCAGGATGGTGGAGGCCCAGCGGCGGAATTGCACCCCACGCGGCGAGCGCACGCGGTAGCCGACGGCCAGGATGGCGTCCAGATTGTAGAGCTTGGTGAGGTAATTTTTGCCGTCAGCGGCAGTTACCGAGGATTCCTCGGTAACTGAATTTTCCTCCAGTTCCCCGTCCGCGAAGATATTCTTGAGGTGCAGCCCCACATTGTCGGTGCTCACGTCAAAGAGCTGGGACATCTCCCGCTGGGACAGCCAGACGGTTTCGTCTTTCGCCCGGAGCTTGATTTGGCTGCGGCCGTCTTCGGTGGTGTAGAGGATGAGGTCGTTCATGAGGTGGGATCAGGTGGCGTTGCAGCCGTATTTGCGGCTGGCATTGGTTCTGCATTGCCCGGTAAGGCGAATTGGAACTTGGTGATGAAATCGCCTAGAATCCGGCGGAAAAGAGCTTTGTTGTCCTCGCCCATCTCAGTTGGCTCGTGGATGGCGTATTTGCCGTGGCTGAGTAGGTTGAGGGCGCGGTTGTAGAGCGCCTCGTCCTCCGGTTTGTTGAGAGCCTTGAGGCAGAAGGAAATGTCCGCATGACCGAAGAAGGCAGCGGTCTTCTCCATGATGCTGCGCAGCGCGTTGAAGTGGAAGGTGTAGAGCCTGCCGGAGATGGGGTGAGCCGCGCGTTGAAGTTCGGCGAGGGTGGCGACGTGGTGGAAATAGGGAGTGTCCTCCGTGGCGCGCAGGGTGTAAACGCCATCGCCGTTGGGGCGGTGCAGGAAGTAGCGCTTGTGAGTCACCTTCGGCTCGCCCTCCTTGGATCGGCCGATCTCGTTGCTCATCACGTTGAAGAAAAGCGCGTGGTGGGAAGAGAAGACGATCTTGATGGGGGCGGGATTTCCATTGGCATCCGTCCGGCTGGCGGCCCGGCGGAGGAGCTTGGCGAGGTCGCAGGCCACCGAAATGGCGTTGTTGTCATCGAGCGATGAAATTGGATCGTCGATGTAAAGGTACTTGAACCCTTGGTAGGAGACGTGGCCATCGAGCATGCGCTCGCAGATGGCCATGAAGAGGCACCAGATAAAGATATTCTGCTCACCGCGGGAGATCTTGATGCAGTCCTCCTCGCCCTTGTGGAACCAGATCTTCCACATCTCATAGGAGATCGCGAACTCAAAGTCGGCGTAACGTCCTAGATAGCCCGCGATGGTCTCGTCGAGCGCGAGGTCTTTTAATCCGTTGAAGAAGATGGAGCTGTCATTGAGCTGGAGATGGCAAACGTCGTCACCATGGAGATCGTTCTCCCAAGTGAACAGGTCTTCGGTGTAGGCGTTGAAATAGAAAGTGTCGGCGGTGCCCTGAGGATTCTTTTTGGTCTTGCGCTTGCCTTCGTCTTTGAACGCCATGGAGAGGCGGGTCTTGCCGGTGCGGTTGTAGGCGTAGAGGAGAATGATATCCAAGCCCGCGTGATCGGCTCGTAGCTTCCTTGCGAGTGTTTGTAAATTCGAGTATCGATGGATCTTGGGCGTGTTGCTCATGCTTCAACCTCCTCCGGGGATGGGAAAAGCTGCTGCATCAGGCCTTTCTTGTGGGTCTTGAGGGATTCGAGCTTTTGGGATTGCGCGGCGATGAGGTCGTCGAGGCTGGTGAGGCACGAGGCGATGCGTTGTTGTTCGGGGAGGGACGGAATCAAGAATTCCATATTCCGCAAATCGCTCAGTGATAGGTTCGGTCTAGCTGAATCGGATTGGTTTGCCGATACAGCTTTTTGAGAGCGATCTTGCTGATAGCAGTAGCTAATAAATTCGAAAGAATGCTCCTTAGTCACACGAAAAAGAGCAACGGCTTGATTGGTAAAGGCGGGTTCATTCAGGCGGTAAACACAATTCCGACCGATGGAAGCTCCAACAATGTTGATCAGAATGTCGCCACACAAAAGGTGGCTATTGCTTTGCTTCGCGAAGAATTCTTTAGGTAAAAACTTCGGCTCTGATACATCCAAAAATCCATCTCGCACATTTTCACTCGTAACAAATAGGACTCCTTGCGTTTGATAGCTAAATCCCTGCCAGTTGGGTGAGCTGCCTTTCGTTATTTTGGAAGTTATCTCGGTTCCAATCCTTGAAACCCACTCCCCGGCGTTTTGGAATTCGGGGAAGCGGAGGCGGGGTTGGGTTTCGCCTTCGCGGGGGAAAAGCTGCTGCATCAGCCCTTTTTTATGGGTCTTGAGCGCGGCCACTTTCCGCGCTTGCGCTGCCATCAGCTCGTCCACCGAACTCAGGCACTCGGCGATTTTTTGTTGTTCGGCGGGGTTTGGAGTTGGGATTGCGACACCGTAGAACGTCTCCTTGCTGATGTTCAGCAAGCCATTGCTCCGCGCACCGCTTGTGATGTGGCGCTTTAGCTCCCTGCCATGTTGGTTCTGCTCAAAGCACTGCTGAAAGAAGCCGTTCGAGTAGCCCTTCTTAAGCCGGAAACAGATGAAGACATTTGGCGCGGCGACTTGCCCCCATCCCTGCAATAGATACACGCAGCCTTGAGGGAACTTGAGGGAGTTGCCTTTGTTAAAAACAAAGTCGCCGTCTCTGACCAAGGTATAGACCTGATACTGGTTACCGGAGATGTCCCGACCGAATTTCTCGGTCTGTGGGACAAAGCCAATGCCAGCAGAGATGCTAACTGGCGTCAGTTTCCTTTCCCCGACGCGCTCCGTGACTGGTGTGGATGCTTCTTCGATGGTGATAGGCTTCCACTTCTCCGCTTCCCTAAACTCTGGAAAACGCAGCTTCGGCACCAGCGCGGGCGTTGCCTCTTCCTTCGTGGCGGTGGTTTTGGTCTTACTGCTCATACGCGCTGAGTCCTGAGATGTCGCGGTCACCGGCGCGCTTGGTGAGGAGGGGGTGGAGATCGGCCATGAGGGCGAGTTCGGCCTGGGTGCGGGCTTTCCAGCCGAGGTCGAGCGGGGCCATGAGGTCGCCGAGCTGCTCTCCATCGAAGATCATGCGGTCGAGGATGCCGTCCACGAAGGTTTGCAGGGCGGCGGTGGCGAGGCCGTGCCGCGCGGCGATGGCGGCGAGTTCCTTGGCATCCTTCTCCGCCTTGAAGCGGGTGTAGCCGTCGCGGATCGCGGCTTCGCTGAGACCTTCGCCCGCCTTGAGCGTGCCGATGTATTCGGCGATGTCGTCGCGCTCGTTCATGAACTTGGCATCGGCGCTGATGAGGCCGATGAGTTCCTCGCGGGTCATCTTCGATTTGCCCGGTCCCTTTTCCGAGAACTTGGCGATGAGGCCCATGATGTAGTCGTAATCGATGACGGCGGAGGCGAAGAGCACGAACTCGAAGTCGATCTGGTCCACGGGATCTTCGGAGCCGGGTTTGTCGCCCCCCTTGCCCTGCTGTTCCTTGAGCCGCTTGGCGGTTTCCAGATACTGTCCCTTGAAGCCGCGGAGGTTTTCCTCGGGCAGCACCTGCTCGATGCTGGCTTTGTTTTCCTCGGTGAGGTCGGTGTATTGGTCGAGCTGGGTCTTGAGCCGCTGGACTTCCTTGAACTGGGTGCAGAAGGCGGCCTTGGCGGCATCGCCCTTCAGATTCGCCACGGCGGAGGGCGTGCAGTCGAGGCCCTGGGACTTCATGAACGTGTCCAACTGCTGGACGGCGTTCTCCAACTTCTGGATGACGACGGGGGCCTTTTCCACGAGCCAGATTTCCCGCGCTTGCTCGCCGGATTTTTCCCCGGAAAAGAGGGCGATGGCGGCATCCACGGCATCCTGCTGCTGGCGGAAGTCGAGGATGTTGCCGTAGGGCTTGGTGCCGTTGAGCACGCGGTTGGTGCGGGAGAAGGCCTGGATCAAGCCGTGGTGCTTGAGCGTCTTGTCCACGTAGAGCGTGTTCAGGAACTTGGAATCGAAGCCGGTGAGCAGCATGTCCACCACAATGGTGATGTCGATCTTCTGCGTGGCGGGAAAATCGGAGTTCGGCCACTGCTGGTCTTTGATGCGCTTCTGCACATCCTGATAGTAGAGATCGAAATCGGAGATGCGGTGATTGGTGCCGTAGCGGTCATTGTAATCCGCCATGATGGCCTTGAGTGCGGCCTTTTTGCCCTCGGGATCTTCCTCGTTGTCCGCCTGCTCCTGCGGCAGGTCTTCCTGGATCTGCTTCACATCGGGATCGCCCTCGGCGGGTGGGGAGAAGACGCAGGCGATGTTCAGCTGCTTGAATTCGGGATCGGCCTTCTGTTTCTCCGCCTGCATCGTCTTGAACAGCGCATGGTATTCGATGGCGTCATTGATGGACGAGGTGGCGAGGATGGCGTTGAAGCGGCGATGGGCGGTGGATGTATCGTGCTTGGTGAGAATGGCCTCGATGACGGCGCGCTTGGCGATGGCCTCGCCGGGTTTCGGCGGCTTCTTGTCCTTCTCCTCCTTGGGCTTGAAGTAGTCGATGTGGAAGCGCAGGACATTCCCGTCGTCGATGGCATGGGTGATGGTGTAGGCGTGGAGCTGCTTCTGGAAGAGGTCTTCCGTGGTGTGCATGGAGGCCTGCGTGTCCTCGATTTTCTGGAAGGAGGCGTTCGCCTCGAAGATGGGCGTGCCGGTGAACCCGAAGAGCTGGGCCTTGGGGAAGAACTCCTTGATGGCCTTGTGGTTTTCCCCGAACTGCGAGCGGTGGCACTCGTCGAAGATAAAGACGATGCGTTTGTCCTTCAGCGCGGAGAGCTGCTCCTTGAAGGTGGCTTGGCCGTTCTTGCTCCGCTGCTTGTTACGCTTGCTGTTTTCATCCAGCGCGAGGCCGAGCTTCTGGATGGTGGTGACGATGACCTTGTCCGCGTAGTCCTCGGAAAGCAAGCGGCGGACGAGGGCGGCGGTGTTGGTGTTTTCCTCGACGCAGCCTTCCTGGAGGCGGTTGAACTCCTCGCGCGTCTGGCGGTCGAGATCCTTGCGGTCCACGACGAAGACGCATTTGTGGATGTGCTCGTTTTCCTTGAGCAGGGTGGCGGCCTTGAAGGAGGTGAGCGTCTTGCCGCTGCCGGTGGTGTGCCAGATGTAGCCGTTGCCGTTGTCGTCATCGATGCAGGTGACCATGTGCTTCACGGCATAGACCTGATAGGGCCGCATGATCATGAGCTTCTGCTCGCTGGCGATGAGGACCATGTAGCGGCTGATGGTGCGGCCAAGGTCGCACTTTTTCAGGAAGACGTCGGCGAAGGCGTCGAGACGGGTGATCTTCCGGTTTTGCTCGTCGGCATATTCATAGACGGGCAGGAAACGCTCGTCGGCATTGAAGGCGAAGTGGCGGGCGTTGTTGTTGGCGAAGTAGTAGGTGCGGTCGCGGTTGCTGACGATGAAGAGCTGCATGAAGCAGAGCAGCGTCCTGGAGTAGCCGTTGCCGGGATCGTGCTTGTATTCGACGATCTGCTCCATCGCCCGGCGCGGACTGATGCCGAGGGTTTTCAACTCGATTTGGACGCAGGGCACGCCGTTGATGAGGAGGATCACATCGTAGCGGTGGTGGCTGTTGTCCGTGTTGATTCGGAGCTGGCGGACGACCTCGAAGGTGTTTTTGCACCAGTCCTTGATGTTGACGAGGGTGTAGTTCAGCGGCGTGCCGTCATCGCGGGTGAAGCTGCTGATGGCGCGCAGGGTCTTCGAGGCGGTGAAGACATCCGGGGTGACGATCTCGTCCAGCAGGCGGGAGAACTCCGCGTCGGTGAGATGGACGCGGTTGAGGGCTTCGAATTTCTCGCGGAAGTTTTTCTCCAGCGTGCCGCGGTTGGTGATGTCCGGGCGGTATTCGTATTTCAGCCCCTGGAGCTTGCCGATGAAACCGGATTCGATGCCGTCTTCCTTGAGGGAGGCACTCGGGGGATCGGGTATGTCATGGTAGCTGATTTTGGAGGACATGATCAAAAGCACCTACATGAATGGTGTGCTTGGTTCTAGCCGCTTTCGTCGGGACGGAAAGGTCAAAATGCCCCGCCAGCGGTGACTCTGTGTCCGGGACAGCGATTGGGTGATGGTGAAGTACGGGGAGATGGCGAAGTACGGGGAGATGGCGAGTTTTGACGCAACGCCTAAGGTGTCACATCCAGGCTCGCCTGTCCGGCTCACAGTCCCACAAGTAACGCTTGTCCTATGTCTCCCCGTGCGGGCGCGTTCCTGTGCTTGTTCCCACGTCACATCCGCCGTGAAGCTGGGAACGCGGGTTTGAAACCCGCAAGCCCGTGGACAGCGAAAGGAATGCCTCGAAGGGCTGTTCTTTCCCTGATCATGGGAACGCGAGTCGCAGACTCGCGTTCCCGGGATTTGTTTTACAGCCCTTTCAGATAAGCGGCCATGTCGGCGATCGCTTGGGCGCTGAGGCCTAGCTGGGCGGGGGAATACATGAGGGATTTCTCCATGCGTTTCATGGTGGCGATGCGGGATTTGGCGATGGTCTGGGTCTGGCCACCGAGGCATTTGACGATGACGGGATCGCCTTCGGAAAGGAGCATGCCGGTGATGGTGATGCCGTCGGTGGTTTTGATCTCGGCGCCTTCGTAGCCGTGAGAGATGTCGCCGGAGGGGTTCAGGATGGCTTCGATGATGACTTCCGCCGGTTGCTGTTTTCCGAAGGTGGTCAGATCCGGGCCGTAATCGACGCCTTGATCGCCGATGCGGTGGCACATGTAACAGGTGGCGATGGAGACTTTGCCCCGCTCGGCATCGCCCTTGAGTTTCATGATTTCCGCGGTGGAAGGCAGCTTCGCGGCGTTGGCGGGCTCGGCGGGCATTTCCACGGCGACGAGTTTCACGTTGGCGGGATCCTGTCCCATGGCCTTGAGAATGCCATCGATGTTATAGTCTTTCCAGAGGTTGCCTTTGCGGTTGTTGACCCACCAGTTGGCGAGATCCTTGTGGACGAAGCCTTGCGTGTTCGCGAGCTCGATCATGGCGGTGGCGGCGGCGGCGCTGCGGGTGAAGCCGAGGGCGGTCAGCGAGAGCTTGGACTGATCGGGGCTGACTTTTGCGGAAAGCGCGCGGGCTTTCTGGTCGGCCACGGCTTGCGGCGGGTGCAGGCGCCATGCGAGCCAGGCGAAGGCGTCCGTCCAGGCTTCGGGGGCGGCGGTCATTTCCTTGCGGAGGGCATCGTAAACCACGGCTTCCTTGCCGGTGCAGCCGAGGCCGAAGGCTTCGAGGTAGGCGCGATCCTTGCCATCGAATTGTTTGGCGATGGTGACGAGGTGGGGCAGGGCTGAACCGGCGGAAACGTCGCGCAGGCTCAGGGCGATCTCGCGGCGAACCATCGGTGCGGGATCGGCGGCCATTTTTTCGGCGAGCTTCAGGACGTCACCACCGGCGGCGCGGATGGCACGGCAGGCGACGAGCCGTGTGCGCGGCTCGGGGGAATCGAGGAGCTTGGCGACGATGGCCTGGCCGGAATCGCCCATCTGCGCGAGCAGCCAGACGGCGCGGGCGGCGATGTATTTGTCAGAATCTTCAAGCAGGGCGGCCACGGCGGGGACGGCTTTCTCGCCTTCGGCCTTGAGGCGGGTGAAGCCGCTGTTGCGGACGTTCACGGCGGGGCTTTTCAGGGCGAGGATCTGGCCTGTGGTGGTGGCGAGGTCGATCTTGGGGATGACGGATTTGAAACCTTTCGGCGCGATGCGGTAAATCGTGCCGGAGCCGCCGCCGTCCTGTGTGGAATGACCGCCGACACGAGGATCGAACCAATCCGCGACGTAGAGCGCGCCATCGGGACCGACGGCCACATCGGCGGGACGGAAGAGGGTTTTAAGGGCGTTGTTTGGTTTGCCGCCCTGGAAGTCGGAACCTGCGAATTCGCCTTCCTTGTTCGATGTTATAAAATCAATGCGCTCCAGCTTGAATCCCGCGCCATCGGGGACGGGAAGGTAGCCGAAAATCACGTTTTTGCCCGCTTCACAGGCGAGGAGGAGGCCCTGCCATTTCTTGCCAAGCGCGCCGTTCTCGTAGTAGGCGACGCCGGTGGGCGAGCCGCCGCCGTAGATGTCGCCGGCGGGCATGGTGCCTGGATCTTCCTGCCTCCACTCAGCCGTGGGTGTGTCTTGGCCGGGGCGCTTGTCCGCGCCCCATGTCCGCTGGCCGTCGGCGGAGGAGAATCCGGCGTTGCCGCCTTCGATGACTTCCGTGACGCGGCACGCAGGCGGATCATCGTTGTCGGACTGGAACATGTCGCCGAAGGAGTTGAGCGCCTGCTCGTAGGAGTTGCGGTAGTTGTGGCCGACGATGCGGGCGTTGCTGCCGTCGGGATTCATTCTCACGGAAAATCCGCCCACCCAGATGTTGCCGTCGTCGCTGGTTTTTCCTGCGATGGCGCGGGTGTCCTGATACCATGTGCCGCCGCCGCTGTTGTAGTAGCCACTGCCGATGCGGAAGGTTTTGCCGGACTTGTCCGTGAAGATGGCTCCGCAGTTGCCGTTGTTGAAATTCCACAAGCCATCGGGGCCGACGGTGACCGAGTGCAGCGAGTGATCGTGCTGGCGGGCGTTGAAACCCGTCAGCAGGACTTCGCGTTGATCCACGGAGGGGTCATATTTCCGGTCGCGGTTGACGTCGGTGTAAACGAGGAGGTCGGGCGGTTGGGCGACGATGATCCTGTTATCGAGAACGCTGACACCGAGCGGGGATTCGAGGTTTTTGTCCTGCGTGAAAACCTCCGAGGTATCCGCTTTGCCATCCTTGTCGGTGTCTTCGAGAATGACGATGCGGTCGCCATCGGGACTTTTGCCATTCGCGTGGCGGTAGTTGACGCCTTCCGCGACGTAGAGGCGACCCTCGGCATCGAAGTCGATGTTGGTCGGGTTGCGCAACATCGGCGAGGTGGCCCAGACGGAGATTTCGAGGTTGCTGTCGGCAATGGTGAACATGTCCTCGGGGACGAGGGTTTCGCCGGTCTCGCCGGGAGCGGGCGGCTTCTGGGCGAAGACCTGAAACTTGATGCTGGCATCCTGGGGTTTGCCTCCTTGGAACATGCCGCCGTCGTCGCCGCCCACCTTGGCGGAGAAGGCCGTGACGTTTTCGGGAAGTTCGTAAGAGATGACGGATGGGGCGTGGGTGCCGATGCCGCTGGCGTAGGTTTTCCCATCAATGGTGAGCGCGCCTCCGTCTGCGTTTTTGTTCACTTGCGCATTGCCCCAGCCGCTTTGGGCGGAAGTCCATTTGAGTTCGGTAAGAGGCCGGGTAGTGCCGTCCTTGAAGTGCAGGGTCGGTTCGATCCAGTTCGCCCAATCGTGGGAATAATTGCCCGCATCGGATACCACGAGGTAGAGTTGCCTCGCCCCGCCGATTTCCGATTTCATCTCATGGAGGCGCGGGGAGTTCGCATTGAGCACAGGGCTTTCCACCAAAGGCTTCACCGCAGAGTAAGCGTGCGGGAGGAGAAGTGCGCTGAAAATGATGGGACGGAGGAGTGAGATAGGAGTCATGATGAAAATGAGTGCGGGTGCGTGGGATGAATCGTGATTGGCTTTTATCGTCGGGGGATACGATAATTTGTATTACATAAAATCAAGAAAACTTATCGGATGTCGCAATCATACACAAGAACGCCGTCAATCTACAAGCGGCGAACCGGAACTCCGCTAGTGTGGGGCCGTTCCGCAACCCGGACGCCAACCACTTATGTCAACCATCAATATCGCCATCGTCGGTCTCGGATTCGGAGCCGAGTTCATTCCCATTTATCAGCGCCTCAAGGGCGTCGAGATGTATGCCATCTGTCAGCGCACCCAATCGAAGCTCGACGAGGTCGGCGACAAGTTCGGCATCGCGAAGCGCTACACTTCCTACGATGATCTTCTCGCCGATCCAAACGTCCACGCCGTGCACATCAATTCCCCGATCCCCGATCACGGACAGCAGTCGATCAAGGCGCTCAAGGCCGGGAAACACGTCGCCTGCACCGTGCCGATGGCCACCAGTCTGGAAGAGTGCAAGGAAATCATCGACCTCTGCAAATCGACCGGCTTGAAATACATGATGATGGAGACCGTGGTTTACGCCCGCGAGTTCCTTTTCATGAAGGAACTCTACGAAAAGGGCGAACTCGGCAAAGTCCAGTTCCTGCGCGCCACCCACCAGCAGGACATGGAAGGCTGGCCGGGCTACTGGCCGGGCCTCCCGCCGATGTATTACGCGACCCATTGCGTAGGCCCCATCCTCGGCCTGATGGGCAGTCAGGCGGAATACGTTTCCTGCTTCGGCTCCGGCACCATCGCCGAGGAAATGCATGCCTGCTACGGATCGACTTTCGCCATCGAGACCTGCCACATCAAGATGAAGGACAGCGACCTGTCCGCCCAGGTCGTGCGCTCGCTGTTCGATGTCGCCCGCCAGTACCGCGAGTCGTTCGAGGTGTATGGCACGAAGAAATCCGTCGAGTGGCCGCTCATCGAGCACGATCCGCTCGTGATCCACACTGCCAAGAAGCCGGAGCCGGAGATTCCCGAGGAGGTGAAATGCCCGGACTTCGCGCACTACCTGCCGGAAGAGATCCAGCTTTTCACCACGGGCGGCGTTTACGGTGGCGAAAGCGGCGAGGAACACCTTTCCTTTACGCAGGGCGCGGGTCACGGCGGAAGCCATCCGCACCTCGTCCATCAGTTCGTGAAAATGCTGCAGACCGGTGTCGATGCGTATCCGAACGCCGTGCAAAGCGCGAACATCACCTGCACCGGCATTCTCGCCCACGAGTCAGCACTCAAGGGCGGTGAGATTATCCGCTTGCCGGAGTGGACGCTGCAGGCGTGAGTGTGACGCAACGATGCGTCCCGCTACACAATCCTTTCTCCGTTCCTTACTCTGCGCTGGCATCCTACTGATGCCAGCGCTTGCTTGCGCCGCAGACCGCTACGTTTCGCCGACAGGAAATGACGCGCATGACGGTCTGACGGCGGCCACCGCCCTTCGCACGCTGGCCGCTGCCGCCAAGGCCACGCCCGCCGGTTCCCATACGATACGCCTCGCCGCCGGAGAATATCCGGAAAGCGAAAGCTCGTTGCTCGCACCCGGCGTGAGCCTTGTGGGCGCGGGCATCGGGCAGACCATCATCCGCTGGTCTGCCCGCCAGGAACCACGCGAAACCAAAGCCTCCCCGGAAGCAGATAAAACCGCGATCCGAACGGAGAATACCTCCAACGCATCCATTTCCGGCTTCACCCTCATCGGAAACCTCCCCGAAGACCAGCGCGCCAATACGGGCATCGTCGTCCATGGTGCGCATGATTTCTCCATCCACGATTGCGAGGTCAAAGGCTTCGAGTTCACTGGCATCTGGATGCATGACGCAGTCGGCTCCACGATCCGCAACAACCGTCTCGAAGACAACGGACTTCCCCACAAGGACTCCTGCTCCGGCGGTTTGCAGATCGGTCACCTCACCGATTGCAGCATCCACCACAACACGATCCGTGAACATCGCGGAGCTTACGGCATCAAGACCTGCATCCCCGAGTGGACGCAACGCAACGACCCGTGGAGCGCTCCGAAGGTAAAGCTCGTCCGCGTGCATATCCACGACAACGGCATCAAAACCCGTCAACAGGGCGGCTGGGGCCAAGGTCAGCCGAACATTTCCATCGAGCTCTGGCACGCGGAACCCGATGCCTGCGAGATCTTCCGAAACCGCGTCAACACCTGCGTCTCGCTGGTCGAAGGCGGCGCCGCAGCGAAAACCATCCGCGTCCACCACAACCTCTTTCTCCTCGATCCCGGCTACAACTACGCACTCGAAGCCGGATTCAACAACATGGAGATCGACAACAACGTCTTCCGCAACGGCTTTTATCCCATCGCCACCTTCGGCCCGCCGCCCAACAACATCAACGTCCACAATAACGTCTTCGACGGCATCGAAGACGTCAACCTGCTCTCTCTCTCAGGAGCCACGAATTTCCGTTTCACGAACAACACCGTCGTCGTGAAAAAGGACATGCCCGTCCTCAGTCTCGGCAAGCACGGCAAGGAAAGCACCGGGATCCTGATAGCGGACAACATCTTCGTGAAAGACAACGGGGAAGCCCAGGCCGCGCCCATGGTCAGTCACTCCGCCGAAAGCCCGCCCGCTCCCGATGCGGTGACGATCCGTGGCAACTGGTTCTGGAACTGGAACCCCGCCGGTGCCGACGGCCAGTCCGCCGACCCCATGTTCATCCGTGAGCCCGAAGGAGATCAATTACTTAAGCTCGCTCCCGAAAGCCCTGCGCTCAAACTGGGCAAAGGCACCCAAGGAGGAAATCTTGCCGCTCAAGAGCAATAAGACCCAAAAACACCGCATAACCCCTATCCAAGCCGATCACCCGTCCGTTATCACCCAAATGGGTGATAACTCCGGGCTTTGGGCATGGCGTGAATGTGAAATAGTTTGCGAAAGAATGAATTGTAATTACAGCTATCCGTAAGCCCACTGAAATAAGTCCAATTTCCAAACGCCTTGCCTGTGAAGTGCTGGATCCTTCACAATATATTCTCACCGTGATAAACCCCATGAAACCATCATTGGCCAACCTGCGCCGGTATGTAGCGCTTCCTGATGTGGCGCCGCAGGAGATACCGGTGAAAAAAGCAGCACGCCGTTTTCCCTTTCTGACCGCACATCCTGCCCGCCGGAACAGAGGCTTCGCCCTGGTCGTCACGCTCTCGCTGTTGATCCTGCTCGCGATCCTCGCTGTTGGCTTGTTATCACTGAGCAGCATCAGCCTGCGCTCTTCATCGGGTCTATCTTCCGCACAAATGGCGCGCTCCAATGCCCGCATGGCGATGATGCTGGCGCTGGGAGAACTCCAGAAACTCTCAGGCCCGGACACCCGTGTCACCGCGCGCGCCGATGTCCTGGATGAGGATAACCCACCCATCCTTGGGGTGTGGAAAAGCTGGGAGGGCACCAACCACACCACCACCGGCTCCATCATCGGTCGTCCCATCGCACCCGCAGGCGGATACAAGAGCGCGAAGGAGGAGCGTTTCCTGGCGTGGCTGACATCGGGTGATCCCGGCTCTCTCGAAGATTCCAATGTCGTGCCGGACACCAGTCCCGGCGCCGGGAAAATCCCCTTGGTCGGCCAAGGTTCTGTCGGCTCGCAGGTAAACCAGCAGATTCACCTCGCGCCTTCGCCGCTTTCGGCTCGTAGCGACTCGGGCAATTATGCCTGGTGGATTGGCGGCGAAAATCAGAAAGCCCGCCTGCCCAAGCCCTACACACCGGCGGGCGATACCGTCGCGGCTTGGGCATCCCTCGCCAAATCACACAGCGTGGCGGATACGGAACCTTTTCGTATGGAATCCCTGCTGGCCGATGCCGCCCCGGCTAACAAAGCAGTCAGCCTCCGGCAGATCGATTTGATCGCACCAAAACAGGCCGGCCTTGCCGCATCCGCCGAGTTTTTCCATGATCTCTCCGCCACTTCCATCGGCCTCCTGACCAACACCGCCACCGGCGGCTGGCGCAAGGATCTCTCTCTCGTCACGGAAAACTGGGACAGGCTCACCGCCACCAACCAACGCTTCTTCCCCACCAGCAACCAGCCCTTCTTCCGCGTGTCTCCAGGCCAGGATCTCCTCGCCAACATTCCCACCAGCGGCAATCACCGGCCCTCCCGCTCGCTGTTCTATCCCTGGGCCGAATACCGTGCCCCGGGCATTCCGATCTACGAGCACGGCTCGGTGAGCAGTTGGGAAAACCTCAAGGACTGGGCCACCCTGTACAAGTCCATGGGTTCCAACGGCACCACGATCAATACCCGCTCATCACATATTTACTCCAACAATAGTGCGGAGAACTTCAATTTCCTCCATCGCGTCCGCATCATTCCTGTCATCGCCCGTGTCCAGTGGGTGTTCTCGCACACAGCCGCCCCCATTGTCCCGGAAACCGTCCCCCGCACCTTCGAGCCCCGCCTCCTGGCCACGCCGGTGATCACGCTCTGGAATCCCTACAATGTCACGATCACCTCCAATCCGGAGTTGCGGTTCGACCTCAAGGGCTGTCTGCCCAACGCCTTCAAATTCAAGGTCGGCACTGTCCAGAACGAAAAGTGGAACAGCGTCTGCCCCTCCAATAACAACAGCCCTGCACTTTACGGACAGCAGTTGTTGCGATTCAGAATCCCCACCGGCCACACCCTCAAGCCTGGAGAAACCCTATTGTTCAGCCCGAACATCGCGCCCGTTCCGGCCTCGTCGGAAGTCACGCTGGCTCCCGGATTCCGCAAGCAAGGAGGGCATTACTTCCCACTGATCAAAGACGATGGCACCACCTTCGCCGTTCCCGGCAGCACCAACGTCAAGGCGGAAGCAAAGTTCGACTCCATCTACAATGACAATGCCATCGCCGTCAGTCCCGGCGTGGGCGTTTACCTGGACATGATCATCAACGGCTCCGCTCACCTCGCTTACCGGATGATTTACAAGGCCGAGGTCGCGGCAGCGGTTTACCCGGCGATCAGCGGACTCGCCGAGGCCACCCTGTCCCAATCCAGCGACGATCCCCAGCCCTTCCTGACCACCATTTTCGGAGCCCGCACCGCCAGTCGCACCCACCTGGCGGCCAAGGGATTTGTGCAGACAAACCCGCTGGTGAACTACACGGCCATGGGCTTCAAGGATACTGCGGAATTCAATATCCAGTGGGACTACCCCGGCACCGACCACCCGGTGAACTCGCCCTTCGACTACAGCTTTGAAAAACTCACCGGCGCGGGGAGCGATTCCTACCCGAACGCCAACGCCGCCAACCAGGGTTACATCATCAGCGGCTTCCAAAGCTCCGACGGCCTTACCCGCTGCATCATCGCCGAGCTGCCCACCAAACCCATCCAGTCGCTCGCCGAGCTGCAAAACTGGGACATGCGCTATGAAAACCCCATCCCCCCTTACGCCTTCAACATCATCGGTAACAGCGATGCCAGCCCGCTGATCCCCGCCAACTCCGTTTACAATCCGGCCAACGCCTCACGCGGCTCCGTCGACCTCCAGCACGATGACTTCTACTGCGCCAACCACCTGCTCTTCGACGATTGGTTCGTTTCGTCCATCGCCCCGAAATCCTCCAGTCTGGGTGCTCCGGGGACATCGGAAACCCTGAAAAAAACCTTCACGGACTTCGTTTCCGGTGCGGATCCGCTGCCGAACCGCGCGTATCTTCCCCTCACTGCGGATGCCGCCGTAGCACAAACCACCGCCGGAGCGGAGAAGCTTTTCACCGACTTCGCCGACAAGCCGGACTCATGGAGATCCATCGCATCGCGCATCGAGGTCGAGGGCATGTTCAACGTGAATTCCACCTCCGTCAAAGCGTGGCGCGCTTTGCTCGGCCACGCCCGCAACCAGAAAATTCCCTACTTCACCCCCACGGGCAACACGCTCTCCGGCGCGGAAAACTATGCGTTCAGCCGCTTCTCCGTTGCAGGCGACACCGCGGCAAAAACCATCGGCACCTCAGGTGGCTTCTCCGCCGCCTCCGAGTTCACCGGTTATCGCAAGCTCGACGACCCCACGCTCGACCGCTTCGCCGAAGAGATCGTCAATCAGGTCCGCGCCCGCGGCCCCTTCCTGTCCCTCGCCGAGTTCGTGAACCGCCAGCTTTCCTCAGGAGATCTCGCCTTGGCCGGAACGATCCAGGCGGCTCTCAACACCCTGGCGAAAGACCCGGCACTCAACCCTTACGCCGAGATCCAGAGCCGCTCCAAACCCGCCAGCGAGAACCCGATTCCGGCGGGCAGCGCCCAATACCAATTCCCGGAAGCCGCCATCGGCCACAATGCCTACGGCCTGCCCGGCTGGACCCGCCAAGCCGATGTCCTGCGCCCGATCGCACCCATTCTTTCCGCCCGCGACGACACCTTCACCATCCGCGCTTACGGCGATGCCCGGGATGCCTCCGGAAACATTTTAGCCCGCGCATGGTGCGAGGCCACCGTCCGCCGCACCCGCAATTACGTTGACCCAGCGGATCCGGCGGAAATGACCGCCCTACCCAGAGCCGTCAACGTCGCCTTTGGCCGCCGCTATGAGATCGTCTCCTTCCGCTGGCTCAACGCGGAGGAGGTCTAAGTCCCCATGTTCCATACTCAATATTCAATCTCCATGCGTTTCCCGATGTTCATCCTGCTGCTTGTTTCCCTTGCAGCCCATGCCCAGGAAAAATCCGCCCGCACGTGCCGCATCCTTTTTCTCAATGCGGCGGATGACGCACCGCAGAAGCTCCATCTTTTCGATGGCGTCACTTCCCAGGAAGTGGAACTCCCGCGCATGAATTTTTCACCGGTCTATCCGGTTTCGGCGGCTGCCACGGCACTGGCTTTTTTGCCATCCGCACCGCCCGCCACCGCAGCGGGCGCGCCACCCGCCATTCCCGACGGGGCGCCCATCGCCGCGCTTGCGGAAACCATCACGGATTTTTATCTGATCCTCAGCAGCGATCCCGCCAACACCATCGCACCGGTCAGGGCACAAGTGATCAATGCGAACGTCGCCAATTTCAAGCGCGGCCAGATGCTTTGGTACAACCTCACCGACAGCAAGGTCGGAGGCCAGCTCGGCACCCGCAAGCTGCTCATCGCCCCCCAATCCCGTCTCGTCCTCGATGCGCCCGCCCCCGCGAGGGAGAATTATCATGTGAACCTCTATTTCCAGCCTCCCGGTAAAACACGCGCCGAGCCACTCTGCGAAACGAATTGGTCCCACGACCCCGGCAGCCGTGGCGTCTTCTTCATCATCAAAGCGGAGCAAAGCGCCATTCCCCGCGTTCTCGGCTTTGCGGATTTCCGGGAAATTTCAGAGTGATTTCAAAAAACTCACGAAAGGGTGGACCCCAAGATTGGTTTTCATCGTGAAATCACATTCCCTCGCGATCCTCTGCCTGATTCTGATTCTATCGCCTCATGCCGGTGCGGAGCCGCTGCGCACGATCGCGGATGTCCAGGCGCTTTCCGATGGGGACGCAAAACGCTATTTACCTGTCCAAATTGAAGCCGTGGTAATCTATGCGGATCCCTCGAAAGGAGACACGGTCATCCACGATGGCACGGCAGCCTGTTTCATTTTTGTGCCGCTTCATCTGGCACAACCTACGGGCACGGCAAGTCGCCCCATGATCGGGGATCGGGTCATGTTTCACGGGTTCACCGTGCTCACCGGCGTCACGCCGCACCTCGAGGCTCAATCATGGGAAATCCTGGGACGCGGCGAGATTCCCGAGCCGCGCCGCCTGGCTGCGGAAGACATCTATTCGCCGCGAAATGATGCCGCGTGGATCGAGGTTCCAGCCGTGGTCATCGGGGTGGAATCCGGAGGCATCGCCTACACACTGGCGGTCGAGGTGTTCGGCCAAACTTTCAAGGCGGATATCCCGAACTCACCGGATGCGCCACAGCGGGCCGCCGCCCTGATGCAACGCCCGGCACGGATGCGGGCGATCTTCGGCACGGTTTACAACCAGCAAAGGCAAATGATTGGCAGGCATTTTTTTGTGCCGTCTTTCGATGATATTCAACCTTACGCCCCGGCTGCGGACGGTGCCAATGTGCCTTTGCTTACATCACTCCAGTTGCTGTCGAGAAACTTCAGCCCGACCGACCTCGTGCGCCTGGAGGGCGTGATCACGCAGGACGATGCCACGGGTTTCCAACTGCGCGATGCAAGCGCCAGCGTGAGGATCCAAGCCGTGATGACCGAGCGCCTGCCGCCCGGCACTCGCGTCAGCGTCGAAGGCTACGGTGTCATCGCTCCTTTCCGTCCCTTGCTGCGGGCGACGAAGGTGACCCGCATCGCGGACGGGCCGCGACCTGAGCCTTTGCAAATGGTTTTCCCCTCGGAGGATAGCTCGCTGCTGCAGATGGAGCTGGTGCAGCTGGAAGCGGCTTTCCTCGGCAGCCGCAGCTTTCAGGATGAAACCATCCTGCAATGCCGCGCGAACGGAACCGTGTTCGAGGCCATCATGCCGCGCACCGATGAGCCTGCACCGGAGTTTGTTCCCGGCGACCGCTTGCAACTCACCGGCATTTGCGAACTCACCACCACCCATCCGCTTCCGCGTCCCGAATGGATCAATGGATTCCGCATCCGGCTTGCGGATTCCAGCGGCGTTACGCTCTTGAGCCGCGCCCCTTGGTGGACCACCGGCCGCCTCTTCGCAGCCCTTGGCGCGATGACAGGGCTGGCGGTGCTCGGCACCTTGGGAACCTTGTTTTTCGGTCGCGCCGTCCGCAAACAGGCTCGTTTGATCGGGGAAAAAATCGGCTACGAGGCGGTGAGCGACGAGCGCGACCGCATGGCGCGCGACCTGCACGACACGCTCGAACAGCAACTCGCCGGTGTCGCCCTTCAGCTCGATGGACTCGACAAAATGGCGAAAGCCGATCCTTCCCAAATCTCCACACGCCTGGGTTTGGCCCGCCGGATGCTGCGCCACATCCGGGTGGAGGCGCGCCGCTCGGTCTGGGATCTTCGCTCCAAAGTGCTGGAAATCCAAGGTCTCGGCACCGCACTGCGTTCGATGGCGGTCGGCGCGTCCTCGGAGGATGGGTCGAACGTTTCTTTGGAAATCGGCGAGCTGTCCCGCCCGCTCCCCAACGGCTCGGATTTTCACCTGCTGCGCATCGCCCAGGAAGCGCTCGCCAACGCCATGAAACACGCCGCCGCCCGCGAGGTGATCATTTCACTGCACGAAACGGAGGATGCCGTCGTGCTCAGCATCCGCGATGATGGCCGCGGCTTCACGCCCGCACCGCCGCACGCGCCGGTTACTTCCCACTTCGGCATCCTCGGTATGCACGAGCGCGTCGAAAAAATCAACGCGACGATCGATATCCAGTCCTCCCCCGGCCAGGGCTGCACCATCTCCGTTACCATCCCCAACCCATGACCACTCCCACCATCCGCATCCTCATCGTGGACGACCACGCCATGATCCGCCTCGGCCTGATCGGCGCGCTTTCCAGCGAGCCCGGCATGGAAGTCATCGGCCAAGCCCGCAATGGTCGCGAAGCCATCGAACTCCACGCGAAACTCGCCCCGGAGATCACCCTGATGGACGGCATCCTGCCCGACATGCACGGCGTGGATGTAACTCGGGAAATCCTCGTGAAAAATCCGGAGGCAAAGGTCATCCTCATTTCCATCAATGAAACCGCCGAGGACATCCGCCGCGCCCTTGAGGCCGGTGTGCGCGGTTATGTCCCGAAATCCTGCGAGCAGGACACCATCGCCCAAGCGATTCGCAGCGTCGCCTCCGGCAGGGATTTCCTGCCCGCCCATCTCGCCCGGCGCCTCGCCGAGAGCAACGCTGTTGTCGGACTCAGCAACCGTGAGGTGGACGTCCTGCGCCTGGTTGCAAAAGGCAAGGCCAACAAAGAGATCGCCGTCGAGCTCGCCCTCTCCACCGACACCGTGAAAACCCACCTCACCCACCTCATGCGCAAACTCGGAGCCGCCGACCGCGCCCACGCCGTCACCCTCGCCATCGAGCAAGGGTTCCTGCGGATGTGAGGAACCCGTGGACCGCGTGCAGTCTGCTGCCGCTGGGAACGCGGGTTTGAAACCCGCACGCCCATGAACAAGCGAAAGGAAAAAGCCCCGTGGTCAGTTTCTTTCTCAAATCATGGGAATGCGAGTCTCAGACTCGCGTTCCCAGTAACTCCAAACCCCATCCCCCAAATGGGCGATGCGGCGGCTCTGGCGTGTTTGCGGCGGTAGGGCTAATTTTTCGAAGTGAAACCACTTGGCGAGCTTCCTTGTAGCGCTTTCGTGGTCGAAAAAACCAAACAACCAAACGAAATCACCTCCATGAAATTCAATAGGAACCTAATCATGGCCGCCACCCTGGCGTCCTTCACCGTCGGAGCCAATGCGGCTACTTTGCTGTTCGCGGATAACTTCAATGAAAGTCCGGCCAACGAAGTCGCAGAGACCTTCAACAATAATCTGGCTGGCTCGCAGTCCGGATCAATCGGAAGTAAGACTTATACCATCAGCGGAGCGGGTAATGCGACCCAACACAGCAATGGCGGCATCCAAATGACACTCGCGACATTCCCAGGCGAGTTTGGGCCGAATTTCGGACGCGTTAGCTTGAACCACAACTTTGCGGCGAACGCGAATGCCTTGGATCAACCTTTGGAGTTCAGCTTTAACCTCGTAAATGTGTTCGGCTACGCCGGAGACACCACCGAATGGGTGTCGTTCACCGTCGGAAGCACCCAGATGCCATTCGTCACCGATGGTTATGCGGGAGCCATCTTCCGTGCCAACGGCGCTACCCAATCTTTCGCCGCAGGGAATATTCCCATCCCCACCCCTAATTGGGAGGCCAATGATTTGGTCACAATCAGGCTCAGCGGTGCTGGCGGTGTTGGATCGGCTTTTAACGGCAATGGATCTGTTGCCAATATCAAGATCGGCTCAGACGACATTGGAACTTTCACCCTTCCCCAGCAGGCCGATGCCTTCCTTACATTCAGCGCGGGTAATGCCAACCTATTCGGCGGCGGGGAATTCGACAACCTCAGCGTCACCGCCATCCCCGAGCCCTCCGCCGCACTTCTCGGCGGTCTCGGTCTTCTCGCGCTCCTGCGCCGCAGAAGGTAAGAAGTTCGAGAGCCTTTGATCCGCTCTTTCCCGGAGGGAAAAACCGCTGCTTTTGCCGTGGTTTTTCCCTCCTTCTTTATGTTAGAACAAAGAAAAGTGATCAATCCATGACATCCCCCATTCCAACTTGCCTTCTCGCCCTGGGATTTTTCCTGATTTCCCTCCCGCCGCTCGCCGCCGCAGAGCCGCCCTGGCGAGCGCAGTGGATCGGGTCGCCCGGCGAAACACCCGGTGCGGCATGGACGTGTTTCCGCAAAGATTTCACCCTCACGGAAAAGCCCTCCGTCGCCCGCGCCCGCATCGCCGTGGATTCGAAGTATTGGCTCTGGATCAACGGCAAGCTCGCGATCTACGAGGGCGGCCTCAAACGCGGCCCCAACCGTGAGGACACCTATTTCGACCGCGTGGATCTCGCGCCGTTCCTCCGCGAAGGCGGGAACACCATCGCCGCCCTCGCATGGTATTGGGGCAAGGACGGCTACTCCCACAAAAGCAGCGGCAAGGCGGGCTTCGTGTTCGATCTGGAAGCCGGTTCCACCCGCATCGTTTCCGATGGTACCTGGAAAGCCACGCGCCATCCCTCCTATGGCAAGACCGGCGTGCCGCATCCGAACTACCGCCTTTCCGAGGAGAACATCCATTTCGACGCCCGCCTCGACATCGGCGCATGGACGGCTCCCGGCTTCGACGACTCATCGTGGCAAAGCGCCGCCACATTCGGCATCCCGCCCCTCGCTCCGTGGAACCAGCTCATCGAGCGCCCGATCCCGCCATGGCGCACCAGCGGGCTTCTCGCCTACGAGAACGCGGCGGAGCTGCCTAAGGTCAGCGACGGCCAGCCCATCATCGCCCGCCTGCCGGGAAACCTCAGCATTTCCCCGTATCTGAAAATCAAAGCCCCCGCCGGTCTCACCATCGACATGCGGACTGACAACTACAAGGGCGGCAGCGAATACAACTACCGCGCCGAATACATCACCAAGGAAGGCGAGCAGGAATTCGAGAGCCTCGCCTACCTCAACGGCCACTGGATGATCTACACCATCCCGCCCGGCGTGGAAATCATCGACCTACGCTACCGCGAAACACGCTACGACACGGATCACATCGGCGCTTTCCAATGCGATGACCCCTTTCTCAATACGCTCTGGATGAAGGCGCGGAACACCATGAACCTCAATATGCGCGACAGCATCCAGGATCCCGACCGCGAGCGCGCGCAATGGTGGGGGGACGCGGTGATCCTGATGAACCAGATCCTCTACACCTGCGATGCTCGCGCCGTCCCGCTGATCCGCAAGGCCATCGACAACCTGGTGGACTGGCAGAAACCCGACGGCGTGCTCTACTCCCCGGTGCCTGCCGGTTCATGGGATGGCGAGTTGCCGATGCAGATGCTCCTCAGCGTCGGCGAGAAAGGTTTCTGGAACTACTACATCCAGACCGGCGACCGCGCCGCCATCGAGCGATCCTATCCCGCCGTCGCGCGCTATCTTTCCCTCTGGAGCTTTGATGAAAACGGCCTCGCGGTGCATCGCGCCGGTGGCTGGGATTGGGGCGACTGGGGCGAAAACATCGACATGCCGCTGATGGAAAATGCCCTGCTTTTCCAAGCCTACCACGCCGCCATCGAAATGGCGCGCCTCACCGGAAACGAAGCCGATATCCCCGGCTACGAAGCCAGGCGGCAACGCATCCGCGACAGCTACAACAAGGTCTTCTGGAACGGCCGCGAATACCGCTCTCCCGGATACGCCGGGAAAACCGACGAGCGCGGGCATGCGATGGCGGTCGTCTTCGGCCTCGCGAATCCGGATCAGTGGCCAGCCATCAAGGAAGTGTTCGCCCGCGAATTCCATGCCAGCCCCTACACCGAAAAATTCGTGCTCGAAGCGCTTTTCCAGATGAACGAGCCGGAGGCCGCCATCACCCGCATGAAAACGCGCTACGCCAAGATGGTGGAAAGCCCGTTGAGCACGCTTTGGGAAGGGTGGGGGATCGGCGCGGAAGGTTTCGGCGGCGGCAGCTACAACCACGGCTGGGCCGGCGGGCCGCTCACACTCATGCATGAATACGCGGCGGGCATACAGCCGACCTCGCCCGCCTTCGCCACCTACCGGGTGAAACCCCAGCTCGGCCACCTCTCCAAAATCAACTGCGCCTCCCATACGGTGAAAGGGCTTGTGAAAGTGGATATCAACCGCGAGCCGGGGCGCTTTCTGTTCACACTCACATCTCCCGAACAAACCCTCGCCACGGTGCATTTTCCTTTGAAAAACCAAGGACACCGCGCCATACGCGTGAACGACCAAGCGCTCTGGCGGGATGGCAAATCCGATGGGGAAATTCCTGGAATCACACCTGCCGGGGAATCCGACGGTTGGGCAACCTTCACCGTAGCCCCAGGCACATGGACATTCGAATCCCGCTGATGAAACAACACACCACCTCCCTGATCGCCGCTCTAACAGCTCTCTGTTTCGCTCCATCCCTCCACGCCGCGCCCGCACCCATCGACTTGCGAATCGGCGAGGGCTTCGTCGATCCCATCGGCTTCTACGATTCAACGCCTACCTTCTCGTGGAAACTTCCTTCCGATGCGGGCGTGAAATCACAGACGGCCTATCGCATCATCGCCGCATCCGATCCCGCCTTGCTGCCGGACAAACCCGATCTTTGGGACAGCGGCAAAGTCAGCTCCGACCAATCCACATGGATTCGCTACGCCGGGGAAAAACTCGTTTCCGGCCAAGCCGTGCAATGGCAGGTGATGTTCTGGGATCAGGACGGCAAGCCCGCCCCATGGAGCAAGCCCGCGCGCTTCGAACTCGGCCTCCTGGATCATGCCGATTGGAAAGGTCAGTGGATCCGTCTCGATCCCGATGCCACCACACTTGCGGATGCGGAAATCACCGTCGAAGAAGCCCTTTACGGCGAACAGGGAAAACCCGAGCACCTCGCCGATGTCGCGGCCGCCATCAAGCAACTGCTCGCCCAAGGGATTTCCGTAATCACCGCCAACAACGATCTCGCCGGACGCGATCCGATCTTCGGCACTCCGAAAACCCTCTCGCTCACCCTCGTCCGCAACGGCAAACGCGAGCAAACCGTGATCCCCGAGGATGCCAGATACAATCTCGTCACCGGTGAGATTTCCGAAGCGACTTCGGGCTTCGTGCCCCAGCACCTGCGCCGTGAGTTTGAGGTCGGGAAATCACTGGAATCCGCCCGCCTCCACGTCACCGCGCGCGGACTTTTCGAGATCCGCCTGAACGGCAAAAAGGTCGGCAACGATTTCATGGCTCCCGGCTGGACTCCCTACGGTCGGAAAATCGAAACGCTCACCTACGATGTCACGGAACAACTGCGCGAAGGCCAGAACGCGATCGGAGCGATCCTGGGCGAGGGCTGGTATGCCGGTCGTCTCGGTTGGGAGCCGCCGAAGCCCACGGGCCGCAAGCCCCATCTCCTTCTCCAGCTCGAACTCACCCATGCCGATGGCACCACTCGCACCATCGCCACCGATGCCGATTGGAAAGCCACGGACAAGGGCCCGATCCGCTCCTCCGGCATTTACGACGGGGAAAATTATGACGCCCGCAACGAAATCGGCAAATGGGACACCGTCGGCTACGACGATTCCGGCTGGCAGCCTGTCGCCACCGGGAAACCCTCGCCCGAAGTCAAGCTCGCCCCCAAGCGCCACTACCCGGTGCGCGTCACGAAAGAGCTCCCCACCCTCGCCATCACCGAGCCGGAACCCGGTCGCTTCGTCTTCGATCTCGGCCAGAACATCGTCGGCTGGCCCGTTTTGAAAATCCCCGTTGTGAAGGATCAGGTCGTCACCATGCGTTTCGCCGAGATGTTGGAAAAAAACGGCACGCTCTACACCGCCAACTACCGCAGCGCAAAATCCACCAACACCTACACCGCGGCGGCGGATGGCTCCGTCACCTGGCACCCGACCTTTACCTTCCATGGATTCCGCTACGTGGAACTCAGCGGCTTCCCCGAGGGCACCCGCCCCGACCCCTCATGGGTCACCGGTGCCGTGCTGCACTCGGATTTCGCTGAGAGCGGGACTTTCACCTCGTCCCACACCATGCTCAACCAACTCCAGAGCAACATCGTCTGGGGCCTGCGCGGGAATTTCCTCGATATCCCCACCGACTGCCCGCAGCGCGACGAACGCCTCGGCTGGACGGGTGACGCGCAGGCTTTCACCCCCGCCGCGATTTTCAACGCCGATGTGTATTCCTTCCTCGCAAGCTGGCTGGAAAGCATGCGCCTCGACCAGGATGCGGACGGCGCGATCCCCAGCATCGTGCCCGATGTCGAAGGCATCCTCGGCAACCGCTGCGGTGGCCCCGGTTGGGCGGATGCTGCAACGGTCGTGCCATGGGAAATCTATATCCGCACCGGCGACCTCTCGGTGCTTGAGGAAAACTTCGACATGATGCGCCGCTGGGTCGGCTGGTATGAAAGCAAGGCGCAGAACCATATCATTGACGTCGAGGCTTACGGCGATTGGCTCCAGCCGAACCCCAGCTCCGGCAAAATCGAAGGCGACACCCCACGCGACCTCATCGGCACCGCCTACTTCGCCCGCTCCGCCGATCTCACCGCGCAGGCCGCCCGCCGCCTCGGCAAGACCGATGAAGCGGAGCGTCTGGAAGCTCTCTTCGCCACCGTGAAGGTTGCCTTCGCCGCCAGGTATTTCAACGAACAAGGCAAGCTCACCATCGCCAACGAATCCCAGACCGGCTACCTGCTCGCCCTTGGCTTCGATCTCCTGCCCGAGCCGATGCGCCAGGCGGCGGCGGAAAACCTCGTCCGCCTCGTCGGCGAGGCAGGCGGCCATCTCCGCACCGGTTTCCTAGGCACCCCGCTCCTCGCTCCGGTGCTCGATCGCTTCGGCCACACCGAGCTCGCCTATCAGGTTCTTTTCAAGGAAACCTATCCCTCGTGGTTCTATTCCATCCACCAGGGAGCCACCACCATGTGGGAGCGCTGGAACAGCTACAGCCATGAAAGCGGTTTCGGCGATGCCGGGATGAACTCCTTCAACCACTACGCCTACGGAGCCATCGGCCAATGGATGCACGAGCGCATCGCCGGCCTCGCCCCGGATCCCGCGCAGCCCGGCTACAAACATTTCTTCATCCAGCCCGCACCCGGCGGCCCGCTCACCACCGCCCGCGCCGAACTCGAAACCCCGTATGGAAAAGCATCCAGCTCGTGGACTCTTGAAGGACGCACACTCAAGATCGAAGCCGTCGTCCCGCCCAACACCACCGCCACCCTGATTCTCCCTGGCAAAACCAGCACCAGGTTGCAATCTGGCCGCCACCTGATCACTCACCAGCTACCATGAAACTCATTTGCACCGCCCTCCTTCTCGCCGCCTGTATTTCACAAGCCGGCGCGGAAATGATCTCGATCCATAGCCCGGATCAGCAACTCCACGCCAAGGCCGGACTCGATGACAAGGGCGGTTTCCGATACTCCCTCGAAGCCTTCGGAAAACCCGTAGTTCTTCCTTCCGCCGCCGAGATCCAGACTGCCGATGCGACCCTGCCGGGCACGGGTTGGAAACTTCTCCGCCACGAATCCACCAAAGTGGACACCTTGTGGAAACCCCTCTGGGGAAAACGCTCCGTCGTTCCGGATCGCCATAACCAGACCGTTTTCGAACTCCAAGGCCCTGGCGAAGCCCGCCTCGACATCACCGTCCGTGTTTATGACGACGGCCTCGCTTTCCGCTACTCCGTCCCCGCTGATGCTACCGCCATCACCGCCACGGATCGCAGCGTGTTCCACTTCGCGGGGGATTACACCACATGGGGTTACAACCACGAGAACCACAACAAAGGCCCGGAGAACATCAGTTGGATCCACGATGTGCGCTCACCCGTCGTCACCCTCAAAGCCGCTCCTGACATTTTCCTGGCCATCCATGAGGCCGACCTCCGCCAAGGCGAACCGCTTCTGTTGGTCAAAGCCGAGCCGCAAGCCTTCCGCGCCATGGCCGCGCTCGGGAAAATCGAGCCCGGCGCCGCCACCGCATGGCGCGTCCTTTTCTGTGGCCGCAGCCCGGGTGCGCTGGTCGATTCCCATTTGATCGAACTCCTCAACCCCGAACCCACCGGCGATTTCTCCTGGGTGAAACCCGGCGTCTGCACCTGGGACTGGCGCATCGATGGCGCGGAGGTCGATGGCTTCAAATACGGGATGAACTACGAATCATGGGTTCGCATGATCGACTTCTCCGCCGCCAACGGCATCAAGCACCTCGTGCTCGATGCGAATTGGTATGGCCCGGAATTCGCTGCGGATTCCGATCCCACCAAGGGCGACAAGGCCAAGGATGTGCAGAAAATCATCGCCTACGGGAAATCGAAAAACGTCGGTGTCTGGCTCTATCTGAACGATGTCGGCGGACGCCGGTTTCCGCTGGAGGAAACCCTCGCCCACTACGGCGAGTGGGGAGCCACCGGCGTGAAATACGGTTTCATGAACGGCACTCCCGAGGAAAAAAATCACCGCACCCGCATGATCACCGAGCTGTGTGCGAAGAACAAACTCCTGTGCAACTTCCACGACAGCCCGGTGCATCCCTACGGACAGATGCGCACTTTCCCCAATGCCGTCACCCGCGAGTTCTGCTTCGCCCAGCTTGATTCCAAGCGCGTGTTCGAACCGAAGACCTTCGTCACCTCCGTCTTCGTCAACATGCTCGCCGGCCCCATCGACATGAACAACGGCTTCTTCGATCTCCGCCAAGGCCCGACCACCCGTGTCGATAACCCGATGGAATGCCCGTCCACTCTCGTGGCGGAGGCCGCCCGCACGCTCATCACTTTTTCCGGAGCCACGGTCATTCCGGATATCCCCGAGTTCTATCAGAAATATCCCGAGCTGCTCCAATTCATCGCCAGCCAGCAAATGCCATGGCGCGAAAGCAAAACCCTCTCCGGCGTCATCGGCGAGCATATCGTAATGGCCCGCGAGTCCGCCAAGGGTGTATGGCTTGTAGGTGCCGCCACCAATGAGCAGTCCCGCGAGCTGGATGTGAAACTCGATTTCCTCCCGCCCGGAGAATATCAGGCCACCATCGTCCAGGACGGCGAGGACGCCCACTATCAGAAAAACCGCGAGACCCTGCGCGTGGAAAAACGCAAAGCCAAACCCAGCGACACCCTACGCCTCAAGCTCGCCCCGGGCGGCGGGGCTTGCGTGATTCTGGAGAAATCCGAGTGAAGGACGGTGCTTGCGGCGAAGACGATTGCGCTGAAAATGCGCGGCAGGCTGCGGACTGCTGGGATTCTTGATTCCCAGCTCTGATATCTGGCTTCCATTCACGCGATGGCTGGATGCTTCCGGATTGCTTCGTTTTATCACCATTGGAAATCCAACGTTACCTGAATCCCCCATGTTATTTCGCTATATCACTTTCATCGCCGTCTTGCTGGCTCTACCCTTCGTGCATGCCACGACCTATCGCGTGGAGCTGGCCGGAAACGATGCGAACTCCGGCCTCGCAGGCTCTCCGTGGCGCACGCTCGCCAAAGCCTGCGAGTCCGTCCCCGCCGACCAAGGGCATGTGATCGAAATCGGCGAAGGCACTTTTACCGAAAAGGGTATCCTCAACCTTAAAAGCGGTGTCAGCCTGATCGGTGCCGGCTCGGGAAAAACGATCATCCGCGTCGATCATCATTTCAGTCTGACAGAAGCGGTCGCGAATGCGAACCCGCACGTGGACACCTTTCCCGAGCATTTTGTGATCCAATTAGGCGGGAACAATCAGGTCATCAAAGGCTTCGCTCTGGATGGTCAGGAGAAAAAATGCCACGGCGGGATTTTCGCCGCCGTCGCCCGCAACGTGATCTTTGAGGATCTCCACATCACGAATTTCCGCTACTGCGGCCTGTGGTTCATCGAGGCGCACGACACCACGCTGCGCCACAGCCGCTTCAAGGACAACACCTATGGAAATCCCAAAGGGGCGGGGGAGGGGGGCGGCGATAGCGGCGCGGTGCAATACCATCGGGGGAAAAACCTGGTCATCCACCACAACCACATCGAGGAAACCGGGAACCTCGCGCCGGGTTATGGAGGATACGCGCTCAAAGCCCAGGATCGGAAATACTCCGTTTCTGCGGAAAACGTCCTCGAAGGTCTCCGGCTCCATGACAACACCCTGATCGTGCCGACCGTAGGCGCATGGGAAAACGGCATGGCACCCGCCATTTCCGCAGAGTTTCTGGGGATGGCGCTCAAAGATTGCGAAATTTTCAACAATACGATCAACAACCACATCTCGCTTGCTGGCACCGCCTCGCTCGGCAGCGGCATCCGCATCCATCACAACCAGTTCAACCTCGGGCGGGATCGTTATGCTTATGGAATTGAAGCGATGATGGACAACATCGAGATCGACCACAACCGCTTCACGGGCGGACTCTATCCGATCGCGGTCTGGCAGAAACATCCCAAGAACCACAACATACACCACAATGTTTTCGAAGGTGCCTGCGCCGGAAAATTCGCAGGCCGTGAACTGCTCCAATACAAAGCCCCCGTCACCGGCCTGCGCTTCTTCAACAATACGGTCATCGACAGCGGCGGGATCGGTCGCCTCTTCGCGCTCCACGAAGCCAGCACCTACGAGGCGCGCAACAACCTTTTCCTCCGCACCGCCGAGGTGAAGGACATCTGGGGCACCGAGCTTCCGGGAAAGGTCTCACATAATCTCTTCGTCAACATCACGCCGCGCGGCGAGCACGCCATGACGGGCGATCCCGGAATCACCCTTGCGGAAGGCAATCCACTGCCGCCGCCGTATTACACCTTTCATCCGGATTCCCCGCTCATCGACAAAGGCGAGATCCTGCCTCCGTGGACAGATGGATTCAGCGGAAACGCGCCTGATTTGGGTGCGGTGGAGAAGCGATAGTCGGTGATTAGCCCGATGACTTGGATTTCCGTGGCGGCTTTGTTGTGTATTCCGCTTCGGGCTCCCGAACATGGAAACCGATCTCCGGTTTTTCCTGCTCCAGCGGAGGTGCGATCAAGGGCTGGAGTTCTTGCCAAATGATGCTTAGCGCCTCGTCGTGCTTGAGAAGTGTGGCGTCGATCTGTGCAAGTTTTTTTAGGATCTCCGCCTGGCCGGCGATCAGCTCACGTTGTTTGATGAATGCCCGGACAATGTGCACGCTCATGCGCACGGCATCGGGGCTGTTGAGCACATTCGCGGCCATGAGGGCGCCGTGCTCGGTGAATGCGTAAGGCAGGCTTTTCGAAAATTTGAGGCGGGAAAGGTGGTCGCAATTTGCGACCACCTCAGCCTTCTCGGCGGAATTCAGTTGAAACACGAAATCCTCAGGGAAACGCGCGGCATTCCGTTTTACCTGTTCGTTCAGTCGCTTCGTAGGCACGCCGTATAGCGATGCAAGATCGGCATCCAGCAATACCTTCTGGCCTCTAAGGTTGAGAATGAGAGGTTCTACGGAGCGGATCGGAGGCATGGATCGTGGTTTACCCGGCGTTATCCTGCTCAGGGAGAGAATCGTTTCCTTCCGCGTCAGGGGCATCTTCACCATCTGGGATCACCAGGGAAATATCCTGGAGCTTCTCACCGGATTTCAGAGTGAGGAGTTTCACTCCCTGGGCGTTGCGGCCGGTTTCGCGGATCTCGTTGACGCGGATGCGGATCGACTGGCCGGTGGAGGTCATGAGCATGAGCTCGTGTGTCTCCTCTACGGAAAGGGCCCCGACGAGCGGGCCGGTCTTGTCCGTGACCTTCATCGTGATGATGCCTTTACCGCCGCGCGATTGCTGGCGGTATTCCTCGAACGCGGTGCGCTTGCCGAGACCGTTTTCCGAGGCGACGAGAAGGGTGTGGCCTTCCTCGACGAGGGCGAGGCCGACGACGTAATCGCCCTCGACCGGGCGGATGCCCATGACTCCCGCCGATGAGCGCCCCATGGCCCGGGTGTCCTGCTCGGAGAAACGGAGGCTGATGCCTTCGTGGGTGACGAGGATCACCTCATTGTTGCCGGAAGTCAGGGTGCAGCCGATGAGTTCGTTCTGCTCCTCAAGGATGATGGCGATGATGCCGGCCTTGCGGTAGTTGCGGAATTCGTTGACGGCGGTCTTCTTCACTTTCCCGCTGCGGGTGGCGAAAAATACGAAGCCCGCGTCCTCGCGGAAGGTGATGTCGTTGCCGTTCTCGTCGACCGTGCGCTCGAGGCGGAGCATGGCGGCGATTTTTTCATCGGGCTGGAGATCGAGCACGTTCTTGATGCTGCGTCCGACGGAGGTGCGGGAACCCTCCGGGAGTTCATACACGCGCTCGACGTAGAGGCGACCGGTGTTGGTGAAGAAAAGAAGGTAGTCGTGGGTTTGGACGGAGAAGAGATGTTCGACGAAATCGTCCTCAACGTCCTTCGCCGTGGCCTTGGTTTCCATGCCCTTGAGGCCTTTTCCACCGCGGCCTTGCAGGCGGTATTCGGTGGCGGGGGTGCGCTTGATGTAACCGCGGTGCGAGAGGGTGACGATCATCGCGTCGTTGGCGATGAGGTCTTCCATGGCGACCTCGCCGACTTCCGCGACGATGGGGCATTTACGGGGAGTGGCGTACTTCGCCTTGATCGCCTGGAGCTCGTCCTTGATGATGGTAAGCACGCGTTCCTCGCGGGCGAGGATGTCGAGGAAGTCCTTGATCTCCACGAGGATGCCGTCGTATTCGCCCTTCACCTTGTCCTGCTCCATGCCGGTGAGCTGGTAGAGGCGGAGTTCGAGGATCGCGTTGACCTGGCGCTCGGAGAAAACGTAGCGGTCGCCCTGGATCGCGGCCTGGGAGCGGAGGAGGATGCCGAGTTTTTCGGCGGTGGCCGTGGTGAAGGTGTAGGCGGCGAGGCGCTCGCGGGCTTCGTCGCGGTTCTTGGAATCGCGGATGATCTTGATGAAATCATCGAGGTGGCCGAGTGCGAGGAGGAAGGCTTCCAACAGCTCGGCGCGTTCCTCCGCTTTTCCCAACAGGTAGCGGGTGCGGCGGATGACGACTTCGCGGCGGTGCTCGATGTAGCAGTCGATCGCTTCCTTGAGGGAAAGCTGTTTCGGGCGGTTCTGGTGGATCGCCAGCATGTTGACGCTGAACGAGGTTTCCAGCGCGGTGAGCTTGAAGAGCTGGTTGACTACGACCTGCGGGCGGGCGTCGCGTTTGAGCTCGATCTCGATGCGGGTTTCCTCATCGGAAAGGTCGCGCATGCCGGAGATTCCGGTGAGGGTTTTCTCGTTCACCAGCTCCGCGATGCGGGTCTGGAGCACGGCGCGGTTCACTCCGTAGGGAACCTCGCGGATGATGATCATGGATTTCCCGTTCTCATTTTCCTCGATCTCGACCTTGCCCCGGAGGCGCATGGAGCCTTTCCCGGTGCGGAAATAATCCTCGATGCCGCGTTTCCCGCGGATCTCGCAGGCGACCGGGAAATCGGGGCCTTTGATGTATTGCATCAGGCCGGGAAGGTCGATTTTCGGATTGTTGATCATCGCGCAGATGCCGTCGATGACCTCGCCGAGGTTGTGCGGGGCGAGGTTCGTGGCCATGCCGACGGCGATGCCGGTGCCGCCGTTGACGAGGAAGTTCGGGAAAGCGGAGGGCAGGACGGATGGCTCCTGGAGAGTGCCGTCGTAGTTCGGGACGAAGTCGACCGTGTCCTTGTCGAGGTCTTCCATCATCGCCATGCCAAGTGGATGCAGCCGCGCCTCGGTATAACGCATCGAGGCCGGGGCATCGCCTTCCACCGATCCGAAGTTTCCC
The DNA here is from genome assembly GCA_046051965.1 of Verrucomicrobiota bacterium. Lineage (GTDB taxonomy): Bacteria > Verrucomicrobiota > Verrucomicrobiia > Verrucomicrobiales > Akkermansiaceae > Luteolibacter. Next base: position 94,411 of record JBJONG010000008.1, read on the forward strand.
TGCCCATCCACGATCAGCTCGCGCATCGACCACGGCTGGCCCATGTTTACGAGGGTGGAGTAGATCGAGGAGTCGCCGTGCGGGTGGTAGTTACCCATCGTTTCACCGACGATCTTCGCGCATTTCACGTGGGACTTGGAGGGCGTCACGCCGAGTTGGCGCATCGCGAAAAGCACGCGGCGCTGGGAGGGCTTGAGGCCGTCGCGGACATCGGGCAGCGCCCGTGAAATGATGACGGACATCGAATACTCGAGGAACGACTGAGAGAGTTCTTCGGCGACGTTGATGGGCTTGATGGAATCGTTGGACATGGAAAGGGAAAGTTCAGGGATCGGAAGAACGGGGATCAGACGTCGAGATTACGGACGTTGAGGGCGTTGTCCTCGATGAAGCGTTTGCGGGGCTCGACGATGTCGCCCATGAGGATGTCGAACATCCTGTCGGCTTCGACGGCGTTGTCCTCGTCGAGGCGGACGCGGAGGAACTGGCGGGTTTCCGGATCCATGGTGGTTTCGAAAAGCTGCTTGGCGTTCATTTCGCCGAGACCCTTGAAGCGCTTGATCTGGACGCCCTTTGCGGAGATTTCGAGGACTTTGGTCAGGATGTCGGAGACGACGAAGATCGGCGTGGCGGATTTCTTTTCGCTGTCGCCCTCGGCGAGTTCGAAGATCGGCGTGTCCATCGAGTGGAAGACCTTCGTGTCGATACCGAGTTCGTTGAGGCGGGCGAAAAGTTTCGCGATGGCGTTGGATTCGTGGAGCTCGTGGAGCACGGCGCGGCGGGAGGGGCCGGTGGTTTTGGAAAGTTCCTCTTCTGTGAGTTGCTCGTCGAAAAGACCGAGGTCGCGATTTTCAGCGGCAAAGGCGGAGAGGGCGGATTCGTCGGCGAAGTAGAGGACGGATTCGACGTTGCCCTCGCGGATGCGCACCATGTATTCCGGCAGATGGCCGTCGGCGCGGCGTGCTTCGAGGTAAGCCTGGAAATTGCCGCCGTTGCCCTCGATGGCTTTGCTGAAACGGGAGAGCGAGGAGAGGTTTTCCAAAATGCCTTTCAACTCTGCGGCGGAGAATTCGCGGGATTTGTCGAAGGTGCGGAGGATGACTTCGCCGGCACCGAGGTCGATGAGGATCTTGTTGAGTTCGTCGTTGTCCTGGACGTATTCGGAGCGTTTTTTCCGGGTGACGAGATACAGCGGCGGCTGGGCGATGTAGAGGTAGCCGCGTTTCACGAGATCCGGCATGTGGCGGCAGAAAAATGTCAGGAGCAAGGTGCGGATGTGGGAGCCGTCCACGTCGGCATCGGTCATGATGACGATCTTGTGGTAGCGGACTTTCTCGATGTTGAAGGAGCCGTCCTGTTCGCCATCGCCGATGCCCGCGCCGATGGCGGTGATCATGGATTGGATTTCCTTGTTCTGGAGGGCGCGGTGGAGGCGGGCTTTCTCGACGTTGATGAGCTTTCCGCGCAGAGGCAGGATCGCCTGGGTGCGGCGGTCGCGGCCTTGTTTCGCGGAGCCGCCTGCGGAGTCACCTTCGACAATGTAGAGCTCGGATTTCGCGGGATCGCGCTCGGAGCAATCGGCAAGCTTGCCGGGCAGGCCGCCGCCGGAGAGGGCGGATTTACGGACGGTTTCGCGGGCCTTGCGGGCGGCCTCGCGGGCGCGGGCGGCGTTGACCGATTTCTCGATGATCTTGCGGGCGAGCGAAGGGTTTTCCTCGAAGTAGGTGTTGAGACCCTCGTAAACGATGGAGGAAACGACGCCCTCGATCTCGGAGTTCACGAGCTTGCCTTTCGTCTGGGACGAGAAGCGCGGGCTGGGCATTTTCACCGAAATCACGCAAACAAGGCCTTCGCGGACATCATCGCCGGAGAGGGCGGGATCCTTGTCCTTGAGGATCTTGTTGGCCTTGGCGTATTGGTTGATCGCGCGGGTCAGGGCACCGCGGAAGCCGGTGAGGTGGGTGCCGCCGTCCGCGTTGGGGATGCTGTTGGCGAAGCAGAGGATCTGGTCGTTGTAAGAATCGTTGTATTGGAACACGACGTCCGCGAAGACGTCCTCCTTGGATTGCTTGCCGTCATAATCGATGTCGATCTCGCGCTTGCCGTGGATGACGACGGGGTTTTCGTGGACGACGTTCTTGTTCTCGCAAAGCTGCGCGACGAACTCGACGATGCCGTCCTTGTAGAAAAACGAGGCCTTTTTCGCGGACTCGGGGCGCTCATCATCGAGTTCGATGGTGAGGCCGGGGTTGAGGAAGGCGAGCTCGCGGAGGCGGGTGGCGAGGCGGTCGAATTGGAAAACGATGGTATCGACGAAGATGGTGGCGTCCGGGAAAAAGGTGATCGCGGTGCCGGTTTTTTTCACATCCACCTCGCCGACGACGTGGAGTTGCTCGGTGGTTTTGCCGCGCTCGAAGGCAATGCGGTGGATCTTGCCATCGCGCATGATGTCCGCGCGGAACCAGTCGGAAAGGGCGTTCACACATTTCGCGCCGACCCCGTGGAGGCCGCCGGAGTATTTGTAAGCGCCTTGGCCGAATTTTCCGCCGGCGTGGAGGTTCGTCAGCACGAGTTCCACGGCGGGGATGCCGAACTTCGGGTGCATGTCCACGGGGATGCCGCGGCCGTTGTCGGAAACGGAAATCGATCCATCGACATGGATGGCGACCTTGATGCGGGAGCAGTAGCCGGCGAGATGCTCGTCGATGGAGTTGTCCAGGACCTCGAAAACGCAGTGGTGGAGTCCGCGCTCATCTGGATCGCCGATATACATTCCAGGGCGCTTGCGGACGGCCTCAAGCCCCTCCAGCTTGTCGATCTGTCCTGCGTTGTATTCCTGGTCGGTTCCGACCTTGGTTTGGGCCTGCTCGGGCTCGTTGGGGGTATCTGACATGGTGCGGGGAAAGGGTCTGAAATCCGGGGTGCGGAAACAAGGACTTATTCCCCAAAAAAGTGATTTTTCATAGGATCGTAACTCTCTTAAAATAAGTAATATATGGACTCTATTCCAGCATCCAAGTGCGCATATAGACAGTTACGATGAGCACCACCCCGGCGACAGCCACAAAGAATGCGAGAACCCTCAGGGTTTTATACAATTCTTTTCTCTCATTGTATTCGTGGTCAAGGAATCCATCCGCACGGATTCGGCTCCTGTTGGTTTTGTTTTTGTTACCGTTTGCAGTTGGGGCGACGGGAAGAGCGGGAATGGCAGCGAGGCGTGTGGAACCATTTGAGCGGAATTGCGAAGCATCAATCCATGTCCCGCATTGAGGGCACGGCCCGCTGGTGCCCGCCTTGGCCTCTGACAGGGTTAGGACTGTTCCGCAGGCTCCGCATAGGAAGCGGGCGGAGGGCGCAGTGCCCGGGGTAGGAGGTATGACATCAAGACCCACACCTTTGTGTTAAATTTTCGCACCATCAGAGGCAAGGACAAAGACCCTTAGTTTCTTGGCCGATAAGAATATGGGCTTGCATGCTGTGGCAAGGTAGCGGAAATGTTCCTCATCTCCAGCGCACGAGTAGCTCAGCGGTAGAGCAACCCGTTTACACCGGGTCGGTCGGCGGTTCGATCCCGTCCTCGTGTACCACCATTTTCAGTTGAACTCCTTGCGCCGTTCTTCGACGACAATGAGCCAGTTCATCATCGAAATGGGTGGCAGTTCCGCCGGATGGGTGATTGGCGAGAGGTTCACTTTGATCCGGCTTCCTGACAGGTTGGACCCGGAGACCGCTTTCGCATCAAGCGGGCGAACCGGGTTCACAGAATTCTCGCTTGCCACCGAGCCAATCTGTCCACTCACCTCCACAGCGAAGGGATCCAGTTCCACACCATAGCGTCTCTCCGGTGCAAACAGCGAGCAGGGTGGATAAAAAGGCCTGCCATTCGGCGGTGTGTATCCGGCGGGAGGGGTGGTTGCGACGGTATTGAAATCATCACCGATGAAGAGGCGCAGGTTGGTTACGAGTGAGAATCCTCTTGTGAATGATGTCAGGTTTCCGCATTCCTGAAGGATCAGTCCGTAGTCGTTTTCTGTGCAGGGGATTAAAGGCTTGGTGAGATTGGTGCTGTTCAAATAATCGACATTCACCGCAATGGAGTTGTTGACCGAGAGGTTGTCGGCACCAAGAAGTGCCATGAATGTTGCGAGGCGCTGCGGATAAACGGCGACACAGATTTTTCCGGACGGGAGGTTCTTGATCTCAAACGGATACACCGGTCTGAACCAGCCGCTCTTCAGGGTGCCCACGATCGGATCGCCGAAGGTTTGGTTGTCAAAGCGGATCGGGCCACTGACACCGAACTTGTAGAAGTAGGATCCGTTCGCGCCGTATGCGACATCCACAGGTGTCGGGAATGTGGCGGTCTGGTTCTCACCGACGGATTGGATGTAGCCGGTTGGCAGGTTCGCTGCCGGTCCGGTGCTGAGCGGTATCGTCAGGGTTTGCCGCATGCCCCCGCGAAGATAGGTGAAACGCATTTCCGTGGGTGTTCTATTGCTGGCACTGACGCACCGGGTGATGTCCAGCGTCATGGCGCATTGCAAAGCTCCCACTGAATAGTTGTTCCATGTTGTGGGAGAGATCACGGAGGATTCCGTGGTGTGTGCGTAGCGGTCGAAGAAATCCGCCCCACGGTTGATCGGCACGAAAGCGGCTTCTCCGCTCTCCGAGGCCAGCGATATGGGAAAGAAGTCGCCGTTGGTCAGTTGGTAGTTCTCGCGGACGCCGGGTGTGAAGGGATTGCCGCTGAAATTCGTGCCACCGATCGTGGTGTTCGAGGAGAGTGTGGAGCCGCGGCGAGTGGCGAGACCTTGTAAGGCTGTGGTGCCCTCCACCGTTGCCCTGCTGGCATAGACATTGCCGTTGATGGTCACGTTGGACCAAGCCTCGCCGTTTGCGTAGGCTCCTATCGCCATGAAGGAACTGGCAGAAATGGGAAGTTGCGAGGGGATCTCGTAGATCGAAAGCACGAACTGGCGTCTGAAGCGAGCCAGCTTCGTGATGTTGTCGTCGTGGTCGGCGATGTCCATGCTGAAGCCCCACCAGTTGCGCTTCGCGACAAACGGGTCGCCGGGCTTCGAGTAGCCGAAGTTGATCTTCGGGTAGCTGAGGACGTTGAAGTTTTTATAATCCGTCGTCGATAGTCCGACTTTTCCCGAGGCGAGGGCACCGTACTGCTTCTGGGTGGTGATGATGGGAAACAGGTCATCGTTGCTGATCGCGTTGACGGAGTTCAGGGAGGGCGGGTAACCGGCACCGAGATCGCGGTTCAGTCCGGCGGACACAAAGCCCGTATTGGAGGAGATCGGCTTGAAAATACGGCTCACCGTGCCCAGTGGGGAGTCGCCGGAGTTTCCCTTGTAGGCGCTGGTGATCGCAAGCTGGCTGGCCACGGTTGTTGGAATGGATTGGCGAGCGTTGGACTGGATCAATGCATCGGTGAAAATGTTCTGCCAGCGAAGCGGATTTGAGACGGTGGTGGATGCATTCGATCCACTCATCATGGCACGGATCGCCCGGTTCGGCGTGATGGCGACGATGGAACGGAGGACAGTCTCCTCTTTTTCCCGATAGTCCATGCTGTGCTGGATTTCCGCTTGGATCGCTTGGGCGTTGATCGCCCGGCGGTAGGAAAAGAGCATGAGCGTGAGCATGAACATCGACATCGTGAATACGGCGATCAAGGATACGTATCCCGGTTTGCTGGGTCTGCGCTGTATCGTTTTCATGTTCATCTGCGGTTCATTCCACGGCTCCGGCGAATGTGATTTCCTCTCCGGCTGGCCCCGTGAGGCGGGTTAATAGGATGCCTGAAACCACCGAAAAGCTGACGTTGGAGGGCGCGCTCGTAATCGCCCATTGCGGAGCGGACAGGACGCCGGAGACAGGCACGACATAGTAATAGAGGGCGTTTCCCTGGCCACGGTTCTCGTAGGAGAGGATGCCAGCCCGCACGCTGCCATCCGGTTGGCGGAAGTTGAGGACACACACCGGTGAGGCGGTGAGCCGTGGGTTGGTATTTGCAAGCGCGTCCGCCACGGATGCGTGCAGGCGGAAGCGCTCGGCCGCAAGCAGCAGCTTGGAAATATGGGTGCTGATGATGGGAGCCTCTTCGTTGAGAAAGCTTTGGGCGCGGAAAATCCTGAGAAAGGCGATTTGCTGATTGAGAATGGCGAGCACCATCGCCCCGACGGTCATGCCGACCATCATCGCAACGGTCAGTTCCAGGAGCGTGAAGCCGCGCCGTAATTTTTGTACGGAGGTTTTCATTGGGCGCGGGCAACGGTTCGGGATTTCACGTAGTTCCGTCCTGAGATCTGGTAGCGTAGAATGCTCTGAACCCTCCAAATCCGCATGGCGGCTGGATTGGTGGCCACCGTGCCGGTGCCGCCGTCGATTGGATAATTTCCGGCATCTGCGATTCGGGTGCGGTGTATCGTTCCGGTGACGTTGGCCCCTCCGGGCAGTTTGCCAATTACCACAGATTGCGTGGAAATGGTCGGGAAGGCGGGCCATTTGGAACCGGTTGCGATCAAGGTTTCAAAGGGAATCCTCTCCGCCTCCGCCCGTTCCTGAGTGAGGTATGCATCGGAAAGCACCTGCTGCAAGGAGTACTGGCGAGGGTGGATGATGTTCAGCGAGAGCTTCAGCAGGATCAGTCCGACCACGGAGAGCATGGACATCGCCATCGTTGCCTCAACCAAGGCGAATCCGCGCCGCCATCTCCGCCATGATCTCGGCTTGCGAAATGTTGCCGTGGGGCGGATGCTGCCGGTGTGTTCAAGACTCTCTCCGCATTTGCGTTTCTCCTGTGCCTCATCGGGGACGGGGTGCGTGCGCAGGCCATTCTGGAGCCCCCGTTCGGGCTGCGCTGGGGTGATTCCCCGGAAAAATTGATATCTTGGTCTTCCAAACATTCGCTGGATCTTAATATCTTTGTCCCCGGAGATCAACCCGGATTGCGGATACTTGAAATCGCCCCGAAAACCGGACTTCTGCCCGACTCTCCCGCCTCTTCCGTGGAGGGAAAGTTTCTCCATGGCGGGCTTTACGAAATGACTGTCCATTACTGCGACCCGGCGGCCAGTGCCGAGATCATGGCGGGCAGATTCGCCAAACTCCGCAAACAGCTTTCCCAGGAGTATGGTGCGCTGGTGGCGAACCAGGAGCGTCGGGTCGTTGAGGATCAGTTCGTGACGCGTAGCCAGTCTTTTCATCGTGAAACGGTGCGGGGTGTTTTCCTGCTCATCGCGTGGAGCGAGGTGGAGGATCTTCTCCGAAAAACGAAGGAAGCCAGATTTTCGCTGATCTACAGGAATGACAATTTCAGGGATGAGCTTGCGAAGAGGTTGAGGAAGGAATGAGGTTCACTCGATGGTAGTCACCGTGCCGTTCACGGTGATCGTGCGATCCACGTTGAAGGTGACATGGGCGAGGCGGTCGATGCCGAACGGGGTGGATGTGAGCAGTTCCATGGTCCAGATGCCGTCTTCGGTAAGGACGGAGTCCCATTTCGACACCGTGAGAAGACGGTTTTGCGGCACGGATTCATTGATTACCACCGCCGACCCGGGAACCACGGTTCCGACGAAGCCGTCGTCGCGCTTCGCGCCTTTGTAAACCTGGGCGTAAACGCGCGCCTCGGGATAGATGTCGTTGACCGCGATGGTTAGCGAAGGAGCGGCGAAGCCTACGGTTTGTCCGGCGGTGATCCCGGAAATCGTGCCATAGGCCACAGGCCAAATCTGAACGGTCTGCGCGGAAAGCTGGGATTCCGGAGCCTGATAGTCCGCCTGCGAAAACACCGAAAAACGCTCCTCTCCGCGTATTTTCGCCCTGTCCGCCCCTGGAATGGAGGTGAGGCCGAAGGTGAGCGTCTGTGTTCCGTTCTGATTGATGATGCTCTGGGTAAGCAGAGTGGCCTGCGTGCGGTCTAAGGTCACCCCGTCACCACCTTCCCCGTAGGATTGGATGTGGCGCAGGAATTTCACGCTTTTGGAGGCTTCCGGGACATCAGTGCCGCTCAGCAGGCCTGAAACCGTCACATCGACATAAAACGGCCTGTCGGCGCGTGTTCTCGGGGTGGGGGCGTTCGTGTCTTCTGTCCGGATGGTGATCGCGCTGATCGGCACATATGCCCCTACATAGCGAGTGTCCAGAAGGTAGCTGGTTAGCGGCGATATTCTAACCGTGTATAGCTCGAAACGAGCTCCACCGGGATTGATCTGTAGCGGGGACTCCTGTTGGCCGGATGCGTCAACCGATGCGTCACGCTGGACACCCACGTCAGGCAGTTGGATCTGGCGTATGAAATTCGTGTAGTTCGCGTTGTTCGATTGACCCTGCAGGAAGGACGGGAGCGCGACCGCGATCGCGAGGATGATTGCCTTGGTTTTCATGGTCAGTTTTCTTTGCTTGCGGTTTCGGTGGCTGTTGCGGGTTTCGGAGGCATCACGGAGATCGGGCCGCTCTTGAGTACGGCGACGATCAGATTGCCGGATTTGCCGAGAGCCGCCAATGTCTCGGGGTTTACCGGTTCATCGCCGCGCGCTTGTGCGAATGTGACTTCGACGGTGGAGATCCAGCCGCGGTTCTGGGCATAGAAATCCAGCCAGCTCACGATCCTCGTGCCGTCTGTCTCGCTGTTGACGACACCCTTGAATTTCTCCGGAACCAAGACCAGCGCGTTCTTGGGAACCAGCGTTGTAAGCCCGTTGAAGGTGAGGATATCGGAATTTTCCAGAAGGTTGCCGACACGGCTCGCCACGGATGGATCCTCACCCGTCGCCTCAGGGAGGTGCTTCATCGGGTTTTGGAGGCTTACCACGCGGAATTTCTGGCTAAGCTGCTCGTGCGTGGCCGCGTCGCGGAAAGCGGGTTTCGCCGTCTGGGCGCAAATCGCGGCGGGAAGGCAGGCGAGGATGAGGAGGAGGTTGAGAGGGTGCGATTTCATAAGCCGGGGTGAGGAGATCGGTTATCTTTCGTCGTCAACCGTGCCGGACGGATCAACCTGTCCGTTCGGGCCGCCGTTGCCGTTGCCCGGGTTGGACACATCCACGCCGTCGATGTTGTTGCCGTGGCCGTTGTTGCTCTTCGGTTTGAAGGTCGCGAGGAGCACCACATCCTGGAGGTTGTAGCATGGGCTCGCGAGATTCGCGTCGGATTGGGTCAGCTCCATCATGATTATCAGATCCAGCGGCCCGATCTTGATCCGTCCCGCTCCGTCCAGGTAGGGTGCCATGAAGCTTTTCAGCGAGCCGGAGGTGTGCAGCGGGTAAGCCGTCGGGGGAATCTCTCCGTTCCTCAGCACACGGATGTTGTTCGTGGTGCTTGAGGCAAGGTAAGTGGTGCTCCATGCCCCGCTGGCATAGTAGCGGCCACCGAAGCGGAAGGTGGTGTTCTTGTTCACACGCTTGGACCATACCAGCGTGTTCGGGTTCACCTGGGGATTGGTTCCATAGAATATGCTCAGGAAGGTGCCTCCGTTCACGCTCAGCATCGCCTGGGCCGGAACCCAGTTTGTATTGTTTCCGGAGCATCCGCCGGTGGTCACTCCGCTACCGATCACACGAATGTCCACATCGAGCTGGTCGGTGGTCGTGACGGTGCCGTCAGACCCGATGGTGACATAGTTTGCCACGGTCGAAGGGTATCTGATCGACCAAGTGAGCGTCGGTTTCGTGCCCGTTTGAACGATGGTGGGGAAGGCGGTGAGCCAACCTCCGGGAACGGCCGGAATCATGGTTGTGGAGTTTCCATTACCGTTTCCATTACCTTGGGCGATGGCGGGTGAGATCTGCATAAGGGCGCACGATGCGAGTACGACTGCCTTCACGGCAGCCAGGCGGCTGGTTGTTTTCATGGCTGGTTGTAAGGGTTGGCAGCACCTTTCCGCCTGGGTTCCTGACAAATGGGACGTTCGTCGGGAGGCGGGCAGCCCGGATCGGGCAGGGGCAGGGATTTTGCGCGGCTAACGCTTCGGCCATGCCAATTCGGGACAGAACCCCGATCCGGGCTGCCTGGAAATCTCTCGGGACAGAGGGCTTTCCAGGAAATGTGCTATGAATTCACTTCGATTTTATCTTCGTCGTATCTTCGGGGTGGGGTGTTGGTAACAGCAGTTGTCTTGGGGTGTGGGTGAGAATATCAGCGGCTAGGCAAAGGCGGCTCGCCGGGTGCATCGCCGGGGCGGAAACCGGAGGATTTCCATGGGCCTTGCGGCACTTCGTAGTCTTCGACAAATTTCCATTCGACGATGCCCTTGCCGGACATTCCGAGGAAATCGCGGACGGCGGGACTGACATCAAGGCCTGCCGCTGCGTTGCGGTTCGGGCGTGGGTTTTCGTTTCCAAAAACGTATTCGAAGTGATCCGTCGCGAAGGGGCCGACATCCTCCCACTGCGCGTAGCAAATTTTGCCGTTATGGTGGATGGCGAGCCAGCGGCCTTTGCAGACCGAGATCCCATCGCCCTGATAGCGCTCCCAGAACCAAGGGATCACCTCGGCCGCTTCGGGGCGGTGGCGGAAGTTCTTGCCGATGTCGTTGTAGGGCAGGGCTGCGTAGAAAGGATTCAGGTTCGGCACGAAACCTTTGGGAAGAAAGCCATCGCGGCTGTTCGGATCATCGTAACCGCCGAAGTTCTCCTGCCAGTTCACATCCCATGCGCTCTTATGGTTCGGCGTGGGGTTGTTTTCTGTGGGCTGCTCGCCGACCCAGAACACGGTCGTCACCACATTGCGCTTCCATGCGTAGGCTGAGCGGAAACGGGCAGCGGGGTCTTCCAAAACCACACGCGCGGCAGGTGGTGCGCCGAAGGGGTCGCTGAGACCGGAAAGCGCGTCGCGGCGATCTTGCAGCAGATCTTCATGAGCCTTTTCCAAGCGATCCGACAGCCGCCCGGCCATCGCCGTCCCGGGAAGGAGGAGAGCCAGGCAGGTGGCGGTTGGAAGAAAAGCTTTCATCTCTTTGGCGCGAAACAAAACCATTGCGGTCTTGAAGATGAAGACATCTTAAATAATTTCAGGCTCTCCGCAAGAAAATTTTAGATATTTTTGAACGGATTTAAAAAATTGTTGTCCCGCTCTTTAATTCCTTGTTCCATAAGGATTTTTCGATCCGTGGAAACCACTGGATCCCACGAAATGGAGATTCTTTTTACAGAATCGAGTGAGAAATCCTGACGACAAGAAGCTTCCTACTCTAAATAATCAGAGAATTCAAATATTTTTTGGAATTTTGAGCGAATTCCTAAAAGGGCATATGGTCTTCAGCCCCTTCCGACACCGAAGCGGCGGTCGATGTCCTTGCGGTTGTATTCGGTGAGGGTGGGTCGCCCGTCCGCTCCGCAGTAGGGGAGATCGCAGTGGAAAAGCTCCTCCAATAGCGCAGCGGCTTCGGTGAGGCGGGGTGTTACGCGCTGCGCGGCTTTCATTGCGATCGCCTTGGAGATGCGGTCGAAGGCGAATTTGCCTGTGGCAGACGGCCCGTGCAGCAATTCCTCCAGCAGATCATCGACAAAGCTGCGAGGATCGCCAGGCGGCAGACCATCGGGGAGGGTGCGGATTTGTAGGGTGTTTCCGCCGAAGGCATCGACCTCGATGCCCGCATCCAGCAATGCCATGCGCTCGCGGAGGAGCAGGTCGAGATCGCGCGGATCGAGTTCGAAAAGCAAGGGTACGAGCAGGCTTTGTGTTTCCATGCCGTCTTTGCGGGCTTTGGAAAGCTTTTCGAAAAGGATGCGTTCCCGCGCCGCTTTGGGATCGAAGAGCACCAGTCCGTCTGCGCTTTCCATGATGACATAGCGCTCGTGCAGCATGCCGATGAGGCGGAAATCCGGAGCCAGGCGTTTCACCGGGGCGGGTGTATCAGGGTTGGAAACGGTCGGCAGTTCCGCCTGCGAAGCGTGGAAGGTCGGGCGCGTCTCCGGGGCGGCACTTTTTTCCCGGGGCGGCTCGGATCGTTTCGCGGGAGCGGGGCGCAGGCACTCCGCGACTGTTTGTGAAATGAGATCGCGCACCTCGAAAGGGCGGTGAAACCTGACCTCGCGCTTGGCCGGGTGCACGTTCACATCGACCAGTTGCGGCTCCAGTTCCAGCCACAACCATGCCGCCGGATGCAGGCCTTCCAGCAGGTTTCCCCGGAAACCCTCGGACAAACCTTTCGTCACCGCCGCATCCTCGATAGGCCGCCCGTTGAGGAAAACGAACTGGTGGCGTCTGCCTTTTCTCGCGTGCTTTGCGGGCAGGACAAAGCCTTTCACGCTCATCCCCGGCCCCATCCGCTCCGGCATCGCAACGAGTTCTCCGCCGAGTTCGTTGCCGACAAGCTGCCGCACGCGATCCACCGGGTCCGCCACGCCGGGGAGATCGAAGATCAGCTTGTCATCGCGGCGGAAGCGGAACCGAACCCCCGGAGCCGCCAGCGCGTGCAGCCGCACCTGCTGTTCGACGTGCGCGGCCTCGGTGCTCTCCGCGCGCATGAACTTCCGCCGCGCGGGCATGTTGAAAAAAAGGTTCCGTGCCTCGATCACTGTCCCCGGCGCGCCGCCCGCGTCCCGCACATCCCGCAATTTCCCGCCATCCACGGCAATCTCCGTCCCGCTCAGATCCTCGGCGCGCCGCGTTACCATGCGGAACTTCGCCACACTGGCGATGCTGGGCACCGCCTCGCCACGGAAGCCCAGGGTCATCACCGTCGAGAGATCCTCCGCCGTGCGCAGCTTGCTGGTCGCGTGACGTTCCAAGGAAAGCAGCGCATCCTCCCGCGTCATCCCGCAGCCATCGTCAGTTACTCGGATCAGGTTCACCCCGCCACGTTCGATATCCACCATCACCGCCTTCGCGCCGGCATCGAGGCTGTTTTCCACCAATTCCTTCACCACGCTCGCCGGGCGCTCCACCACTTCCCCCGCCGCCACTTGGCTGGCGAGGATATCGGGCAGGACTTTGACGAGCGGCATGGGTGTACCTTGAAGGCCGCGATCTAACCCTGCAATCCGTAACCTTGATCCGCCGCACCCTGTTAGGGAGCAACCGAAGTGATCAGTATCATCTCCGGCTGCGCTTTGCCGTGAAACCTGTGGCAGCCAGCAGCCATAACATAACTGTCCCCGGCTCTGGCACGGACGTATTGGCCAGTATGCTGTACTCGCGGCGGAGTTCGTCGAAGCCCCCATCACTGGCGAAGCTGTAGGTCGGATACTGGGGTGCTTCGCCCAGCATGACGCCGCCCGTCTTCATGTAGAAATAGAGATAATCGCTTTGTTTCGCTCCCTCAAACAAACGGATATCCAGATAGATGTTCAGGTCGGAACGACCACTGCCTCCCGATGAATTTCGGTTCACATCAAGAAGAATCGAGTGGTCCCTTAAAGCGTCCATATCATAAACCAGTCTCCCCAGCTCTCCGGGATTCGTGGTGCTCTGTGAACCAATGGGAGAGACATAGACCTGGAAAGCATCCAAGGACTTGTACCGCGCTCCTTCGGCGTTCGGCTCGTTGAGATCCAGGCCGACCGATATGAGGTAACGCCCCGTGAGATCTTGAACCACCGACATGTCCCCGACGGTGATATCGTGGGTCCAAGGCCCCCTCAAGTTGTCAAGAACTCCCTTGGCTGAAGTGTTGTAACCATGCGCTGTGGGCGAACCGTTGATCCGGAGAAAAGTATCGAAATTTCCGGTGCCGGATGTTCCGGGCAAAATTTCCGCATGAAATATACCGGAGTCTATGGCGACGGTCGACACCGTAGGATCCACGAGGTCGAGGTATGTGATGTTTTGCGCTTTCACATGAATCGCAAAAATACATCCGAGCAGGGGCATAAAGCCAATTGAGGTTTTCATGGGGGGGGGTGGGGGATATCAGCACGGAAAACCGCGCGACGGGTAGATCCTAGCTCATTATGGGAGCCTTTAAATAACGTGATCGCGTATTTTTAACTATTCCGAATGACTGCGGCTTTAAACTGATATTTTGTGTTCCAAGTTTACCGACCCCACCTAATCTCGTCCCAGCCATGGCAGGTTTCTTCAAAAAGCTCTTCAAACAGATCACCAACCAGGCGGAGGTCGATTGGGACGAACTCGAGGCGAACCTCATCGCCGCCGACCTCGGCGCGAAACTCAGCACCGGCATCGTCGATGAACTCTACGATCTCGGCCGCGAGGTTAGCGCCGATGATGTGGTGGAGGTCACCCGGAAGCGTTTGGCGAAAATCCTACCGCAGGATTCTCCCGCCCCAACCCCGCAGGCCACAGGTAAGCCTACTGTCATCTTGGTGGTCGGCGTGAACGGAACGGGCAAGACCACCTCCTCCGCCAAGCTAGGCCTCTGGCTCAGTCAGCGCGGCCACTCCGTCATCCTCGCCGCCGCGGACACTTTCCGCGCAGCCGCTGTCGAGCAGCTCCAGCGCTGGGGCGAGCGGCTTGGGATCGAGGTTGTCACCGGAAAAGCCAACTCCGATCCCTCCTCCGTCTGCTTCAACGCCCACCTGCGCGCCTCCGAGGCGAAAGCGGATTTCCTGATCTGCGACACCGCCGGACGCATCCATACCCGCCACAACCTGATGGAGGAGCTTGGAAAAATCCGCCGCACCATCGCGAAACAGGATCCGTCCGCTCCTCATCTCACCCTGCTTGTTGTGGATGCCAGCACGGGATCGAACGCTCTCAACCAAGCCAAGGAATTCCACAAGGCCAGTCCGCTCGACGGCCTGATCATCACCAAGCTAGACGGCTCCGGAAAAGGGGGCATCGCCTTCACGATCTTCGACCAACTCGGCATCGCCCCCCGCTTCATCGGCACCGGAGAGGAGCCGGAGGCTTTCTCCATTTTCGAGAAAGACCGCTTTGTATCAGAAGTTCTTTAGTAAACCATAACACTTTGTTTTACTAAATTTATTGATTTTCAGGCTTTCATCAAAACCTGATATCAAATACATAAGTAATTGATTTTACTTGAGTTGTTGGCATTTCTGATGCTGATTGTGGGCGTTGCGCAAAAATAACGCATCTCCCCCCACATGAAAACGAAACTACTGAGGAGGCTATGCCTCTATATCGGGCTGGCGTCCTCGCTGGCAATCACTTCGCTCAATGCTCAGGTTTCCCTGAACTTTGTTCGATTCCAGTCGGAAACCATCGCCAAAACAGAATACGATTATATCAATATCGATGCTCTGGTCATTAACACGGGAACCGGTGTCCGGGTTGGCATTTTCAACAACACCACTCCGACAGGTTCCGCATCCGCGACGAAACCCACCGTGGCCAGCATCTTTTTCGATGCCAGCTCCTCCTACCTGAACACCACCCCGACCTTCAATACGGGAATGAGTTCATCTGGAGTGGAGTTTGTCTTCGGAGGCTCCCCTGGAGATCTACCCGGCGGCACCCAGATCGGTTTCTCAGCCGACTCGAACTTCACCGCCACTCCTCCGCCACCGAAAAACGGCCTCAATCCGGGTGAATTCGCCTACTTCGACTTCGCTGGATCGAGCTACGACAAGGTTGTCAAAGGCCTCTACAACGGCAACGTGCGATTCGGTGTCCATGTCCTTCAGGTCGGCCCGAAGGGTGAGGATTCCCTATCTTTGGTTACCACTGCCATTCCTGAGCCCTCCTCCGCGCTACTCGGCCTGTTGGGCGCGGCGCTTTTCATGACCCGCAGAAAGCGTTAACCTGATCCGTCTCTCATCACGATCCAAAGACCGATCCTGGAAACAGGATCGGTTTTTTTTGTAAGAATTTTCACGTCGATCTGTGGCGCAATAACAAGCCAAGACAGGCGCCAGCCATGCACAGCATCGCCGCGCTCGGCTCGGGGATAGGGCTGCCCGATACGGTGACGATCTCGGTAAAGACACCGAGATCTGACCAGGTATTGTCCGAATCCTCACTACCGTGCACACCGGCGAGGTCACCGTTCAGGCTGTTTCCAGTCACCGAAGTCGAGGCAATGAATCGTAGCGAGCTGTTGTCGCTGATATGGATTTTGTTTCCGGCCAGGTAGGCTACCACATCAGAAAAATCAACAAGCATGCTAAGATAGTAGTCCGTCCCGTCTTTCTTGCCGGGGTTGAGGTCGCTCGTTGTGCCTCCGTCCACCTTATGATCGACAGGGCGGTAGTTGTAGTTGTCTGTGGAAATCACATAGGTCTTGAAAGGCGTTTTTTCCACGGAAAGGCTGGAAGGGGAATTGTTCGCTCCGGCTCCCGGCGCGTAGATCCCCAGCTCCTGCTTCGATCCTGTGAAATTTACGCCGATCAGCACATCGATGGTATCGTTGAAATCCGCATCGATCCCGAGATAGGCCGCACGCTGGAATTTCGGCGTCTTGGCGTTGCCGCCATAGCCGTCCAGGCGCAGGCGAAAGCCCATGGTGCTGCCTTCTTTCCCGGTCGAATCCTTGCCTTTTTCGTTATACGTCACAAACAAACCGTAATCCTTACCTTCACCCACGATGTTGAGATCGCTCAGGCCTGAAGGCTGATCGTCGGTAAAATCGAATTCGCCCTGCAAGGGTGTCCAGTCCGTCGATGGGGCGGAGACGGTGGCAGACATCACTTGGGCATGGCAAGCGTACGCGAGGGCGCACGCAACAAGTTGCGATTTCATGGGGACAGTTTGGTAAGGGTGAACCCGATGGGTGTCGGGGTGGGCGAGGTGTTTTTAAATTAACTTAACCAAATAGTCAAATTTTTTTAAAAGTATGGATTGGTGTGCAATTGCCACCAGCCACAATTTCACCCTATTGGGCGTCCCATGGGTTGCGGGTATCACTGCATGCTCGCCAGAAACGCCTGATCCAGCAGTGCCGCCCTCGCTTCACCTACCAGGAAAAGCGAACCCGCGACCAGAATGGGGCCGCCCTCTTTCCGGGCCGCCTCCATCGCGGCAGGGAAATCCCCAAAGTTCTCGGTCATCACTCCATGGGGCAAAAATTTTGCGAGTTCAGAGGTGGGTAGGCCGCGCGACGTGCCGACTTCGCATAACAGGATTCGTTGTGTGAGTCCGTTTAGCTCTTCGAGGATTCCTGCCACATCCTTCGATTCCACCGCGCCAAAGATCAGGGTGCCTTTCCCTGCGCCGATCTCTGAAATCCATGTTTCGCGGAGCACCTTCGCGGCGTGGGGATTGTGCGCTCCGTCGAGGATCACCTCGGTGCCTTCGGAATCAATCCGCTCGAATCTGCCCGGCCAGGAAACATTTCCCAATCCGTCCATCACGCATTCATAGCTCATCCGCAAGCCCAGCTTGTGTAGCGCCGCCATAGCGAGAGCGGCGTTCCATTTCTGATGCGCGCCCGCCAGTGCGATGCTGTATCCCTCCAGCGGCTCGCCGACAAATTCGAGCGGTGTCCGTTTTTCGTTCGCCTCTTTTTCCAGGGATTCCCTTGCCTCCGGAGCCTGCGGCGAGGAAATCGCGGGCACGCCTTCAAGGAAAATGCCCGCTTTTTCCGTCGCAATTTTTCCCAGCGTGTCACCCAGCCATTGCGTGTGATCCATCCCGATCGGTGTGATCACGCAGATGTCGGCCGGCACCGCTGTAGTGGCATCCAGCCGCCCGCCCATTCCTGTTTCCAAAATGATCAGCTCGCACTCACTCTCGCGGAACCAACGCATCGCGACTGCGAGGGTGATTTCAAAAAAGGTGGGATGCGTTTCCAGCCTCTCGCACACCTTGCGGGCTTCCGTGAGCAGTTCCGCGCAGTGTTCTTTGGAAATCATTTCCCCGGAAACTTGCATCCGCTCGCGGTAATCGATGAGATGTGGGGAGGTGAAAAGCCCGGTTCGTTTCCCGCAGGAGCGGGCCACACGATCCATCATGGCGCAGGTGCTGCCTTTTCCGTTCGTCCCGGCCACGTGCGCCACTTGCACCCCATACGCAGGAAAGGCCAGAAACTCCCTTAACAGGCGCTTCGGCCCGTCGAGCCCCAGTTTAATGCCGAACTGCTGCGTTCCGAATAGCCACTCAATCGCCTCACTGTAATTCATCCCGCCCCAGAAGCTTCCTCAAAAATCCAAAATTCAAAATTCAAATTTTCATATTCGGAAGCAAGACGTGGCGGTCTTGGATTGCCTTCCGTCATTCCGCAAATATCGCAACCTTGTCCCAGTCCGGCGTGCTTGCCATGCTGATGCAGGATGACCCGAGCGCTAGGTTTGCGCCGAAGCCGGCCTTGTCTAAAACGTGCCGTTGAGTTTCCGTCCGACCCAGAAAGTCCCTAACAGGAGAATCAGAATCACGACGGTCGCCCAGTGTGACCAGAGTGGAATGCGGTTTTCGAGGGGGCGCGGCTCGGGGAGGGCGTTGATCTCGCCGATGAGTTCGGGTAGTTGGTCGGGGAGGATGCTGCGGGCGCGGGTCACTTTGGAAATTTCCGCTAGGACATCGGGGCGGGCGGGTTGGCCGGATTTCTCGATGTCCGCGCCCTGCGCGAGGATCGTGGTTTCGGTGGGCAGCTCGGAGGCTCCGAAAACGGTGGCGCGGAGTTTCCAGGCACCGGGAAGCTCGACCTTGAAGCGACCCGTGTAGGAGCCCCAGTCGGATTCGTTTTTCTGGAGTTCGATACGCTGGGATTTACCGTCGGGTGAGGTGATGTCCACGGACACCGCGCCTTCCTTGAGCGGCGCGCCGTTCGCGTCGAAGGCGTTGGCGTTGAGGCTGACGGTCGCGCCGGGTTCGGGGCGCTCCGGGGTGTAGAAAAGGCGGACGCGCTGTCCGGCGGCCATGTTGCGCTGGTAGGACATCCAGCGCGCGACCTGCCCCCAGAAGCGGTAGTGATAAAGGTCTTCCACGCCGCGCCGCCAGCGCCATGCGGAATCGATGCCCATGAACAGGACTTTGCCGCTGCCCGCCGCCTTGGTGACCATCAGCGGCACCGGGCCGAAGGGGCCGCGGCGGTTTGCGTGGGTGGCAAGAACTTCCGTGCCGCCTTTCGCGCGGATGACCGGAGCGTGCCAGAAAAAGCCGGGCAAACGCCGCCAGATCTCGGGGTTTTCCTCCTCGGAATCCCCCAGCATGGTCAGCAGCGAGGCGCGGCCTTCGGTGGTGAGGTTCAGCGGGGTGGCAAGGGTTTCGGGGAAGCCTAGTTTGTTCTGATCGTCGAGAATTACGGGAATGAGATCGGAAAGCTCGGTGTCGAGCAGCGTGAACTGGTTGCCCTGCCGGCCGGGCAGGAATACCACGCCGGACGCCTGGTTTTCCACGAGGCCGCGGATCAAGGCGCACTGTTCTTTCGTGAGCTGCTTTTCCCCGACTCCGACATCGCCGAGCACGACGACATCGAACTTCGAGAGTTCCTCCAGGGTCTCGGGAAATTTCCCGATGTAATCCACGCCGCCGCCGGGACCGAGCTCGGGGCGGAGCAGGAGGCAGGAAAGTTCGACTCCGGGGTCGCGCTGGAGGGCGTTGCGGAGGAAACGGAACTCCCAGCGCGGCAGGGTCTCGACGATGAGCACACGGATGCGCTCGGGGCGTCCGGAAATGGTGAAGGCGCGGGAGTTGTTTATGGAGACCAGTTCGCCGTCCTCGACCGGAACCGAGAGGGTGAGCGTGGACGAGCCTTCTTTTTCCAAGCGCCATAGGATGGAGTCGTAGGTTTCGGCGTTCGGTGCGAGGACGATGTTTTTCGTGCGCTCTCGACCGGATTCATCGCGGAGGCGGACGATGGTGCGCACCTGCCGGTCCAGCGAGGAGCGGATCGTGAAAGGGATCTGCACGTTCT
This sequence comes from Verrucomicrobiota bacterium, assembly GCA_046051965.1. Classification (GTDB taxonomy): domain Bacteria; phylum Verrucomicrobiota; class Verrucomicrobiia; order Verrucomicrobiales; family Akkermansiaceae; genus Luteolibacter. Next base: position 114,143 of record JBJONG010000008.1, read on the forward strand.
CGCCGACGATGCCATAGGTCGGCGCGGTGACGGTGAGCAGGTCGAGATCCGGCAGGCGCGTCTCGCTGCCCACGGGGATGGTGAAAATCGGCACGCCGCGCAGCCGGTATTTTTGCGCCGCACCGACGGGTGGCTGGCCGAGGTTGAAATCGCCGTCGCTGAGCATGACGACGGCGCGCAGGTTGTTTTCCTCCTCTAACAGACTCTCCAGAGGTTTTGAGATGTCGGTGCCGTTCAGTCCCTCATCGGTCGGCGATGCGAAAGGGCGGGTGATGAGTTCGTTCGCGCCATTGGAACGCAGCGGCGTCCAGAGATCGGAGGCCAGGGCTTTCTCCACCCACTCGGCCCGGGCGACGATGGATTCGGCTTTTCCCTCCCCGGCGAGCGCGGCGGGCAAGCGGGCGTCGAGGGTTTTCATGGAACCCGAATCATCCCATAGGATCGCGATCTGGGGCTTGGTGGTCGGATTGACAACCGTGCGCCACTCCGGCTGCCAGAGCAGCATCACGACGATGGCGGCGATGAAAAACCTCAGGGTTTCGAGGATGGCGGTGCGTCTCGGATGCGGGCTTCGCTTCCAGGAAAGCGTGCAAAGCCAAGCCACCCCGAGCAATGCGGCGATGCCAAGCCAAAGGGTGAGAGGGGTGGGATTTAGGTGGAGCAAAGGCGTTGCAGGGAAGGTGCGCCCATTCACTAGCCGATGCACGTCGCAAGGGCAAGGGGCGATGATGGGCTTACTCAGCCAATCGCCCGCGCAATTTGCCCATCGCAAAGTCGATTTCCTCCGGGGAAACGCAAAACGGCGGAGTGAAAGCCACGACATCCCCGAGCGGCCCGTCGGGAAGGGTGATCACGCCGTCCTGGAGCAATCCTTTCACGGCTTTGAGCGCACGTTCACCACCATCGGTTTCCAGCCCCATCATCAGGCCACGTCCACGAATTTCCCGAACACAAGCGAGCCCCGAAAGCCCGGCCAGTGATTTTCCGAGCTGTGCCGCCGCCGCCGTCACCATCGCCGCCGTTGCCGGCTCGCGGTATCTGCGTATCGCCTCGATGGCCATCGCGCAGCCAAGTGGATTGCCTAGAAAGGTGCTGGTGTGCAGAGCCTCTCCGCCGCTCTCAGGCCAGGCGTCCATGATCTCCGCCTTGCCGACGCAAACGGAAATGGGAAAGCCCCCGGCCAAGGCTTTCCCTAGGCAAATGAGATCCGGAAAAACGCCCTCCCATTCGCAGGCGAACATTTTTCCCGTCCTCCAGAAACCTGTGTAGATTTCATCGAAAATCAGCGCCGCGCCTACCGTATCGCACCAGTTCCGCAGCTCTGTCAGGAATCCCTCCGGCGGTACCACAATCCCGCCCCGCCCTTGGATCGGCTCCACCAGCACCGCGCCGATTCCGAGGCCGTCGATCTTCCACAGCAAGTCGCGGAAGGCAGCGAGCTCCGCCTCTGTCCTTGGAAACACCAACCGCTGCGTGACCTTAGCCATCTGCCCCTCGAACGGTTCGCGGAACCAACCGATCCCTTGCCCGAGCAAAGCCCCGTAACCCAACCCGTGATACCCGCCATGAAACGAAAGGATTCCGCTACGCCCCGTCGCCAGCACCGCTGTTTTCAGCGCCGCCTCCACCGCCTCGAAGCCGGAATTCCCGAACAGGCATTTCCCCTTCTTTCCATCCCATTTTTCGAAGGTGATCTGCGAAAGCGCCTCGCAAAGCTCCACCTTGACGCGTGCCGGATGCACATCACCCATCGCGTGCATGAGGGACACGCTCTGATTCCGCAACGCCTCCCCCGTGAATCCATGGCCCGGCCCCGCCACGCCGAAGCCGCTGGTCATATCTAAAAAACGATTCCCATCCGCGTCCCAGACGTTCGCGCCCTCCGCCCGCTCCCAGAAAATCGGCCAGCCTTCGCAGAGAAACGTCGTGTTCCGGCACTCCACCTCCGCCAATCGAGCCGCCAGTTGTAGCGATTTCTCACCGGGCACGTTTGTCAGGATTTCAGGGAGCATCTGCACCAAGCCTACAAGTCAGCCGCGTGAAGCTCCATCATTTTCACAGCTTTCCATGTTGGACGTTCGTCATCCGGCGTTCAATAAACGGGGGTGATCGCCCGCGTCCTCATTGACGGCCCTTCGGAGCTTGTTTTCGACTATGCCATCCCCGAGGGGCTGGCTGTCGTCGCCGGCTGTCGGGTGCGCGTGCCGATCCGGCAGAAGACGACCTCCGGCACGGTGCTTTCCGTGTCGCCCCCGCCGGAACAGAGCGAGTTTGCCATGCGCGAGGTGAAATCCCTGATCGACCCCGAGCCTCTCATCACGCCTGTGCTGCTGAAAACCGCACATTGGATCGCGGGCTACTATGGATCCAGTATCGAGGGCGTGATCCGTTCCATCCTGCCCGAGGCGGTGCGCACGGAGGACAACTCCGCCAAGACCCGCCGCATCGCCACCGCCGTGGCGGATCCCGATCCCGAGGCGGTCGCGAAACTGGAGAAACGCGCCGCGAAACAGCACGCCATCCTCACCATCCTGCTCCACGCCCCGGAGCGGACGATGGCCGTGGCCGATCTCGGCGAGAGCACCGCGCCTTCCCTGAAAAGCCTCGCGGAGAAAGGTTTTATCACCATTTCCACCGAGGAAGTCCGCCGCGACCCCGAAGCCGAGGAAACCGTCATTCCCTCCGAACCCCTCGTCCTAAACGACCAGCAACAGGAAGCCTTTGATGCCATCTCCGCGGCTCTCCGCGACCTCAGCGACTCTGCGGTGAAACCTTTTCTTCTGTTAGGCGTCACCGGCTCCGGCAAAACCGAGGTCTATCTCCAGGCCGCCCAAGCCGCGCTCGATCTGGGGAAAACGGTGCTCGTCCTCGTTCCGGAAATCGCGCTCACGCCGCAGACCGTCCGCCGTTTCAAAGCCCGCTTTTCCCAGCTCAACGACCAGGTCGCCGTCCTCCACTCGCACCTCTCGCAGGGCGAGCGTTTCGATGAGTGGCACCGCATCCGAAAAGGTACGGCGCGCATCGTAATTGGCGCGCGCTCCGCCGTGTTCGCGCCGCTGCCGAACCTCGGGCTGATCATCGTCGATGAAGAGCACGAGTCCTCCTACAAGCAGGAAAGCCCGCCCCGCTACCACGCCCGCGATGTGGCGGTTTTGCGCGCCGCGTTCGAGCCGTGCGCCGTCGTCCTCGGCTCCGCCACGCCCTCGCTGGAGAGCTGGCAGAACTGCCTTTCCGGGAAATACCATCTCCTCCGCCTCGACAAGCGCGCCGACGCCCATTCCATGCCGCTCGTCCGCGTGATCGACATGCGTTTGGAAAAGCAGAAGCAGAAAGGCCAGGTTGCGATCCTTTCCGACCGCCTCCGCACCGCCCTCGAACAACGCCTCGCAAAGGGCGAGCAATCCATCCTTTTCCTCAACCGCCGCGGCTTCGCCCGCTCGCTGCAATGCCATTCCTGCGGCCACGTTTGCGAGTGCCCGCACTGCGCCGTCGCGCTCACCTATCACCGCACCGATGAGCGCCTCGTCTGCCACGTCTGCGGCCACCAATCCATCGTTCCGAAGAAATGCCCGGAGTGCAAAGATCCCGGCATCGCGCTCCAGGGTTACGGCACGCAGAAGGTCGAGGAGGTGTTGCAAAAGGTGCTGCCGGAAGCCCGCTTCGCCCGCATCGATGCCGATGCGATGCGCCGCAAGAACGCGCTGAAAGACATTCTGCGGAAATTCAAATCGAACAAGATCGACGTCCTCATCGGCACCCAGATGATCGCCAAGGGCCTGCATTTCCCCAACGTCACCTTGGTGGGAATCCTCAACGCCGACCTCGGCCTGCACGTCCCGGATTTCCGCGCGGGGGAAAGGACTTTCCAGCTCATCACCCAGGTCGCCGGACGGGCGGGGAGGGGAGAGCTGGAGGGCGAGGTCATCGTCCAGACCTTCACCCCGCACTCGCCCAGCATCCAGTTCGCGCGGAAGCACGACTTCGATGGTTACGCCGAACAGGAGATGGAAATGCGCCGCCAGTTCCGTTTCCCGCCCTTCGCCCACTGCGCGGTCCTGACCGCGAGATCCACCCACGAGCGCCGAGCCGAGTTCACCCTCCAGACGCTCCACCTCCGCCTCAAGGAGGATCTACCGGACGGTATCACCCTCGGCGAAGTCCTCCCCAGCCCCCTGATCCGCTCCCACGACCAGTTCCGCTTCCAAATCACCCTCCGCGCCCACAAAGCCCGCCCGCTCACCAACCACGTCCAGGCCGTCCTCCGCAGAACCACCCTGCCCGAGGACGTGACCGTGGTGTTCGATATGGATGCGTATAATTTTTCGTAGGCATTTCGATCAGCAGATTCACAAAATATATTCAAACCGTATACCTTACGTCCTTAGGACGTAAGGTATACGGTTATAAATGAAATTCAAGAAAAATTCTCGGCTAAGAAGGGATTGACAGTGTTATCAAGCGGGGATAGGAACGTCCTAAGGACGTTCCTATCCCCGCTAATGACACTATCCAAAGCTGTTACCCTTATTCTTGCGAAACTGCAAGATCAGCTGGTTACGCGGTACGGGTTGGGAGTAGTGGTCCACAGGCTGTATTTGGAGAAATCTTGTAGTGGGGAACCCTTGGACAATCTCTCCAAGCAGCGCGCTAACTCGACGGATCTGAATCGAGTGATCAAGAGCTTGGAATCTTCTGCAATATTGCAGGAACTTCCGGATTTTCGCGGGAAGGCCTACCGCGTGCTTGGCGGAAAAGATGCAAACCCAGAGGATGTTGCGTGTGTTCTGGATCCATTTTCATATGTCTCCCACTTGAGCGCTATGAGCTATCATGGGCTGACAAATCGTCTCCCTGCGAAACTGTTCCTCTCTTCGCCCGATCCCAAAAAATGGGCGGAACTTGCGAATGAAAGAATGCGCAAAGATCTGGGTGAGAATCTTGACACTTACCGTGAAGAAGGGATGCCGTTACTGACCCGCACGAAGTTTTCCAAAATCGGTAAGACCGAAATACACCGGATCAACTCGACCCGGCTGGGCGCATTCAAAAACATCCGAGACCGGAGCATGAGGGTATCCACCATCGGGCGCACATTTCTCGACATGCTGGAGAGCCCGGAACTCTGCGGAGGGCTTCGCCATGTCATCGAGGTATTCGAAAACGAAGCCCCAAACTTCATCGCTCCCATCGTTTACGAAATCAATGAATACGGTCGCCCCATCGACAAGGTGCGCGCCGGCTACATCCTTGAAGAGCGCCTGGGAATCCAAAACGAGACGATTGGCCAATGGGTGAAATTCGCCACCCGGGGAGGATCGAGGAAACTGGACGCCACGGAAGAGTATTTTCCGAAATGGTCGGAGAAATGGTGCCTTTCGCTGAACATCGATCTGCCCGGGAAATCATGACAAACCCGGTTTATGGACTCGATTCTTGGGTGGAGGACGCGCCGGAGAGCCTGAAGGAATTCCGGCAAGCGATCCGCATCATTCTCACAGCGGTTTCCCATGACCTGAAGCTGCGGAGCACGATGGTAATGAAAGGGGGCATCCTTATGGGTATCCGTTACCACAGCGAGCGGTTCACAACAGATCTGGACTTCTCGACGTCGGCAACGAGGAACGAAATCGACATGGAAGAGTTTGAGAAAACGCTCCGGCGAAGTTTGGCGATGGCTGCCGCCGACTCCGACTACGGCCTCGATTGCCAGCTTCAGGGCTGTCGTATCAATCCTCCGAACGACGACTCAAAGTTTCCCAATCTGGAACTGAAGATCGGTTATGCATACAAAGGCACCCCCAAGCACAAGCGGCTGATGGCAGGTCAATCACCCACGCTCGTCAAAATCGATTTCAGCCTCAATGAGGCCATCATCGACATAGAGGAAATTGATCTTGGCGATGGGGTGAGCCTGCAGGCCTACGCCCTCCCCGATCTTATCGCGGAAAAGCTACGGGCGCTGATGCAGCAGGAAAAGAGAAACCGGTATCGGAGGCAGGACATTTACGATCTCCGCTTCCTCTTGGACTCCGGTATCAGCGCGACTCAGAAGAAATCAGTTCTCGAAAATCTGATTACCAAGGCTCAAGCGAGAGGTATCGAACCGAAACGTGATTCACTCGACGATCCGGAACTGCGGAGACGAGCCGAACAGGAATACGCAACCCTTGCGGATGAAATCCAAGGAAATCTCCCCGATTTTGATGAATCGTTCAAATTGGTACGTTCGTTCTATCGGTCTTTGCCCTGGCAGTAAGCGGCTTCCCAAACCGCCCGCTCACCAACCACGTCCAGTCCGTCCTCAAAAAACCACGCTCCCCGAAGACGTCACCGTGGTGTTCGATATGGATGCTTATAATTTCTCCTAGCGGCCACTGGAGCTCCGGCCTTAGTTCATCCATCACTGGTCTTTCACCCCGGACACATCCATTGCAAATGGCAGGCGCAAATATTCCGTGGGTTTACAAATCCCTGCGAGCACCTACAAATGGCCTGCCGCCTGTGTGTTGACCATGACGTGCGTGGTGGTCATCTGTCCTTGGCGCGGTAAAAAATACGACTTTCACAGAGATATGAACAAAACGATCAAAATCATCGCGATCCCCATGCTCGCAGCGGGAGCCGCTTGGGGCCAGGAGGAGTACGACGCGGTGGAGCGTGGCAAGGAAGTTTACGAGTCGATGGGCTGCGTGGTTTGCCATTCGACAGCCAAGGACGATCCCTCTGCCAAAACCGGCCCGAACCTGCACGGCCTGTTCCTCACCGATCCTCGCGAGCGCGAGGTGGTGATCCCCGCCAACGGAGAGAAAAAGAAGGTCAAGGCGGACAGAGCCTATTTCAACGACTCGATCCGCAAATCATGGGATGCCCTGGCGGTCTCCGAAAAAGGCGCGACGAAAGGCACGGCCTACGGGGCGATCATGCCGATGTTCGCGCCCGAGGTCATCTCCGATGAAGACTTGGAAGCGGTCTGGCATTACGTGCGCACGATGGCGGACGGTTACGCGGCCGGCCCCGCCCAGGTGATGCTCCAAAAGAAGGACGCCCCGGCCGCCGCCTCGCCGCTGGATATTCCGAATGAGGAGCCCGTCGCCGACCGCACCCGCGTGTTCCGCGTGGCCTTGCCAGGCACCAGCGGCCGCGCCGTTGCCGTGGGGCAGCCGAACGGCATGAGCTACGCCTTCGATCCCCGTTACCTATCCGTCCGGAAAATCTGGAGCGGCGGCTTCCTCAACCTCAAGGAAGAGCGCACCGCGCGCGGCGGCAATCCGGTCGCGCTCGGCAACGGTGCGAAAATTTACCAGCAGGGCGGCCCGTTGCTCGCCCCGCTCACCGCCGGCGGGGAGACCGTTGATTTCGAATTCAAGGAACCCGATGTGAACGATTCCGAGGCGCAAATCAAATACCTCAATGACAAGGTCGATCTGGTTGACCGTCTCGCAGCCCTCAATTCGGAATACCTTGGTCACCGGCTTTCTTCCAAAGGCGAACCTTCGTTCCGTTTCCGCGTGGGGAAAAACTCGCTGACCCAGACCGTGCGAATCGCGGATGATGGCGGGCTTGTGATCGCGGTCGCAGGCAAGCTCGCGGAGAAGCAGGGCTTCCGCCTCCGCCTAGATGGCTTGGCTGATGTGAAGGTCGATGGCGGTGAACTCAAGGACGGAGTCTGGCTGCTGCCCGTCTCCACCGAGGTGAAAACCCACACTCTCAGCGCCCGCCTCGCCGGTGGTATCGTGGCCAGACCGGCTTTGCCTCGCGGCGAGGACTGGACTCCGCAGCCCCTTGTCAAAAAACCATCCAAACCCGGCAAAAAACCTCTGGAACTCCCCGCCGGCTATTCCTCTCTCACATGGGCCGCGCCGCTCGATCTATTCGGGCGCACCCAGCTTTTCGAGCCGACGGGCATCGCCGTTGCGAAAAACGGCACCATTGTCGTCTCCACCCGCACCGCTGGCGTATGGCGCATTCGGGATGGGAAATGGTCCCTGTTCGCGGAAAATGTTTACGATTCTCTCGGAGTTGTCATCGAGGACGACAAAGGCGACCGCATCGTCATTTCCCAGAAACCCGAGATCACCCGCATCATTGATTCCGACCGGGATGGCCGTGCGGATACCTTCGTCACCCTTTGCGATGACTTTGGTTTCCACGCTAACTACCACGAATACACCCACGGCCCGGTTCGGGACAAAGCGGGGAATTACTATTTCCTGCTCAATCTCTCCCACGACCGCAAAAGCGATAAGACTTCGTGGCGTGCAGGTGGCCCGTTCATGGGATCCATGGAAGGTTATCGTGGCTGGGCATGCAGGGTAACACCGGAAGGCAAATTCGAACCCTACGCAAACGGCCTGCGCAGCCCGGCGGGTATCGGCTTCGATCCCGAAGGCCGCCTGTGGTATGCCGAAAACCAAGGCGAATACGTCGGCTCCTCGAAGTGGGTGCCGCTGGAGCAGGGCAAATTCTATGGTCACATTTCCGGTCTCGTCAGTCTGCCGGGCATGACTCCGGAATCCCCGGAAATCCAGTTTCCGCTTTGGAAAGACAAGCTACGCAAAGGCGCGGTTTGGTTGCCTCATGGCAAGCTTGCCAACTCCCCCGGGAATCCGGCTTGGGACACTACAGGCGGCAAGTTCGGGATTTATAAAGGCCAAGCCTTCATCGGCGATCAAACGCTCTCCACCATGCTCCGAGTCGTGACGGAAAAGGTGAACGGCGAGGATCAAGGTAGCGTGGTTCCCTTCGGCCGCGGACTTTCGTCGGGTGTGATGCGCCCTGTTTTCCTGCCGGACTCCAGCCTGCTCATTGGCCAGACCGGTCGCGGTTGGCTTTCAAATGGTGGCGATCAGGATGCTCTGCAGCAGATCATTTGGGATGGAAAAACCGTTCCGGCCGATATCCATCACGTTTCCTCGGACAAGACCGGTTTCAAAGTGCATTTCACGAAACCGCTCGCAGCGGATGTCACCGCCGATGCGCTGGCCGCAAAATTCAAGGTCTCGTCATGGTTCTATACGAACGATGAGAAATACGGCTCGCCGGAGCATGACAAGCGGGATGAGTCTCTCGCGGGAGCGGAAATTTCCTCCGACCGCCTCTCCATCACCCTCCGTCCCACCGGTTTCGGTGAAGGCGACAAATGGCTTGTCCGCATCTATCACATCAACCTGCCCGACACCGCAGGCCTGTTCGGCGGTGCGCCGGTCTGGAACTCGCTGGAGGCGTATTTCACGCTGAACTCAATTCCGAAGTAAAACATGTCCCTCTGCCAATCGCTCTCGTCACCAGCGAGCGGGAGCGGTTGGAGCGGAGCGGGCGGATCTCCGTGGGCTCGGGAGAAGATTTTGAATTTTACGCCATAATCATCGCGCGCATCACGCATGCCCCGGCGGATCGTGATTCTTCTGTTTATGAGAAACATCGAATCACGGACTCGGTTAAGCGGAAGTCCCGCCCAGCGAGGGTAGCTCCGCATGAAGCCAGCGTTCGAAGGCGGCGTGGTTGGTGAGATCGTATTGGTGGGTGCGTAGGCCGAACTGGATGCCGGTGGCGATGTTGGCGGGGAGGTCGTCGATGTAGAGGGTGTTTTCGGGGACGAGGGAGTATTGATCGATGGCGTGGCGGTAGATTTCGGGGTGGGGTTTGATGGAATCGACCTCGTAGGAAAGAACGGCACCGTGGAAAAGAGAGAACGCGGGATAGGCTTCGAAGATCCAAGGGCAGTGGATGGCGTTCGTGTTGGAAAACAGGATGAGGCGATGGCCGGCGGCATGGAGGCGGCGGACGATTTCCCACATCGGTTCGTTCGGGGTGAAGATGTGCCGCCAGGAGTGGTGGAAGCGTTCGTGTGGGGCGTCGGAACCGAGGGTGGCGAGCGCCCAAGCGGTGTAGTCGGTGACGGAGATGCGGCCAGCTTCAAACTCGTCCTTTTTGGCGAGCAGCACGGAAAGGGCGGAGGCGGGATCGGGGTGATCGGGCGGGAGGAATGATTTCAGCGAGGTCTCGAAGTCGAAATCGAGGAGGACTTTGCCGATGTCGAAGAGGAAGTCGGGCATGGGAATAAGATGGTGGATGGTGGATTTTTGCTATCCGCGATCTTCCATTCCCAATCCACGATCATTGATCGAAGAGAGAATGAAGCGTGCGGCGGTGAGGGCTCCGTCGTTGCGGTTGTGGGAGGCGAGGGCTGCTTTCATGGTGCGCCATTTTCGAGCGCCGTGGGCGAGGATTTGTGCGACGGCTTCGGTGAGTTCCCTGGGGTGCTCGGCGAGGTCGCCAGCCCCGAGTTGCTGGAGGAGGCGGAGGTTTCCCTCCTCCTGGCCGGGAACCAGATGGTGAATGAGCATGGGGCAGCGGGCGGCGATGGCTTCGTGGACGGTGGCTCCGCCGGCTTTGCCAATGACCATGTGATGCCTGTTGAGAAGCTGCGGGACTTTCCGCGTCCAGCCTAACAGACGGACGCGGCCTGGGTAGGCTGCCTTGATCTCACGCGCGCGGGATTGAAGGAGGCGGAAGTTTTTCCCCATGACAATGGTGAGGTGGACATCAGGAGAAGCTTCGAGAAGGGCGCGGCTGTGGCGGCGGACGAAGGGTTTCTTGGCAGTCGGGAAATAGAGGATGCGGAAGGGGGAGCAGGAATCCTCCGCCGGGACGGGCGCGAGTCCCGAGAAGGCCGGGTTCACGGGGAAGCCGGTGTCGATGATTTTTTCCTCATGAATGCCCCAGCAACGCATGGTCTCCAGGGTGGTGCGGTCGGTCACGAGGAAATGATCCGTGGGGGTGCGGAGCCACGATGCGTTGATCTCTATGGAGTCGGTTACGACGGTGAATACGGGCAGGCGATTCCCGGTTTCCCGGAAGTTCCGCTCAAGGAAGTAGGGATAAACGGGGTAGGTGGAGACGATGGCGTCCGGTTGGTATTCCGATACGAGTGTTTGCAGGTAGCTCTCCGGGGCTCGCATGAGAGGGAGGCCGGGGCGGGAGAAATCGCATTTGTCGGTGCCGCGGTAGACGGCCTCCCAGATGCGCGGAAAATGTGTGGTGACGAGGCGGTATCCCCACTGGATGAGCGCCGTGGAGTTCGGCGCGGACAGCACGCAGGGATCCGCCACACGGGTTTCCGCGCCGATGTCGGCGAGAGCGAGGGACAGGTTGCGCGCGGCGCTGTTGTGTCCCTCGCCGAAAGCGGCGGTGAGGATGAGGATTCTCGGTTTCTTAGGCATGGATCACTTTCCGGGGACAACTTTATGTGACAACCAATCGTTGCGTCGATGGGCATTTCTGCTTTCCTTTCCCAGCCGATGGCAAAGGAAAAGGACAAGATAGAGCTCAGGCCTGTGGATGAAGGCGCCGAGGAGAAACTGCGCTTCGTGCGGCTGCACAAGGATGCGGCTGAGGAGGTGGAGGAGTTGCCGCCAGTGAAGGTGGGGGTAATCCCTACAAACGCCCGGTTGGAGGCTTCGCTGAAGGATGATTTGAAAATCCGCTCGAACGAGCCGGATGTGGGATCCCTGATCGAACGCGATGTCCCCTTGAGTGAGGAGCCGTGGGAGAATCAGGTGGTTGCCGAAACAAAGGTTCCGTGGGGCTGGGTGGCGGCGGTGGCTTGTATCTTCACGGTCGCGATATTGTGGTCGCTTATCAATTTGAATCGAGGGGAGGAACAAGGGCGAAGCTTGGAGGAGGAGTCGCTCACCGCACGAGAGAAGGAAAGGGTTGAGGAAATGGACGCGGAGATCATGATCGGTGCGTTGGAGAGGGCGGTGCGGGGATTTTTTGATGCGAGGTCGACCGAAGAAATGCTGCTGCATGTGCGCCAGGCGGACAGGGTGCGGCCATTGTTGGAGAACTACTATGCGGACTCCGTTCCGGAGGCGGTGCGTGTGGTTAACATCATGGGGATGGATCCGCTGACGATCGAGAGGCATGCGTCTTTCTGGATGGTCGTTTGCGAGCTGGAGAATGGTGTGGAGAGCCAGTTGTTGGTGGAGGCGATTTCAGAAAAAGAGGCGAAGGTGGATTGGGAAACCTTTGTCTGTTACCAACCGATGGCGTGGGATGAGTTCGCGAGTAAGAGACCCGGCGGATATACGGGGGATTTCCGGGTTTATGTGGAAAAGGATTTTTATCACAGTCACGAGTTCTCCGATTCTGCGTCGTTCGAGAGCTATCGGATGACGGTGCTGAAGGGTGATTCGGTGCTCTTCGGCTATGTGCCGCGCGATGGAGAGCTTGCGCAACGGATGTCGGAGCTCATTGACGGGTCGGATGGTGGTGCGGTGCCATTGATCCTGCGGCTCCATGTTCCGCAAGGTGTGCAATCTCCCAACGGGGTGGTGATTCGCGAGATTGTAAATCCCAGATGGGTATTCGTTGAAACACCCGCGAAGAAGGAGCCGTGAGAGAGAAAAACATCGAGAGAGCGCCGTTGCATTGCGGATACGGGCTGACTTTGTGCGGCACGGCGTTTTTCTTCCTTTTCCAATACGTTCTGGCGCTGGTGAAGCTGGGTCAGACTTCCAGCGGGATGGAGAACAAGTTCAGTGCGCTGGCGCGGGAGAAGTATCTCGATTTTCTGATCTGGCAGAACGTGCAGGTGCTTTTCGCCTACGCGATCCTTGCGGTGCTTTTCGCCGTCGTGGTGAGGCCGTTCATCTCCGCGATCTGCGCCCGGTTTGGGATGCGCGCAGGTTGGGGAAAGGTGGCACTGGCGTTGGGCAGCGCTTTTGCGGTGCACGGTTTTTTCGTGCTCAGGCTGGTGGATACGCGGCCTTACTTTTTGAACGATGCCAAGTTTGGCCACTGGTATTACGAGATTCTAAACATTGTGCCGGATGGAGCCAGGCCGGTGTTTTTTTTCCTGCTCTTCAAGGCGCTGCCGGTTGCGGTCCTGGCCTATGTGGCGGTGTGGTATTGGCGGATTTTTTCCCGGAAAGGTCGTGCGGTGATGATGGCGGCAGCTTGGCTGGGTGTCGCGCTGGCGGGTTGGAAACTGGCGAGTGCGGAGCGTGCGGGAGCGGCTGTTGGGAAAGGCGGCGAGAGCAAGCGTCCGAACGTCATCCTGATCGGCTCCGATTCTCTGCGTGGTGACCGGCTTGGATACGCCGGCTATCGCCCGGGACGGACGGATGGTTTGGCGGCGGGTGGCGTTTCGCCGCGGATTGATGCTTTGGCGGCGCAATCGGTGGATCTGGGGAATTGCTTCACGCCTATCGCCTCGACCTTGGAATCCGGCACGTCGCTGATGTCTTCCATGTATCCACACACGCACGGTTTCCGTCACATGTATCCGGACTCGGAAACGGTGGATGCTGCGAAATCGCGGGTGGAGCCGTTGGCGCGGGTGCTTGCGAAGGAGGGATACGAGACCGCGGTTTTCGGGGATTGGTGCGCGGGGTATTTCGCGCTGATGCCACTTGGCTTCGGGCATGTTTCCGTTTCGAGCTTCGACAATTTCAAGATCTATATGAGTCAGGCGGTGGTGATGGCACACTTTGTGATTCCACTGTATTTCGACCATCCGGCGGGTTACGCGGTATTCCCGCAGCTCGGTTCCTTCGCGCAATTTGTGACTCCCGAAGTGGTGACGGAGCGAGTGAAAAAACGTCTTGGAGATGTCTCGGAAAGCGGCGCGCCGTTTTTTTGGCACGTGTTCTATTCTTGCAACCACCTGCCCTACCGCAGCCCCGAACCTTACTGCGGCATGTTTGCGGATCCGGATTACGCCGGACCCAACAAGAGCGGGGTGGATTTTGACATCGATTCGTTCATTGGCGGCACGGATCTGGAGAATAAGTGGAAGGCGCTGCCAGAAAAGGAGATCAGGCAGATCCGTAATCTCTACGACGGCTGCACGCGGCAGTTCGACGACAATGTCGGCATGATCCTCGACGAGTTGAAAAGGCAAGGACTAGAGGAGAAAACCATCGTGATCATCACCGCCGATCATGGCGACAACCTCTACGAGGAAGGCGTTACACTCGGCCACGGTCTTACCTTCAACGGCGGCGCGCGTGGCAACCATGTGCCGCTGCTTTTTCATGTGCCGGGCACGGAGGCGGTGAAGATCGCGGCTCAGGTACGAACGATCGACATCGCGCCGACCATCGCGGATTTGGTGGGTGCGCCTAAGCCGGACTCATGGGAGGGGAAAAGTTTCGCCGGATGGCTGGGAGGCGGCGAGACTCCTGTGAGCCGCGCTTACTATGGCGAGACTGGATTTCCCTTCGTCCAGTTCCGAGTGCCGGGGATCGAGCGTCCCAAGCTTCCGCCGATGGACCGGATGAATTTTATCGACGACTCGTTCAACTATCAATTCGTGCTGAAGGATGAATTCGAAGAACCGCTCGTAAAGGCCAAACAGCGCTGCTTGATGACGGAGAAGTGGAAGCTGATCTGCACGCCTACGGCAGAGGGTGGACGGCACTTCGCGCTGTTTTCCAGAAAGCCGGATCCCTATAGCGAGCTGGACGTGGCAAAGGAAAATCCAGGCATCCTCGCGCCGATGAAGGCAGCGCTGGAGAAATGGATGGATGAGAAAACCGAAACGCCGATAGAGGAGATTTTCCCGCAAGGAGAGTGATCCTAGCGCGCCATCAGCGCCTCGATTTCGTCGGCCTCAATGGGGATGTTCGCCATGAGGTTGATGTTGGCGTTCTCACCGATGAGGTAATCGTTCTCAAGACGGACACCCATGCCTTCTTCCGGGATGTAGATGCCCGGCTCGATGGTAAAGATCATGCCTGGAGCGACGGGCTGGTTGGCGGGGCAGACATCATGGACGTCGAGACCGAGGTGATGGGAGGTGCCGTGCATGAAATACTTTTTAACGAGCGGCTTGTCCTTAGGCGCGGCGGCGGCCTGCTCCGCGGTGTAGAGGCCGAGACCGATGAGTTCCTTGTCCATCTGTTCGACGATCATTTTCTGATACTCTGACATGAATATTCCGGGGCGCAGGATGGAGTCCGCGTAGCGCACCATCCGCAGCACGGCGTTGTATATTTCTTTCTGGCGCGGCGTGAATTTTCCCGAGATGGGTATCGTGCGCGTCATGTCGGCATTCCAGCCACCGTATTCTGCGGCGACGTCGAGCAAGAGGAGTTCGCCTTCCTTGAGAGGCTGGTCATTGGGGATGTAATGAAGGACGCAGGCGTTGAGTCCGCCCGCGATGATCGGGTTGTAGGCAAAGCCACGCGAACCGCGCTTGATGAACTCATGGACGAACTCGGCTTCGACGTCCCACTCGCCCACACCAGGCTCGACGAATCCCAGCACGCGGCGGAAGCCTGCCTCGGTGATGTCGCAAGCGGTCTGGGTGAACTCGATTTCTTCCGCCGATTTGATCGTGCGCAGCCCGTAGATCAGAGGTGCGAGGCGGCGGTAGTTGTGCAGCGGGAAAAGCTCCTTGCAGTCCCTGGCGAAGCGCAGCGATTTCGTGACGTAGGAAAGATCCCCGCGCGGGTGTTCGTTGATGGAGAGATAAACGGACTCGGCCTGCTGCATGAGGCGGGCGAAGATGACGTTGAAATCGGAAGTCCACTCGATCCGGCTGATGCCCGTGCGCTCCCGGGCTAGTTGCTTGGAAAGCTTCGCACCCTCCCAGATCGCGAGGTGTTCATTGGGCTCACGCAGGAAAAGGATCTCGCGGTCTTCCGGCTCACGCGCGTCTGGAAAAAGGATCAGCACGGTTTCTTCCTGGGCGACGCCGGTTAGGTAAAACAAGTCGTTGTTTTGCTTGTATGTGTGGAATGCATCCGCGTTGGTTACCTGCAAGTCGTTGGGTTGAATGACCGCCATCGAGCGCTCGCCGAGCAAGGCGGAGAGGTTTTTCCTGTGGCTGGAGAATAAGGCGGCGGAGGGGGTTTTGGTGCGCATGGCAGGTGATCGGAAGTTTCGGAGAAAGGATATTTCAATTGGCTCGCCTGTATGATTCCAGGTTTCCGCGGCCAGACTGGATTTTCGTGTGACATTTGGCCAGATGAAATTCTGTTATGGCAGCTTGCAATGCCATAGACCTGTGGAAAAGCTGCGGAGGTGCGAAATACGGATTTTTTGGCAGGCGAAGGAACATCGCTGAAAATTTGCGGCGTAACGATACGATCCGAAGCGGAGCGGCTTGCGGCGATGGGAGTCCATGCCGTCGGCTTCAATTTCTGGCCTTCATCGAAGCGTTTCCTCGATCCCCGTGCGAACCGCTGGATGAAGGAACTGGCGGGCGGCGTTCTGCGCGTTGGCGTTTTCGTAAACGAGGGTGGCGATTTGCCTTACCGGCTTTACGGCGAAGGAATGATCGATGTGGTGCAGCTACATGGCGATGAGACGCCGGACTGCGTCGCCGGATTTCGCAACGCAGGTATCCCTGTCATCAAGGCGGTGGGCGTGAGGGATGCGGCGGGTATCGCTGCCGCGGGAAATTACGGCGCGGATGCGGTGCTTCTGGACGCGCACGCGCCTCAGGTTTTCGGAGGCACGGGCGAGACGTTCGATTGGACGCTTGCGAAGCGCTTCAAGGAAAGTTTCCCCGCGATTCCGGTGATCCTCGCCGGAGGAATTTTTCCAGGAAACGCCGCGCAGGCGGTGGCGCAGGTGCGGCCGGTCGCCATCGATGTGGCGTCGGGCGCAGAGGTCTCGCCGGGTGTGAAGGATTTCGGAAAAGTGGCCTCGCTGCTCGCGGCATGTAACGGAGTGCAATGATCACCGACTCGCATTGCCATCTGGCGTCCACACGTTTTGGGGACGATGAACGGCATGAAATCATTCGCCGCGCCACCGACGCCGGTGTTCGCCGTATGGTCACGCTGGCAACCTGCCTTGAGGACTTGCCGCTGAATTTGGAACTGGCGAACAACCCCCATGTGTCGGCTGCCATCGGCATCCATCCCTGCGATGTCCACAAAGCTCCTGACGATGCCGTGGGGCGGCTCGCCGCATTCGCCGGAGATCCCCGCGTGTGTGCGCTGGGCGAGACGGGTCTCGATTATTTCCACCCGACCCCAGATGGATGGGTGGATGCGGAATTCAGGAAACGGCAGCGCGATTTCCTCATCCAGCATTTCGAACTCGCCGCTTCCGCCAGCTTGAATGTCGTGATCCACACCCGCGACCGGGAAGGTCGAGCTTCGTTCGAGGACGCTCTGCATATTTACTCGGATTTTGCCACCCGCGTCCGCGCCGTGTTCCATTGTTTCGTCTCCGAGTGGGAATTGGCGGATCAAGTAATCGGTATGGGCGGGCTGGTTTCTTTCGGTGGAGTGGCGACTTTCAAGAATGCGGAGCTTGTGAAATCCGTCGTAAAGCGCTGCCCGGCGGGTAGTTTCATGTTGGAGACGGACTCGCCCTATCTTGCCCCGGAGCCGATGCGCGGAAGACGCAACGAGCCAGCTCACACGATGCAGATCGCGCAAGCTGTTGCTGCTCTGCGTGGCGAAACCCTGCCCGAACTCGCAGCCCATACGGAGGCGGCGGCTCGAATGTTTTTTCGGTGGCGGAATAATTGCGCTTGAACAAAAGCCTATCCGGCAATCGTTTCTTCACAGGGCGATATTCATTCGCCTCCCAGCGAACCGAACCTTCTGAAATCATGAAACACAAATCCATCATCGCACTGTCTTTTTTCCCGCTCCTCCTCGTCTCCTGCGCCAACCAAGGAGGCAGCGAGGATTACGACGTTTCCAATCCCTACGCAGCTCCTGATTACGACACCACAGGTACACCGACGCTGCCTTCCGATGTGAATCCCGCCTACGAGGAACCAGCCGTTTACGAAGACACCACTCCTGCTGCCCCGACACCCGCGCATACCCCCCCCGCTGCGGCACAGGCAAAGGTTCACACAGTAGTGCGCGGAGACAGCCTTTGGAGCATCGGTAAGAAATACGGTGTCTCCATCGATGCCATCAAGCAGGCCAACGGAATGAGCCGCGACA
>JBJONG010000009.1:0-128529 GCA_046051965.1 Verrucomicrobiota bacterium
CCGCCCCAGACCCCGGCAAGCTGTCGTCAGCTTGACCACACCCGCAGGGTTTTGACCATCCGGGAATTCGGCAGTGAAGGTTCAGATCGGGCTTATTCCCTGTACAACTTTTGCGGGGGACGCTCCAGACTGATCAAAGTGGACTGCCTTGGCAGGGTGCGGACTACCCCGCAACACCGTGTGGCTCTGCTGGCCGCCTTCGAAAGCAGCGCTCTGGGCGGACCGGAATTCTGCAGGCACCACGGGATCAATTACCAGACCTTCGCCACATGGCTACAGAAGCATCGGCGAGCCACGGGCGCATACCCTCCCGATGTGCCGTCCCCATCCCCACCACTCCTTACCTTGGCAGAAGTTGAGCTGCCGGAGAATGGCGGCCTTTCCGGTGTAGTTGCCGAAGCTATCGAGATCCGGCTGCCGGGCGGCACTTCCCTGCTTCTTGAATCAGTAAACCAGCTCCCGCTTGTCACCGCGCTGCTCCGGGAACTCACCGCCCCACGGCCATGCTGAGTTTCTCCGGCAGCATCCGTGTCTTCCTCTGCGTGGAGCCTTGCGACATGCGCAAATCCTTCAATGGCCTTCACGAAACCGTCACAGGAAAACTCGGCGAGGATCCCCGCAGCGGGGCGCTCTTCGCCTTCACCAACAAACGCCGCAGCCTCCTGAAAATCCTCTATTGGGACGGGAGCGGCCTGTGGGTATTGGCAAAACGTTTGGAGAAAGGCAATTTCTCCTGGCCGAAGGGAGCCGATGTATCCGGCGGGAAACTCCGCCTCAGCCCAACCGCGCTCGCCTTCCTCCTCGATGGGATCGACATGCGCGAGGGATGCCGGAAACCTTGGTATGAGCTTCCCTGAAAAATCCGCAGAAATATCCTCTGTCAGCCACGGGAGGCGCGCCAACTGCTACTGTAATTGTAGTAAATGGAAGATGCGGAGAAACAGGAACTGCTCGACACCATCGCCCGTCAGGCGAAGGAAATCGAGACCCTCCGCCAGACCATCGACGCACTCTGCCGCCGCATCTTCGGGGCGAAAAGCGAAACGCTCGACCCTGCCCAGCTCCTGCTTCTGCTCGGGGAGGATGCGGGAAAAAAGCCGGAAGCCGCAAGCGCATCCGGAGAAGGCGTCCCGGCGGCTGAAATACCATCCCATCAAAAGGTGCGGAGGAAAACACCGCGCCCACCCCGCATCCCGGAGCGTCTGCCCCTCACCGAGGAAACCCTCGATCCGCCCGAAGTCCTCGCCGAGCCGGAAGCCTGGAGACGCATCGGCGAGGAAGTGCGCGAACAGCTCGACTACAAGCGCGGCCACTTCCGTCGCATCCGCCTCGTGCGGGGAAAATACGTGCGCAAAGACGATCCGCTCGCCATCCCGCAGATCGCCCCGCTCCCGGCCAACCTGCAAGACCGCTGCACCGCCACCCCCGGCCTCATCGCCGAAGTGATAACCAACCGCTACCTCCTCCACCTTCCCTACTACCGGCAGGCCGAAACCTTTACCCGCCAAGGAGTCCCGCTCCACCGTAAAACCCTCTGCGACTGGGCACGGCTCGGCTCCGACTGGCTCGCCGCCATCCACCGGGTAATCTGCTACGACCACCGGCAAAGCACCTACCGGCAGATCGACGAAACCCCCATCAGCTACCTCGAACCCGGCCACCGGAAAGCCAGAAAAGGCTACCTCTGGACTTCCACTGTCCCCGGGCGCAGCGTCATCTACCACTGGCAGGCAGGCCGTGACCAAAGCGGAATCACCGAAATCTTCGGCCATCCCCCGGTACGCTCCGTGGGCGAGACCGCGAACTGCGTCATCCAGTGCGACGGCTTCAGCGCCTACCCCTCCTGGGCCGGGGACAAACCATGGCTCACCCTCATGGGCTGCCACGCCCACGTGAGGAGGAAATTTTTCGAAGCCAAAGACCAGTCGCCGAAACTCACCGGCTGGCTCCTCTGCCAGCTCGGCCACCTCTACCGCATCGAGAAAGAACTTCGCGAAAACAAAGCCGCCCCCGTCATCCGGGAAGCCACCCGCGCCTCCCAAAGCGCCCCCATCCACCGCATGCTCAAAGCAGTCCTGGAGAAACTCGCAGCAAGAAAAGGAGCCGCAGCCATCCTACCCAAAAGCCTGCTCGGCAAAGCCATCACTTACGCCCTCAACCAATGGCCGCACCTCGAAACCTACCTTCGGGACGGCCGGGTGGAAATCGACAACAACCTCTGCGAAAACGCCATCCGCCCCACCAAGCTCGGAGCGAAGAACTGGCTCTTCATCGGCAGGGAAGCCTCCGGCGAAAAAACCGCCATCCTCTACACCATCATCGAGAACTGCCGCCGTGAGCGCATCGATCCGAGGGAATACCTCGAAGATGTCCTCACCCGCCTACCCGACATGATGGCCAACGAAGTTGCCACTCTCACCCCGGCGAACTGGGCAAAGGAAAGAAAGCCAGTCCGCCCAAAAGCTGCCTGAGATTTCGTAGTCGTCATAAAACCCGCCACTATGACGACTACGAGACTGCCGTCGCAACGGAACTCGGAAGGCGCTTGGGACTACGGTTACGTTAGTGTCGTAGGTGTGTTACCTACGACGTTTACGACTACGCTGTCCTTTTGGCATACTGGCGCAGGCGGAGTTTTTCCGCGTAGGCTTTGGGGGTGTAGCTGGCGAATGTCCCGGCGGTGACTTTTACCTTGGGAAGTTCCTCAAAGATCCAGACGAGGTATTTCCATGGGTCGATCTTCCGGCGGCGGCAGCTTTCGATGAGGGTGTACCAGATGGCGTTGCTTTGTCCGGCTTCCTCGCTGCCCATGAAGAGCCAGGCTGTCCGCCGTAGCCTCGGCGAAGGAGGGTTCTTCGCGCCGAGCTTGGTCGGGCGGATGACGAAGGTGTGAGCCGCCCATCGCGCTGGCCTCGTCGGCTTTCAGAAATTCGTCGCTCTCGCTAGATTCAGGTTCCGTCATGCGCTTCGTAGGTGGCTACCTATGACGCTTACGACTAGAGGCGCGTGGTAGGACGCTTTCACCTTGATCGGGGATTATCTAAATGAGGCAGCCCATTCACTTTCCGCTCCACCCGCCGCCGATTGCTTTGGCGAGCGCGGCGAGGGTGATGCGCTGCTGGGCGTCGATCTGGCTGATGGCGAGGCGTGTTTGCAGAACCGTGCGGTCTGCATCGACCACTTCCAGATAGCTGGTCAGGCCTTTCTGATAACGCTCGTTGGAAAGGCTTTTCGTATCGTTCGCGCTTTTGAGTGCGGATTCCAAGGCGGTTTTGGATTTTGCCAAACCTTTTAGATCGACGAGCGCGTCCTCGACTTCGCGGAGCGCTATGAGTAGCGATTGCCGGTAAGTGGCAAGGGCTTCGTTGTAACGGCTGAGCGAGGCGGTGTAGTTCGCCTTCGAGGTGCCGCCATCAATGAGAGGCGCGGCCATATTTGCACCTAGCGCGAGCACCCTGTTTTCCAGGTCGAGGAAGCGTGAGACATCGAGCGATTCGAATCCTGCGCCGGCGTTGAGTGTGAAATTCGGATAGAATGCGGACTCGGCCACGCCGATGCGGGCGCTGGCGGCGCGGAGGTTTTGTTCGGCGGCGCGGACATCGGGACGGCGATTCAACACCTCGGCAGGCAGGCCGGCACGAAAGCTCGGCAGGGATCCATTGCTGGTGCGGCGCGGGACGGAGAAATCGGATGGCCGTGTGCCGCAGAGCACGGCCAAGGCATGTTCGGCGGAGCCGCGCTGGCGTTGGACAGTGGCGAGATCGTTCTTCGCCAGCTCCAGCTCGGTGCGGGCGCGGCTGGCGGCCAGACCATCTGTCAGGCCGGCATCGGTTCTCGTTTCCTGAAGTTTCAGCGCCTCATTGCGGCTGGCGATGGTTTCGTTCACCACCGCCTCCTGCGCATCCAGTCCACGCAGGAGGAAATACTGGCGAGCAACCTCGGTTGCCACACCGAGGCGTTGGGAATCGAGCAAGGCCTCGGCCTCGGCGGCTTGTGCGGATGAGGCTTCCACGAGCCGCTTGTTGCGCCCCCAGAGATCGGGATCATACGCGAGATTGAAGCTGCTGCGATAGCTCGGGTTTTCCAGATCAACGGTTACTCCGGGCGGCAGATTGTTTGCCACCACATCATTCGAGGCACGCGTGATGCCGGCGGAACCATTGAGATCAAGCGTGGGGAACAGCCGGGCGCGGTCAGCACCAACCAAGGCGCGCGCGGTATCGACCCGTGACTTCGCTGCGGAAAGATCGTTATTCGATGAAAGGGCGCGCTCGACGAGCCGGTTCAATTCACCATCGCCGAACTGGTGCCACCATCTATCGGGCAGGCGTGAGGAAGGTGTGGCCTCGCCTTCCTTCCATGTCTTGCCACCGCCAAGATCGGGAAGCTGGAAATCCGGACCAACCATGCAACCGGAAACTGTCACGGCGGCTCCGAGAATGAAAAAACGCGCGATCATTGGTTGCTGTGGCGTTCGGGAGCTTCGATGAACACATCGACCTGCTGGCCGACGTAAAGGGGCGGATTCTCCGGTCGCGTGAGTGAATAGATCACCTGCAGCACCCTTGTATCGACACGCTCGGTGCTGGCTCCGGTTAGAGAAACTTTGGGAATGATGTATGGCTCCACCCGCACGAACTCCAGCGGGAATGTCACGGACGGATCGCCCTTGAGGTAGCCGTAGGCTTTTTGTCCGGCACGGATGCGGATGGCATTTTGCTCATCCACATCGGCGCGGAGCTGGAGCCGCTCGATATCGCCGATGATCATGGCGGGATTTTTGGGTGCGGTGGAGGCATACTCCCCGGCGCGGATGTTCACTTGGAGGACATTTCCATCGCGCGGAGCGACGACGGTGAGACGTTCGATGAGAAGTGAGATGCGTTTCATCGCCGTTTCGGATGCGGCAAGCTGGGCCTTTGCGGACATGACCTGGGCCTCAGCGACGGCTACATCCCGGCGGCGATTCTCAAGATCCTCCTGGCTCACCGCACGCGGGTCTGAGACGGATGTGAGACGCTACAGCTGGGATTGCAGTTTTGCGAGTTGCGCATCACTCACCGCGAGCTGCGCCTTTGATATTTCCTGCTGCGCGGTCGCGGAAAGAAGCTCGGCCCGGAGATCGCGATCATCGAGCCGGAACAGCGTCTGCCCCTTTTTTACCGAGTCGTTCACATTTGCAGAGAGCTCCACCACGAGACCCGGTATCGGGACGCCAATGGAGACGTTTTCGCTCAGGGCTTCCAGAATTCCTGTCGCGGCGACGGATTCCTTGAACGGCTTTGTGGGTGGCGGCACCGGGGGATCGCTGGGCGGCGGTGTTTCCTTCTCCGCCTGGATGTGCGAGACCGATATGATCGCGTAGAAGCCGAACATTGCGGCAGCGATGGAACCATAGCGGAGGAGTTTTGAAAAAAGGTTCATGGCCGGATGATGAGTTGTTAGAGGGCGTGTTCGTGGATGAAATGAGGGGTTTGTCCCGGGGCGCGATCGCGGACTTCCACGATTTCGCCATCGTCCATGCGGGCGATGCGGTCGGCGTAGGAAAAGATGCGGTTGTCGTGCGTGACGATGATGACCGCGCGGTTCGAAGTGCGGGCTACCTGACTGAAGAGATCGAGGACGATTTCACCGTTTTTGGAGTCGAGCGCCGCGGTCGGCTCATCGCAGATGACGAGTGGAGGCTCGTGCACCAATGCTCGGGCAATCGCAACGCGTTGTTGCTGGCCACCGGAAAGCTTGTTGGGACGCTCCTTCCAGCGATCCCCAAGCCCCACCCGCTCCAGGATCTCTCGCGAGCGTCCGAGTGCTTTACCGGTCGAAACGCCTTGGATCAGAAGGGGGATGCCGACGTTTTCGGCGATGGTGAGTGTCGGGATCAGGTTGAACTGCTGGAAGATGAAACCGATGTTCTTGGCGCGGAATTTGGTCAGCGCACCACCGGAGAGCTTCGTCAGTTCCTTCTGAAAGACGCAGATCTGCCCGGCCTCGACATTCAGAGTGCCCGCAATGGCGCTGAGCAGGGTGGTTTTTCCACAACCGGACGGCCCTACCAGCATCAGAATCTCGCCGGTGCGGGCCTGTAGGCAGACTTTCTTCAGGACATGAACCTTGTTAGATCCTGTGCCGAAGCTTTTCTCCACGTCGCGCACATCCACGACGATCTCGGGGGATGTTGAAGTATCAGGCACGGAAGACCATGGCGGGTTCGTAAAGGCTCAGGCGAATGATCCCCATCAGGGCGGCGAGCATGCAGATGAATTGGATGACGCAGAAAGCGGCGACCGGGATGATCCACGGCATGTAAAACGGGGGCTGCTGGTTCTCGATGGCTCCCATCGCGAAGCCCGACGTCGCAAGCAGACCAAGGCCGAAGCCGATCACTCCGACTGTCGCCGCTTGGATGATCAGCATCATGCTAAGGCGAAAGTTCGACATTCCCATCGCTTTCAAGGCACCGAGATGTTTGAGATTATCCAGCACGAAGGCATAGAATGTCTGGCAGGCGATTGCGACGCCGACGATGAAGCCGATGATCACCGTGGTGCCGAAGGAAAAGGGAATGCCCGTGTTGCGCACGAACCAGAACACCGTCGATGTGTTGAAATCGCCATAAATTGTCTTCTTTCCGCTTTTCACATCGCGCGGGTTTTCACCGAACTCGCGGTTCACATAGGCGCGCAGGCCAGTCTGCCTCTGGATTTCATCCGCCGCAGCCTCCGCGCTCATGCCTTCCACCGGCGCAGCGATCACCACAGAGAGCATTTTCCGCGAGGGAGGCGAGTATTGCAGCGCCCGCTCGTAGGTCGTCCAAACGTAGGGGCCGCCGGTAAAAGACCGCATCGCCTTGCAGATGCCGACAACCCGCGCCTCGATATCATTGATCTCGAAGTAGTCCCCTATCTTGACGGGATGCCCACGGTCTTTTGCCAAGCGCTCTGTTGCCAACTCGTCGATCACCACGGTGTTTGGCAGCCGGAGATCCTGAAGATTGCCTTCGATCATCGCTCCCGGAGCACCGGCCAGAGTAGCGGCGTCGATCCCAATAAGCTGGATCGTTTTGAAACTACCGTCTTCCTGGCGCACACGCTGGATACCCGAATAAAGCGGCATCGCCCATCGGATGGCGGAAACCGAGCGCACCCGTGAAACATCCGTGTCCCGCATCGGATTGGTCTCGTTGACCTGTTCGACCTGTGACTCCACGACGTAGATCGGAGCCGGGACGTTTTTCAAAGTCGATGTCGTCCAGCGCATCAATCCGCAGAAAACAGATCCTTGCTGGACGATGAGGAATGTTGCGAAAAAAAGCCCGATGACCAGCATCAGATACTTGGCGGTATCGCCGAAGAGCATTTTTAAGGCTAGGCCGAACATTCTGGACGGAGGGGGACGTGAGCAATCGCAGGCTTGCGGGTTCAGACTAGCATGACACCCGGGAGGCGCAACTGGCTAAGCGTGTTTGGGCGCGATTATTTGCAACATGAAACAACACACCTTGCCGCTTTCGCAGGGGAATACGGACTCTTTCCCTGAAGAAGGCACTGGCATGATTCAGTTGTGTGGCCGGGCGGCGGCACCATCCATGAAACGGCGGGAGAGATAATCCTTGAGCAGTTTCGTCGCGTAGATTTTCGCGGCGGGCTTGACCAGAGTGAAAGCCAAAGCCAGCAACCCGAGAAGGAAGCCGCGTTCCTTCTTTACGGTGACGATCTGCGCAGGTGTTTTCTTTTTTCCGGAGCGGAAAAGCAGGCTAGCGGCTAATCCCGCCACCAAGGATCCCCCCAGCCATTTGGCCGGCGCACCGGTGATGGAGGACTTGATGCGCGACGGCACATCAAGCGTATGCCTCAGGCGGGCATGGGCATCCGAGAGAACAAGCCGCGAGTTTTCGCCTTGTTTTACCAAATCGGCTAGTCGTTTCGATTTTTCAGTTGGATAAGCCATTCGCGGTCTTTCTCAAATTCGGAGCGGGTCACAGGAAAAGTGGCGGGTATCTTCTTTTTCGCGGCGAGCAGCGCGATCAAAGCAATCATGAAGTGCAACGCGGCCACGGCGAATGTGATCTGATACCACTTCCACAACGTGACGCTGGCCAGGCAACCAATGGCGGCCACAACGATCAGCGCCCATGCCGCGAACACGCAGAACAGACAAATCACAAGCGGCACGAGCTTTGCGAGTCCATTTTCCAAGGCATCCTTGGCCTCCAGGGAAATGATCGCGCTCCGCGATTCGATCAGGCCGAAGATTGCTTCCACCCAATTTCCGCGAGCCGTGCCGGTGCCGCCGGCGACGCGATTCGCGTTGGCCTGTGGCTCATCCGATGGCGCGTTGCCGGAATTTTCGATCATGGAAATACGCAGGGGAAAGATTGGAAACGTCCGTGTGGATGCGACCGGCGCGAGCGCGATCCAAGACGGACAACGCTCTTCTTAAGGCCGCCCAAGATCAGTTCCGGGCGATGAGTCCGATGAGGAACCCAACTCCCAGCGCACCAAGAACGGCCTTCGTTGGATTCTGGCGGATGTAGTCCTCGGCGGTCACATGGATTTCCTTTGCTTTCACGCGCGTTTCCTCCCACTGGTGCTGGGCGGTTTCCCTCACGTGCTGAACTTTTTCGGTAGCCACCGCTTTGTAATGATCCGCTTTCTCGGTAGCCACGGCCTTGTAATGGTCTGCCTTCTCGGTGGCGGTGGCTTTCAAAGATTGCGCTCCTTCAACGGCGCGCTCCTTCAGTTTGGCGGCTTCCGCGCCCGTCGCAGCGGCGAAATCTCCCGCAGCGTGGCGGAGCTCGGATACGGCGTCGGATACGGAGGGAGCAGTGGCGGTGGGGGCGGTGGAAAATGGATTGTCGGTCATGGTCGTGGAATGGTTGGTTTGCGTAATTGCAATGTGGACAGCATCTGCCGTTCCAAAACGATGCTACACCGGCGCCTCACCGCTGCAAGCAGACTTTGGCAGCAATCTCGCCGTTCATAAACCTTGGCGCGATTGCCATTTCGGGGTTGGATGGCCGCCGCCATGCCCTGCACCGCCATCCTCGTCGCCGCCGGATCCAGCCGCCGCATGGGCTTCGACAAGCTCGCCGCGCCACAAGACGGAGTTCCCGTTCTTGCCCGGACTCTCGCCGCATTCATGCAGTGTGGGGAAATTTCCGACATCATTCTCGTCACTCCGGCGGAGCGTATGGCGTTGCTGGATGAATCATCTTTCACCAAACCGGTGTACCGCATCGACGGTGGAGCTGAACGCCACCTCTCTGTCGCAGCGGGCATCGCCGCCCTCCCCCACGACACGGAACTCATCGCGATACACGACGCGGCACGTCCGTTCGTTTCGCAAACGGACATCCTCGCCGTGATCACCGCCGCGCGCGAACACGGCGCCGCCTCCCTCGCCCGCCGTGTCACCGAGACATTGAAACGCGCCGATGAATCGGATTTCACCGCCGCCGCCGTCCCCCGCGAAAACCTCTGGTTCATCGAAACGCCCCAGATTTTCCGCACCGATCTCATTCGCGCCGCTTACAAGCACGTTCTTGAAAAGGAATTGACCGTCACCGATGAAACGTCCGCTCTGGAAGCCATCGGTGTAAAAACGAAGTTGATCGCCTCAACCGCTCCGAACCCGAAGATCACCACCCCTGCGGATCTCATCGGAACGGAGTTTTTAGGTTGAGGGCGGCACAATGAACGCCATCGTTGCGGCGTGAAGCGCATCGCCAGCGGAATGAGAAAAGTATCGGCTCTGGAGGGAGCGGAAGCCATCGATGTCGCTCGCGGGCTGCGCCGTCTCGGCGGGCTGGTGTTTTTTGATACGGCGGGAAACGTGCCGTCGAAGGCGGGGCGCGCCGTTTCCGTGATCGCGGCGGCACCGTTTGCGATGCATCGGGGATCGGTTTTTTCCCAGCCGGATCTAACAGAACTGCGCGCCGTGTTGGCAGCGAATGCGGCATGCGGCGGAGACCATGGTTTTCCGGAAGGCGGCTTGTGCGGCTGGGTGGATTACGAGGGGAATTTCGTTTTCGGAGAATACCGCGACATGCTCGTGAAGGACGAGGAAAGCGGCGAGTGGTGGGAGCGCGGAAATCTGTCCTCCCTGATCTGCGGAAACGAAAGCGAGCGGGTCGATATCACTGATTTCTCGGCGGAGATACAGCGCGAAAATTTTCTCGAAGCCGTGAAACGCGCGAAGGAATGGATCGCGGCGGGCGATATCTATCAGGTGAATCTCGCGCAGAAGTTTTCTGCGGAGGTCGGAGGCGGATCGCTGTTCGGGCTTTACGAAATCCTGCGGCAGGCAACTCCCGCGCCGATGGGCGCATGGCTGGCGCTGGATGGAAAAGAGGTTCTCTGCACCTCGCCGGAGTTGTTCCTCAAAATTTCGGGAAACGGGGTGGAGACCCGCCCGATCAAGGGCACGAGGCCGCGCTTCCGCGATGCGGATGAGGACAGGCGCTCGGCGGTGGAACTCCAGACTTCGGAAAAGGAAGTGGCGGAGCTGGTGATGATCACGGACTTGCTGCGTAACGATCTAGGGCAGGTCTGCGAGTTCGGCAGCGTGGAGGTGGGCGGGATGTTGCAGCTTGAGAGTCTTGCGCAAGTACACCACCTCGTTTCCACCGTAAAAGGCACTTTACGCGATGGAGAGGACGCGGTCGGCGTGCTGGCCGCCTGTTTCCCTGGTGGCAGCATCACCGGCGCTCCGAAAAAACGCGCGATGGAGATCATCGCGGAGCTGGAGGCAGCGCCGCGCGGAATCTATTGCGGTGCCATCGGCTGGCTCGGCTTCAACGGTGAGAGCGAGTTCAACATCGCGATCCGCACCCTCGTCCGCGACGGCGGAAAACTCAGCTACCACGTCGGCGCGGGCATCGTAGCGGACTCGGTGCCGGAGCAAGAATACGCGGAAACCATGCACAAGGGCGAGGGCATCCGGCTGGGTATCGGAAACTTTAAACTCCAAAGTTTGAACTCTAAACCCTAAGGATTTTCCGAGCCGCGGCGTTGCCCCTTTGTCATGGCACGCCACAAAACCATCCCCACCGAATCCGAGTCCGAACCGCAACTCGACATCTCCTCGCTCATCGATGTCTGCTTTCTCCTGCTGATCTATTTCCTGGTCTCGATGACCATCGTTCCGCGTGAGACCGATCTGCCGCTAGCTCTGCCAGGCGAAAATACGGCACCAGGCGGGTCCATCGATCCCCTGTTCATCCGCGTGAATGAATTGGGCGCGGTGTTTATTGGCAAAGGGATGGGCGAGAGGCCGATGGACGCTGACAAAAGCAGCAGGGAAATGCCGCTCCTTTCCAATTATCTCGATCTTTACCAAGCGGCGGCGAGAAGCGCCGGGGAAAAGCCGCTCGTGCAGATCTGGGTCGATCCCGGGGTGACGCAGCAACGGGTGATTGATGTGCTCAACGCACTCGCTGCCGCCAAGATCGCCGATGTGACGTTTACCGATCTGGTGGAAAAAACGTGAGGCGGGCGCTTACGCCAGCTCCGCCGCGTGGAATTCCTGCCAGTCGTCGAGGTTGTTCAGGTTCACCGCGTCGGTGGGCTTGCCGTCAGGTAGTCCGACAGCAGCCAGGATGGATTGGCGTGTCGCATCGTTGTGCTGGTAGCCGGTCACTGCGGCGTTGTGCCCGGCGATGGATGCCTCGTTCAGGTTGGTTGCGTTCTCGGCGATGAATTTCTCGAACTGTACGTAGGTCGGCTTGTTTTCGGAAACGAAAGCGACCAGCGCGTCGCGATCCACGCCGAGCGCGTCGAGGGTCATCATGTCATAGCCGGGGCCGCAGTTCGCGTAGCCGTCGGCAAGCTTGCCGGCCGCGCCGAGGCACATTTTCTGCCATAGGCGGGGAAGGTGAAGGACTCCGAGCGGGCCTGCGGTTCCGGAAGAAATGGTGGGGATGATTTTGTTGCTCATGGTGCGCGGAAACTAACTTTCAACTCACAACATTCAACCTCGAAAAAGAGGAGGGGCGGACATCCCCTTGCCTTGATGTTTAAAGTTTAAATTTTAAGGTTTGCGGGCTTCCGCCGCCTGCGCTTTTCTCTCGCCCCCATGTCCTCACTTCCTACCGCTGACCTCCTGGCGCTCGATCTGGACGGCTTGAAAAGCCGCCTGTCGAAGCTCAGGAGGTATCTTTGACGTCCCCGCCCTTGAGATAAAGATCCAAAACCTCGAGGAGGCGATGGGATCGCCCGATTTCTGGAATGATGCGGACAAGGCGCGGAGTGTTTCCGAGGAGGCCGCTGGCATGAAAAAAAAGCTCGGGGCGTTTCTGGATCTCGAAAGCCGTAGCAATGACGTCATCGAAGGTGTCGCGCTGGCCAAGGAATTCGACGACGAGGATCTGGCCAGGGAGGCGATCGCTGGCGCGGCCAAGCTGGAGAAAGATATCCGTCAGTTTGAACTCCTGACCCTTCTGAACCGCCCCAATGACGATGCGAACTGCTACCTCGCCATCCAGGCGGGAGCCGGTGGCACCGAAGCCTGCGATTGGGCACAAATGCTCCACCGTATGTATTCACGCTGGTCGGAGAGCAAGGGATACCGTGTCGAAACCCTCGACTGGGAGGACGGCGATGGCGCAGGCCTGCGCTCCGCGACTCTAAAAATCAGCGGCGAGAACGCCTTCGGCTTCCTCAAGAACGAACGCGGCGTCCACCGCCTAGTCCGCATCTCCCCCTTCGATTCCGCAGGGAAACGCCATACCTCGTTCGCCTCCATCGACGCCACACCTGAAGTCGATGACAAGATCAAGATCGAGATCGCCGACAAGGATGTGGAGATCAGCACCATGCGCTCCGGCGGCAAGGGCGGCCAGAACGTCAACAAGGTCGAAACCGGTGTCCTCCTTCGCCACCTCCCGACGGGTATCCTGATCAAATCCACCGCCTCGCGCACCCAAGGCGCGAACAAGGAGCTCGCCTACCAGATCCTGAAAGCGAAACTTTTCCAGATCGAGGAGGACAAACGCGCCGCCGAGGCCGAGGCAGCTTACGGTGACAAAAGCGATGTCTCATGGGGCAACCAGATCCGCTCCTACGTGTTCCAGCCATACCAGAAAGTCCTCGACCTCCGCACCGGTGAGGAAAGCGGCAACATTCAGGATGTGATGGACGGCGATATCGATGCCTTTATCGAGGCAAAGCTGCGTGGCAAAGTGCGCGTCAAAGGTGCCAAGGACGAGGAGGATTGAGCGGGGGCGCTCCGTCACATTCATTTGTCGAACTGCACTCCTCTCAACTCAGGAGCCAACGCAACGCACATGAACTTCGGCGCAGTGTCTCGAATCCTCGCGCCCAACATGGGCCGCCCGGATCCCCGCACAATCCCGCGCTTTGTTTCACCCCGTGGTGCGCGATTTTTTCACTCGGCAAAACACGCCCATGCGCTGCAACTGCCCCATTGACAGCCAAGCCGCGCCTGATAGCCTGCCGCGCCCGCTCCACGGTGACAGGAACCTTTTTCCTGCAACGAGAAATGGCTGCGGCATGCAACCCGACAATACCAACACGATGGCAACCAAAAAGAAGACAGCGGCCAAACCCGCCGCAAAGAAACCCGCCGCAAAGGCTACGAGCTCCGCGAAAGCGACCAAATATGTTTACACCTGGGGCGCTGGCAAGGCCGACGGCCACGGGAAAATGAAGGAGCTGCTCGGCGGCAAAGGCGCGAACCTCGCCGAGATGACCCTCATCGGTCTCCCCGTTCCGGCCGGTTTCACGATCACCACCGAGGTCTGCACCTACTACTACGACAACAAGAAAACCTACCCGAAAGTCCTCCGCTCCCAGATGGAGGCGGGCGTGGCCAACATGGAGAAAATCATGGGCTACAAGTTCGGCGACTCGAAAGGTTTCCCCCTCCTCCTCGCCGTCCGTTCCGGTGCGCGCGACTCGATGCCCGGCATGATGGACACCGTCCTCAACCTCGGCCTCAACGACAAGACCGTCGAAGCCCTTTCCAAGGCAACCAGCAACGAGCGCTTTGCGTGGGACTGCTACCGCCGTTTCATCCAGATGTACGGTGACGTCGTCCTCGGTGTGCAGAAACTCCCTAACGAAGACCACGAGCCTTTCGAGCACGTGATCGAGTCCTTCAAGCACGCGAAGTACAACAAGGACATCGTCGATTCCGAACTCACCGCCGAAGACAACAAGGAACTCGTCGCCCGTTTCAAGAAGCTCGTGCTCGACCGCACCGGCAAAGGTTTCCCGGAAGATCCATGGGAGCAGCTCGAAGGTGCCGCAGGCGCCGTGTTCAGCTCGTGGATGAACGACCGCGCGATCGTCTATCGCCGCAAGTACGGCATCCCCGCCGCATGGGGCACCGCCGTCAACGTGCAGGCCATGGTCTTCGGAAACACCGGCTCCAACTCCGGTTCCGGTGTCGCCTTCACCCGCAACCCCGCCAACGGTGAGAACGTCCTTTACGGTGAGTTCCTCGTGAACGCCCAGGGTGAGGACGTCGTCGCCGGTGTCCGCACCCCCGATGCCGTCGCAGGCATGGAGAAGGCCCTTCCCGGCGCCTTCAAGGAGCTGATGAAAGTCCGCCGCATCCTTGAGAACCATTTCCGCGATGTGCAGGACGTCGAGTTCACCATCCAGGATGGCAAGCTCTTCATGCTCCAGACCCGCAACGGCAAGCGCACCGCCGCCGCCGCGCTCAAGTTCGCCGCCGACATGGTGAAGGAGAAACTCATCGACTGGCAAACCGCCGTCCTCCGCAACCCGGCCGACCAGCTCGACGCGCTCCTCGCGCCCGTGTTCGACATCGAGCAGACCAAGAAGCAAACCATCATCGCCAAGGGTCTTCCCGCCGGCCCTGGTGCCGCTTCCGGAAAAATCTACCTCAACGCGGATCGCGCCGAGGCCGCCCAGCAGCGCGGTGAGAAGGTTCTTCTCGTCCGCGTCGAGACCTCGCCGGAAGACCTTCGCGGCATGATCGCGGCGGAAGGCATCCTCACCTCGCGTGGCGGTGTTTCCTCGCACGCCGCACTCGTCGCCCGCCAGATGGGCAAGGTCTGCGTCTGCGGTGCCTCGGGTGTCGAAGTCGATTACGACAAGAAAACCGTCACCGCCGGTGGCAAGACCTTCAAGGAAGGCGACTACCTCTCCATCGACGGCACGGCCGGAACAGTCTACGGCGGCGAGCTCGCCACCGAGCCTTCCGAGATCATCACCGGACTCATCCAGAACAAGAAGTCCTCGCAGGCCACCGAGAAGTTCAAGAACTTCGTCCAGCTCATGGACTGGTGCTCCAAGGCCACCCGCATGGGTGTCCGCACCAACGCCGACTCCCCGGATCAGGTGAAAACCGCCGTCGCGTTCGGCGCGGAAGGCATCGGCCTCACCCGCACCGAGCACATGTTCTTCGAGGGCGACCGCATCGACTCGATGCGTGAGATGATCCTCGCCACCACCGAAACCGCCCGCAAAGCAGCACTTAAGAAACTCCTTCCCCACCAGCGCAAGGACTTCTTCGGCATCTTCAAGGCGCTCGAAGGAAAGCCAGCCACGATCCGCCTCCTGGATCCGCCGCTCCACGAGTTCCTCCCGCACTCGAAAGAGCAGCAGATGGATCTCGCACGGAAACTCAACGTCAAGGTCGAGGACATCATGCACCGCGTGCACGACCTCCACGAGTTCAACCCGATGCTCGGCCACCGCGGCTGCCGTCTCGCCATTTCCTATCCGGAAATCGCCGAGATGCAGGCGCAGGCGATCTTCGAAGCCGCCGCGATGTGCGTTTCCAAAGGCATTCCGGTGAAGCCCGAGGTCATGGTTCCTCTCGTCGGCTACGCCCGCGAGCTTGAGCTGCAAGTGGAGATCATCCACCGCGTCGCTGCGGAAGTGAAGGCGTCGAAGAAAGTCGAGTTCGACTACCTCGTCGGCACCATGATCGAAGTCCCGCGCGGCGCTGTCACCGCGGACGAGATCGCGAAGCACGCCCAGTTCTTCTCCTTCGGCACAAACGACCTCACCCAGACCGCGCTCGGCGTCAGCCGCGACGACATGGGCTCGTTCCTCACCAGCTACCAGGAAAACGACATCTATCCGAAGAACCCCTTCGCCTCGCTCGACACCACCGGTGTCGGCCAGTTGATGGAGATCGCCGTCGCCAAAGGCCGCGCCACCAAGCCGGACATCAAGCTCGGCATCTGCGGCGAGCACGGGGGCGACCCGGATTCCGTGACCTTCTGCCACAAGCTGGGTCTCGCCTACGTTTCCTGCTCGCCTTACCGCGTGCCCGTCGCCCGCCTCGCCGCCGCCCAGGCCGCGATCAACGACGGCTCCTCGCCAAAACCCGCCGCCAAAAAGGCAGCGAAGAAGGCCGCAAAGAAAAAGTAACCGTGGCGGCGGTTTGAATCCGCACAGCCATCCATGATATCACAAGCCGCGTCGGGTCTTCCCGGCGCGGCTTTTTTTAGAATTATCACCTCCGGAAGCGTAGTTCCTCCCTGAGGCTCTCCACCTCATCCAGCAGCGCGATGATCGTCCGAATCGCAGCCCAGTTCATGCGGTGGCGCTGGCGGAGGGTCTCGATGTGGCGAAGGCGGATCACGCTTTCCTCGTCGAAGTGCCATCCGCCCGGGCTTTCAGCGGGGGCGACGATGCCTTGGCGGCAGTAAAAGATGATTTTCCGCCGCGATGAGCCGGTCATACGGACGACGACTTCGAGCGGGTGGAGGTGGTGCGGATCCGGGCTGATCATGTTCATCTCTGTTAGTCCCTAGGTTTGAATTTCGACACGTCGCGGAGTTTTTCCCAAAGGCCGCGTTCCTCCCCGTCGATGGCGGGCGGGGTGACGACGGCGATCTCTACGTAAAGATCGCCCGGGGCGTTTTTCTTCGGCAGGCCGTAGCCTTTCATGCGGAGCTGGTCACCGGGCGAGGTGCCGGCTGGGATCTTGATCTGAACGGTTTTCCCGCCGGGGACACTAAGGGAGATGGTGGCACCCAGGACTGCCTCCCAAGGGGCGAGGGAAAGATCGCAATGGATGTCATGCCCGCGCACACGGAAATCGGGATGCGCGGCGAAGCGGACGCGGAGGTACAGGTCGCCATCGGGAGCGCCGCCCGAACCCTGCCCGCCATGGCCGGGAACCCGGAGCCGCTGGCCTTCGCCGATGCCCGCCGGGATTCGAACCTGTACTTCGTCAGTGATGACCTGGCCAGTGCGCGGATCCGCCTTGCGGAGCGCGATGGTGCGCATCGAGCCATGAAACGATTCCTCCAGCGTAACCATCAGGTCGCCCTCGATGTCCTGGCCATGCATCGCACCGCCGCGCCCTGCAAAACCGCCGCCGAAGCCTGCCGAACGCCGAGCCCCGCCGCCGGAAAAGTATTGCTCGAAAAAATCGCTGAATCCCGTGCCATCGAACTGGAACTCCGCCCCGCCCGGCATCGGGCCGCCCTGCGGTGAGGGCGGAGCCTGCCTGTCCCAGTTCGCGCCGAGCGTGTCGTATTTCTTGCGTTTTTCGGGATCGCCAAGCACCTCGTAGGCTTCGTTGATCTGTTTGAATTTCTCCTCCGCCGTTGCCTTGTCCTTTGCCACATCCGGATGGTGGACGCGCGCCATTTTGCGGAACGCTTTCTTCACATCCGCCTGCGTGGCATCCCGCGCGATGCCTAGCACCTCATAATAGTCCTTGAATTCCACAGCCATAAATTGCCCTTGCAGAAACAAATCTGGCAGATTTCGAGTCTCTTGTCGAATGGTCAAAGCCGATTCTTCGGAGTTGAGCGACGCGCCATGGCGATGCATGGTATGGCCATGCCCAACCCACGAGATCCGGACGAGCCGAAGATCTTCTTCCTGCCGAACCTGATGACCGCCTGCAACCTCGCCTGCGGCTTCTTCGCCGTACTCATGATTTTCAAAGGCCAGATCGAGGTGCAGAAGGTTTCCGGCGACGGAGTTCTCGCTGCGAAACAATACTACGAAATCTCGCGGGAATACTACCAATACGCCATCCTCCTTATCTTCGGTTCCTGCCTCTTCGACCTGCTCGACGGTCGGCTGGCACGGCTCGGCGGACAGGAATCCCCCTTCGGGCAGGAGTTCGATTCGCTCGCGGATATCATCTCTTTCGGAATGGCGCCTGCGATGCTGCTCTCACGCGCCGTGCTTTTTCCACTCGGCAACGTCGGCTGGGCCATCGCACTGATCTATCTCGTTTGCGGTGCGATGCGGCTCGCCCGCTTCAACTGCCTCGCCTCCTTGCCGAAGAAACCGGGCTCGAACAATGATTTCCGCGGCATCCCCATCCCGATGGCCGCCGGCTTCATCGCCTCGCTGACTTTCCTCATCATCGACCTTTACAAGAACGACCACGAAGTCGGCCCATGGAAATACGTCCTCGCGGCAGCCATGCTATTCCTTTCCTGGCTGATGATCAGCGACGTCCGCTACCCTTCCTTCAAGACGGTGGGTTGGCGCACACGAGGCAGTCTCGCAACCATCGTCCTCGCGCTGATCATCATCTTCATCACGATTCGTTTCCGCTACATCATGCCTGTCGTGCTGTTCAGCTCGTATTTGCTTTATGGCTTTATCCGGCCATGGATTTCCCAGCGCTGGAGAAAGGAAATCGAAGAGTTTTCCGAACCGACAAAACCCGACGAACCTGAAGGACTATGAGCAACGAAGTGAAAAAACTACGCATCGTGCCCATACTGCTGATCGTTCTGCCCACATGGCTGATCGCGTCAGGAGCTTTCGCACTGGTGAAGTATTTCAGTAATGAGAAAACCGCCGCCGTGCAGGAGGCGCAGCGCTTCGCCCAGCGAGTTTCCACCGATAGCCTTGCGGATGACCTCAACAAAATCATCAACGTAATCGGCGAGCGCAATACCGCGAAGCCGGACAAACTCTCCGCCACCGCATCCATGATCCGCGGCTTGCTCGGCCCGGGCAATACCGGATACCAGGTCAAGACTCTCGCAGGTTCCTCCGAATTCCCCCTTCTCCATATAACGCTCCCTTCTTTAAAAGCCGATGCTGCGCCGCTATGGATCGTCACCTCCTACGATTCGCCGCCTGGCTCGAAGGGTGCGGAAAGAAACGCCACCGGCCTTGTCGCCACGCTCGCCGCGGCACAGGCGCTCGCCGACGAAAAACCCGCCCGCCCACTTCACTTCCTTTTCCTCCCTCACGCCAACGACCCCGATTCTCCCATCACGGAAACAGCTCTCACCGCTTCACAACTCATCGGCTCCTCACCCCAAGCCATTCTCTGCATCGAGGCCATGGGCGATGCGGAAACACTCATCCTCTCCTCCCGCGACACCAAAGCCCTGCCCGAGTTTCCCTACGCGGATCTCGGCAAAGCTCTAGGCGCGGAAGTGATCTGCCTGGGCGATGATTTCGATCTCGCATCCACCTTCTTCGAAATGGGTCTTCCCGCCATCCGAGTCGCCACCCGCCCCATGCTCCTACCGGACGAAAACGACGACAAGCCCCCCTTCGCACCCACCGTCGCCGCATCCGCCGGGAGGTTGATCGAGTTGATCGGACGCTTCGTGAAAAGCCCTTGACCCCCCCGCCATCCTGCCCGACCCATTTCGTCTAACAACGCGCATGACAAACTCCGGCGACCTCGACCCCTCCTTCCGCTCCCACGCGCCCGGCCAATGGCCGGAAATTCCGACTCAGGATTGGGCCGATTACAAATGGCAGCTCCGCAACCGGATCGACTCGCTCGCGGATCTGGAAGCCCGCATCAAGCTCACCGATGAGGAGCGCGCGGGCGTGCTTCTCGCCGGATCGAAGCTGGCGATGGCCATCACGCCTCATTTCTTCAACCTGATCGACAAGGACGATCCCGACTGCCCCATCCGCCGCCAGGTGATCCCGCGTATCGAGGAGGGCTGGACGGCTCCCGAGGAAATGGCCGATCCCTGCGGCGAGGATTCCCACATGCCCGTCCCCGGCCTTGTGCACCGCTATCCAGATCGCGTGCTGTTTCTCGTCACCGACCGCTGTGCCTCCTACTGCCGCTACTGCACACGATCGCGCGTCGTTTCCGGTGTCGGCGAGCAGCATTTGGAAACGCAGTGGGAGGCGGCATTCCGCTATCTGGAGAAACACACAGAAGTCCGCGATGTCCTCCTTTCCGGCGGTGATCCCCTGCTCTTCTCCGATGCAAAGCTCGACAAGATCCTCACCCGCCTCCGCGCGATCCCGCACATCCAGTTCCTGCGCATCGGCTCGCGCATCCCCATTTTCCTGCCGCAGCGGATCACACCCGAACTCTGCTCGATGCTGAAAAAACACCACCCGCTGTTCATTTCCATCCACTCGAACCACCCGAAGGAACTCACCACCGAAGTGCGCGACGGCCTCGCCCGCCTCGCCGACGCCGGCATCCCCCTCGGCAACCAATCCGTGCTCCTGCGCGGCATCAACGACTCCCCGGAGATCCAGAAAACGCTCGTCCACAAGCTGCTCATGTGCCGCGCCCGGCCCTACTACCTCTACCAGTGCGATCTCATCACCGGCTCCTCCCACCTGCGCACATCCGTGGCGGAAGGCGTCAACATCATCGAACAGCTCCGCGGCCACACCACCGGCTACGCCGTCCCGCAGTTCGTCATCGACGGCCCCGGCGGCGGCGGAAAAATCCCAGTCAACCCGAACTACGTCGTGGATAGTAGTTCAGGCAAAGTCACCTTGCGCAACTTCGAGGGCGAGATCTTCGATTACCCCGATCCCACGCCGATTTCTGCGGAGACGATGCAGTCTCTCCACGAAAAAGCCCTGTGCGGAGGGAGGTGAAACGGCGCGTTACCCGTTTTGACTCAAACCCATGCATCGAAGGATCAACCCCTAGTTGTCCGGGTAATCCTTAGTAAACATCGGGTTTTCTTCCTGCGACCTGATCGCAGCGCCTTCTCCTCCCGAACTTGAACCTTGGCAGCAAGGCTCTTTGCGGTGAGCCTGAGGCCATGAATCTCAGGGATGCGCGGACGCTTGGTGAGCTGGTGGATCGGGTCGGGCGCGTGGATCGCGTCGGCATCGAGGAGCGGGTGGCGAAATACGGCACTCGTAGCATCAAGAAAGCGTCCAAGGTTTTCGGACTGCGGATGACCGTATCCATGGTCGATCTCACCACGCTGGAAGGCAAGGACACGCGCGGCAAGGTGGAGTCGCTCTGCCACAAGGCGCTGCGCCCGCATGATGACATCCCGCCCACGGCCGCCGTCTGCGTTTATCCGGCGATGGTCAAATACGCGGCCAGGATCGTGAAAGGCAGCCCCGTGAAAATCGCTTCCGTGGCCACGGCGTTCCCTTCCGGCCAGGCTCCGCTCGCCACACGCCTCGCGGAGGTGAAATCCGCCGTCAAGGACGGTGCGGATGAGATCGATATGGTGATCAACCGCGGGGCATTCCTCTCCGGAGAAATCCGGCGCGTCCAGGACGAGATCGCCGCCGTGCGCGATGCCTGCGGCGAGGCCACGCTGAAGGTGATCCTGGAAACCAGCGAACTGGAAACCTACGACAACATCCGCGCCGCCTCCTTCCTCGCAATGGAAGTCCTGCGTCCCGGCGATTTCATCAAGACCTCCACCGGCAAGACCTCTGACAACGCCACCCTCGGCAACAACCAGGTCATGCTGGAGGCGATCCGCGATTTCTACTTCCAGACCGGAACGGAGATCGCCATGAAACCCGCCGGCGGCATCCGCACTGCGAAGCAGGCGCTCACTTTCCTCGTGGCCGTGAAGGAAACCCTCGGCGACGCATGGCTCAACAACACCCGCTACCGCTTCGGTGCCTCCGCCCTCCTGAACGACCTCGTCCGGCAGTTGGCGAAGGAAAAAACCGGCCACTACCAGGCACCCTACACCTTCAGCGAGGCGGCTGGCGGTTACTGATTTGTGTCGGCAACCGGCCGCAAACCAAAAGGCCGAATCTGGCCGGCTTTCGCAGCGCGGAAACATCTACAATCCATCCCCACGTGCCGGAGGATCGACCAATCGGCTTCCATCGTCGGTCAGAAAGTGAACTGATCGATGTTCTCCTTGGTGAAGACGAAGGGCTTGCCGAGGATGATATTGTCGCCCTCGACCTTCATTTTCCCGAGCTTGCCGGCGGTAAACTCGGTCGCACCGGGGGCAAGCTCGCCCTTGGCGAGGGCGGCGCCGGCCATGACGGAGAGGTAGCCGAGTTCCTCGACGTTCCAGAGGATGACGGCCTGGGTGACGCCTTCCTTGACGTAAGCCTTGTTCTCGCTGGGCAGTCCGAGTCCGACGAGTTTCACGGCGCCCGCCTTGCCCGCCTGCTTGATCGCCTCTGCGGCACCGGGAACCGATGGCGAGCAGACGCCGATGATGGCCTTGAGGTTAGGATAGGCGCTGAGGAGGTTGGTGGCTTCCTGCTGGGCCTTGTCCTTCTGGTCGTCGCAAGGCTTGATGTCCACGAGCTTCATGTTCGGGTATTTCTCCGCCTGGCGCTCCTTGATGAATTTGATCCACTCGTTGAGGTTCGCGGCGGTCAGGGTGCCGGTGATGATGGCGAACTCCCCTTCCTCGCCGACGAGCGAAGCGGCGGTGTCGATCAACTGCTCGCCGATGCCCTGTGCGGTCGCCTGGTTGACGAAAAAGGAGCGGGCGTCGGGCTGCGCGTCCGCATCGTAGGTGACGACCTTGATGCCGGCCGCTTGCGCCTTGCGCAGCGCGGTGGAGATGGAGTCCTTGTTTTCGCAGGCGGCGGCGATGACATCCACGCCATCGGTGATCCAGTTCTCGACGATCTCGTTCTGCTTGGCCGGATCGGAATTGATGGGGCCGTCGAAAAGAAGCTCGGCGCCCAGTTCGGCGGCGGCGGCGCGGGCGCCTTTCTCACAGGTGACGAAATACTGGTTGCCCTTGCTCTTCGGAAGCAGGGCGATGGTAAGATTGCCCTTGGGTTCGGATTTTTTGCACGATGCGAGTGGCAGTGCGGCGAAGAGAGCGAGTGAGATGATGAAGGTTTTGCGTTTCATGGGGTTGCCGGATCAGGTTTCGAAAGGGGGACAGGTTGATTGCGGGCGCGGCGGACGGCCAGCGTTTTTATGGAAGCACCGATGGCGAGGGCGGCGAGAAGCAGGAGACCGGTGAGAAGACCGGAAAGCTCGCGGGCGACGCTGGCGACGGTTTGGTCCATGATTTTATAATCGGAAATCCGGGTGAGGCCGTTGTTCAGGATGGCGAGGGCGATCCATCCCAGGATCGTGCCGAACACCGTTCCGGAGCCGCCGAAAATGCTCACGCCGCCAAGGACGACCGCCGTGATCGCGAGCAACTCATAGCCGATGCCGGCGTTCGCGCGGGCTTCGCCGAGACGCGCGACAAGGATGACCGCGGCGAGCCCGGCCACCGCCCCGGCGATGACATAGGCAAGGCCGGTGTTCCTGGCAACCGGGATGCCCGCGTAACGCGCGCCTTCCGGAGAGTAGCCGATCGCGCGGAACGAGCGGCCGAAGGTCGTGCGATGGACGAGAAACCAGATCCCGGCGGCGACCGCGAAAAACACCCAGATCTGGGCGGGAAGTCCGGCGACGGTGGCATTGCCGAGAGCGAGGAAGGAGGGCGGAAACCCGGAGAACGATTCCGCGCCTTTGGTCAGCGCCTCCGCGAGGCCACGGAACAGGGAAAAGGTGCCGAGCGTCACGATCAGGGGCGGCAGGTTGAGCCTGGTGATGAGGGTGGCATTGATGCCGCCGCCCAACGCGCCGCAAGCCACTGCCAACGCCGCCGCGACCCAGGGATCCATTCCCAGCGCATTCACCATCATGCCGAACAGCACCGCGCAAAGCCCCATCATCGAGCCGACGGAAAGGTCGATCCCGCCTGTCAGGATCACCGGCGTCATCGCCACGGCGAGCAGGCCGATTTCCACCGAGTGCCTGAACACGTTGGAAAAATTCCTGTCGGTAAGGAAATTCCGGCCCAGCACCTGGAACAGGATCACCTCGAAAAGGATTACGAAGACCAGAACCGCCTCGTGGCGGGCGAGCAAGGATTTGAAGGACAATGACCTTGGATGGGACATGGTGACGTCAGCTAAAGTTGGGTTTTCCGGCTGCGGAGACCGTCCGCGAGCACGGCCAGCAGGATCACGAGACCCTGGATCGCTTTCTCCCAATACGGAGGCTGATGGAAATGGGTGAGCGCCGGATTCACGTTGGCGAGCAGCAGCATCCCCAGCAAAACGCCCAGCAAGGTTCCGCGCCCGCCGCTGATGGCCACACCGCCGACAACGGCCGCCGCGATGGTCTTGAGCTCGAGTCCGTCACCGCAGTTCGGCTGCACTTGCGGCGACTGGACGAGATTCAGCACCGCGGCCAGTCCGGCCAGCGCGCCCATCAGTACGAAGACGCCGAATGTCGTGCGCTTCGGATCGATGCCCGCGAGACGGGCGGCCTCGGCATCCGTGCCGGTGGCGTAGATGAACCGGCCGGCGGAGAGATGTTTCATCGCCAGCGCCGCGCCGATCAGGAGGAGGAAAGCGAGCGAGATCACCACCGTCTGTCCGACCGGCTGGCTGAGGCCGAACCACTGGATGCCATCGGGAAGATTGAGCAGACGACCTTGCTGCCATAGCCGCAACGCTTCCTGCCATGTCACCATGGTCGCGAGCGTTACCACGATGCTCGGCAAACCGAGGTAGGCGACGAGCACACCGTTGAGCGCGCCCATCATGGCACCCGCCCCGATCGCGGCGGCGATGGATACCCCCAACGGCAGTCCGGACGCGGCCGTGACCCCCGCGATGATCGCGCACATGGAAAACTGCGAACCGATGGAGATGTCGATCTGCCGTGAAATGATGATCAGCGCGATCCCGATGGCGGCCACCAGCGCGGGCATCTGGGAGGTGAGGCGTGAAACGAAGGGCTGGAACTGGAAGAAGTGCGGTGCCAGGATCGCCAGCGACAACAGCAACAAGCCGAGCGCCGCAGCCACGGTGATTTCCCTAAAATACCGGTTCATCAGGCGACCTCCTTTCCGTTCGTTCCGAGCGCGGCGGCCATCACCGTTTGGGCATCCGCGTGATCCTTGTCGATGAGCCCGACCATTTCCCCGCCGCGCATCACCGCGATGCGATCGCTCATCCCGAGCACTTCGGGGAGGTCGCTGGAAATCATCAGCACCGCGAGGCCGTCCTTGGCGAGGCCTCGGATGATCCTGTGGATCTCGCTTTTCGCGCCGACATCGACCCCCTGGGTCGGCTCGTCGAGGATGAGCAGCTTCGGCTTGGTCGCCAGCCAGCGGGCGACGCTGACTTTCTGCTGGTTCCCGCCGCTCAGGCTGCCGCCCGGCGCGTCCGGCCCGTAGGCTTTGATGCCGAGATCACGGATGAAATCGCCGGCCATCTGGCTTTCCGCACCGAACCGGAGGATGGCTCCGGGGAAAAACTTCGGGTGGATCGCCATCGTCATGTTGTGGGCGATGGGCATCTCAAGGATCACACCGTGCCTGCGGCGGTCTTCCGGCACGTAGGCGATGCCGCGGGCGATGGCTTCACGCGGGTTGGAAATCGTGATCTTTTCGCCATCCAGGGTGATCTCCCCCGTATCGGCCGGGGTGATGCCGAAAAGGATCCGCGCCAGCTCCGTGCGGCCCGCTCCGACGAGACCTGCCATCCCGACAATCTCCCCCGCCCTGACATCCAGGGTCACGCCCTTCACGCCGCCAGCCGCGCAGCCGAGGTTTTTCAAAGAGAGCACCACCTTCCCCGGCGCGCCTTCGCACGGCGGATAGATCGAGGCAACCTCGCGCCCGACCATCAGCTTGATCATCTGGGATTCCGTCAGGGTATCCACCGCGTTCGTCCCGACGCTCTCACCGTCGCGCAGCACCGTCACGCGGTCCGCGAG
This sequence comes from Verrucomicrobiota bacterium, assembly GCA_046051965.1. GTDB lineage: Bacteria > Verrucomicrobiota > Verrucomicrobiia > Verrucomicrobiales > Akkermansiaceae > Luteolibacter. The sequence goes on from JBJONG010000009.1 coordinate 25,882, forward strand.
GGCGAAAATTTCCTCCAGCCGGTGGGAGATGTAAACCACGCCGACGCCGCTGGCACGCAGGTCGCGCACGACCTTGAAAAGGAGATGCTGCTCTTTCTGCGTGAGCGAGGCGGTCGGTTCGTCCATGATGACGATCTTCGCGCCGGAACCGAGCGCGCAGGCGATCTCGACCAACTGCTGCTCCGGCATCGAGAGCGAACGAACTTCCGAATCGGGAGAAATCTCCGCCCCGATGCGCTGAAGCAACTCCACGGCATGGGCGCGCTGCTGCGGCCAGCGCACGCGGCTGAACATGCCGGTCTTCTTCAAACGCAGCCCGATATTCTCGGCCACTGTTAGATCGGGGAAAAGCGCCGGCTGCTGATAGATGCAGGCGATGCCGAGTTCGCGGGCTTTAGAGGGCGACAGGTGGGAGACCTCCGCCCCCGCCACCTCCAGCCTGCCGCCGTCCGGTTGGTGCGCCCCGGTAATCACCTTGATCAGCGTGGATTTCCCGGCGCCGTTCTCGCCTAACAGCGCATGGACTTCTCCGGGCAGGAGTTCGAAGGAAACGCCCTTCAACGCACGGACGGCGCCGAAGGATTTCCTGATCTCAGAGAGTTTTAGGATGGGTTTCAATCCGATGGGTGATGCGTTATCAGCCCCGCTTGCTCAGCACGGCATTTTCGTAGCGTTTCGTCTCGGCGAGCCATGCGGTGCCGACGGGGACGCCCTGCTTTTCGCAGTATTGGTCCCACACCGCGCCCCAGGGCATGCCTTTCAGCTCCTCCATGAGGGCGAGGCGGGTGGTGAGATCGCCGGATGCCTCCGCCTCTTTCAGCGCGGCGGGTTCGAGCAAGGCGATGAGCAGGGACTTGAGCGTGTTGCGCGTGCCGATCGTCCACGCCGCGATGCGGTTGATGCTGGCGTCGAAGAAATCGAGGCCGATGTGCGTGCGGGATAGCAGGTCGTCGCGGACGAGCGCGGAGGAAATGGATTGGAGTGCGTCATCGAGCGTGACGACGTGGTCGCTGTCCCAGCGGACGCCGCGGCTGACGTGGAGGAGGATTTCCGGCACGAACATCAGCGCCGAGCCGAGCTTGTCGGCGATCGTTTCGGTGGGATGGAAATGCCCGGCGTCGAGGCAGAGCAGCTTCTGGTTTTTCACCGCGTAGCCCATATAGAACTCGTGCGAGCCGACCACATAACTCTCGCTGCCGATGCCGAATAGCTTGCACTCCACCGCATCGAGCATGTGCGCGGGGTCTTGCGCTTTCGCGAACACACGGTCGAGCGATTCCGCGAGGCGGCGGCGCGGCGAGACGCGATCCACCGGCGTGTCCTTGTAACCGTCCGGCACCCACACGTTCATCACGCACGCGGAGCCGAGCTCCTTGCCCATCACGGCGGAAATTTCCCGCGAGCGGACGCAGTGCTCCACCCAGAAATCGCGGATGCCTTGGTCGGCGTGGGAAAGTGTGAAACCGTCCGCCGCTTTCGGATGCGCGAAGCAGGTGGGGTTGAAATCCATGCCCATGCCGTTCGCCTTCGCCCACGCGATCCAGTTCGAGAAATGCTCGGGGGTGATCTCGTCGCGCTCCACCTTCTTCCCGCCGAACTCGCCGTAGAAGGCGTGCAGGTTCAGGCGGTGCTTGCCGGGGATCAGGGAAAGCGCCATGTCGAGATCCGCACGGAGTTCATCGGGCGTGCGGGCACGGCCCGGATAGTTTCCCGTGACAGCGATCCCGCCGCTCAAGCCCTCGCCGGTGTTTTCAAAACCGCCCACATCATCGCCCTGCCAGCAGTGAAGGGAGATCGGAATCGTCGCCAGCCTCGTCATGGCGGCCTCTGTATCGACGCCCATTTCGGCATAGATTTCACAGGCGATGGAATAAGAAGGGGCGGCTTTTGTCGTTTTAACTAACATACTGGATAATTACTGAAGGTGCCCACAGGAGACGAGAGCAAGGGACGCTTGCCAAGAAAAACCTAAATAATTCCCGAAACACAAAAAGCCGTGAGAGCATTCAATAACAATCCACGTGGGCATTCATGATACTTACGGAAATTGTTCTGCGCACGGAAAGCGCGAGCTTCAATAGGATACTGCCGCGGTCGAAGCCTCTGCGGCTTTTTGGTTTGCCTTGAGGGCTGTCTCGGATTGCCCCTTGGCCCAGGAATCAAAATCCGTAGCAGGAACAACTTCCATCGTGCCGATCATATTCGCATGTCCTTCACCACAGAGCTGGGCACATACGACGAATGTTTCCATCGGTTTCACGGGGGTAAACCACATCGATATCTCCTTGCCAGGGATGGCGTCCTGCTGGGCGCGCATCGGCACGATCGCGTAGTTGTGGATCACGTCCTTCGTACCGATGTTGAGTACGGCGGGGCGTTGCACGGGGAGCTTGAGGGCGGATGCGGCGAAATCGTCGTGGGCGTTGGGATCGGTATAGTCGATTCCGAGGTCGTTCGAACCGGAAATGAGAGCGGCATCGGTTCGTCCGAATTTGCCATCGAGGCCGGGGTAATGATACGTCCAGCCGAACTGCCATCCGACCACGCGAACACGGACGGGATCCATTTCCTGAACCTTCGCCCAACTGTCTACGCGCTGTTGCCAGAGCGGGAAAGCAAAACCGAGCAACAGCACCGCCTCGATGATGATGACGGCGACCTCCATGTGGCTGGAAAGGTGGCTGCGCACGCCGTCATAGGAAGCCTTGGGATTGCGCTTGTGCCAGAACTTGAAGAGGCAGACGAAGAAGAACGTCGTCCAGCCGATGAAGAGCGCGATCATGAACCAGTGAATCACCATGATAAGGTGATCCACGTGGCCGCCGTGGGCGGAGTAGTTTTCCGGAAGGCCGATGAGTTCGGAGAAGGTCATGAGGTTAAATGCTGAAAGGCTGAAATACTGAAAACTGAAATTTTTACTGCGGGACGTAGTCGTCGCGGAGTTCGGGGTCGAGGTTTGCGGCGTCGCGGCGGATGAGGCGGATCATGAAAAAGGCGACACCGCCAAGCACCGCGAGGATGAGGATCAGGAGGAAAAAGATCGAGTAACCGATGGAATCACCGGAGGCCCCGAAGGTGGCGCTGCAAGTCGAGCAGGCGAGTAGGCTGGTCAGGTTCATGGTGGTATCAGAAGTGGAGTTTGGTGGCTTTTCTCAGAAAAAAGACGGCGTAGGCGGGCATCAAAAGAAGGCCGATGGCACCGACAACCCCGAATGCGGTCGAGGCCGGAGATGGTTCCGGAGCAAGCACGAACGCCCAGAACACCAGGAACGCGGAGAACAGCGTGCAGACGGTTACGAAGACGAGGTGAAAACTACGGAGTGACATGGCAGTTATTGGTAAAAATAGGTATCCCAGATCGGGCTGCTTTCCGCCAACGCGAACAGCGCGCCCATCGCGAAGAAGAAGAAGATCACTCCGAAAAACACCCAGTAAATGAGTTTTTTCTCATGGTTGAGGTGCATGAAAATCGCTGCAACGAGTGTGGATTTGGTGGTGGCGATGATGAGACCTAGAATGGCATCCCACATATCAAAGCCATGTCCACCAATATCCAGTGCGGGTACGGTGGCGACGAGGACGGTCACAACGGTGCCGATTAGGAGTGCACCGAAAACCATCAGGTAGGTCTTCTTCGCTTTTTGGATCGCTTCAATGGAGTCTGCCATTTTTTTTGGGGTAAAAAGGTGGTTGGGATGGAATTTACATCAGGTAGAAAATCGGGAACGCGAAAATCCAGACCAGATCGACGAAGTGCCAGAACAGCCCGCCTACCTCGACGCGGTTGGCCAGCCATTCCGGGTTGGAAAGAAACATCTTGCGCCCGAATACGAGGTAGTAGAGCAGCACAAGCGCTCCACCAATGACGTGAAGACCGTGCAAGCCTGTGATCGTGAAATAGATCGCGTAGTAGGTATTCCATGCCGGGGAGAATTTCGCCGCATGGCGTATTTCCTCACGGGGGACAGAAAGGTGAGGGAAGGTCTTTTCACCGCGCGCCTTGTAGTTCGGCCCCATGAATTCTTCCTTGATCTTGGCGACGCCGCCGATCTTCACACCTTTAGTTTCGACTCCAAGTTCTCCCAAATCCTTCCAGCCGAGGCGGTAGAGCTCCTTGTGGGTGAGTGTCTGCTTAGGCGTCTTGCCGTCTTCCTTGAAGCCATAGCGCTTGTTCAATATTTCCTGCTTCTTCACATTGCGAGCCAAGTGCCACGCCCAAGCCTCACGCACGAACTCGCTGTTTTTCATCAACCAGGAATCGTTAATCGCGGCCTCGGGAGAGATTCCCTTTTCCTTAGCCTTCATCACGAGCCACTGGAAGTCGATGGCATCGAGGTTGTGGAAAACCATGGGGCTGGCTTCCAGTGCTCCGGTGATGACCGTGTTGTCGCGTAGTGTGGAGGAGGCCGAGCCTTCCTTGATGTCGCGTGGTTTGAAAAGGAGCCGTGTCGGAGGATTGACAGTGAACTCGACGTTGGAAACCTCGGTAAGCAAACGGGGCTTGAGAGCCTCCATGTCGACATTCACATCGGAGGCAAGCTGCCAGCCCCTCTTGCCGGGGTTTGCGTTTTTCGCCTCTTTCCACTCCAAGCGCAGCGCGTCGGTGCGAAGAGCGGCGTTGTGTTCAAGAGCGGCAAGCTGGGCTTTCTTGATTTTTTCCAGGAGCTCTAGGCTGAGCGGATCCCCGGCTTTCGCGAGAGTTACGGGATCCTTGCCTTCCTCGGTCACCGCCGTGATGTCGGCGGTGAGCTTGATCTCGGCATTATTGTGCTTCGCCTCAGAAAGCATCTCGTTGATCCAGGGGGCGTGGAAACGTTTCACAGAAAAAGTCAGCTTCTCCGCGACGACCCTGATCACGTTTTCCTCGATCTTCTTGCCGTTGCGGTCGAGGACGTAGTCACCGTCTTTCGGGTGGTGAGTGTCCGCGCCCTCCTTAAGCTCGTAGCCGAGGTGCCCTTCCACAACGGTATAATCATTCAGGCGGGCTGCCTGATGATGGAATTTCACGTTGTACTCGATGCCCTTGAGCACCATGAAGATCGCGGCGCAGGCAACGGTGATGCCCATGTAGATCTGGAACTGCCTCCAGTTGCCCAGTTTCAGGGCAACCCATGCGAAGACGACCGTGACGGACGAGGCGATGAGGATGAAGGTGTTGATAAGACCCGGCAGCACGGGAAGCGTTCGCTCCGGCCATGGGTAATCGGCTCCCAGACGGAGATAGACATATGCAGAGAAGAAGCCGCCGAAGAGCATGACCTCGGACGCAAGGAAGAGCCAGATGGCGATCTTCGAGTTGATCAGACCCGTGTCCTTGCGGGGATTGACGATGTAGGGGATTTCCATTTCTAAAAGTTTGCTAGTGTTCCGTATGCTGCCTGGGGAAGTCCGAGCTGTTAGTGATGGCTCTTGTCCGCAGATTCATCCATCGCCTCTCCAACGGGCTTTTTTGGAGCCTCCCATTGGGGATAGAAATCCTTGTCGCAATCAGGGCGGGAATACTCATAAGGCCCGCGGTAAACGGCGACATCGAAAGTGAAATTGCCGTGACCTGGAGGCGTGGGGGTCGCCCACTCGAGGGTGGTAGCATCCCATGGGTTGTCGCTCTCCACCTTGCGACCCGTTTTCCATGAGAAGAACAGGTTGATGATGAAGGGAATCTGCGCGAGGGCGAGCGCCCATGCGCCCATGGACATCACAATGTTCAGGTCGATGTTCTGCGCGACGGTGTTGGCGAAGACGTTGGCTCCGTCGGCGGTGGCAGCGGTGGCCTTGTCGAGATAAGCATCGCCACCGTTATACCAGCGGCGGTGGAATCCGGCCATGCCTTGGGTGAGCATGGGGAAGAAAATGATGTTCATACAGACCAAGCTGGGCCAGAAATGCATGTGGGAGAGGAAACCGCTCATGTAGCGTCCGGTGATTTTCGGATACCAATGATAGACCCCGGCGAAGAGTCCGAAGAGGATGCCCGGTGCGACGACGTAGTGGAAGTGACCGATCACGTAATAGGTGTCGTGCAGATGGAGACCGACGAGATTGAAGGCGAGCGGCAGGCCGGTGAGGCCACCGATACCGAACATCGGGATGAAGGCGCAGGCCCAGAGCATGGGCGGGGTGAAACGGATCGAACCGCCCCAAAGCGAGATGAGCAGCGCAGTGATGATGATCACCGATGGGATCGAGATGAGCACCGTGGTGGTCTGGAAGAAGGTGGAAACCGCTGCGCCCATGCCAGTCATATACATGTGGTGAGCCCATACGATGAAGGAGAGGAAACCCAGGATGAGGACGGAATAGACCATCGACTTGTAACCCCAGAGCGGCTTGCGGGTGTTGGCGGGAATAATTTCCGCTACGCAGGCGATGGCGGGCAGTAGGAGGACGTAAACCTCCGGGTGTCCAAGGAACCAGAAAAGGTGTTGGAACAGCAGCGGGGAGCCACCACCGGAGAGATCGGCGAGACCTTCCGATTTCGTGAAGAGACCGGAGGGCATGAAGAAGGAGGAGTGCGCGACACGATCCATCAGCTGCATGATACCGGCAGCCTCAAGCGGAGGGAAAGCAAGCAGAAGTAGGAAGCCGGTGACGAGCATCGCCCATACGAAGAAGGGCAGACGCATCCAGGTCATGCCGCGGGCGCGGAGGTTGATGATCGTGGTGATGAAATTGACCGAACCTAAGAGAGAAGATGTGATCAGGAAGACTAGGCCGATCAACCACTGCGTCTGCCCCGCGAGCCATTGGTTGACGATCTGCCCGTCGGCGAATCCGGCGAGCGGCGAGTAGTTCGTCCAGCCGGATTTCGCGGCGCCGGATTCCATGAAGAAAGAGGCGCACATGATCACGCCGCCGACCAGATAGATCCAGTAGCTGAACATGTTGAGCTTAGGGAAAGCCATGTCCACCGCTCCGATCTGGAGGGGTGTGACGTAGTTTCCGAATGCACCGAAGCCGAGCGGCACGATGCCAAGGAACACCATGATCGTGCCGTGCATCGCGCCGAACATGTTGTAGGTTTCGCCCGTCACTTTACCGTCCTGGAGCCAGCGGGCTTTCCAGTTGTCAGTGAAAATCCAGCTCATCCACTCGGGTAGTGGCTCGTGCGGGTATGCGATGCTCCAGCGCATGACCATCATGAGGTAAAAGCCGAAGGCCAGGAAAAGCATCGCGGTGATACCATACTGCATTCCGATCATCTTGTGGTCGGTGGAGAAAACATACTTTCTCCAGAAACCGGGATCGTGATGATGGTCATCGTGCGAATGGTCGTGACCGTCATGGGATGCTGCGTGGGCGCTCATATGTGCTGGGAAAACTTTAAACTTTAAATTTTAAACTCTGAGGAAAATGGGCTCATTCCACTGGTGCGAGAGTGGCGGGGTTGACCATCACATCCGGGGACATTTCGGTGCCGGGAAGCATGACTTTGTGTTTGGCCAGGATTTCCTCGGAGGTTACGGACTGCCCGGCTTTTTCGCGGGCGGCGGAGAGATCGATTGCGTTTTTCGCCATCTCGACCGTGACGACATCGCCGGTCGAGTTGCCGAAACTGTTGCGAACATAGGTCATTACACCCGCCAAGTCTTCGGGTGTCATGCCAGCGCCCTGCGGAGGCATGATGCCCGCACCGTAGGTTTTGCCCGTGCTGATCGGACCCTGGATCCCGTTGAGAATGATCATAGCAAATTTCTGATTCATGCCGATGACGAATTCAGATCCCGCGAGAGACGGGTAATTCACCCCATCACCCTTGCCATCCGCACCGTGGCAACCGTTGCATTTGGCGGAGTAGATTTTGGATCCCTTTGCGCTGAATGCCGCCAACGCGGTTTTCGGCTCCGGCCCCTTGTCGGCTCCGCCGGGAGCGGCACCGCGCACGTAGCCTTCTCGAAATGTGCTGTCGTATGAAAAAAGGGTGCCCGCGTTGCCGAGCACACCTCCGGCGATGAGAAGAACCACGCCGCAGGCGGTGATCACCCAGAGAGGCACGGACTCACGCCCGCTGTCTGCGAGGTGCTTTTCGCGCGCGGCGGCCGCTGATTCACTGGCGAGACGGCCGTGGGCTTGGGTCACGTTGATCGTTTCGTCGAGATCGGGTTTCGAGTGCTGGTTGGGCGAAGACATGGATGGAAGAAAGGTTCGAAATCAGGGTGCAGCGGGTGCCGCAGCGGTCGGCGGGGAGAAGTTGAGTGAACTTGGAACTGGTTGGTCTTTTTTCAACGAAAGAAGATAAGAAACCAGCGCACGGGCTTCGGGCTTCGGAACAATTTCCATGCCCTCCTTCACAGGGAAGTCAAGGGCATCATCGGATGGATTTCCTTTCACCTCAACCACTTTGAAGAGGTAGCGGAAGGAAGGGCAAGTGGACTCGCGCCGCTCGGGTTTCCAGCGCGGATTGTAGAGGTGGGAGTAAAGCCATTTTTCGGGATCCGCCCCCTTGGCATACATCGTCTCGACGCGGCGTGCGAGATTGGAAAGATCCGTTCCGAGACGAGAGACACCGATGGGTGCGAATTCCTCTCCTTGGAAGTCGAAGGCATTTGTTTCCCGCCGGGTATCGCCACGATCCTCGTCGCCGGCGATGCCGCCCCAGTCGGGACGGAACATGTCGTTGCCCGCATAGGTCGGACGGACGAGCTGCGAATGGCACATATAGCATCCGTTCGCTGCATAAACCTCCGCTCCATCCGCGATGCGGCCTGCGCGTTTCGGTATGTAAACGGCGTTGGTGCCATCTGCGTCCTCTACGGCGACAGGTTCAAGTGCGCGCATTTTGAAATACGGAACGATGACTACGGCCAGCCAAGCCACGCCAAAACTGGCGGACAGGCTGAGGATGAAAGTGCGGAAGCTCATTTGGGGAAAATCTAAACTTTATACTCTAAGACCATTTCAATGGGCGGAGGCAGTGATGGAACCGGCATTGTCAATATCACCATCCTCTCCGTGCGGACTACCGTGGTGGCCTGTAACTAGCAAGGTAGGATGGGTGCTACGCCGTCCGAGGCGTAGCCACATGACAGAGAGGTGCATGAGGAAGAAAATGTTGGACAGCATGATGAAAAACCATGCGATCGTGATGAATACCGCGTAAGGAAAAGCACGCTGCGCGGCCTCCGACCAAGGTTGATCGAAAGCTTCTTGACCAATTCCCTGCTGGATACCCCCGAAAATCGCAATCACGGCGACGGAAATGATGCCATACACCGAGAGGTAAAAATGCCACCGAATGAAGCGGCGTGAGAGCCACTCACGACGGGTGATACGCGGCACGATAAAGTAGATCGCACCGAACATCACAAAGCTGAAGAAAGCGTAAACCGCTAGTATTTCAAAGCCGTAGCCAGACATCGAGAACTGCGAAAGCTTGAGAGTTGAGTTGGGCAGATTAAGGAACACGGCAGCAACTGCCATCACGATCAGACCAACAATGCCCGCCATTGTGAAGCGAAGGGTGGGACTGTTGTTCGCGACCTCCGGATCGGCTATGGCGGTGCGAAGGATATTCACAGCGGCGGTGAAGGCCGGAATGAAAAACAGGATCGTGGCAGTCGCTCCCAGGTAGGGTAGAAAGTAAGGGATCGGCGCACCGGCAAGTTTCTGCATACCCGCCCATGGCATGATCACGGCCAGCGACCAGAAACCGAGCTGCGCGAGCGAGTAGCTGTGGATGGGGCGACCGGAAACCTTGGGAACCAGATAGAACGCGGTGCCGAGCGCGACCGGCGTAAAGAAAAGGAAAATCAGGCTGGATTTATACCAGGCGTTGATCCCGGCGGCCATCACGGGATTTCCGGGTATGACATGGAGCAGGACGTTCGAGGTGATGAAAACCCATGGGAACCAGATCATCGCGGCCATTATATACCATTGGGAAATGTAAACGTGACCCTCGGGACGCACCTTGAACTGAACGAGCGACCAAACCACGATAGCGAAGTAGCTTAGGAGCAGAACGGGCCAGCAGAAAGAAGGGAACTCCATCCACGGCATCCCGGTACCATATCCAGCCAGAATGCCAATGATACCCACGGAAATTCCGAAATTCCAGACGTGACCGGCGGTGAGAATCATTCCGGCCGCGCGGCATTCCTGGCGGGAAAGGCGCGAGAGCATCCAGACAATGACCCCAAAGGCGGCTTGGAAGCCCCAGCCATAAATGAGGGCATTGAGGTGGGCTGCTTGCGTGCGACCGTAAGTGAGCCAGCCGCAGCTGTCGAGGAAACCGGGTGAGTGGACTTTGGCGGAGGAAATCACGCCGAGGATGATCGAGACCGCGAGCCATGCGGCACCGCTGGTCAGGAAAAACATCACGGGATGGCGCAACGAGCGGTCGATGGACGCGCGCAGCACGGCATCCTGCTCAAGATTTTGGGAAACTTCCGATGACATGGGCTGGTTTGAAAAGGGTTACGGCTTGGTGAGTTCCTCGACAGTGGCCTGAGGCTTGCCTACCTCGCCACGCAGCGCGGCGACTTGCTCGGGCTTCACGGCGGAGGCCTTGTTGCCGAAGCTGTTGCGGATGTAGGTAAGCACACCGGCGATCTGCTCGTCGGTCTGGTAAGCCATTGGGGTCATGCCCGCCGGGAAATTGTACTCCTTGCCCGCCACGGTGATAGGACCCTTGAGTCCGCGGAGCTGGATGATGATGAGGTTGGAGATCGGGCCGGTGACCCATTCCGAACCGGCGAGCGGTGGACCGGCGGGGCCGCCTTCGCCGTTCTGGCCGTGGCATGCGCCGCAGACCATGAATTGCGCCTTGCCGATTTCCATGACGGCGGGATCGATGGGGGCGTCAGCGTCGCCCGCTGGTGCGTCGATGGCACTGAGATCGGTGGCCGGTGCGTCGGCGAGCTTCTTGGCGGTGTCGGAACCCGGCACGATCTGCTCGGGCTTCTCAACGGCGACGGGTTTCTCGGAAACGAGTTTACCGGCCACATCACCAACCACGGCGGCAATCTGCTCCTTGGTCAGGACAGTCGCCTGGGCGGAATCAATCTCCTTCTTGATTTCGTAACGGATCTCACCTGCGGCGTCTTCCGGGGTTTCGATTTTGCCAAACCAGCCGAGCAGCGCACCCATCCCGAGGATGAGCATGAGGATAACGGCGAAGAGCGTGAAGATCCCAAGGCCGTCGATGAAGGCTTTGATGCGGATCAGGGGATTGTCGCGGGTGGGGTCCATGCTTGGAAGAAATCAGTTGGAAATGTTCGCGGATTCGAGGATGCGGGGGTCGCGGTTCGGGTATAGCGAATGCTGGCCGAGAGCGCGGAGAAGGACAAAGAGGAAGGCCGCGCCGATGGTCACGAACGCGAGGATATCGCCCCAGAACGCGCCGGGGATGGAAGGCGAGATGGCTCCGAAGACATCCGGCTTGATGTTTCCGAGTGAAACACCGCGCTCGGGGATGACGATGAGATAATGGTCGAGCGCATGCATGCACAGCGTGTAAACCGCGACGATGGAGAGGTATTTCGGGTTCTTCTTGAGCCATGCCTGGAGCAGCACAACGAAGGGGACGACGAAGTGGCCGAAGACCAGGAAGATCATGCCGGTGTTCCAGCCATCGGTGTTACGGATCAGGAAATAGGAGGTTTCCTCGGTGATATTGGCATACCAGATCAGGAAAAACTGGGAGAAGGCGATGTAGGCCCAGAACATCGTAAAGGCGAGCATGAGTTTCCCCATGATATGGAAATGCTCGGGGCCGGTGACGTGTTTGAGATGGCCGCGGCTTTTCAGGAAGGTGCAGACGAGGACGATGACCGCCATCGAGTTCAGCGCGCAACCGGCGAAGAGATAGACACCCCACATCGTTGAAAACCATTTGTAATCGAGTCCCATCGCGAAATCAAAGCCGGTGAAAGTGATGGTAAGCGCGAAGATGATGAGCGGATAGGTGGAATGGTAGCGAGCCTTGAGGAGGCGAGCGGTGCCGGGGTGCGGATCGGTGTCCTGGGCGGTCGAAAGTTTCCGCAGGAACCAGATCACGGCGGAAAGGCCAACGCCGTAGAAGATGAAACGTCCGAACCAGAACGGCATGTTCATGAACCAATGCTTGTTGTAAAGCAGATGGTCGACGTGATGGAGGTGCTCCTTCACGGTCTGGCCATCCGGTGTGTCGCGGTGGATGTTCATCCACTCATAGAGGTGTTGGTTCACCTGCGGAAAAAGCAGGGGGATGCCGAATAGGAAGATCCAAGGGAAGGTGGAGCCGAGGTTCTCGAAGGTGCGGCGGACGGAGGTGCCCCAGCCGGAGTTCGAGACGTTGTGGAGGAGCGTCCAGAACACTCCACCGATGGAGAGGGTGAGGAAAAAGTAGAACGCGAACACCCAAGAATATGCGAAGGTACCTTGAAACCAGGCTCCGAAAACTCCGAAGAGTCCGAGCAGGCTCACGACGGTGCCGATCCCGGCGATGCAGAGAGCGAGGGTCTTCGCCTTGGCGACCTTCGAGTTGTCGAGGTGGTCGCCGTGGATGGCGATGTCAGAGGATGTTACGTGATGGGACATCGGTGGAAAATTATTTGGCTGCGGTGGCGGCTTCTTTCGCGGCTTGGAGCGTGCGGACGTAGGCGATGATCGCCCAGCGGTCGCGAACAGGAATGTTGGCGCCGTAACCGGACATCATCCCTTTGCCTTTGGTGATGGTTTCGAACATGCGACCGTCGGGATAAGAGGCGGATTTGAAAGGATCCATGTGCAGGTTCGCAATGCCCGGGACGCCGTATTTCGACGTGACACCCAGGCCGTCGCCCGACTTGCCGTGGCAAACCGCACAATAGATGCCATAGCGTTCCTCACCACGGCGGATGAGGGTGGCGGCGGACTCGGCGGTGAGCTCGAGTTCCTCTGGCATTCCTGTGCCGAAGTAGTCGCCGACATGTCCGGAGAAATAGTAACCTGTCTGGCCGCCGAATTCGTATTCGGGGATGCCTCCGATAAGGGAAGCGCCCTCCTCGTTGAAACCGCGCGGCTGCGTATCCGCGACAGGCAGCCGTGCACCCTGGCGATCCGCGAAGAACGTGCTGGGCGACTGGGCCTTCTGTTTGTCTTGATTATCCATGTCAGGGAAGACCTGGACGGGTGGCTTCGTGAAATGCTGGCCGCGGAAACCACCGATCCCGACAACGAGAACGGCGATGAGGGCGTAGATTAGGAAAAAGTAGCGCACGGTGAGTTAGAAATTTGGGATTCGGTTCAATCTTCCTCTTCGACGAGTTCGATGTTCTCCCCGCCGATCTCGGCGAGCAGGTTGCGGGTGGCGTCGGGGCTGAATTTCGCGTCGCGCGCCTCGATGGCGATGAAGAAGCCGTCGTCGGTGGCGCGGTGGAACTGCTTGCTGGCGAAAAGCGGGTGGTTGAGGCGCGGAAGCTGGATCAATCCGAGCAATCCGAAGAGCACGGTGAAACCGGAGAACAGGATGGTCAGCTCGAACATCACCGGGAAGAAGGCGGGGATGGTGAAGATGTTGGTCGGTTTCGCCTGAACCACGGTCGGGTAGATAAGCACTTGGGTCGAGTAGGTGAGCGCGAAGGCAGTGGCGGTGCCGGTAATGCCGCCGAAAAAGACGAACCAAGGCAGAATGGATCGCTTCATGCCCATGGCGGCATCCAGCCCGTGGACAGGATACGGCGTGTAGCAATCCCATTTACGGAAGCCTGCGTCGCGCACTTTCTCGGCGGCCTTGTAAAGCGCGGAGGCACTTTTGAACTCGGCCAGATAGCCATAAACTCGTTTGCGTGTGGTGCTCACGGGGATGATTGAGGATAGTTGATTGAAGATGGTTGATTTCGGATCTCAGATTTTCTCTGAAGCCAGTTCCTTCTGGTAGGATGCGATCTCCTCCGCGCCATGGTCAGGATGGGATTCGTTGTCCTCGAAGTGAGGGTCACTCTCGAGCTTCGTCCATTTCACCTCGGCGATGTTGATGCAGGGCAGGAAGCGCAGGAAGAGGAGGAAAAGCGTGAGGAAAAGGCCGATCGTACCGACGAAGGTCATCATTTCCACAGCTGACGGACTGTAGGTCTTCCAGTCGCCGGGCAGCCACATCCGCGCGAGCGTGGTGACGATGATGACAAAGCGCTCGAACCACATGCCGACGTTCACGCACATCGCGACGATCATCACGACCCAGAGGTTTTCGCGGCAGGCCTTGAACCAGAAAATCTGCGGGGAAAGCACGTTGAGCGACATCATCGCCGCATAAGCCCACCAATAGGGACCGGCGATGCGGAACTTGAAGGCGTCCATTTCGTAGATCGCGCCGGAGTAGAAGGCGACGAAGAGCTCCATCAGGTAAGCGTAGCCGACGATCGTGCCGGTGAGCAGGATGATCTTCGCCATGTTGTCGATGTGCTTCATCGTGATCAGATCCTGCAGGCCGTAGATGAAACGGGCGGGAACCATGATCGTGAGAACCATCGCGAAACCGCCGAAGATCGCGCCCGCCACGAAGTAGGGCGGGAAGATCGTGGTGTGCCAACCGGGGACGACCGAGGTCGCGAAGTCGAAGGAAACGACGGAGTGAACGGAAAGCACCAGCGGCGTGGAGAGCGCGGCGAGGAGGAGATAGGCCATTTCATAATGGCTCCACTGGCGGTTGCCGCCGCGCCAACCGAGGGCGAAGATGCCATAGAGCACCTTGCGCAGGCCGGGTTTGCAGCGGTCGCGGATCGTGGCGAGGTCGGGCACCATGCCGAGAAACCAGAAGATCAGGGAGACGGTGAAATAGGTGGAAACGGCGAACACGTCCCAAAGCAGAGGCGATTTGAAGTTCTGCCAGATCGCGTTGGCGTTGGGGATGGGGGCGAGGAACCATGCGAACCAGACGCGCCCGATGTGGAAGGCGGGGAAGATGCCCGCGCAAATCACGGCGAAGATCGTCATGGCCTCGGCGGCGCGGTTGATGGACGTTCGCCAGTTCTGCCTCGTCAGGAAAAGGACGGCGGAAATCAGCGTCCCCGCGTGGCCGATACCGATCCAGAACACGAAGTTGGTGATGTCCCAGCCCCAGAAGACGCGGTTGCTCATGCCCCAGACGCCGACGCCCGTGGAGACGAGGATCGAAAGTCCGCCGCCGACCCCGATGAGAGCGATTAGCGAGCAAGGGATGAAAAGCAGCCACCAGAGGAAAGGCTGGCGGTTCTCGATGATGCCGCAGATCCGATCCGTGATCCAGTGGTAGGAACGGTCGTTGAGGATCAGCTTTTCGCGCTTGAGCACCGGGAGCTTGATGCCGGTGTCCGCGTGCGGGGCGTGTTCTGAAGTGGAGGCCATTTGGGAAATGAGGATGGTGAGGTCTTGCGGCGGTGATCAGACCATGTGGATGGTGGACTGGCCGACGTAGGGGGCGTCGGGCATCTTCGGGTTCGGGTTTTTCACGCGAGCCAAGTAGCTGGTGCGCGGACGGGTGCCAATGTAGTTGAGGAGGTCGTAGTTCCGCTCCACGACCTTGGCGCGACCCATCTCGGAGGCGTCCTTGTCGAGCAGGTTGCCGAAGGTGATGGCTTGCGCGGGGCAAGCGTCCTGGCAGGCGGTTTTTACGGAATCCACCGGGATGCGGAGGGTTTCCGTGGTAACAGTGACCTCGGGTGAGGTTTTTCCGGAAGCGAGGACTTCCTGTTTCTGACCGCGCTTCTGGCGGATGACGGCGTCCTGGATGCGCTGCACGCAGTAGGTGCATTTTTCCATCACACCGCGCATGCGGACGGTGACGTTCGGGTTCTTCTGGAGGTGGTTCGGCTCCTTGTCGTGGCGCTCGCCCGCAGGCCCCTTGTTGAGGTTGTTCTTGATGAGCGGGTTGCGCTTGTTGTAATCGAAATAGTTGAAGCGGCGCGCCTTGTAGGGGCAATTGTTCGCGCAGTAGCGGGTGCCGATGCAGCGGTTATAGGCCATCGCGTTGAGGCCGTCCTCGGTATGGACGGTGGCGTTGACCGGGCAAACGGTTTCGCAGGGAGCGGACTCGCACTGCATGCACGCGACCGGCTGCGGAACCATGGCCGGGTTGTCGGCGTCGAACTTGTTGTCCTTGTGGATGGCGAAATAGCGGTCCATGCGGATCCAGTGCATCTCGCGGCCTTTCGCGACCTGCACCTTGCCGACGATGGGGATGTTGTTCTCGGATTGGCAGGCGACGAGGCATGCGTTGCAACCCATGCAGGAAGAAAGGTCGATGGTCATGCCCCACTGGTGGAGCTTGTCGCTGAGGAGAGCGTTGCCGCTGCGGTCTTCCTGCTTGTAGAGGGAGATGTTTTCCGGAGCGTGGGAGTCGTTGCCCTGCTTCTTGACGCCGGCGAGCTGTTTCTTGAAATCGCCCTTATGGTCGATGCTGTCCGTGGAAATCTCACGGGCGAGCGCACGGCCATACATCGCGTTGTGCTCCTGGGTGAGGGCGACGGAGTAGCGCTTGCCCTTGATGAGCTCGGCCTTCGCGCCGGTGGCGAAATAGGAGGTGGCCTGCGTGCGGAGCGGGTAGGCGTCGAAGCCGCGGTTCACGCCGACGAGGCCCGTGTGCCCGGCGTTCTTCACTCCGCGTCCGAGTTCGTCTTCGTCGTTGAAGGCCTGGCCGTAGCCGAGCGGGATGATGATCGTGTTTTCCGCCTGACCGAAGGAAACGAGGACGGGGATTTCCAATGTCTTGCCGTTGACTTTCAAAGAAATCATCGGGGACTTGCGGTGCTGGCCTTCGTCGTCGGGGGAGCGCGATGCGAAAGTGGTCTCAAGCGCGATGATCTCGTCGTAGATGCCGAGTTCCTTGGCGGTCTTCGGCGCGATGAGGGCGGCGTTGTCCCAGGTGAGTTTGGAAACCGGATCAGGAGATTCCTGGAGCCAGCCGTTGTCGATCCAGCGGCCGTCAAACACCGAGGCGTCGGTGGCGAAAATCACGTCGAGCTTGTCCTTGGTCGGAGCGGCGGACTTGGCGTTCGCGATCTCGGCGGCCGCCTTGTCGGAAAGGGCGGGAGTTGCGGCGGCGTAGGTGTCGCTTGCGTCGAAGCCGTTTTTCAACAGGTTCTTCCATGCGGTTTGGTCTTTGGCGTAAGTGGCTTTGACCGCCTCCAAAGCGGGAGCAGGCTTGCCTTCCTCCCCTTCCCCGGTGACGAGTTTCCCCTCTTCGGAAAGAAGCGCGAGAAGCAGCTCAAGCTCCGCGACGCAATCGGGATAGAGCGGCAGGATCATCGGCTGGACGACCGTATAGGCACCGCGTGCGCTGCGGGCATCTCCCCATGATTCGAGATAATGGGCGGCGGGAACGTGCCAGGTGCAGGCGTGCGCCGTGGCATCGGTGCGGAGGCCGAGGTGGATGGATGTCTTCGCTTTCGCGAGGGCTTCACCGAACTTCAGGTCGGCGGGGGCGTCGTAAACGGGATTCGATGGTGTCAGGAAAATCACCGTCTCGATGGCGGCGCTCTGGAGATCCGCAGTGAGCGCGGCGATGTCGCCGAAGCCTTTCGCGCCTGTCTGGAACGCGGAAACACCGGTGCCGATGTTGCCGAGCTTGAGGTTGATTGCCAGCGCGAGGTGCTTGACGGCGGCGGACTGGCGGGAACCGGCGAGGACGGCGGTGTTCGCACCACTGGCCAGAAGGTCGGCGGCGAGTTCCTTGACCCACTTGAGTTGATCCGCGTCGGTGATCGGGGCAGGGCCTTCCGCCGCGACGCCGAGTTCACGGGCGATCTGTGCCGCGAAAGCGACAACCATGCCCGGAGCGACGCGCAGGCGGTGATCCGCCATGCCGCCGGTGAGGGTGAAAGCGGATTCCACCGAGTAGAGGCGGTTCATGGAATCCGCGTCGGGCTTGGCCTTGTAGCCTTGTCCCTCGGGCTTCCTGCGGTTGAAAAACGCGATGTTCGATCCCTGCGGATCAGTGCCCGCGAAATCGCAGTCGAGCGAGAGGATGAGGTCGGCTTTTGCGAAATCGGGCACCAGCTTGACACCCTCGCCGAGGATCGCGCTGTCGTTGGCGGCGAGCGCCTCGTATTGGTAAAACTTCGCGTTCGTGTTTTTCGCGAGCTCCTTGATCAGGCGGAGGCGGGTCGGGCTTTCATCGGCACCGTAGACAAAACCGATCTTCGCTGACTTGTCCTTAGCGAGTCCGGCGAGGACGGCCTCGAATTCCGAGCGTTTCGCGGCCTTGCCGTTCTTGAGGAATTTCCGCGAGCGGGAGGTGGAATACATGTCCAACACCGAGGCCTGGGCGAAGGCGTCCGTGCCTTCGTAGTCCGGGTGGAGGCGGTTCGGAGCGACCTTGGTGGGGCGGCCTTCATGGGTCGTGACAACAAGCGGCACGGCACCACCGGCGCGTGGCATGCTGGAAGCGTAGTAGGTGGCTTTCCCTGGGATCACCCACTCGGGAGCCTTGGTGTAGGGCACGAGGTAAGCCTCCGGGCGGCGGCAGGCCACCATTCCAAAACCGGCCAAGGCGGTGGAGGAACCCATCAGCTTCAGGAAAGTCCGTCGCGAGGTTTCCATCCCGTCCTGGTTCGCCATTTCAGCGGCGCCTTGCGGGAACTCGCGGTCGAGCCAGGTGCGGAATTCGGCGGTGTCGCGGAGTTGTCCGGCGCTGCGCCACGAGACGGTCGTTTCGTCCTGCGGGACTTCCGGATGGTTCCAAATGCGTTTGCTCATATCAGGGCGGCGGGAAAAATGTTCGGTGAAAACGGGTTAGCGGTGGCAGGTCGTGCAGCTGGACTTGGGATGGACGTTGAAGGTTTCCTTCAGCTTCTTGCCGAGATCCACTGTGGTCTTGACCGATCCATCGGTGGTGTATTTCGCCACATCGCCATCGCCGTAGTTGAAATTGAAGACCTCCTCGAGCGGGCGGAGATGCTGCTCCGGCGCGTTGTGACAATCGAGGCACCAGCCCATGGAGTGGGGCTGATCCTGGAAGACCACATCCATCTTGTGGATGTCGCCGTGGCAGCTTTGGCAGGAAATGCCGCGGTTCACGTGCGCCGAATGATTGAAATACACGTAGTCCGGGGATTTGTGGACGCGCACCCACTCGATCGGCTTACCATCGTATTTGGGATGCGACGGATTCATGGAAATGTGCAGCGGCTCCAGCTTCGGGCTGTCTTTCTGGACGTGCTGGTGGCAGTTCCAGCAGGTGTTGCCGGTGGGAACATTCGAATGACCGGAAACATCCGCGAACGAATGGCAGTAACGGCAATCAAGCCCAAGTTGATCGACGTGGATCTTGTGGGAGAAGGGGATTGGCTGATTCGGCTTGTATCCGACGACTTGTGACTTTGGCGTTGCGTAGTAGTTGATCGCCAAAACCACACCAGCGCCCACTGTTCCGAGGCAAAATGCGATTTTGAGCGGGAGCAGGTTGGACCAGCGTGGGAAAATGTTCGCCATGGCAGAGAGGAATGTGGTGTGGCGTGAAGCCGCGCGAAACTTGCGACTTTGTGAAAAATTTCACAAGCGTTTTTCTTGAACAACTTCTCTTTTTTGCAGCGTTCATATGTATGGGTTATTTTTCCAGCCTCCTAGCTTCACGATCTTTCAGAAATCGGATTTTCAGGAGTTAATCCTTGAGAGCTTACGCTGGGAATCCGCCTCAGCCTGCTGGTTGGAGGAATGCAGGGCGGGAAATCCTGAATTGGGATTCACAGCGAGATATCGGTCGGTCATTCTACTGCCGCATTGAGTTCTGCCGCAACAACACTGAAATGGCTGTTCTGCCTCACCCTAATCGCCGCGTTGATCGGATCGGCGGCGGCGGTTTTCCTGTGGGCGCTCGATGCGGCGACGCGGCAACGTTTCGCCACCACGTGGCTGATCTATATGCTGCCTGTGGCAGGGGTGGTGATGGGTCTTTACTACCGTTATCTCGGAAAACACCTCAGTTCAGGCAACCATGTGATTCTCGGGAACATCCATAAAGGAACTCCGGAAGTTCCGATCGCACTCGCTCCCAGCATTCTGATAGCGACGCTGGTCACACATCTTTTCGGCGGATCCGCTGGACGTGAGGGGACAGCGATGCAAATGGGCGCAGCGATTGCGGCAGGATTCGGAAAATTTTTCAACGGCAGCCGCAAGGCGGAAAAACTGTTGGTTTATTGCGGGATCGCTGGAGGTTTCGGTGCCGTATTCGGAACTCCGTTCGCAGGTGCGGTGTTCGCACTGGAGTTCGTGGGGAGCCGTATCATTTCCCGGAAGATCGTCCCTTGTCTGTTTACCGCGCTTGCCGCTGATTCCATCTGTCTTTCATGGGGAGCTGAACACACGCCATATCCTTTGATCCACTTGGGTTATCCGCCTCTCGCATGGTTTTTCATTGTGACCGAACTTGTGCTGCTGGCAACGGTGGTTGCACTCGTCTGCCGTATCTTCGTTTCCTCTTCCCATTTTCTCTCTCGGAAACTCCGTGAATGGTTTCCCCATGAGGCAATCCGCGCGGGCGTTGGAGGCGTGATCATTGTCGCGCTTTTTCTATTGGTAGGGACAACGGATTACCTCGGACTGGGAACACTCGCGGAAAACGGAAAATCGCAGACTTTGCCCGGTTTCCTGCAAATGCAAAATCATGCGCCATTTACCGCATGGTTTTGGAAGCTTGTTTTCACAATCGCGACGCTATCCGCTGGATTTAAGGGGGGAGAGGTCACCCCCCTTTTTTACATCGGCGCGGCGCTCGGAAACGCATTTGCGTGGTTGATCGGTGCGCCGGTCGATCTCTTCGCAGGCGTGGCGATGATCTCACTTTTCGCCGCCGCCACCAAAACACCCGCCGCCTCCATCGTCATGGGCATGGAGCTGCTAGGCTGGAAGGTCGCGCTGCCGCTTGCCCTCTGCACTTTGATTGCGGAAAGACTCGGTGGCTCGGGCTCGATTTATCCGAAGACTCAGGATCTATGACAAAACAACCCCCATTCGCCTTCTGCCAAACCATCCCATTATCCCTGCTAATGTTTGGAAATACACACCAACTCACCGTCCGTTTCGATCACGACGAAATCAACCACACCGACTAAACTCCCAGTTGTGGAGCTCGGGCGATCACGGTCGACTCGCAGCGCCATTCATTCCCCAAGCATTGATACAATACGGATGGCGAGGTCGTGTTTAGGCGCTTTCGGAAAGAACTCGGTGTGGTCAGCGAAAACCAGGAGAGCCTCATTCTCGTGCGCGTCAAAACCTATATCGGAGCGGGAGACATCGTTGGCAATGATAAGGTCGCAGCCTTTCGCGCTCAACTTGTTGCGGGCGTTGGCCTCGACATTCTCGGTCTCGGCCGCGAAGCCTACCAGAAATCCCGCAAATCCAATCTCGCTGCGTGCGGAGCCGAGGATATCCTTTGTTTTTACCAATTCCAGCGAAAGACGATCACCACTTTTTTTGATCTTACTGGAAGCGGGTGCGGCAGGCGTGTAATCGGCAACCGCAGCGGCGAAGATTGCGGCATCCATTCGCGGGAGGAATGACGCGACAGCGGCGAACATCTCTGAAGCGGTTTCCACTAGGATAAAATCCACGCCCGCCGGGACATCCAGGGAAGTTGGGCCAGAAATCAACAAAACAGTGTGTCCCGCGTGGCGCGCCGCGTCCGCTATCGCATAACCCATTTTCCCGGATGAGCGGTTCGTGAGGTAGCGGACAGGATCAATCGGTTCGCGTGTCGGACCAGCCGTGACGAGCAGTTTCACACAACTACTCGGTTGGTTTTTTCGCACTGTTGTCGGCAGGCTTTTCTACCACCTTTTCAGCGGGCGCTTCGCTTTTGAGCTTATCGAGTTCTTTTTTCGCCGCTTCGAACTGCTCTTTGGTGAATTCTTTTTCGATCTCCTTGAGAAGAGCCTCACCGTTTTCTTTCTCGCCACGCTCGACAGCAAGAGACGCCAAAGCCCAGGCGAGTTCGCGGTTCACCTTGGTGGCGGCACCGGCGGCGTGAAAGCGAGCAAGCGCGAGGGTGGCGCTTGCGTTACCTTGCTGCGCGGCAAGCGAATAAAGCTGGCCTGCTTTGTCGAAGCTCTGCTCGACACCCGCACCACGTTCAAAGAGGGCTGCGAGATTGTTCTGAGCGGCAGCGAGGCCGCCCTGAGCGGCGCGGGTGAACCATGAGGCCGCGGCCGGGAGATCTGCCACACCGAGTTTGCCGGAGAGATAGAAGAGCCCAAGTTCGTTCTGGGCGAGCGCGAGCCCGCCGTTCGATGCGGAAAGAAGATGGCCATAGCCTTTGCCCAGATCGGGCTTCTCTTCACCGAGAATTTGCGCCGCCAGCATCAGATGTGCCTGTGCGTTTTCCGCTTTGGCGGCTTTTTCCAGCAATTCGAGTGCGCGACCCCGATCCTTGTCTGTGCCTTTCCCGTCAAGGTGGAAAACCGCGGCGCGCACCATGCAATCGGTCTGCCCGGCCTCCGCTCCAAGTGTGTAGGAGGAAAGGGCGGCCTTGAGATCTTTCTTTACATTCTCAAGATAGTCACCAAGCGCCAGATGCCCCGTAAACTCCTTGTTTTCGATTGCCTTATTCAGCCAGTTCATGCCTTTTTCCTCATCACGCTTGATGATATCGCTGTTCAGCAAACGGGAACCCACAGCGACCATGGAGGCGGGATTTCCTTTCTCGGCAGCCTTCAGGAAATAATCATACGCCAGCTTCGCATCCCTGAACGAAGGTTGGCCGAACTGGCCATCGTAGAAGCGGGCCAAAAGGAACATGGAAGCCACATCACCCGCATCTGCCGCTTTTTTCCACCATGAAACGGCTGTCTCCGGGGCGGGTTCGCCGGTGAGCACACCGGTCAGAAAGGCCTCTCCGAGAATCCGTCCCGAAACAGCCGGATCAATAGCCGCCTGTTTCTCCATGAGCTTCCGGCCTTCCTCTACGCGATCCTTCTGGCCTGATGACATGAGAATGGAAGCCAGTCGGTAGATCGAATCGGAATGATTCGCATCCGCACCCTTGCGGTAGAACTCGATCGCCTTGACTGGGGAAGCCTCGGCACCTTGACCAGTCTCGTGAGCGAAGCCCATGATATAAAGGGCAAGTGGATCGCCTTTGTCAGCAAGAGGCTTGGCGAGTCCGACCGCTTTCTCGTGCTCGCCGGATGCGAACATCTCCAAGGCTTTGCCCGCTGGCGTGCCTGCGTCAGCGGTTCCCGCTTTCTTCATGGCAGGATCAGAATCCAGCAAGACAGAGGTGTCATCCTTGGCATCAAGTGATACAGCGCCATTGGCGGAAATAATGGAAAGAAGGCATGCGGAAACAACTACGATTGGGTTCATGTTGAGATTTTCATACTCGCGTATGACCGAATGACAAGCCCCAAGCCGATGAGATTTACAGCCAACTCAACAGCAGGGTCCGGACTCCGATCGCATGAGCGGCCACCCTATCGTCCAGAGATGCCTTGCTGGGCGTTTCAAATGTGAACGAGAGCGGGCAACCACGCTTCGCCAACCAGATGGCCTCCGGCCAAGAATCCGGCAAATCCGATTCGGCGCGATGGTAAATCCAACCGGGACTGCGAACCGCATGACCATCGATTTCCATACTAGGCTCAGCGTGAAAATGGGCGGACACGGCAGACAACAGATCGGACGCTCGGCGGGCATCATCCTCGCCTAGGTTGATTTCGTAAAAATAGAAACCATGAGTTTCCCAATCTTCGTGGAGAGAAACAAAAAGACCCGGCACAGGCCGATTTGACAACCATCGGGTGTGTGCGGCTGTCTCAGGCGAGGAATGGTGTACGAAATCGCGGTTGAGATCGGCTCCTTGTCGGTTTTCCCGGGTCTTGAGAACGAGTCCGGCGGGATTGAGCGCAGGGCATATCATGCAGTGGCGATTTAACGGAAACGCGCCCTCCTTCATGAGCTTCAGCGCGGCCAACGGCCCTGCGGGTTCATCGCCATGAATTCCTGCCGATAGATAAACGGGCGGAGCCTCCCCTCCCCTTTCCCAAGCAATGATCGGACCGTCCTCCGTTTCTAACAGGATCTCCGCCGTGAAACCTTGTCCGGCGGCTGCGGTGGAAAACTCCGCGAGGAAGTTCGGCAAGTCGAAAAAATCACCCATTCCAGTTGTTCCGTTGTTTGACCAAGTCCGCGCAATTCATCCGTGCGCCGTATCTTCAGTCATGGGGCAGAGCTGATCAACACTGAAGATTCATAAACATTAATTTATATTAACGATAAATACTTATTATCATTTCGATCATTCGTTATATTTTTTTATTGATAGGACATCAGAAATGGAACTTATTGGTGTGTCCTTAAACCGGATTCCCCCCAACATGAAAACGAAACTTCCGCTCATCGCGGCTTTATCCTGCGGCATGTGCGCCACCGGATCGGCGTTCACCCTAGACTTCGTCGGTCTCCTTGGCACAAGCCTTCCACCAAACCCGCTCACGATCACAATCCCCGGATACGGCGATGTGAACTTCGCAGCCGGGAACGGTTCCACGCTCGTGATCAACGATGCATACAAGAATGATAACGGCTTCGGCGCGCCATCACTCTCCTTCGACCAGAACGAGGTCGTGTTGGTCACCTTCAAGGGACTCAAGCCGCTGAACGTTGATTTCGATTTCGTCGGCGTATCTGCGGGTGAATCCTTCACCATCCAGGAGGATCCATTTATTGATCAAGCCTTCCTGGTGAACCTGCAAGGCAGCGGAAATGGTGCTGGCATCTACCAGATCAGTTGGAATGCTGTTCCCGAGCCGACTTCCTCGCTTCTTGGAGCAATGGGATGCGCGCTGCTTGTCCTCCGTCGCCGCCGTTGAATTTCATTCAACCACTGCCGATCATCAAATACGCGCTCCGGCAACGGGGCGCGTTTTTCATTTTCATTATCTGCGGTTCCCGGTTCAGCGCTCTTTTCCGGTGACCGTCGTTACGGTGAGATCGGTGGTTTCACGGAAAATCAACTTATCCCCCGCGTAGCGCGCTTTCTCCTCCTTCACAATGCCCACTCTGGGGACGAACCATGTCGTGCGGCGCACCTCGAATTGCCCGTCGTTTCCCGTCATCAGAAGCCTTATCGCGTCGTATTCTCCGGCAGGCACGGAAACCTTCTCCCGGGCCACTACTTGCAAGCCGCGTTTCCTCACGCCCTCCTGATCACCCAGACTCGCGAGTGACTGGCCGGCTCGCAGACCTGCGCTGACAAATGGAATGGGTGGATCGAGCCAGATCGGCTTGGCATCCGCAACTTCCGGCTGGGTGGATCCGCGCATCAGGATTCTGTCTTCGTGGATCTCGACCAACTCCCTCTCCACCGGTTGCCCCGGAATGCTCACATCGAAGGCATCCACCTCGGGATATCCGTCGGCGACAAACACCTTGCCCTTGAAGACCCGGGTTTTTTCCTGGTCAATCTCGATCGCCGAAGCGCCTTCCGAGGTCACTCCCTGGGGCACCTCGACCTTGACCTTGTATTTCCAAAAATCCCCCACGACGAGTGGAAGAATAGGAGTATCGGCGGCTTCAAGGCGCTCTTGGGCGAGGTCGCTGGGCTTGGTTTCGGCAGGCTTCTCTTTGTTGTTGCAGGCAACAAGGGGAAGCAGGCAGGCGATGACGGAGATGAATCGAATTTCCATGGTTCAAGGGTGTTCAGTTGGCTTTGTTCACCGCGTTGTTCCCGCCGGAGTAGGGCGCTCCCAGGCGGGGCACGACACGGGTATGTGGGAAAAACCTGGGGCGCGCATTCCTAACCCGCGCCACGATGAGGAATACCGTGGCCGCCAGCGGTATCAGGGCAGCAGCTCCGAGAACAGCCGCAAGTTTCAGTAGTCGCTGCCGCCTCTCATGGGCTAGCTGCGCTTCCAAACGCTTATCGATCATCTGTTCACTGCGGATCACGGAAACACCCATCCAATAACGGATTGCATCGCTGGCCTCGGTGGAAGCGGCACGGACTTTTCCAAAATCCGTAGGTTCAGCAGCAGCCCTTTTTTCGGCGGCGGCCATGGATACCCTTAGCGTGCCTGGTTTGAGGATGGAGTTCATCACATCGCCGGGAAAAATCCACGGCGTGCCGTCTTTTCCCGGCACATGCAGGACAACGGCATTCACCTTGGTCATCGCCCATTTCTGCGCGAAACCCGCCGCCACATGCTCGGGCTGCACCTCTTGGATTTCGGGCAAGATCACCACCATCACATCAATGCCCTCGCTCTCACGAACCTTCGCAAGTGGCTCCGCCAGCGCCGCCTGCTCTTTAGGTGTGAGTATGCCAGCGGGATCGAAAACGGAATTTTTCGGGCGCTCGCCGTAGCGGAATCCAGACTGCGTCTGATCGGTATCCGCGGAAAGCAGTGAAGCGGATAGAAGCAGTAGAAAAGCGAGCGTTTTCATCTTTGGGATTGTGTAGCAAGTTGCTTGCTTGATCGGTGCCAAGCCTTCTCGAAGTGCGCTTGGGTGGCTTTCAGAAACGCAGAAACGGCCAAACCGGGATTTCCCGTGCGGAAAGGCTCTCTGGTCTCCATCAATGCCCTTTCCCACATATCATCCGAAAGCCAGACTTCGGCGCGGTAACCAACCGTGACAGAAGCGCGCCGCGTTTCCGAGTCCACAAGCAGAAGCACTGTCCAAGTCCGGTCATCCTCCGTTTCTTCCTCCATGAGTGGAGACGCGTTCAGAAGCCAAAAACCAAAGAGCGGGAGGCTGATTTCCCCGCCGAGAGCGACGCCGCAGATGCGCCAATGAATCTGCGGGAAACGGCGGTTGAAATGGGCGACCGCCGCCTTGATCATTCGCTGATCCTTTTCGTCCCAGATATCAGCTACATCCAGTATCGGGAGGAGAGGCGGAGGATTATCTCCGAACATGTCGAGCGTCTTCGAACCCGTAAATCCGCATGCCGGACACCATTTCGCATCGCGCTCCAGCTTCGCTTTGCAAGCGGGGCAGCTTATGGAACCAATCGCAAAGCGTCTGGGCGAATACTCTCGTTCTTCAGTCATCTCTTCAATCGTATCGATGTGGATTTGCCGTGGGCGTCCAGCCCTTCAAGGCGCGCGAACTCCTCGACAACGCCAACCGACTTCGCCACAGCGGCCTTGTCCATTTTGACGATGCTCGTGCGGCGCTGGAACTGATCCGCACGGAGTCCTGAAAAAGAACGCCCCGCACCGCCCGTCGGCAACGTGTGGCTGGGACCGGCGAGGAAATCGCCGACGGCCACGGGTGAATCGGCGCCGAGGTAAATCGCGCCCGCGGTGCGGATTTTCGCAAGAGTTTCCTCCTCATTCTCCACGATAAGGGAAAGGTGCTCGGGGGCAAAATCGTTGGTGATGCGGATTCCCTCCTCCAACGATTTCACATGCAGCAGGAAGGTGCCGGTCTTGAGCACTTCCTTGATGATCTTCGCGCGGCTCAACTCCGCTGTTTGCTTCGCGATCTCCGCCACCACCTTATCTAACAGAGATTTGGATGGTGTTGCAAAACCGACCACGCTGTCTCCTCCGTGCTCCGCCTGCGCGAGAAGATCAGCCGCGATGTAGGCGGCTTTCGCGCTCGCATCGGCCAGGATCAGGATCTCGCTCGGGCCGGGCAGCAGGTCGATGGAAACCGCGCCGACGAGCTGTCGCTTCGCCTCGACGACGAAGCGGTTCCCCGGGCCGAAGATTCGGTCAACCGGACGTATCGTTTTCGTGCCGAGCGCCATCGCCGCGATCGCCTGCGCGCCGCCGACCTTCACCGCCTCGGTGACTCCGGCCTGTTGCAGGGCGTATAGAAGGGCCGGGTTCACTTTCCCGTCCGCGCCGCAGGGTGTGGCCGCGAAAATCTCAGGAACACCGGCCGCCTGCGCGAATCCCGCCGTCATCAGCGCGGTGGAAACCAGTGGAGCCTTACCACCCGGAACATAAACTCCAACGCGATCAAATGGCGTGAAACGTTCACCCACGATCGCGCCTTCCGCGTTTTTCCCGGACCAATCCTTGCGCATGCTCTTCCGCGCGAAGGAATGGATATTCCGCAGGCTGCGGCGGATCGCATCTTTGGTAGCGGGCGAGACTGCATCTTCGGCTGCGGAGAACTCCTTTTCGCTGACGAAGAGATCCTTGCGGGAAAGCCTGGCACCATCGAACCGATGGGTAAGCTCGACCAACGCGTCATCACCCTTCACCGCCACAGCGGAAATGATTTCCCCCACCAGATCGCGCACCGCATCCTCGGGGATCGCCCTGCGCCGCAACCGTTTTGTAAACGCTTCGTAACCCGCGTCCTTGTAGCTGAGAATCTTCATATTTCGAACTGCGCGGAACATGCACGTTTCCTGCCCCGCCGCCAACCCCCAATGCGGGAGCTTTGCATTGCCCCCTCCGTCGATCGGTGCAAACTTCCCGCGCGGATCGACGTATCCGCACGAAATCATGACTTGGAAACGCATCATCGGGGCAAGCCTCGCCACCGGATTCCTCGCATCGGCAGTCACTGCCGATGAGATCCGCTTCAACCGCGATATCCGCCCCATTTTCACGAAACACTGCACCGCCTGCCATGGCGGAGTGAAAGAGGCGGGCGGCATCTCCTTCGTTTTCCGTGAGCGCCTACTCGTAGAGGGCGAATCTGGAAACATCGCCGTAATCCCGGGCAAACCCGAGAAATCGGAAATGATACGCCGCGTGAAAAGCAAGGATCCCGACGAGATCATGCCACAGCCGAAGCACGGCCCGCCGCTTTCCTCGGCAGAAATCGCCGCTCTCGAAAAATGGATTTCCGAAGGCGCAAAATGGGAGGAACACTGGGCCTTCATGCCGCCGGTGGAAACGGAGGTTTCCGGACTGAAAAACGAATCATGGCCCACCTCCAAGCTCGACCACCATGTTTTGGGCAACATCGAGAAATCAGGCCTCGCACCCGCCCCGGAGGCAGCTCCCGGCGAATGGCTGCGCCGCGTCTCCTTCGATCTCACCGGTCTGCCACCCACGCTGGAGGATCTCGCCGAACTGGAGAGCACATGGAAAACCGACCCTTCCGCCGCCCGCACGAAAGCGGTGGATCGCCTGCTTGCCTCCCCCGCTTATGGCGAGCGATGGACCGCCGTCTGGCTCGATCTCGCCCGCTATGCAGACACCTTCGGCTTCGAGAAAGATCCCCACCGCGATATCTGGCCATGGCGCGACTGGATCATCCGTGCGCTGAATTCCGATTTGCCTTACGACCAGTTCACCATCGAGCAGATGGCCGGCGATCTTCTCCCCAACGCAACCCCAGACCAGATCCTCGCCACCGCCTTCCACCGCAACACCCAGACCAACTCCGAAGGCGGCACCGACGATGAGGAGTTCCGCGTCGCCGCCGTGATCGACCGAATCTCCACCGTCTGGACCACCTGGCAGGCCACCACCTTCGGCTGTGTGCAGTGCCATGACCATCCCTACGATCCCATCGCCCATGACGAATTTTACGAGTTCATGGATTTCTTCAACCAGTCCGAAGACTCCGACCTCAACCACGAGTTCCCCAGGCTGAAAATGGCCGGAGAAGAATTCGTCACGCTCGAACGCGACACCCGCGCCCTGCGCCAACAGCTCAACGCCGACGGCAGTCAAATTTCAGGAATCACATGGAAACCCCTCGGTAATCACGTCCTCACCCCACAGCACGGAACCCTTGCCATCGACAGCACGGGTCTCATCGTCAGCGAGGGCACCCTCCGCAAAGGCACCACCCACAAGGTCAACGCCAGCTCCGATCCCTTCGACGCCCTGAAAATATCCATCCTGCCCGTCAGCGATGATCCGAAAAATTGGCCGGAAATGGGAGTCATGATCACAGATTTCAAAATGGAGAAAGTCTCCCCGGATGGCTCCCGACAGCCCATCCCCATCGCCGAGATATTCGCGGACTATCTGACCGGCCCCTCGGATCCCATGAGCGCGTTGACCCGCCAGTCCGACGGCGAAAAATTCAAACGCTTCGCCGGCCCCGGAGGCGAGGGCGGCGGCGGCATGGGCTTCGGCGAATACCCGCGCCTCACCGGGCCGCGACAATTTGTCCTTGTCCCTGCACAACGCGTGGAACTCACCCCCGAAGACCGCATTGAAATCTCCCTATCCCAAGGCGCGAACGCCAACGAAAGCCAAGGCACATACCTTCGCAAATTCCGCCTCGAAACAGCCTCCGACGCACGCTATCCAGCCCTGCTCGGCGACCCTGGCCGCGCCGCGAAATGGCAAACCGTCATCGCCAATACCGACCGTTTGGCCAGCATGAATGGCACCGAAGTCCCGGTCATGCGCGACCGCGCCCCTGATGCGAAGCGAGAAACCCGGGTATTCGCCCGCGGCAACCGCATGTCCAAGGAGCACCCTGTCAAAGCCGATGTGCCCGAACTCCTGAAAACCGGCTACCCAGGCGGTGACAACCCGAACCGCCTCGATATGGCGCGCTGGCTCGTCAGCGGCAAGAACCCGCTCACCGCCCGTGTGATGGTCAACCGCCTCTGGGGCGAAATGTTCGGCATCGGCATCGTAGAGTCCGCCGAAGATTTCGGCACCTCCGGCACTCCGCCCTCCAATCTCGCACTTCTCGACCACCTTGCCCTCCGTTTCCAGAATGATCACAAATGGTCGGTCAAAGCCGCCCTCCGTGAGATCGCCCTCTCCTCCACCTACCGCCAGGCCTCCGCCGTTTCGCCGGAACTCCTTTCCAAAGACCCCAAGAACCAGCTCCTCGCACGCGGCCCGCGCAATCGACTCACCGCGGAAATGGTTCGCGACCAGGCTCTTGCCGTCGGCGGGCTGCTCTCCGGAAAAATGTTCGGCCCACCCGTATTTCCGCCCCAACCGCAAGGCGTCTGGAACTCGGTTTACAGCGGCGCGGCATGGAATGAATCCACAGGCGAGGACAAGTTCCGCCGCGCGATTTACACCTACATGAAACGCACCAGCGGATTCCCCGGACTGCTTACTTTCGACGCACCCAGCCGCGATCTCTGCTCTGCCCGCCGCCTTGCTTCCAACACCCCCTTGCAGGCTCTTGTCACCATGAACGACCCCGCCCACATCGAGGCCGCCGTCGCCCTGGCCGCCCGCATGTCCGCCCATTCCGGCGAGATCCGGGAACAGATCACCCACGCCTTTCTCGCCTGCACCCAGCGGATTCCCGAGGAGGCGACCCTCTCCGATCTCGAAGGACTTTACCAAGATCTCTCCCGTGAAACCTACGACAACGGCGGTAAACTCGGCCCGAACCCCGCCCTCACCCTCACCGCCAACACCATCCTCAACCTCGACGCCTCGCTGACCAAATGAAAGACCTCGAACAACGCCTACACCTTGGCGAACTCACTCACCTTACGCGTCGCCATTTCCTCTCCAAATGCACCACAGGCCTCGGTGCCATGTGGCTGTCCTCGCTCGGTGAAAACGCCTTCGGCGCCGGTGCCAAAATTGTGAAAGACCCCGCCCGCCCCTTCGCCCCGGACGCACCTCTGTTGCCGGGAAAAGCCAAGCGCGTGATCTACCTCCACATGGCCGGCGCGCCCTCCCAGCACGAGCTTTTCGACTACAAGCCGGAACTCAAAAAACTAGACGGCCAGGACTGCCCCAAGGAATTTCTCGAAGGCAAACAATTCGCCTTCATCCAAGGCGTTCCCAAAATGCTCGGCCCGCAGTTCGAGTTCAAACAACACGGCCAGAGCGGCGCGTGGATCTCCGACCGACTGCCCCACCTCGCCTCTGTGGCGGACGAGCTGTGCATCATCAAGTCGATGCACACCGACCAGTTCAACCACGGCCCGGCACAGCTCCTTGTCCACACCGGCACTCCGCTACCCGGCGCCCCGTCCATCGGCTCCTGGGCCACCTACGGCCTCGGCACCGAGAACCAGAACCTCCCCGGCTATATCGTCCTCACCTCCGGCGGCAAGAACCCGGACGCCGGCAAATCGGTTTGGGGCTCCGGCTACCTCCCTTCCGTTTACCAAGGCGTCCAGTGCCGCTCACAGGGCGAACCCGTGCTTTACTTGCAGAACCCCGAAGGCGTCTCGCGCGATATGCGCCGTCGCTCCCTCGACACCCTCGACCGCATCAACCGCCGCATCGCGGAGGAAACCGGCGACCCCGAGACCGTAACCCGCATCGCCCAGTATGAAATGGCTTTCCGGATGCAGATGAGTGCCACCGATGCCTTCGATCTCCAGCAGGAAAACGCCGACACCCATGCCATGTACGGCACCGAACCGGGCAAGGAATCATTCGCCAACAACTGCCTCCTCGCCCGCCGCCTCGCCGAGCGCGGCGTGCGCTACATCCAGCTCTTCGACTGGGGATGGGACTCCCACGGTGCCAGCGGAACCGAAGCGATCAACCAAGGGTTCAAGGACAAGTGCCAGCAGATCGACAAACCCATCACCGCCCTCATCCAGGACCTTAAACGCCGCGGCATGCTGGAGGACACCCTGGTCGTCTGGGGCGGGGAGTTCGGACGCACCCCCATGCGCGAGAACCGCGGCGGCGGTGAAATGTCTTTCGTCGGCCGCGACCACAACCCCGGCGCCTTCACCGTCTGGATGGCCGGCGGCGGCGTAAAAGCAGGAACCTCCTACGGCGAAACCGACCCCATCGGCTACGAGGCGATCAAGGACAAGGTTTCCGTACACGACCTGCACGCCACCATGCTCCACCTCACGGGCTTCGACCACGAGAAACTCTCCTACCCCTTCCAAGGCGTGAACCAACGCCTCACAAACATCACGAAAACCGGCACGAAAGTGGTCAAGGGCGTGTTGGCGTAATGCAGGTGATCTACTTTTCACCTCGCTTGGGAAAACCGACAAACATCAAATATCCACCACCCGACGTCTCAGAGCTTGCTGAGAGCTTCGGCGATGGCGTCAGT
The DNA here is from genome assembly GCA_046051965.1 of Verrucomicrobiota bacterium. Lineage (GTDB taxonomy): Bacteria > Verrucomicrobiota > Verrucomicrobiia > Verrucomicrobiales > Akkermansiaceae > Luteolibacter. Next base: position 58,693 of record JBJONG010000009.1, read on the forward strand.
GAGAGCCGCTTTGTCGCTTGGAAGCGCGGCGGTGTGGACGGACTGGCCGTCCGCAGTGATCGCGGTGATCTTGGCATCGTTGAAATCCACGATGACCTTGGCGCCCGAAGCGGTGTCCGTAGTAATAATGGAGCCTTTCTCGAAATCCCCGGAGTTGCCGAGCGATGAGACGATGTCCTGTGGCGCGCCGAGGAGGACGATGGAGGAGGAAACAGTGGCTCCGATGTCCGACGAACCGCCCCGGAAGCCGGTGTTTTCGGATGTGTTGACAGCCATCGGAAGAACCACAGCAAGAATGACGAGGGCGGCGGCAGCCATTCCAAAAGCTGGAGCGGAAATGAAGGATTGGATCTTGCTGAACAAGGAAGCCTTGGTTGGCCGGGCTGGAAGAGCGGTGCTTGTATCGAAGCGGGCGGCCAGATCATCGAACAAGCCAGCCGGGAGGACGGGTGCCTTTTCATCAGCGCGTAACATCAGGCTGTTTCGCAATATGTCGGCTGTTGGCTGAAGGCGGGCTGGAAGTTCAATGCTCATGTCTTACCAATCGCAGAATTTGCAGGGCATATTCAAAATTTCATGTTTTCCCTGATTTTTTCCAAAGCCTGTTCCACGAACTCGGAGAGAACACGGCGGCGTGTGGAGCCGGAAACCCCGGGTTTGATGCCCATTCGGGCGCAGAAGGCATCGTCGGCGATGAGATCCTGGATCGTCGCGGTCTGGTTCACATAGAGGATGAAGATGAGTTCCCATTCGCGTTTCGTGAGCGCTTCCTCGCAATCCTTGTAGATCTTCTCAAAAGTGATCGCCGCCGGATCCGCGGACTGATCCTCGAACTGCATCGCGTGACCGGAATTGTCCGTGAGTTCCTCAATGCTGGAACCGACATTCGGCTGGTTCTTGAGCGCGCCCCGGCGGCGGAACCAATCGATGGCACGAAAGCCGACGATACGGATGTGAAGAGGAATGATTTCCTCGAACACGGTGGGATCGAGGATGGGCGCATGGCCGCTGCCTTCGCGCTCACGGACGAGTTCCGCGAGGGTCTCGACAAAGACGTCCTCCGCATCGGCTCCTTTGATTCCTTTGCGGTTCAAGTTGGCGAGGGCGAGCGGCTTCAGGACGGGCGGGAGGTCGTTCCATTCCCTGTCGCAAAATCCCCTTTCGGGATCATGACGCTGGAGACGGTCGAGGTTCAGGTTCCTCTCGTATCGCTTGTCCTCTGGATCGTGGTAAAGCTGGTGGTTTGATGTTTCTCGGCGTTCTTTTGCGATGGATTCCAAGGTGGCGGATACCGTTTCAAGAAGGGCTTTTGCGGAAAACTCCGCTTCTCCGGGGAACTCGTCGTAATCGATCGAGAGGTTGCGGATGGATTGTTCCGCGATGATGGCGGCCTGTTCTTCTGTGAGGATCACGCCCTCAACAGGACGCCGCGCCCGTTGCCAGCAGGAATTCCAGCACCTTTCCAGCTGGCTTTTTTGCATTTCAACGCTCATTCATTTTAAATTAAGATAAGCTGAATATAATGTAAACCTAGATTTCAAGCCTTGATCAATCACCTGAACTCGCGTTGTTTGCCGATGATAACCCTTGAGAACAGGAAGCAAAGAAAGGGGAGTGAAGCGGCAACCAGCAGCCAGCCACGTCTATTAACTGCGTGGGAAACGTCGATTTTCCCACCCGTTTCCAGAGGTGCGTTCTGGCTCAAAATGAAGGGTGCGTATTTGAGGACGGCGATTTCGAAGCTTTCATCGTCGTTTTTTGCGATGGAAATGAATTCCCCCTGAGCCTGCCATAGGGCCTGTGCCGGGCGATCCGAGACGAGGGCGAGTCGGTAGAATCTGTCCATGAAATCGGGCGTCGCCGCGTCGGAGACAGGCCAGAGGGCGACAAGGACTTCCCGCGCGCCTGCGATGGAAAAACTGCGCCGCATGCCGAGCAGGCTTTCGCCGCTGACAGAGGTTCCAGCTCCCGAATCACAGGCGGAGAGGGTGACGAGGCGGATTCCCCCCAGGGAGAGTTTCGCGATTTCCGGGGGGAAAAGCAGATCATCGGTATTGGAATCGAGGGGATCGCCCGCACTGCGGTTCGTGCCATTGTAGAGCACCAAGCCGCCGGAGGAGAGGAGTCCGGATTGCTCGTCGAAATCAAGGGGCAGATTATCAAAGGATGGATCCGCTCCCTGAAAAAAGGCGTGGCAACCCATGTGGATCACTCCGGGAGCCTTGGCTAGTCCGGCGACGGCTTGTTCGGTGGCATTTTTCCCGTGGAAAAATTTCGAGCCTCGAGGGGCGATTCGTTTGATGGCCTCCGCCTCCTGCTCCGTTCCGCGGAGGGGTTGGAGCTCCGAAAGCAGGGATAGCAGCGGATCCGTGGTTAGTTTTGTTTTCGGTGCGGGGAAATCGGAAACCGTGAAGACAGCCCAGGGCGAACTGGAAAGGGATGTTTCAGGAGTAGGGTTGAGTAAATCGCGGGCACTGGTGATGGTGGTGATTTGGGAATAGGTTTTGCAGAGCGGGATATCATTTTCATCTAGCAAGGCGGCTAGGGGCAGGTAATGGACGCGGGCATCCGGCGAGAAAGCGACGTTTGTCGTGCCTGCCGGGAAGGCTGCGGAAACAGGCGCCCAGAATTTCCGGTGCAGGGCGCGGAGGACGGGACGGAGCTTCAGGGCAGGCGGAGGGCGGTTATCGCCGCTGATTTTTGCGGAGCGCCAGAGCATGCGGGATTGGAAAGCCCGGAGCCAGGATTCCAGCTCGGCATCGCCGCCCAAATTGATCCATTGCGGCGGCCCTGTGGGGGAAATTACGATCGCTCCGTAGCGTCTTTCGGGAGTCTCGGATACCGTGGTGTAGCGGCAGACATCGACGAAAACCGTATCTTTCGCCAGCGACGCGCGGATGTCCTGCCATTCCGGGATCCGCTCCTCGCCACCGTCTTTTAGCAGGGCGTCAAAGAGCCTGGCCTTGCTGGCGATGAGAACGTTCGCAATGAAACCGGCATCTCCGGTGGCACAGGGAAGGGAGACCAGATCGAAACGCCCGAGGAAATTGAGTCGCTCCCGTTCGGTTCCTTCACGGATGAGCATCTCCAGGAGCTTGATGCCTGTGGCGGTGGCTTGCGCGATGGCTTCCTCAGAATCGAGCGCCCCGGAAAGCAACGCATTGCGAGCCAGGTTTCTCTGCGTTTCCGCAACACGCAGATGGACGGAGGGGAAGTGTGCTTTCTGCAAATGCTCGGCACGGTGCAAATAAGTGGATGCGGACTGGTAGTCGCCGAGAGCCTGTTTCGCCACGCCAAGATTGTTCAGAGGGCCGACGAGGGACGGGTGATCTGTTCCGAGTGAAGACTGGATGGTGCCGACCGCTTCGGAAAATACCTGATCAGCCGTTTCAGCATCGCCCTGGGAAAAGGCGATGGCTCCAAGATTGTTCATGTAGGGAACGGCAAGCAAAGGTCTGGAAGAGTAGAGCTGTTTCGCTTCCTCGGCGGCGGCCAGGGTGGCGGCGTAACCTTCCTCGAATTTCCCGAGCCTTATCTGACTGAGACCCATCTGGCTGCGGATGACGAGACGGAGTTCGGGATTATCGAAATCCATCGCGAGCGCCTGCCCCAGCAAATCAACCGATTTGGCATAACTGCCGAGCGTGTGATGGAGCCTTGCGCGATGGGTTAGCAGGGTTGCGCGGAAAGCGATGTTGTTTTCCGGTGATTTTTCGAAAGCTTCATCGAGGAGTGCACCGACTTCGGGATAGCGCCCTTGTTGCAGCAGGTTTAGGGCGAGATGATCCAGCGATGCGGCGAGCCCCGGGTTGCCCACGGTTTCACGCCGCAGTGTGATGATTTCCCGAAGGAGCTGTTCCGCTTCGCCAAGATTTCCCAGATCCTGCAGCACAAGAGCCTTTGCTTCCGCAGGATCGGCGAGGGATTGTGGGGCGAGACGGCGGATGATTTCACAGGATCGTTCGAGTTGCTCCAGGGCTTCCGCAGGTTTCCCCGCCTGTCGCTGGAGGATCCCCAAAGCCTGGAGGCTCAAAGCGAGTTGCAACTCGCTGGCGGGCTTCCTGTCATTGGCGAACTGGGCTTCCCAATCGACGATAAGGGCGCGCATTTCCTGTTCCGCAGCTGGCAAGTCCGACAAATCCAATGCGTCGGAGATGCAGGCGGAAGCCAGCAGGAGCATCAGTTTGCAAAGGAACCGTGAGGTTATGGAGCGCATGAAAAGGAGCCATTGCGGCTTCGGCTCAAAAAAAGATAAATTTTTTCAACTATTTTGGAAATGGTTAATTTCAACTGCGATTGGAAGTAAGATGACAAGCTTCACCAACACAGCCAAAACAAACCATGCGCTGACTCCGGGGGGAATCGCGCGGGCGTTGGTTGCGGGAAGCTTTTCACAAACCGCTACGTATGCACCGAACCGGTTCGCCGGGAAATCTTGCGGAGTTGAGGCGCCTGTGCGGTCCGGGGGGACTGCCAAGCGTTCCTCCGCTGGGACTGCATCGTGGCAAATCGGAGTGAGCGCGTCCAGCCGGGGGGCTGGCCGCTCCCTCCGAAATTTTTCGGTTGAAAAGCAGGAAGAAATTTCAATTCCACATAGGGGTTCACCGGGGGGCGTCACCTCTTAGCGGAATTGGATTCGCGCTCATTGACAACGCGAACAAGGCCGGTATCGCAGAGCTAACCGGGGGGTGCGCTCTACGAATACCGGCCGTCTTGCGTCCGCTGTCAGCACTCGGTTGTCCGCATCCCCATGCGCAGAATAAAAAGTTACTCCCAAATGGAGAACTAAGGAACCACAGGAACCGGGGTGGTACGGAGAACCGGAGGGGAACCAACGATACTGGTAGGGGCCGCGTTGGATATTAGCTTAGCTTCCAGAGCCGCTGGAGTCAGTGAACCGTCCATGGAAAGCTCAGTAAGCGCAGTGCCAACTACCAATGCAGCCGCCGGGCTGGTGCCCTGCATTGATACATAACCTGTCGTTGACTCGTGCTTAACCAATATATTTTGACCAGGAGCATGAATCGTCACCGGCGCCCCAAAGTTCGAAATGGCAGTTCTGTTGTTTGCAGAATCCGTCGCACCGACACAGATCACTCCCTGCATCGTTCCGTAAGCCGCAGGGATGTATCCCGATGCGTCCAATCCACTATTTCCGGCAGAGACGATGACAGTGAGCCCTTCCGAGACGGCATAGGAAATGCTCGATTTTAGGCCAGCGCTTGTTCCCGCCAAACTCGACGAACTGGCAATACAAATTACCGAAGGGATCTGCGGATTCGAATCCTGATAATGAGCGACAGCATCCTCAATTGCGTAGGCTAGTTTCGTAGCATTGGTGGTGAGACCCGAAGTATAAACATCGTAGTTCCTGACCTTGATGGGTGTCCCTGGAGAGACACCAGCCTTGAGGTCGCAGATTAAGGAAAGCATCCTTGTCCCGTGGCCGAATTGTGTAGAAGTAAGGGGGTCGAGGAGAGAACGAACCATGATTGTACCCTCGAAATCGATATTCGGGTTCTGCCCCATCCAGTTACCCGGATTTGCCACCGCGGTATCAATGAGGTAGAGACGGACAGGGTTTGTCGTGTCAGCGTAAGTATAGACAGGCCCATCATTCCATCGTGCACCCACCCTGTTGATACCCCAGTTTGGAGTGAGATTTACGCCATTTGGTATAAAGCTCATCTCGCCGAAAGCGGGTGCTTCCACAATCCGCATTTCAGACTGCGGGATAGGCGATGCGTTGACGACTAAGGTATTCAGGATCAGGAGGATCGAGAATAGTGCTGATTGGCCAGTCTTTGAGGGTTTATTTCGTTTGGACATGTTGGCTGGCATACCTGCCATGCACCCATGTGACAATGGATTCTCATTTTGTTACACTTTCATTATCATCAGATATACCAATTAGTTAACATTAATTAATTCAATGGCACCGAGAGAAAAAAAACAAAACCTCCATTATTCACTGAAAATGAATCAGTTGAGAGAAACCACGGCAATAAAAGCGATCCCAATATACTTCGTAATTCGGTTATTTTCGGACTTACGTATGATCTTTAAAAGCTGGAAATATGGCGTTTCAATTAAGCAACTTTAGCAAATCGATTTGCAGATAAATGGTTCATGAGCGTCAAACAGGACACCCATAGATGCGGTCTATCGATAGAGCCCAAAATAGAAACGTTTTTTTAAAACCGTCCAAATCAGTCGTCAAATTGGATGAAATTTTAGTATTTACAGATCATTCGTAGAACTTTATTAAAAACACGAAGCCGCAGCCACGGTTTCAAAACACCCTACCAAGTCCCACCATGAAACCAGCCAAATACGGTTCTTGCGCTATTGCGTACGGATTGACCCTCTGTCTTGCAATTGCGCAGAGCCCCTCCGTTCTAACACCCGGAACTTCAACTGAATTAGTGGAGGCGATCAGCACGGGAACTAGAACCACCTTTACGTTGACAGGAAACACGATTCTGAACTGGGATCAGTTGAATTTACTCGAAGGGAGCGAGTTGGTGTACAATTTTCAATCTGGGGAAAAGGTTCTGAACCTACTCTCGGGGAGAAATAGGCATCGTATCGATGGTACCGTTACCTCTAACGGAATCGTCGGCTTTTTCTCGCCGAACGCCAACTTGAACATCAACGGTACAATCACGGCCAAAGGTGTAATTCTATCCACTCACAAGGTGAATCCGGGCGAATTTTTCAGCGAGGGTGGCTATTCCCTGAATCATGCCAATGGGAGCAACCGGTTGTTTGTCGGCGGGAGGATCACTGCAACCCAAGGTAATGTTGTCATTGCCGGGTCGAGAGTCTCGATAAGCGAGGAAGCGGTTATTCAAGCAAATGATTCCTTACTGATTGGCGGTGGGTCTGAGGTTAGGGTTTCCGAGACGGGAATTAGGAAGCTGAATGTTAGATCGGAAGACGGGGACATCATTCACCTAGGAAGCAGTAAGAGTCCATTGATCGAAATTGTATCAGGAGGTTTGGTCAACAATTCGGGGAGAATCGATGCCGGGAGAGGGCGTGTTTTCATCGATGTCGGCTCAGGCATGGAAATCACCAATGAATCGACAGGTATGATTGTCGCGGGATCGGTTTTCAGCAACGCGTCGATTGTGGGAGGAGCTGTGATCGTTCCGGACGAAGGAGATTCCGCTCCGACCGTGAGTGATGGCACCCTGAACATGCCTGAACTCACCAGGCCGGACGGACGCATTGTCAGCCAGGCAATGCAAGTCCGTACAAATGCGCCGGTGAGCGCTTCGGGTGATGGGGGTAGAGATGCACTCAATACGAATGCGAAAAGCCCGGAGGCGACTGGCCGCGCGTTGGCATCCAGATCCGGACAAGTTGCCGGGAGCCGCGGCGGCGCACGTCCAGTGCTCCAAAGGTCTTCTTTTTTCGGGGTTCGTGGGGGTGATCGAACCGTCTCAAACCGGTGAATTCTGGAGTTTTGACTTGGTTAAAATTTAATTTTTATTAAGTATTCACCTGCTTCAGGCGGTGCCGCTTGGTTTGTGCGTATCCGCCCTCTGCTAGATTGATTTCAGAAAGGATAATGCGTCTCCCAATCCTCATTCTTCTTCTCCAAACCGCTTGGGGTCAGCTGCTTCCAGAGCTCGATCCTAGGATACCTGAGTCGAACGATCTGGAGTCGATCTCTGCGGTCGAGGCACAGGACGGACTGATCGGGGAAGGTGCGGTGCTGATCCAAACACTGAAGAAAGTAACGCTGGTCACTTGGGCGGGGAATTCCACGTTTCAGGTGACAGAACATTTGGATATCTCCGAAGGTATGATCTTGCCCGAGGCAGGGAAGCTTTCCGCAAAATTGTCGCAGTGGATAGGCCATGCGGTGAGAGAGGGTGATCTAGCGGCGATGGCCGATGCCATTCTGATCCACTATGACCGTGCTGGATATCCAGTGGTGCTAGTGGAGGCTCCCGAGCAGGATCCGGACGAAGAAAACCTGACCTTCGTGGTGGAACTGGGAGTAATCGGAGAAATTGGCGTGACGAGTCCGGCTTACTCCGATCCTGATTCCATCAGAAAAGGTCTTTGGCTAGGGAGAGGTGATGTGATCAGGCGCGATGAACTGGACGCGCAGATGAATTGGTATGGGCGGAATGTTTTCAGGAAGCCGAGACTTCTGGTTTCGCCCGGCATGATACCGCCCAGCGCGGATATCCTCATAGGTTTGACCGAGAAAAAGCCGTGGAGCCTCAGCATGGGTTTTGAGAATTCCGGACAGGAGACCATTGGCAGGGAAAGATTCATTCTGGGTGCCGCAGCGATGACAAGGAAAGAGCATGTTGTCGCCTGGCAGACGGTACTAGGTAACCCGGTCTCGTCATTGGAAGCCCATGCGGCGATGTGGGAGATACCATTCCATGCGATCCATCAAACACTTCAGCTTAGCGCATCCATCGCGGAGGTGGAGACGGAAAGCTTGGTAGCCGGGCTTCCTGTTCAGGATCAAGGAACATCGTGGGCAGTTTCGGCGATCCAAGGAATTCCTCTGCCTCAGCTGGGCAGATGGAAGCAGTCCTTGCAAGCAGGGATCGAGCTAAAATCGACGGATCAGTTCGTATTGTTCGGAGGCACAGGGCTGTCACCGGGAGAGGTTCGATTTTTCAACATGCGTATGGGGCACTCTTTGGAGAGAAAATGGATAAACGGCGGATTATCCGTGAACACGAGCATCATTGGTTCTCCTGGAGGAGTCGTATCAAAGAACGACGATGTCGATTTCAAGAATTACGATCCGGATGCGGACGCCACCTACGTGATCGGACGGCTGTCATCGGAAGGATGGTGGACTCCGGGTGGGGATTGGCGGATCGGGTTGCGCGCGGAAGGACAGGTGGCAGATTCGCGATTGCTGCCGGCGGAGCAGTTCTCCGCAGGAGGTTATCAGTCCGTGCGAGGTGTGGATGAAAGGGAATATTTTGCGGACATGGGCTGGCAGAGCAGCTTGGAGATTTACAGTCCGGCGTTTTCGCCAGGATCGGATTCCGGCATTCGTTTCCTTCTATTTTACGATCAGGCGTGGCTAAGAAACACGGGTGATCGCTCGGGTTGGCTCTCAGGTGGAGGAATAGGTCTGCGGGCCAAACTTTCCGAATATCTGGATCTTCGTCTGGATCATGGATGGAGGCTGGATGATCGGGGTTCCAGGACGCATCTGGGGCTTCGGACGGAATTCTAGAATAAAGATAAACCTCAAGTTTTGTAGAATATTTGGAAATGAAGGTGATCAAACTACGATTGACATAAAGTCTAGGTAAGAGACGCACCCCTCTATGAAAACAACAGTTGCCCCGACAGAGTTCCATGATGATGAGAATTTCATCGTGGATTTCCATGAATTGATTTCCCTTTTGCTGGGGAAAGATTTTTCGAGCCGTCTGGCTTTTAGAAACGACGTGCTCAAGCGCGCCGCTAAGATTCGTTCAAAACGCAGAAATAGAACCGTTTCTTCATGCGGGAAATCCAACATCATACAATTTCCAATCAGCTACCCCTGCTCGGCATGAATGACGATGGCCTATCATAGCAGCATCCGGCAGCTTCCATGAGATTCCCAAACCATCGCGGGAAAAACCACCGAGTGTATCAAGCCATGTCCGGAACGTTTGCAATCTTCCAAGCAGTTCTTTTCCAACCGAGAGGTTCAATCAAAACACATCGGCTGCTACGACATACCTTTGGATTCTGAAAAAAGAGCGGCGGGTGACAGGAGGTTATCCGTGACACCCACCGCCTTTGTTCGTTGGGGGGATATCATGTGCGGATTCTGGCCGGAATCCGCGCTGACTCAAAGAGAATGCCATAATAATTCCAAACAGACCATTACGCGATCACGTAGACATTCACCCCCATTCCGTGGCACGTAACGTTCGCTATGGCGGACAAGTATTGCCGATCTTGTATCTCTCATTGGGGAGGCCCCAACCCTGTGCTTAAAAGGACAGATCGTGTGCGTTCGCACGCGTCGAATGTTGTTCGGCGTCAGCCCCGGCATGCCGCTTCTGTCCGAACCGCCTTGAAGGCGATCCCAAGTCCTCCTGCCACAAAAAGCAGCGGAAACCATATCGAATAACCCGCCGCCTTCGAATCCGGCTTCAGCACCGAGAAATCCGGATCCGATGGATTCACATAGACACTTGTCTTCATTCCAGCCGGAAACTTTTCGAGTTCCTTCTCCGGTCGCGCGCGCTCCTTGGACCATGGATTTCCGCGCGCATTCAGAAGCCCTCCTGTCATTGCCTTGCCCTGCCATTCGTAGCCGTAGAGAAGATTCACCCGGTATTCCCTGGCGGAGTATTCGTCATGCCTCCGCTCCTCGATCTCCGAAGAAAGAATCACCGCCTGCGCCTTCGGCCACGCGTGCATCGCGCTCGCCCGCTGGAAACTGTCCCACATCAGCGACGTGAATAGAGCCCCGATCGCCGCAGTTACGAGGCCGAAAACAACTAAGAACACGGTCGAAGATTTCATAGCGGTTGCGAAACAATAGACCGCCACCATGAAATGCAAACCCGGTATGATGGCACGGGTAACAAAAGATGTAGCATCCCCCGCAAGACAGCGGCAACATCCGTCCGACAACTGAACAAAACAGACCTTATGAAAAAAGCCGACAAGGAATTCCTCTTCAACCTCCTCGAAACCCCCTCCCCCACAGGCTTTGAAATGCCGGGACAGAATGTTTGGGCGAAATACCTCAAGCCCGTTGCCGACTCTGTCCAGTGCGATGCCTACGGCTCCACCTGGGCCACCCTTGAAGGAAAATCCAAGAAGACCGTCATGCTGGAGGCGCACGCGGATGAGATCGGTTACATCATCAAGCACATCGACGACAAAGGCTTCCTCCGCATCGACCGCGTCGGAGGTTCCGATGCCGCCACCGGCCGCGGTCGCCGCGTCCACATCCTCGGCGATAAGGGCATCGTTTCCGGAATCATCGGCAACACCGCCATCCATCTCCGTCGCGACGAACTCGGCAGCGAGAAAGCCCCCGCCGTCCACGATCTCTGGGTCGATATCGGGGCTTCATCCGCCAAGGAAGCCGCCGACATGGGGCTCCGCGTCGGCCACCCCATGGTCTATCAGGACGGCCCGGCGGAACTCGCCCACAAGCGCCTCATCTCCCGCGCACTCGATAACCGCCTCGGTTCCTATATCATCGCCCAGGTGATGAAACGCATCGCCGAGTCCGGCAAGAAACCTGCCGTCACGCTGATCTGCCTCAACGCGATCCAGGAGGAAATCGGCGGCAACGGCGCGATGATGGCGACCTACCGCCTGAAGCCTGACGTTTGCATCTGCCTCGATGTCACACACGCCACCGACACCCCCGGCATCGACCCCGCGAAGTTCGGCCTCATCAAGCTCGGCCAGGGCCCGTCCGTTTCCCACGGCACCTGCAACCACCCGTTGATCGTCAAGCGCCTCATCGCCCTTGCGGAAAAGGAAGAGATCTCCATCCAGCACGAATCCTCCAGCCGTTTCTCCGGCACCGACACCGACAAGATCTTCCACTCCCGCGAAGGTGTCCCCTCCTCCCTGATCTCCACGCCGCTCCGGTGCATGCACTCTGTCGTGGAAACCGCCCACCTCGACGACATCGAGTCAACGATCAAGCTGCTGGTGGCATTCGTCCTCTCGCTGAAAGCTACGGATACGTTCCACCAGACGTTGGGAGATTAGCTTCAGCCTACTCTCCGATGCTGACTTTCATCTCATCGCTGTTCGCCCGCAACTCCGGCGCGTACATCGCGGCCGCTTGCGTGGGCAACGCGCTGAATTTCCCGGGGATCTCCGCCCTCAAACGGTAGCTGAGGTTATGGCGGCCACGCGGGAGGTTCTGAACGAACAGGGAAACCTTCTCGTCCCGCAGTTCCATATAGGCACCGAGTCCGTTCGGGTTGTAGCCGCTCTGTACATCGACCGCCTCCATGCCCGCCGCTTTCCAATCCTCGAATAGCAGGTATTCGTAATCGTTCTTGCTGTCGATCCCCAGCTCGACCTCGATGAGATCGCCGCTCTTCAGCTCGTCGCCGGACTTCAGTAGCACGCGCTTCATGCGCGAGCGTTTCTGGTCGATGGCCTGGCCCTGGGAATCGACGGCGTCGATGACTTTGTTGTCAGGGACGAGCTTGTAATACGTCCTGTCCACCTTGATCTCCAGCCCGGCTTTGGTGATGAAATCCTCCAGTGTGAAATACCCGACGTATGCGTTCGCGTAGAGCGGCCCCTTGCCTTTCTTGCGGAGTTCGATGGTGTGTTTGCCGGTGCCGAGGATGTCCCCGGCGACGACGACGGAGCCATCGAAGGTGAACAGGTTCTCCTTGTTGATCTCCACGGTCTTCAGAACCTTTCCATCCAACAGCACCTCGACCGTGAGTTCCGGATCACCCTCAGCGCTGGCTTTGAGGTAATCACCGATCGCCTCCAGACAATAGGCGGTGTCGCGGGTGGAGTTCCAGTAGGTCGAGTGGCTGCGGTTGTTGATGAGGTATTTCACGAGGCCGCGCGCGTCAGGGCTTTCGGGCTCGGCGGCGGCGAGGAGTTTCAGGAACCAGGCCTGCGCCTCGAACTCGCTGCCATACCAATACCACCAATAACCGCCGTTCCCGAGTTCCAGGTAGGCCGTCTGGTTCTCCTCGTCGCGTTTGAGAAACTGGCGGATGTTGCGGATGACCTCGTCGCGCTTTTCCATGTCCTTGGTGCGGTGAAGATCCAGACCGAGCAAGGCTTTCGCATAGACGGGCAAGTCGTTCTTGTCCCGGAAAAGGAAACCCTGCATTTGCGCATGATCCTTGCCGCCCTCGCCGAGCACGCGGCGGACGAGCGCATCCATGGAGTCGGCTTTCGGCTTCGTGTTCTTCTCCCTTTTCTCCCAGTGCGCGATTTGATTCGCTTCCGTTTCCTCATGTTTCGCAAGCCAGGCGAGACCGCGCTCGATCATGTCCACCGGAACCTTCGCGCCATTGTCGCGGGCGAGGATCAGGCCGTGGAGCACCACCGCCGTGGTGTGCGGATAGGATTGGTTTCCATAGGCCGAGAACCAGCCCCAGCCGCCGTCGGGATTCTGCTGATCGCGCAATTTCGCGATGCCCGCGCTTTCCATTTTCGCGACCTCACGCTCGTCCCACACCGGATTCCAGTCCGGATGCCCCGGTTTCCATTGCGCGGCTCGCTCCTTCGGATCGCCGAGCTGCTGCGGATTCAGGTTGACCTTCTTGTCCTTGATCGCGGCGAGGTCATGGCCGAGATCCTTGAGGATATGGTGGACGACGGTGGTCGGCACGAAACGGTTCAGGGTCTGCTCGGTGCAGCCGTAGGGATAGCTTGCGAGGTAAGGCAGCGCGTCGATCATCGCGCTGGCAACACTTGGCGAATAGTTGAGCGTCAGCTTCGTCTCGGAAGGACGCCGCTCCTGGGGCAAGGTGAACTCGATCACCGCTTTCTCGCCTTCCGGCGCGATGGAGCGGCTGTAGGATTCCGTCTTCACCATACCGTGGACATACACGGGGAATTTCAGCTCCATCGCATCCGAGTCATCGGCGGCGATGGCTTTCATGCGGATGGTGACTTCGCCTTCCGAAACGGCTTTCGCGATCCAGTCGATCCGGGTCTCGCCCTGCGAGGGGATCACCGAGCGACGCTTCATCGCACCGGTGGCTTCGAGGTTTTTCCCATCCAGCTCAAGGCTCACGGAAACATCCTTCGCCTCCTTGTGATAGTTGTGGACGACGGCGCTCAGCGTCACCTCATCCTTCTCCACAAAAAAGCGGGGCGCCTGCAGGCGGATGATCAGATCCTTGCTGGTCACGATCTCCGCCGAGCCTTCGCCGACCTTCGTCCCTCGTCCCATCGCCCAGGTCTTGATTTTCCAAGTCGTCAGGTTATCCGGCATCTCGATCTCGATGTTGGCCTCACCTTTCTCATCGGTCTCGACGGAGCCGACCCATTTCAAAAGATCGGCGAACTCGGAACGCACCATCACCTCCGGCGCGGCCTCGGTTGCAGCCCCGGCATCATTTTTCTTTTCCGCTGCGAAGGCATCCGCATCACCCACCATTTCCATCGTGGCCATCGGAGCCGCGGCTTTTCTAAGCATTGCTCCGCCGCCTGCCATTTCCCTGTCCGACATCATCCCCACGGGTCTAATCATCCCCCCCATGATCCCGAGCTGCTGCATGAACGTCGTTCCCGGCTTCTGCATGTGGTTGCCGGAAAGCCCCTGCGAATTCTCCATGCGTGAGCCGTAGTGATGGCGTTTCCAGTCCCAGAAAAACGGCACAATCTCCCCAACGTTCGAGCCGCCGGAAATGTATTCGAGGCTCTTGTCATAGATGCTGATCGCCGCCGAACCCTTGTAGGGCTTGCCCTCGGAATCGGTGATTCGGATCGTCAGCGATGTCTTCTCGCGCGGCTTGAGCCTGTCCTTCGCCGGGATCACCTCGACCCCGAGCTTGCGTGTCTCCGGCGGCAGCACGATCTCGCGCGTCACCGAGTGGACACCGCCATCCGCCACGGTCACTCCATCGATGAAAAAGTTCGGCATGTCGCCGAGCGCGACCGGGATCTCCACCAACTGCGATTTCCCATCCATGCGGATGATGCGCGTCTCCTCCTTATCACCCTGTGCCGAGCGGATGTAGAGCCACACGCGGGAGCCGGGCTTGTTCACGTTCACCAGCAGCTTCACCGTGTCTCCGGGTCGGTAGTCCTTCTTGTCAGGGATCAGTTCGAGGTCGTTGTAGCGGAAATCGCCCGCGCCATCCGCGCCGCTGACGGAGAACACGGTAGCGCCCTCACGCTTGCGGCCTTTCCTGTCGGTGAACTCGACGGCCATCCGGTATTGCCCCGGAGCCGACGCTTCGAAGACCCAGTTCCCGCCCTCCGGCGTCCAGGTCGCCACTTCTTTCTCCGTGATCTTCCCTTCCGCATCCACCGTGGTGGAGTAAAGGATGGCCTTCGCCTCGCCCTCGACGGTTTTCCCATCGAGCGTCCGTGCCGCGAAAGTTCCCGTCACCTTGTCGCCCGCCCCTGCATAACCGCGATCCAGCCACACCGTCACATCATAAGGCTCCCGCGCCGCGAGCACGGCACCGTTGCCCACAATTGTCCGCCGCGAGGCATCCACCACTTCCGCCGTAATGGTGTATCTGTGATCCTGATCGCCGTGCACAAGCTTCGCGATCGCACTGTCGATTTTCACTTTCACCTTCCCGTCCGCGCCGATCGGCATCGTCTGCTCAAGCACCAGTTCCGGCGCACCGGCACGACCCCGATCGCCCCACCACGGCGCGGGCGGACGGATGCAGCCCCAACGAGCCCAGCCCGGATACCACGGATACTCGCCGTAGCACCACCAGTAGCCCGGCCCGTAAAGCCAGTCCCACGAGCCGTCCGGGAACCAGCGGTTGCTGTGGAAATTCCGCTCCACCTTGATTTTCACCGTCGCCTCGGTCACCGGCGCGCCGTGGTAGTAGTTCGCGGAAACGGTTGCCTCGAAGGACTCGCCGAGCGCCACAGGATCGGACGGAGCATCAACCTTCACCTCGTATTCCGGCTTCTTGTATTCCTCCACGCGGAAGGAGGCACCCGTGTCCGGCACCTCGCCGCTCACCCGAATGTTATAATTCCCCAGCGCCGCCTCTTCCTTGAGATCAAATTCAAACTCAACCCCACCATAGCCGTCCGCCACCAGCCCGCTCTTTTCGAGCACCACCTCGTTGCGTCCGTCGCGAACCTCGATATCCGCCGTTTTTCCCGCGTAGGTGGAGACATCACCCAGATCATAGCGCGACTCCCCGGCCCAGAGTTTCACATGAACCTTCTGCCCCGGACGGTAAACCGGACGATCCGTGATGACCACGGTCTTCTGGGTTAGCAATGCCCCGTAGTTGTCGTTGTTGCTGTTCCAGTTGATGTTGCCATCCGCGAGGAAAGCCTTCCGCTCCCCGGCCCGCGCGATGATCTGCCACTGATCCCTGTCCCAGCCCTCCTCCCTCTCCAACTCCAGCCTGCCGTTCGCGTCCGTCTTCCTGCGGAAATGATGGCTGATCACATTGAAGCGGCGCTTGCCCTCCGGTTGCTCAAGGTATTCCGCATGATATGCGAAAAACTCCAACTCTCCGGCCAACGGAGCGCCCGCCGCCGCATCGACGAGATGGAAAACCTCCTTGCCCTTCTCGCCTCGTTTCAGGATCACCAGATCCCGCACCCACACGACAACCCACGCGGTGTTGCCGCCCTCCATCTCGGATTTCAAAAGATAACAACCGGGCGCGAGCTTCCCGAGATCGAGATCCGCGTCCGTATCAGCGTGGCCGTCCGCTGGTTTCAGTTCCTGCGTCCATGCGCGCAGTTCCTTGCCGAGATACTTGGCGCCCTCTTTCTCGATGAGGCGCGTGCCGATCTGGGAAAAACTCGCCCGACCGTAATCGATCTCTCCGGGATTCGATTTTAGGTAGGCGATGATGTCGTCCATCACCTGCGCCTCTTTCACTTCCGTCAGGCTCAGCTTCACCGACTTTGCGTTTCGGAACGTCATCGGCACCTCCACGGGTGCGGACGCGAAATAGGTCGGCGTCATTCCGAACATGCTCCAGTTCCCTCGGATCTGCTTGAGCAGCGCGGGACGGCTCCCGTTCGAGTCGCCGTGCAAGCGGATCACCTCCTCCAAAGTCTCCGCCGCCGCGACGAGCTGGTTGCGATCCATCAGCGACCTCACCAAAAGATCCCCCGCCACGCTTTGATGATCACCTTTTCCGCTCCTCATCAATTCACGCAAACGCGGGATGTAGCGGTAGTCCTCACGCAAGGTGAAACGCTTCACCCCGTTCGCCAGTTTCGCGATCGTTTCCTCCTCCTTCAGGCTCGAAGCCTGGAGTATCCCGTCGCGCTCCTTAACATCCGGCTGAGACCACCAACCGTAGGAGGCCAGCGTGTTCACCCCGTAATTCTGCTGGCAGAATTGCAGCCATGAAAACACCTGCCCTGGAGCATCTGTGGGGGAAATCCTCGCGATCTCGCCCAACAGCCAGCGCCAACGCTCGCCGTCCGATTTCGCCGTATCCCACGATGCCGGCACATCGATGTACGTTGGCTCCCCGTCTTTCCCGACCGGCGCCCCCTCGCTGGTGATAAAGTCGGCTTGCTCCGTGTAATCGGGCGCCGCCGCAAGATCCGTTTTCAGGTAAAGCCGCCACATCGTCCCGCCGCCCTGGTTGAAAGTCAGCGCATTCGTCAGCCTGCCGAGCACATCCACCTCAGTCGGACTTCCTTTCTCCACCACCTTCCATGCCTGCATCCAGCATTGCATCGCCCGCAGCCTGTCCTGCTCCTGCACCTGCCTCCACTCACCGTTGCCAACATTCCCGCGCCGGAATACATTGTCCACAATCTGCCCGTAGTGCTCCGCATTGAGATACGCTTGTCCGGCCGTTAACATGAAATCCGGATTCCCCTGTTTGGAAACCGTAAGCTCATCTAGCAGCGGATCGAAGGTTTTCTGGTCACCCAACTGGTTCTGTGAGGCCAATGCCTTCTCCAGATCCTTCCCCGAATCCTTGTCATCCACCTCACGCAGCAGCTTCACCCGCAGCTCATATGCCTCTTTCCAATTTCCCTCGTTCTCCAGCTTCTCCGCCTGTGATCTCATCTCCGGGGCATCCGCAGCGAAAACAGCGCCGCACGTCAAAAGGCAAAGGATCAGGTTTTTCATGTCTCCAACATAAAAGACACACCCGCCGGGAAAAGCTTAGAAAAAACAAAAAACAACTCAGATCTTCCCCTCAAGGAACGGCACCAGTTCGTCCACGCCGAAATCCGCAAGCACATCGCCCTCCCAGTCGAGCGTAGGAGCCTTGCTCTGGCCTGAAAGCTCCAGCATCTCCGCCATGGCATCTCGGTTCCCGCTCACCACCACCTTCCGCACCGCGATCCCCCTTTCCTCAAGGTATTCCTCCACCTCCACACACCAAGGACAGCCGGTCTTCACATACAGAATTCGTTCGTTTTCCATGAGCCGGTATCTTCGCCCTGCTTCATCACTGCGCAAGCGTATCCTTGCGATCACGAAATTTTCAGAAAATCTCCCCAATTCTTCCCTCTCGCCTCCTCCTCAAACCGGCCTGCACAGCACGAATGGCGAGACCACCAGAGCCTCGAACTCCGTCCCACCCTGCTCCCACTGAGCCGCATGGAGATCCGAAATCTTGACGATATCCCCCGTCTTCAACCACGCCTCCACCTGTTCCTTGCCATCCTCGGAAAACGCCCGCCCCACCTCCGCGAGAGCCAGGCATGGATCGACAAAATACAGAACCCCGCTGAGAAAATGCGGTCTCAGATAACCCCACCCCACCGTGCCGGTGTATTTCTCCAGCTTTTCCTCCACGCTAGAGGTATCTTCGCCGAGAATGGCGTATTTCATAGGTTGGGGAGTGTTCGGGCTGGGTGAAACCATGTCCGACACCTATGCCGCTCGCGCC
Organism: Verrucomicrobiota bacterium; assembly: GCA_046051965.1. Lineage (GTDB taxonomy): Bacteria > Verrucomicrobiota > Verrucomicrobiia > Verrucomicrobiales > Akkermansiaceae > Luteolibacter. The sequence goes on from JBJONG010000009.1 coordinate 77,223, forward strand.
AAACGATCAAGCCCCGGGAGAGCAGGTTTCAGTTCCTTCACCTCTTCCTCGTCATCATGAACTCATTCCCCTCCGTATCCACGCACATGGCAAGGTGAAGCGGATCTTCCGGAGTGTCGTTCGGTTCACAGGTGAGATCACCGCCGCATTCCTTCAGCTTCGCGATGCCCTCCCGAAGATCATCCACCTGGAAGGAAAGCCCCGTCCATGTCCGTTTCCCTTCGCCCCCGCCGTGGACGCCGATGGTCGCCCCGGCGATCACAATCTCGCTCCAAACCTCCATGCGAAAGGAAACCACCCCGCCGAACATTTTCTCGTAGAACGCCAGGCATCGTTCCCAATCCGCCGCCCACAACACATATTTCACTTTCTCAACCTTCATCCGCGGACTCTCCCCTATCGCCGCTGGAATCCAAGCGCGAACATTCTCCTCTCTTCTTTGTTGGCGTTTTCCCCAACCCGTTCAACAGTCCTGTCCACTCAACCCTCTTCCTTGAAATTTGAATTTTGAAATTTGAGATTTTTCCCGGCCAACGCTACATCACCACCTCCGAACCCGCTCTCGGCCTAGGCCATGTCATTTCCGAAGAAAACGGGTTGGTGGAGATCTGCTTCCCCGCCGCCGAGGAAACCCGCACCTACGCCATCGCCACCGCGCCGCTCGTCCGTGTCCGCTTCGCGCCGGGCGATGAGATTTCCGACCACTCGAAAAACCGCCTCAATGTCGAGGATGTCACCGAGGACGACGACGGGCTCCTCACATACCACGGCCAGGGAAAAACAATCCATGAGAGTGACCTGTTGGATTCGCTGTCTTTCATCCGCCCGGAGAAACGCCTGCTCGCCGGACTCACCGATCATCCCCTCGATTTCGACCAGCGCCTCGAAGCCCTGCGCTGGAACGCAAACATCCGCCGCTCCCCGGCTCGCGGCTACACCGGTGCCCGTATCGACCTCATCCCTCACCAGCTTTCCATCGTCGCGGAAGTCTCGAACCGCCTCCATCCCCGCGTGCTGTTGGCCGATGAGGTCGGGCTGGGAAAAACCATCGAGGCCTGCCTGATCCTGCATCGCCTTCATCTGACAGGCCGCGCCGACCGCATCCTGATCCTCGTGCCGGAGCCTCTCGTCCACCAATGGTTCGTGGAGCTCCTGCGCCGCTTCAACCTCCTCTTCGCGATCTACGACGAAGGCCGCTGCCAGGCATCGAACAACATTTCCAACGGCCTGATCACGATGGAGGAGGAAACGAACCCGTTCTCCGAGTCCCAGTTCATCCTCTGCGCGACCTCGTTCCTCGCGGACGACACCCACCGCGCGGAACAGGCGCGCGCGGCGGGCTTCGACCTGCTGATCGTCGATGAGGCGCACCACCTCGAATGGTGCGAGGAAGAGGCCTCACCCGCCTACGCGATGGTCGAAACGCTGGCGAAGGAAATACCATCCCTGCTGCTTCTGACAGCCACCCCTCAGCAACTCGGGCCGGAGGGGCACTTCGCCCGCCTTCGCCTGCTCGATCCGGCGCGTTACGCGGATCTGGGGGATTTCCTCGCGGAATCGGAATCCTACACGCCGCTCGCAGAGGTGGTGGAGGAGCTTTGCAACGGCAAGACCCCGAAAAACATCACCGACTTCACGCTCAGCTCCCCGCGTGCGGGAAAACTTCTGACAGATCTTCTCAAGGGCGACGAATCCGTGCGCCAATCGCTTGTCTCGGAACTGATCGACTCCTTCGGCACCGGCCGGGTTCTGTTCCGCAACACCCGCGAGCGGCTCACCGGTTTCCCGAAACGCCTGCCCATCCTACATCCGCTCGAAAAGGGCGTTTCCCCCTACACCTGGCTGGCGGGGCTGATCCGGGACTTGCCGGAAACGGAGAAAATCCTGCTCATCACCAACTCGCCCGAGGCGGCGATCGCCATACAGGAAAAACTTCTCGCCGAGATCCATACCGAGACCGCGCTTTTCCACGAGGATCTCTCCATGCTCCAGCGCGACCGCAACGCCGCCTACTTCCAGGAAGAGGAGGGCGCGCGAATCCTGATCTGCTCGGAAATCGGCAGCGAAGGGCGGAATTTCCAGTTCGCACGCCACCTCGTGCTCTTCGGGTTGCCGCGCGATCCGGAAGTTCTGGAGCAACGCATCGGGCGGCTGGATCGCATCGGCCAGACGGGCGATATCCACATCCACATCCCCTACGGGAAAGATAGTAGATCGGAACTCCAGGCGCGCTGGCTCCACGAGGCGCTCGATGTTTTCTCAGAGCCTCTGAAAGGAGCGACCACCCTTTCCACCCGGCTCCTCCCGGAGCTCGACGAACTCGCCGACGCCAAGCCGACCTCGAAGGCGTTCAAGGATTTCCTGAAACGTTCCGCCGCGCTCAAGGCGGAGGTCGTCCACAGCCTCGCCACCGGCCACGACAGACTGCTCGAACTCGGCGCTCCGCCCGCCTCACAATCGGCGGAGCTGCTGGCCACCATCGAGGAGGTGGATGAAGACGCGCGCTTCATGAAATTCACGCTCCGGCTCTTCGATCACCTTGGCCTCGATATATCGGATCTCTCCGCACGTTCCTATGTTTTCAAGCGCGGCCACCGCCACTCCGAAGCCTTCGCCGACCTTCCTGAGGACGGTCTCTCCGCCACCTTCGACCGCACCACCGCCCTCTCGCGAGAGGACTTGCAGTTCCTGAGCATCGATCATCCCCTTTTCCGCGACGCCCTCGGCCAACTCCTCGATGGACCATCCGGCAACGCCGCCTTCGCGAACCTGCCCAGCGGCCAGGGCAAGGCGATCCTGTTGGAATGCGCCTTCGTACTGGAAGCCATCGCGCCACCCCGCCTGCAGCTCGACCGCTTCCTGCCTCCCACCCTGCTGCGGGTCATCGTCGATCACACCGGCACCGCCCAGACCAAGGCACCGCCCGCCTCCCTGCTCCAGCCCGGCGACGCGCGCCGCATCGTCTCGCAGGAAAGTTTCAAGACCACCCTTTTCCCGAAAATGCTGGAGGCCGCGCAGGGGATCGCCACCCGAGCCTCCGCCAAACCGGCCGAGACAGCCCGGGAACTCGCGAGGGAAATCATCGGTAAACAGATCGCCAGACTCAAAGATCTCGCCACGCGGAATCCGCAGGTTTCCCCTGAAGAGATCAAGGCACTGGACTCCGCCCTCCGGGAAACCGAAGAGGCGATCAAGAACGCCCGCGTGCGTCTCGATTCGATCCGGTTGATTTACCGGACGTAGCAAGGAGCTGCTGCCAGCTAAGTCAAACTGGGCAGCCGAACCCGCCCTTCATGCTTCTTTAGCCTCTCAGGGAAACCAATTCATCCGTGTGGATGGTCTGGCGGGCGCGGTAGAGAGCGACGATGATCGCTAGTCCGACAGCGACCTCGGCGGCGGCGACGGTGATCACGAAGAAGACGAGCATCTGGCCGCTCGGGTCGGGCAGGCCGTTTTCCGTGACTTTGAAACGGGAGAAAGCCACCAGCGTGAGGTTCGCGGCGGAGAGCATCAGCTCAAGGCACATGAACACGATGATGATGTTGCGGCGCAGCACCACCCCCGCCAACCCGATGGAAAACAGGAGTCCGGAGACGAGGAGGTAATCGTTTAGCGAAGCCATAAACTTTAAATTTTAAATTCTAAACCCTAAGGAAGAGGTCAGTCGTTGGCGGCGGATTTCCGGGAGAGCGTGACCACGCCGACGGTGGAGACGAGCAGCAGGACGCCGAGGATTTGGAGAGGGAAATTGTATTCGGTGAAAAGGGTTCGACCGATGATGTGGAGGTCGGGAAGTTGGCCGGATTCCAGGGCGGTGGAAATTTTCGTCGGGATATCTTTGTTTTCGCCTTCCTTGTAGTCCCCGGCGGCGGCGGCGAGTGCGGCCTTGTCCAGCGGCGGCGCGGTTTGGTTCGGCAGCTTGTGGGACAGGACACCGACGAGCTGGATGAAAAACACGGCCACCAGCACCAACCCAGCAGCAAGCGGAGCGAGGCTGTCGGAGCGGCGTTTCTCATCCTTGAGATCCAGCAGCATGATGATGAAAAGGAACAGCACCATGATCGCGCCGGAATAGACAAGAATCTGGATGACACCGACGAAGAACGCCGAGAGCCCGATGAACAGCGCTGCGAGACCGACGAAGGAAGTCACCATCGCGAGCGCGCTGGAAACCGGATTGCGGAACGCGATCACCGCCACCGCGCCGATCAACATGATCGTTGCAAAAAGCCAGAAGAGGTAGGAGGGCATGAAACTTTAAATTCTAAATTTTAAACTCTAAGCAGGCTACTTCAGCTCGTTCCATTTGTTGACCAAGCCGACGCGGACGCCGCCGATTTCGTAGAGCTTTTTCTTGTTGTGGACCATGTCCTTGCGGGAGGTTCCGGTGATGAGGTAGTCCTTGCGGAGGTAGATCGCCTGCTCGGGGCAGACTTCCTCGCACATGCCGCAGTAGATGCAGCGGATCATGTCGATGTCGAACTCCAGCGGGCGTTTCTCGACCTTCGCCCACTTGTCGTCGGAAGGGATTTCCGAAGGCGTGATCTTGATCGCTTTCGGCGGGCAGATGAACTCGCAGAGCTGGCAGGAAACACAGCGCTCACGGCCTTGCTCATCGGTGACGAGGGTCGGCGCGCCGCGGTAGTATTCCGGCATGTGGGAGTCCCAGCGTTGCTCGGGAAACTGCATCGTCACACCGAGACCGGAGGACGCGAGGCCTTCCGCGCCGTAGGATTTCCCGCGCAACGATTTCACCGCGTGCTTCATGGTCAGGAAGAATCCCTTGATGAGCGCGCCGAAGTAGATCTTCTCGCCGGCGTCGAGTTTCGGGCGTGTGAGCTTGATGGTGGGCATGGGAAGAAGTGGAAAGTGATCTGACGAAGATTTACGCGCGGAGGATTTTGGCGGGCGGCTCGGAGATTTTCGCGACCCAGATCACGGCGGCGGTGACTACGATAAGGAGGATGGCACCGATGGCGATGATGGCGGCGGTGAGTTCCGGAGCGGCGATGATGAGGGCGGCAAGGAAGACATTGATGAGGGCAGCCTCGAAGAAGATGACCCAGCCGAGCTTCATGAGCTGGTCGTAACGGAAGCGCGGCACCGTCCAGCGGACTAGGATGAAGAAGAGGATGAAGGCGAGCAGCTTGGTGAGGAAGATGCCCATGTGGATGAAGCCGCCGATCTGGAAATCGCCGATGGAGAAATTCGCGATCGCCGCGTCCATTCCGAAGCCCGCCGACCATCCGCCGAGGAACAGGGTGATGATGAGCGCGGAGCCGATCACCATCGCCGCGTATTCGCCCATGAAGAACATTGCGAATTTCATCGAGGAATACTCGGTGTGGTATCCGCCGACGAGTTCCGTTTCGCACTCGGGGAGGTCGAAAGGCATGCGGTTCGTTTCCGCGAAAATGGAGACGGTGAAAATCAGGAACGCGATGAAGGCGGGAATCCAGAACAGCGCGGTCTGCAGGTCGGGGAGCGAAAGTTTCCCGTCCGTCCAGAACGGCAGCAGCAGCCAACCGTTGTCAGCTTGGTGCTGGACGATTTGGTTGAGGTTGAGGGTGCCGAAGAAAAGCAGCACCGGGATGATGGAGAGACCGAGACAGATTTCGTAGGAAATCATCTGGGCGGTGGAGCGGACGCCGCCGATGAAGGGGAACTTCGAGTTCGATGACCATCCCGCCAGGGTGATGCCGTAAACCGTGAGCGAGGAGATCGCGAACACGAACAGCGGGCCGACATCGATATCCGCGATGACGAGTTTCTCGGTGCGACCGAACAGCGTGACATCAGGGCCGAAGGGAACCACGCAGACCGTGATGAGTGCGGGCACGACCGTGAGCGCCGGTGCAAGCCAGTAGAAAGCCTTGCGGACATGGTCGGGCGTGAAATCCTCTTTCAGGAACAGCTTCAATCCATCGGCGATGGGCTGGATGAGACCGAAGAAGTGGAAATCCTTTTTGAACCCCATCAAAGTAAGCGGGATACCGACCCGGTTCGGACCCACCCGATCCTGGATGATCGCGGAGAAGCGGCGCTCGAAATACACGGAGAGCGGAACCAACGGCAGCACCACAAGGAAAGTGAAGAACACGACCTTGGTGACGATGATCGCGAGGTTGATGAGAATTTCTGGCATGGGATGGAAAAATTATCCGTTGATGATTCCGGCTGCCTTGCGGACGCCTTCGTTTTTCAGGAGCGGGATTTCGTAGCCGGTTTCAGTGATGACGGTTCCGAGATGGCCGATTTTCGAGAGGGTGAGGCCGCTGAATTCGGTGACGCTGGCGGCGATGTCCTTGAAGACGTCCTCGATGAGATTCTGCGTTCCGCCGGCGAGGTCGCGGAGGATTTCCCAATCGTCGCGTGCTTGCGCGGGCGGTTCGATGGCGCGGTTGAGGCGCTGGAGGCGGCCGGAAAGGTTCACCATGGAACCGCGTTTCTCGGCGAAGGCCGCGCCGGGAAGGACGACGTGGCTGGCGTTCGCGGTCGAGCCGGCGAGGAGCTGGATGGAGGCGATGAACTCCGGTTTCGCGAGATCCTCGGTGGTGAAACCGGCTTCGGCGGTGAGGTCTTCGCCGAGTACAAGCAGGGCTTTGACCGAGCCGGAGCGGACGCCTTCGCGGATGGCGGCGAGTGGGGCGGACGGACTTTCGGAAGCCCAGATCAGCTTTGCACCGGTGGTGTTCGGGTTGCGGTCGGCGGCGATGAGAAGGCCGTCGTTTTCACCCTCGCGCGGGACGGTGGCGAAGGCTCCTGTGCCGATTTTTCCGGCAAAGGAGCGGACGAGGAACAGCTCTTCGTTCGTCATCCGCGCGGAGGCGATGATCGCGATTTCCGCAGGGGAATATTTCGAGAGGGCGGTCGTGATTTTCGTGAGTGCTTCCGGCCATGACGCGGCGCGGTGCGTGCCGTTTTCCTTGATGAGCGGTTCGGTGAGGCGGGAGTCGCTGTCGATGTAGTGGAAGTTCAGGCGGTGCGAATCCGGCATCCAGTTCGAGTTCACCGCGTCGTTCTGGCGGGGGGTGATGCGGTGGATCGTGTTGCCGCGGGTGTGGATGGTGATGTTGCAGCCGGTGCCGCAGTTCACGTCGATGGACGGGGTTTCCTTGAGGAACCACACGCGCATCTGGAAGCGGAAATCGTTCGAGGTCAGTGCGCCGACGGGGCAGATGTCGGCGGTGTTGAGGGAGTAGTTGTGATCCAACAGCCTGCCCGGATGGACGGTGAGGGTGGTGTGGGTGCCGCGCTGGGTGAAACCGAGCACGGGATCGCCCGCGACCTCGTCCATGAAACGGATGCAGCGGGAACACATGATGCAGCGCTCGTCGTCGAGCCGGATGCGCGGGCCGATATCGACGTTTTTCGGCTTTTTCACCTTCATGTCCACAAAGCGCGAGACGCCGCGACCGTAGCCGACGGATTGCTCCTGAAGGCGGCACTCGCCGGCCTGGTCGCAGATCGGGCAGTCGAGCGGGTGGTTGATGAGAAGAAATTCCATCACGCCCTCGCGGCATTTCTCGACGAGCTCGCCGGTGGTGCGGATGCCCATGTTTTCGGCGACCGTGTTCGCGCAGGAAATCGCGGGGCGAGGCGTCCAGCCGATGGGTTCATAGCCGTTTTCATCGCGGGTTGGCTCCTGTCCGGGCGCGGGGCGCGGCGGCATGCCCATCTGCACCATGCACATCCGGCAGTTTCCGGGGACGGAGAGCTTGGGATGATAACAATAATAGGGCACATCCTTTTTCACCGCGCGGCAGGCCTCGATCATGCGGGTGCCTTTGGGGAACTGGTGCCAAACGCCGTCGATCTGAACATTCACCATGCCCTTTTCGGCGGCGATGTCCTTGGGAAGTTTGGCTTCGGCGGTGACCGTGGGAGAGTCGCTCATGTTTGGCTAAAATAGGCGGATTCAGGCGTTCCGGGAGAACGCGCGGACTATGTGCGCCCCCTCCCGCCCCCGCAAGCGCGCTTTGTGAAATTTTTCACAAACTCCGGATTTCAGCAAGAGGAGCAAAAGAACAGGATTGGAATCGCAGAAACGGGCAGGCTAGCATTTCCGCGTGAGGAAAGACCGACTCGATGCCCTGCTATTTAACCGCGGAATGTGCGATTCCCGGGAACAGGCGAAACGCCTCGTGCTGGCGGGTGAGGTAAAAGTGGATGGGCACGTGGTGGACAAACCGGCGGAGCGCTTCGGTGAGGACGCACTTGTGGAAATCAAGGAAAAGCCAAGGTTTGTCGGGCGTGGCGGACTGAAGCTGGAGGGTGCGCTGGAGCATTTCGGGATCGATGTAACCGGCTGGGTCTGCTTGGATGTGGGAGCTTCGACGGGCGGCTTCACCGATTGCCTCCTGCAACGCGGTGCTGCGAAAGTCCACGCTGTGGATGTCGGAACGAACCAGCTCGTTTGGAAACTAAGAAACGATCCACGGGTGATTTCCCGGGAAAAATTCAACGCCCGGCACATGGAGGAGAAGGATCTCGGTGAAAAAGTGCGGCTCGCAGTGATGGATCTATCCTTCATATCCCTCACCAAAGTGCTGCCCGCCGTCTTCGGAGTCCTTGAGGAAAAAGGCGAGGTGGTTTGCCTGATTAAACCGCAGTTCGAGCTGGAGCGTGAGGATGTGGGAAAAGGCGGGATCGTCCGCGAGGAAGCGCTTCGAGAGCGCGCCGTTGATAAAATCCGGCGCTTCGTGACCATGGAACACGGGCGCGATTGGAAAGGCGTAATACCTGCCAGCGTCGCAGGGACGGACGGAAACCAAGAGTTCCTGGCTTGGATCGGGTGAGTTTTTCAGGAAAAAAAATCCGTAAATTTCTGAATAAATATCGCTGGAATGGCTCTAGCAATGGAATACGGTGCGTTCGGGAAACGAACCCACCCAAAACCAAACAACCAAAATCAAACGATGAAACTACTACTTACAGCGTTCTGCGCGGCCATGATCACCACACCCTTTGCTTTCGCAGAGGGCAAGTGCGACAAGAAAAAGTGTGACAAGGATAAGGAAGAATCCACCCTCGTTGCCGAAAAATGCAAAAAGAAGTGCGACGAGGAAAAAGAGGAGTCCACACTTGTTGCCGATAAGTGCAAGGACAAGTGCGACGATAAAGATGGCTGCGATGACGAAGCCACTCTGATCGCAGAAAAGTGCAAGAAGAAGTGCGACAAGGAAGAGTCCGAGGAGGAGTCCACCCTCGCGCATTGCGGCAAGTGCGGCAAAGGCGACAAGCACGAAAAAGAAGAAGAAGAGAAGAAGGAAGGCACACTCGCTTAATCTCAGAATTCTGAAAATTTCACTAACCACCGGGCGAACCCCGGTGGTTTTTTTTGCTGCAGGCTACACATGAAAAACCGGCTCTTGCTCCATAAGCAGTAAAATACTACCACTTTCGAAGCTCCGTCGGTAAACGGACGGCCACAGAACCCGCTCATGTTCGGAAACCCCCTCGGCCTCCTCAGCCTGCTCGCCATCCCGGCGATCCTGGCGATCCATTTCCTCCAGCGGAAATCGATCACGTTGCCGGTCTCGACGCTGTTCCTGTTAGAGCGCACGCAGCGCGAGGCCACCTCCGGGCGGCGCTTCGAGCGGCTGATCCCCTCCGTGCCGCTGTGGATGCAATTACTCGCCGTGTTGTTGCTGGCGTGGTTGCTTTCCGAGCCCCGTTTCAAAAAGGAAAACTCCGTCCAGCGCGTCGCCATCGTGGTGGACGGCTCCGCCTCGATGACCGTTTTCAAAAAGGAAGCCATCGCCGCGCTGAAGGAAATGGTGCCGAAACTCCAGGGCAGCGCCACCGCGATGGAGCTGACCTTGCTGCCCTCCACGCCCGGCGAGGACAGGCTTTACGCCGGCTCCTCGACGGAGGAACTGCTCGCCGCGCTCGACGGTTTCACGCCGGACGGTGGACTCACCGATCCCTCGTATTCGCTGCGGCTCGCGCGCTCCATCGTCTCGAAGGACGGCATAGTGATCTTCCTAACCGACACGCCCGCCGAGTCTCTGCCTTACGATTCGCAGCTCGTCTCAGTCGGCAGGCCGTTGGGGAACGTCGGCTTCACGGGGATCAGCTTCGCGGAAAAGGAGGGGGCGCTCACCTGGCAAGCGATCATCCGCAATTACGGCGACGAACCCGCGAAGAGATCATGGTCGCTGAAAACGAAAACCTCCGCCACCGAGCCGCGCGAGTTCGAGATTGGAGCGAAATCCTTCGTCACCATCCAGGCCGCATTTCCCGTGGACGCGGAGGACGTGCGCATCGCGCTTTCGCCGGATGATTTCACGCTCGATGACACGATGCCAGTGATCGCGCCACGCCCCAAGGCGCTGGAGCTTTACACCGCCACCTCCGCCGCCTTCCGCGATCTCACCGACAAGCTCCTCCGCTCCCTCGCCGCCACTCGCCCGAGCAACGACGCCGCCAGCTCCGACCTCGCCATCACCAGCTACGATCCGCTCGATCCCTCGCTGCCGGAAAGCAACGCGATCCTTTTTGTCGAAGACCCCACCTCCGTCGGCAAATACCTGAAAGGCGGCATCCTCGCCGAGGCGCATCCGCTCATGGACGGCATCAACTGGCAATCCCTGCTCGTCCGCGAAACCCTACAGCTCCCCCGCCAACCCTCCGACCGCGTGCTGCTCTGGCAGGAGAAACGCCCGCTCATCTTCCTCCGCGAAAACGGCGACAAGCGCATCCTCTGCTTCAACTTCGACCTCCGCCTCTCCAACGCCACCCAGCAACCCGCCTTCATCGTCCTGCTCCACCGCTTCGCGGAAACGATCCGCTCGGAAAAGGTCGCCTACCAGGCGCTGAACCTGGAGACCGGCCAACCGATCCGCATCGCCGCCACCCCCGGCCTGACCGTCGAAGCCGCCGCCACCGATGCCTCCGGGAAAAGCATGCCCGCCCCGCCCTCCGGACGCGCCCCTTCCCTCCCCGGTTTTCTCACCGTCACCCAAGGCGAGACTCCCCTCCTCCAAGCCGCCGTCCACTTCGCCGACACCCGCGAGGCAGATCTCTCCGCCTGCGCCCCGACGGAAACCGAACCCCTCGCCAACATCGCCACCCTGGAGCTGCACACCGCGCCCGATCCGTTCGCAAGGATCTGGGTGCTCGTGCTCCTTGCCGCGTTGTTAGTGGCATGGCATTTCACCGCACCGAAGGAGCGGGCGGGTGAGGTGGCTGCCTGACTTTGCTACCTGCGGCACAGACCGTATGCGGGATTCCGCTTGATGTGTTTCAGCACCATGATCCGAATCGCATCCGCTGATTCGAGAAACAGGATGAGATGCGGAAATGTCCGCAGCGAATGGCGGCGATAACGGCGTTGATGCTGATAGAACGGAAAGTGCCTGGGATCGGCCTTGATCTCATGGATGGATTCGCGGAATTCCGATTCGAACCGGTCGGCCACATGGGAGCCCGCCTCTTCATGGTAGTAATCGATGATCTCGTTGAAATCCCGCTGAACCAACGGGTGGAAGGTAAGCGGACGTTCCATGACAAGGTCACCGTTTGCGCACACCGCTCCAGAACTCTTCCTCGCTGAGCGGCTTCACCTTGCCCGAGGATATCTCCTGATCCCGGCGGTTAGCCTCGGCGAGCGCCTCATCCGGCGAGCATGCCGGCGCGGTGCTACGCAGCAACTCACCGGCCAGTTTCATCCGCGAGCGAACCGGCATTTTGAGAGCCAGTTCCTGAATCTGACTGGTTTTGGTCATGCTGCTAGGTAGTCAAAATGCCGACCTCTTGCAAGGGGGAAGCTCACGGAATTGATCACTCAACCATCTGCACAACGAAATCTGGTATGGATCGCGCGAATGATTCTGCCCTGCCGGAATGGAAAACCGAGGGAAGCGTGAGCATATCGAACCCCGATCGGAGTTCTGGTGTGCTACCGATTCGGCTTTTGCGGATAGCACTACACCGCACTCCGGCTTCCCGGACAGGATTCAGGTATCCTTCCCTGCCCTCAGGCGCCGGGCGTATGCGATGCTTGCGGCAAGCAGACAGACGCCCAGAGGCATGAGCGGCCATGCCATCGCCGAGATCAGGGGCGGCGAGGCCGGGGTGCCATCCCTTCCTACCGGAACTAAATCAATCCTGTATATGTGCAGAACGAACAGGATCGGGTATATGGAAAGCAATCCTCCCGCCGCTGCGACCCACAGCGCCTTGATCCGGTTCTTGCTCGGCAGGACGCACAGGATGAGCGCGATGAGTCCGAGGATGGTCGCCAAACACCAACTGGCAAATGAGAGCAGATGCCAGATTTCGTCGATACCCTCGGATGGAAAGGCGGTGGCGATCATGGGCATGTGTCCTACCCCCGTCCCTTCGCATCCTCCTCGATCCATTTCCACAGCGAGGCGAGATTGTCGGCGACCATCTTCTTCGATGCCGCGAGATCACCGCCTGCCGCCGATTTCCCGTAGAGGTAGAACTTGATCTTCGGCTCGGTGCCGGAGGGGCGGACGGCGAAGGAGCGGCCGTCGGCGAGGTCGAAGAAGAGCATCTTTTCCTTCGGCAGGAGATCGCCTTCCTGATCGTAGATGTCCTGGGCGGAGAAGTCGCGGAAACGGGTGACCTCGGAGCCGTCGATGACCTCGGGCGGATTCGCGGCGTAGGAGTTGGCGAGCGCCTGGATCTTCGCGGCGCCGTCGGCTCCCTCCATCGTCAGGGATTTCCCGATCTCCAGATAGTAACCGAACTCAGCGAAGAGATCGTCGAGCAACTCCGGCAGGGTTTTCCCGACGGATTTCGCGTAGGCGGCGACCTCGGCGAACATCAGGGTCGCGCCGTTGGCGTCCTTGTCGCGGACGGCGTCGGAGCCGAGGTAGCCGTAGCTTTCCTCGCCGCCGAAGATGAAGAAGCGCGAGAACTCGAGGCGGAGTTTTCGCGTTTGTTCCTGCGTGAGCGAGCGGTAGTCGCCCTTCTTGTCGGCGGGAATGGCGTCCTCGTATTTGCGGAGCTTCGCGGCGATGTATTTGAAGCCGGTGAGAGTATCCACGACGGAAACACCGAAGGAATCGGCGATGGCGCTTTGCAGTTCGGTGGTGACGAAAGTTTTCACCAGCACTGCACGGCTGCGGTTCGAGTTGGTGAGCCAGCCGAGATCGAAGCAGGTTTTAAGACGATACCATGCCATCAGCGAGCCGATCTGATTTCCTGTCAGGAGAACCATTTTCCCCGCGGCATCGCGTACGGCAACACCCATGCGGTCGGCGTCCGGGTCGGTGCCGATGACAATCTCCGCTCCGCTGTCCTCGGCAAGTGCAATGGCCATGGCGAGCGCGGGGCCGTTCTCTGGATTCGGTGATTCCACGGTGGGGAAACGTCCGTCCTGGATGTCCTGCTCGGGCACGGTCAGAACCTCGAAGCCGAGTCCGCGCAGCATCGGCACGTTGATGTGGCCGCCGGTGCCGTGGAGGTTGGTGAAGACGATTTTCGCCGGGGATGTCTCCAACAACGCGGGCTGGAGCAGCAGTGTCTTGAGCAGCTCGACATACTCAGCGTCGAAGTCCGCGCCAAGGGTCGTGACCTTGCCCTGCTGGTCGGCGGGCAACGGCTCGTAGCGCTCGCTGGTGATCGCGTTCACCTCCTTGATGATCGCCGTGGCGTGCGGTTCCACGATCTGTCCGCCATCGTTGAAATAGGCCTTGAAACCGCAATCGTGCGAAGGGTTGTGGCTCGCCGTGATGACCACGCCGGAATCACAACGGAGCTGTCGCACCGCGAAGGAAAGCTGCGGAGTGGAACGCGGGCCGTCGAAGACATACGCGTCACAACCGAGGTCGGCGCAAACCTTCGCGCAGAAGTCGGCGAAGTCCTTGGAGAAATGGCGGGTGTCGTGCGCGAAGGCTAGCGATGGCCGATTTCCCTCACCCTTGAAGGCTTTCACATAAGCCACCAGGCCCCGCACCGCGCGCGAGACGTTGTAGTAATTCATGGATGCGGTGCCGACACACGGAAACTCCGGCCTGCCGTTCGGGCCGCCTTTTCCCTGCTCGGAGGCGGTGACCGTGCGACCAATCGTGCGACCGCGCAGGCCGCCGGTGCCGAAGGCTAGGGTCTTGAAAAAGCGGTCGTTCAGCTCAGGGAAATTCCCGGCGGCGACAAGTTCCTTCACCGAGTTCATCGGCAGGTCGCTGGCGGCTCCGGCGAGGAGGGAGTCGATGTTTTGTTTCGAGGATTCGAGGAGTTGGCCGTTGGTCACGGCGGCGGCGAGTTGTTCCGGGAGGTCGTTCATGGTTGCGGTTTGCGGAGAAATTTCGGGGAAAGGAGACCGTATTTCGGGCTGAAGAGATAGGCTAAAATGAACAGCAGCCCGAGAAGAATCACGATGGCCGGGCCGGGCGGGAGTCCGAGCGGGCCGGAGAGCATCACGGCGGCGACCGAGCCGACTCCACCGATCAATCCCCCGCCCCAGAACAGCGCCGATGTTTTATCCGTGAGCAGGGAAACTGTCGCGGCAGGCGTGACGAGCAGCCCGACGGAAAGCACGCAGCCGACCGCTTGCAACGAGGAGACCAAGGCGAGCACGAGCATGCCGAAGACGAGATATTGCATCGCCCTGACAGGCACACCCTGCGCGGCGGCGACGTTCGGCTCGAATAGCGTGAGCAGCAACGGTCGCATCAGCAAGTTCGTAGCGAGCAGGATCACCGCGCCGATGGAAAACGCGATCCATAGATCCGTGTTGCCGACCGCGAGGATGTCGCCGAAGAGCCAGTGCTCCAGTTCCGAGCGGGTGTCGAGCTTGGGCAAAATGGCCACGCCCGCCGCGAAGGCCGCGGTGTAGAGCACGGCCAGCGAAGTCCCCTCCGCCACGCGTTTCCCCCGCGCCACCGCCACCGATCCCAACCCGACAAGCAGCGCCGCGAACATAGCGCCGAAGAACGCATTCCACTGGCTCAGCACGCCGGTCACAAGGATACCCACCGCGATCCCCGGCAGCATCGTGTGGGACAGGGCGGAGACAGAAAGCGCGTTGCGCCGCAGCACCACGAAGCCGCTGAAGAAGCCGTTGGTGAAACCGATGAACGCCGCCGCCGCGAGAGCGCGTTGGTAGAAGGGGCTGGCTAACAGTTCTTCGATCATATCGCGAATGTTTCCGAAATCAGTTGCGGCGTCAGCGTTTCGGCAACCGCTCCGAACGCGACCTGTTTCGTGTTCAGGACTAGCACCTCATCGAAAAGGGATTGGGCGGAAACGAGATCGTGATGCGATGCGATGATGAGCCGGCCGTCCTTAGCGAGTTTCGCGAGCAGTTCGCCGAGCAGCATGGCAGCGTTGCGGTCGAGGCCGGTGAAAGGTTCGTCCAACAGCAGCACATGCGCCTCCTGCGCGATCGCGCGGGCGAGGAACGCCCGCTGCTGCTGCCCGCCGGAAAGCTCGCGGATCTGCCTGTCCTGGAGATCGTTCAGGTTGAGGGAATCGAGCGCCGCATCCACCGCGCGCTTGTCGTCTTCCGAAAATTTCCGCCACCAGCCCGTCTGAGGATACCGGCCCATCTCCACGAGCCCGCGCACGGTGATCGGGAACGACCAATCGACCTCCTCCCGCTGCGGCAGGTAGGCGAACTCGCGCGACCATTTTTTCACCGAAGTCCCCCGCCACCGGATCTCGCCGGCGCTTCTCGGAACCAAACCGGCGATGGCTTTCAACAAAGTGGATTTCCCCGCACCGTTCGGGCCGATCAACGCGACGCGGTTGCCGCAGGAGGTCGCCATGGAAACGCCGCTCAATGCGAGGATATCACGGTAGCAAACCGACAGCCCTGCAATCACCAGCTCGTGGTGATGGCCGTGGTGTGCGCAGCAGTCGTGATGTCCCGTTTCCTCTTTCAAAATGGCAATTCCACGAAATCATCGATATCCCCGTCTGCGTCGAAGACGTGGGTGAAAGTTTCCTGCCCCTCCGCCTCTACGACGAGCTTGGCGAAACGCCGGTTGCCCGAATCCTGCGACCAGACGACATTCAGAAAAATCACCGGATCGTTTTTTTCGATGGTCATCTCGGTGGAAAACTCGTGCCAGGTCATTTTTTCCAAGTTGCCCGGCAAACCGGCTACGATCGCCTGATCGCCGGAATTCAATTGAACGGAACCGGCGGGCTCTGAAAAGGAGAGGAAAACTTTCGCGGGTATTTTTTCACTCTTGGCTGTCACCTCCTCCACCGATCCCGCGGGCATCACCGTCCCTTTGTGCGTCAAACGCGCAAAGCCGATCCCCGACACAACCAGCGCCGCGAGAATTAGGAATGTGCGTAACAACGGAGAGCCTCTCACGCAACCAATGTGCGTTATCGCAAGTGGACTGACAAGGGCTGTTTCAGCTCCGCACCTTCACCTTTTCCCCGCCCAGCCACGTTCGGATCACCTCCGGATCCGCGGTGAGGCAGCCGATCATGCGCCAGTTCGAGTGACGCAGCGCACCTGCCTTATTGCCGGATTCATTGACTACACCACGCTTTTGCCAACCCGAGGAATGGTAGAAGCGCGTCCCATCCTCGCCGTTGACTATAAAGCCCACGTGCGAGTCCAAACCGATCAGATAAACGCCCGGTTCCATACTCTCGACCCATTTCGCGTAGGACTCGAAATCCTGTCCTACTTTCAGCAGGCAGTCTTCGCTATCTAGAAATGTATGGAGGATATTGCCGGAGGGTTGCTGGGCGAGCTTGTAGCGATCCACACGGAATCCGGCATCGCGGATCACGGTGGACACGAAATATCCGCAAGCCACCTTGCCGCCGCCCGGCTTCTCGGCGGTGCCGTTGAAGTCATACGGCGTGCCCAGCCAGCAGCGCATCATCTCCGGCATGACCAGTTCCAGAATCACCCTCGCGTCCTTCTCGACCGACGCCTTTTCGTCCGCTGTCCGCGCCTTCGCATATGCCTTGCGAAGATCCCCGCGCCAGCGCTCCAGCTCGGCGACCAGCGTCGCATAACGCTCCGCATCAGGCTCCGGTTCCGCCTTGCGCTCGATAACGATTTCAAAAATCCCTGCCCCGTAGGTTTTCCACGCCCACCAGCCGCCCCCGCTGAGGGCGAGCAGCAGGACGGCGGCGATAGCCGCTTTGAGGAGGGTTTTCACTGGAAAAGAATCGCTTATCATTCACCGATATTCAACCCCGGAAAAACACAGCAGCGATCCGTGTTGGACTCGGCGGGCAGCGGCTCATTATGATCCGTAGAAACAAGCCATGCTGAAAAAAGAACGCGCCGCGCATCTCCTAAAACGTCTGGAGGAACTTTATCCGGAAACCCCCATTCCGCTCGACCATACCAGCCCTTACACACTGCTCGTCGCCGTGCTGCTCTCCGCGCAATGCACCGACATCCGAGTGAACCAGGTGACACCCGACTTGTTCTCCCTGGCCGACACAGCGGAGAAGATGATCCGCGTCCCGGTAGAAGAGATCCGTGCGATCATCCGACCCTGCGGACTTTCCCCCACCAAAGCGGCGGCCATATCCAAGCTCAGCGAAATCCTTGTCGAGAAACATGGCGGCGAAGTGCCTGCGAATTTCGAGGATCTGGAGACCCTGCCGGGCGTCGGCCACAAAACCGCGTCCGTGGTCATGGCACAATCCTTCGGCGTGCCCGCTTTTCCCGTTGATACCCATATCCACCGCCTCGCAAAACGCTGGAAGCTCACGCCGGGGAAAAACGTCGTCCAAACGGAACGCGACCTGAAGAAGCTTTTTCCACGCGGGTCATGGAACAAGCTCCACCTCCAAATCATCTTCTACGGGCGCGAGCACTGCTCCGCGCGCGGATGCGATGGGAAATCCTGCCTGCTGTGCAGCGAGCTGTTCGGGGGTGGCTCGGTAACCTGCATTTCGGAAATCAAGGCGTGACATCGCCGCACTGTGCGTGCAGGGTTCCGACCGTGCTGCAGCACTTTCGCACCCCATGGAAAACTCCCTTCACCACATCGGCGAAAGCCTCTTACGCCAACCGGATCTCGCCAAGTTTTCGCGACGCGGGTTCATCGCGGCAACCGCCGCCACGCTCGCCAGCTGTAAGGCGGCCGCGCCGCTGAAGCAGGAAAGCGTCAAGACCCAGCCGAATACGAACTACCGCACGCCCTCAGTCCAGGGTCCGGTGCCCCGCAACAACGTCGGCAATCCTTCCAGCAATTTCTCCAAGGACGCAGGTATCACCTTCTCCCGAGTTCTCGTTTCAGGAAACTACATCGCCATCACCTTCGATGACGGCCCGCACCCGCAAAACACCCCGCGCCTGCTCGACATACTCGCGGCACGCAACGTCAAGGCCACATTCTACGTCATCGGCCGCAGCGTCGATCTACATCCCGGCGTTCTCCGCCGCACCGTCGCGGAAGGCCATGAAATCGGCAACCATTCCCATACCCACCGCCTGCTCTCGAAACTCGGCGAATCCGAAGTCCGCCAGGAAATGCAACGCTGCCAGGACGCGGTCGGTCGCGCCGCCGGTGTCCGCATGAGGACGATGCGCCCTCCCTACGGTGGCCTCTTGCAAAGCCAGCGCGAGCTCGTCCACCGCGAATTCGGCTACCCCACCATCCTCTGGTCCGTCGATCCGCTCGACTGGAAACGCCCCGGTCCGTCCGTGATCACATCCCGCATCCTTTCCGGAACCACGGCAGGCGGCATCGTCCTCGCCCATGACCTTCACTCGCAGACCGTGGATGCCATGCCAGCGACCCTCGACGGCCTGCTGCGCAGGGGCTTCAAGTTCGTCACCGTTTCCCAGCTCATCGCGATGAAAACGGAAACACCTGAGGCGCAAGCTTCCCTCACCCCGACAAACTGACCGATCCGCCCCCGTGAGCCAGGCAAACTTCGGCGAGCGCTACTTTGCCAGCCGCGAGCGGATTTCGCAAGTGGTCAAGGGCATCTCGGAACTTGCACGTGATACAGGAACCCCGCTGGGCGACACGCTTTCACCAGCGGCCATCGAACAAGATCTGGGCACACCTTTTCTCTTCGTCGTGTGCGGCGAAGTGAATGCCGGGAAATCCTCGCTCCTCAACGGACTCTTCGGGCGTGAACTTTGCAAAGTAAACATCCTCCCGGAGACCGACCGCGTCATCTGGTATCGCTACGGGGCACCTCCCCGCGATATCGACACCACTCCTTCCCTGCAGGAACGCTTCCGCCCCATCGAGTTCCTCCTTGATTTCAACCTGGTCGATACGCCCGGCACGAACTCCGTTGTAAAAGGACATCAAGACATCACCCAGCGCTTCCTGCCCGTAGCCGATCTCATCCTTTTCGTTTTCCCGGTAACGAACCCATGGGGCGCCGCGACATGGAACCTCATCTCAGCAATGCCTCAGCAAAGCCACTCCCGCGTGGTCTTCATCGTCCAGCAATCCGACCAGCGTGAAGCCGCAGATCTGAAAATCATCGCAGAGCACATGTCTGACCTCGCGATGAAAAGGATCGGCATGATTCCTCCCATCTTTGCCGTCTCCGGAAAAAAAGCCCTTGAGGCAAAAAGAGCCGGATCCTTCGCCAGCCTAGCTCTCGAAGAAAGTGGTTTCCCAGCCCTGGAGGATTTCATCAGCCGCCGTGTCTGCGATTCCCCCGAGCGCCGCGCTGCCCTCAACTCCTGGCGCAGCCAAGCGTCCTCAGCCCTTCGCAAAATCGAGGATCGCATCGAAGAACAAACCCGCACCCTCGGAAACCAAAACCATTTCCTATCCTCACTGGAGGATGAGATCGACGCGATGCGCGAACGGCTGGTAGCTAGACTTCCCCGTCATCTCACGGGGGTTGCAGAGGTCTTTGAAACCGAGGCCGTATGGGTCACCCGCTCCTTGTGGAAATGGCTGAACCCCTTTCGCTCCGTGTTTCGCATCTTCGTCGGCGACAAAACCGGCAGTCGTATCGAATCACTTTTCATTGATCGCCTCCGCTCCTCCGTCGAAGCCGTCGCCGAGTCGGATGGAGCGGACATCGTAGCTGCCTGCCGCAGCCACTGGGATGCTCTAGACGAACGGGTGAAGGAAGCAATCGGCACAGGGCTGGACGCGCAGGAACCCATTGACGACAATCTCGCGCAAGCGCACCGACGCTTCGTGCAGCGCATCGGGCGCGCCGCCCATCAGGCGATCAACAACCTCCATGTTCGCAAGGAACTGGAGGCCGACCTCCGCCGTCGTAATCTCGCTCTGAAATCCTTCACCGCCTCCTCTCTTATTTTTCTCATTGCCGGTTCCACTTGCGGGATCTTCGGATTCGATCTGTCCGCTTGGATTTTTTGTTCTATCGCCGCTCTCTTCGCCATGGGAGGCACCATTATCTCCCTCATCACCCGCCGACAAATCGCTCGTGATTTCCAATCTTCCTTGCTCGACACCTGTGGAGCCTTTGCAGAGACCCTTCGTTCTGACTACGAGGACGCCCTCCGTATTTTTTTCCAAGACTACACCAGTTGCCTGAACTCAATCCGCAAGCACCTCGCGAAACAGAAGCTCGCCATCGAGCCAAAACTTTCCCGTTGGCATCAACTTTTTCTCACTCTCAAATCCATCGAGCAGGATTTATAAACATCCTCCCCAATAAGCTCTAAAATTACGCACTTGCAAAATATCCATAAATTAGGAATGTCTGTTTCGGACTTATGGCTACTGAGATTAGTTGTGTGAATACGCACTCTCTTTCGAAACCGAAGAGAGTGCCGTGCGAGCGCGCCCGCTCCGTGCCCCACAGGCAGCCTTTTGTCAGGGCGGTGTTCCTATCCGCGTTACACTATTTCGGCATGCTCGCCGCTGTGACGACCATCGTCATTTTCATGCTGCACCCCACCCACCTAGCCACCGAAGTCCTGATCGCTTGCATTATTTTTTGCGCGTTCACATGGCTACTGGCTTTTTTCAAAAGGCGATCCACCCATTGTCCCCTTTGCAAAGGCACACCGCTCATCAATACCGGCGCACTAGCGCATCAGAAAGCCACAAAAATCTGGCCCCTTAACCATGGGGTTTCCGCCACCCTATCAATCATTGCCACACAAACTTTCCGCTGCATGTATTGCGGCACCGCCTTCGACCTGATGAAGACTCCTTCCCACCTTACAGGAAAGGACGCGCCGAAGTATAGCGGCGAATACACCACGTACACTTCCGACGAGCCATCCTAGTCCGGCAACCAGTCTGTGGATCGTGAAGCCTCGGAATGCCCTCTCTGCCTGTGTACCCAAACACTCTGCACTAGTCCTAGCAGGAGCATGCAAATCACAACAAATGTTCCCGAGTAGCTGACCAATGGCAGCGGAATGCCAGTGATCGGCATAAGTAGAACGCACATGCCGATATTCTCATAAATATGTGCGAAAAACAGCGCCACCACCATACAAACGATGAGCCGCCCAGCCACATCTCGACTGTAAAAGCCTATGAATAAACCCTGAATAAGAAGCAGCGCGAAAGCTCCAAGCAGAAGAAGCATACCCCGGAAACCCAACTCCTCGGCGATGACCGCCACGATAAAGTCGTTGTGAGCCGTGAGATGAGGGATGAATTTCTTATCATGCAGGGAGCCTCTCTCCGCTGTTGCCTTCCATCCTACACCACTCCAACCCGCCTTTCCGACCGCCATGGAAACGTTATGCGGCGCATATCCGTCGCCTTTGATATCCACTTCCTCACCCTGCATCATACGCAGCCAAAGATCGATACGGTCGGGCCCGCGTTCTGATACAAGCGGCAGGATCACGAAATAGAGTATAGGCAAAATTCCTGCCGAGACGAACGCGATGAAACTCAAGAAGCGGAAAGGGATGCCAGCAACCAGCAAAGCCACGATTACCACCGGTATCCAAACCAGAGCCGAACCCATGTCCCCCATTTTCATCACGAGCAGGAATGGAACAGCGGATACCAAACCAATTACACCGATTCGAACGAAGGGATTACCAAACAAAGGGTGCAACTTCGGCAAATCCTGCATTAGCCACGCGATCATCACGATGCCTGAGGTCACACCGAGCTGTGCGGGCTGGAAACTGAGACCTGCAATCACAAGCCGGTGGACATCATCGTCGGCCTGCATTGCCATTACCATCAAACCAAGACTCACGGCGTATAGCGGCGCGCCAAGCCAACGGATCCAGCGATAATCGATCAGCGCCGCTACGAAGTAGGCCACGCTTCCGACTACGATCCAGTTCTTCTGCATCCACGCGTAATAGGCACCTGCCGAGCCATGAACGGTGAGCTTTTCCGGAGACACTGGCAAATGCCTCGCCGCACTCTCGATCATGAATACACCGAAGATGAGCAACGCGTACATGACGAAAACGAGCACCCAGTTCATCCCCAGAATTTTCCGCAAAAATGGCGTCATTTTCCCTTAGGGGGGCAAAACTATCCGCCGCCCCCCACTTGGCAAGCCGCCATGCGAAACCGTCACTGATTTAGCGGGATTCGAAGGTGAAAATGCCGCGAGGTTGTGCGTTGACGGCCTCGGATTTTACCAGCAAGCTTGCTCCGTAACCATTCGCAACCCCATACTAAACATGACTCTTATCCGACGTTTCCTTAGCGTAGCATTTGCCGCTTCGCTTGTTTCCATCGCCACCGCTGAGGAAGACAAGCTCAAGATTGCCACCGTGGACATGCAGGAGCTTTTCAAGCAATACTACCGCACCAACGAAGCTCAGAAGCAGATCAACGTGGAGCGTGCCCGCATCCAAAAGGACAACAACGAGCGTCTTGCCCGTATCCGCGAACTCGAAACCAACCTTGGCAACCTCAAAAAACAGATCGAGGATCCATCCATCAACGACTCCAAGAAACAGGCCCTGTTCAAGGACTGGCAAATGCAGCAGCAGGAGGGCATCGCCCTTGACCGCGAGCGCCGCGAATTCCTCCAGCGCCGCAACCAGGCTCTCAACGAGAAAATGGTGCAGCGCATGAAAGGTATCCTTGAAGAGATCCGCAAACTCGTTGAGGAACAAGCCAAGACCGACGACTACGATTACGTGTTCGACAAATCCGGACTTAGCACCTCGCAAGTTCCCTTCCTTCTCTACACCAAGGACGCAACCGACATCACCGCCGGCCTCCTCAAAGATCTGAACAAGGACGCACCTGCTGAATCCGCACCCGCCGAGGAAGCACCCGCTGAAGACGCTGCTGCCGGTGACGCCCCAGCCGAAGCCGCCCCCGCCGCGCCGGCAGAGTAATTCTCCAGCTCCCTCCGCTTTGGCAACCAGCCTCAGTCTTACCGAACTCGCCGACCGCATTGATGGCACGATCATCAGCGGCAAGGCGGGTTCTTTTTTTTCCGGCATGGCAGCGCTCGACACCGCAGGGCCTGAAGATATCAGTTTCCTGGGAAATGAAAAATACGTCCCGCTGTTTCTCGCTACCAAGGCGGGTGCCGTGATTGTCCCCGCTGGCCATCAGTTCGGCGATCATCCCTCCGCACTCATCGCAGTTGCCAACCCTTCACTGGCCTTCGCAGTCGTAGTGCGGCATTTTGCCAGCGAATTGGAAAAGTTCGCCCCCGGCATCAATCCACATGCCTCGGTATCTCCATCGGCTAAACTTGATCCTGAGAAAGTTTGTATCCACGCGGGCGCAGTGGTCATGGCAGGAGCCTCCATCGGGAACGGAACGGTAATTTTCCCGAACGCAGTGATCCAATCCGATGCAATCATCGGAAACGACTGCCACATCAGTTCCAACGTGACCATTCGCGAACGCTGCGTCCTCGGCGACCGTGTCATCATCCAGCCGGGTGCCGTCATCGGTTCAGATGGATATGGTTACGAATTTTCAAACGGCAAACATGTCAAAATCGATCAGGTCGGAATCGTGGAAATCGGCAACGACGTCGAGATCGGCGCGAATACGACCGTGGATCGCGCTCGTTTCGGAAAAACCGTCATCGGTGAGGGCACCAAAATCGACAATCTCGTCCAGATCGGCCACAACGTGATCATCGGCAAACACTGCCTGATCATCGCGCAAACGGGCATCGCAGGCAGTGCCAAGTTGGAGGATTACGTCACCGTCGCCGCACAAGCGGGCATCGCGGGACATGTAACGATCGGAGCCAAAGCGGTTCTTGCCGGTCGCACCGGTGCGACTACAAACTTAGAAGGCGGCGTCACTTACGCCGGCATGCCTGCCCTACCAATGGCAGAGGACAACAAACTCAAAGCCCATGTCCGCCGGCTACCCAAACTGATTGCGCGCGTGAAAGCACTGGAAGAAACGATCAATGCCAACGCATCCGCTGGTGACTGAAAATTCACAGCCGCAATGCTACCATCGGTGAATTGCTGAAAAAACCACTCGCAGAATTCATCGAGACATAGATGCGGCATCGATGATTGCCGGTTTCCCCGCCTCGTCCTTATCGCGTTGCACCATGTAAAACGTCAGTCCCACGGCACCCCACGCTATAAAACCGATCGTGCATACGAGAACAGCCTTGAGCATTCTCCCGCGCCCGCCGCGCTCGAGCCACATACTCCAATCCACTTGATACCACTTCTTACCCCGATTCTTCTGATAGATCGTGGACAATGGCGCGAGCTTGATGGCTCCCAAGGTGCAACTCTTCAAAATGACATACCCAGTGACGTAGGATATTCCTACAATGATGGGGCGAAGGATGGCTTCCTCAATGATCTCCCTGATCGGCATCCTTGACCGCTTTCACGTTGTTGCCCTTACAATTTGAACCTGGGCGACTGGCTGAGAAACTTTGCCGGATTGCCATATGTGACTTTTCGAATCATCTCCGGGCTGTGTTTGCGGCGTTTCATTTCAAGCGCGCATTTGGGAACGGCCATGGGATCTGAGACACCCCAGTCGCAGGCGGAGTTCATCCAGATATTCTCGCTCCCATAGACCTCCAGGATATCGATGGCACGACCCGGCGTGCACTTGCTCTCCGGATAGAGGGTCATGCCCGCCCAATAGCCCGCGTCGAGGACATGAGCCACGGTGTGCTCCTCCACGTGATCGATGATCACCTTACCGCGATCAAGTTTTGAAAAGTTCGCGAGGGAATCCAGGATGATCCGGGTGCCCTTCAACTTATCCTCAAGGTGCGGCGTGTGGATCAGAATGGGGAGATCGTAATCGAGGGCAATCTGGACATGCTCCTCAAAAATTTTCAGTTCGCTTCGTGTATTCTTGTTTAACCCGATCTCTCCAATACCGAGCACATTTTCCCTTCCGATAAACTCGGGTATCAGTGCCATAACCTCGCGCGCAAAGCCGGGATCGTCCGCCTCTTTGGGGTTGATGCAGAGCCAGCAAAAATGCTTGATCCCGTAGCGGGCGGCCCGCTTCGGTTCGTATTCCGTCAGTTGGCGGAAGTAGTCGTAAAAGCCATCCGCAGAGGAGCGGTCGAAGCCTGCCCAGAACGCGGGTTCGCATAGCGCCTCGCAGCCCGCGAGAGCAAGTTTCTCGTAGTCATCCGTAGTGCGGCTGACCATGTGTGCATGGGGTTCGATGTAGTTCATGGCGATCAGGCAACAGGGGCTCCGGTTGCACCTTGGAATGGGGCTGTCACGGATAGTTCGGTGGTGTGGTCGGAAAACATCTCAAGCACCGCTTTCGTGCGGTCAGGGCGGTTTTCCTGCAGGATGGGCAGCGCCTCTTTGAAATATCGCAGGCGAATGTCATCGCCGCCCTCATGCCTTTCCAACCTGTCCAAAAACGCGGCTAGATCAATCAGCCGCGCCCGGGCGTCGATGAACTGCAAATCCAATAATTCCTTTTTGTTCAGCATGTTGTTTGTAGGGAGATACTAACCGATTTCACGGCCGTGGCGAAAAGAAAACCCCGCCGCAGATAACGATCTGCGGCGGGGGGAAATTCGGGCCGCCGTCGCTCCGAGTCTTTGGTATCCCTTCGACGCTGAGCGGTGGCCGCCCTGAAAGCGTTACCAACTGGTGGGAATACGAAAGCAGGGAGATGCGATCTTTCAAACGAGATGTGAAAATTTTCCGTCAGATCGATTCGCCCGCACTCTCGATCGTGTTCGTCTCCAAAGATGGCTGTTTGGCGGAGGGATGACCAAGGCCGGGCACCACCTTCCGCATCAGCTTCGTAAAACCGTTTTCTGCCGAGTTCATCTCCGACTCAGCCTGGCGCATGGCCTTTTCCCATGCGCCCGCAAAGCCCGGCGCCTGCTCGCGCATCGCACTGACTGCCATCTCCTGAATGCGGAACTGGCGCTGCTCTGCCTTGTCGGGCTTGTTTTGCAGTGCGGCGAGTGTCACACGGAGATTCTCGTTCTGAACCCTCAGCTCCTCGATCTGTTTGGTCAACGCGTCGTTACCGGTCGCGGTGATCTTCATTTGCGTGTTGAGATGCGATTGCATGTCCCGCAACTCGCCCTCGATACGACGGATCTCGCGCTTGAATTGTAACTTCGAGGAAATCGCGTTCTTCAGGATAAAGCCTGCCACAAGCAGCCCGAGAGCAAGCCCCCAGACGAATGTGCTTTTAAGAATTTCCTGAAGTTCCATATCCGATTAATCCTGCTTTGGCTTGTCTTGAGCGGGAGCCACTTCCCCCTCTTTGACCGGATTTTCTGCGGGCTTCTCACCGAGGAAGGCAATCACATCGGCAGAGATATCTTCAGCTCCCCGCGCATAGAGAACAAAAGGTAACCCGGTATTGGTATTTCCAGAGGTATCGAAAACGCCATCAAGATTGCGCTCCTTCGCAATCTGCTGGGCAGCCGCCGAAATGCGGTTAAGCGATTCGCGTGTCGTTGTAACCAATACCTTGTTGATACGCTTTTCCTCTTCGGAGCGATATTCCTCGAACTCCTTTCGCAGCGTTTCCGTCTCCTGCCTTTTGATCTCGTAATTCCTCACGAGATTTTTGCCCACATCCGTTTCCAGATCATCCTTGTTGGCACGGAGTTGCCCCTCCAAAGACTCCATTTCCGCGAGGATTGCACGCAAACGCTCCGCCCTCACATTTTTCAGAATCTCATCTTGCTGACTCTGTATGCTCTTCTGCATCGCTGCGGTCGATGGCAAGCCACGATAGATATCCGTGATCCGGACAACGGCGAATTTAGGTGCCGCGGAAAGCGCGGATGCCAGACCGATCCAGGCCAAAATGAGAGAGAGTTTCATACGTGCTGGGCAAGCTTAGAATTAGCAGGCTCCTTGTCGATGTCCGACTAGATTTCCTGCACCGGCAAAGCGGCACACTCCTCGCGTAGTTTGTCGGCAAGAGGGGTGGAAAGATAACGTTCGCTGGAGGAGCAACCGACCGTGACAATGCGTTTGCCTTTAAACTCAGGACGTTTCGCGACCTGCATGGCTGCCCAAACGTTGGCACCCGTGGAAATCCCGGCGGGCAGACCTTCCTGCTGGGCGAGAGCCTGTGCCGTGGCAAACGCGTCCTCGTTGGATACGAGGAGCGTCTCATCGATAATACCCACGTTCAAATTTCCTGGGATAAAGCCAGCGCCGATCCCTTGGATCATGTGAGGCCCCGGCTGCCCGCCTGAGATGACCGGGCTGTTCACTGGCTCAACTGCGAAGGTCTTGATCTCGCGGCGGGATTTGATGACTTCGGAAACCCCGGTGATCGTGCCGCCCGTGCCGACACCGGCGACAAAAGCGTCAATCTCGCCGTCCGTGTCGCGCCAGATTTCCTCGGCGGTCGTCTCGCGGTGCACCTGTGGGTTGGCCGGGTTGTCGAACTGCCCGGGACCGAATGCACCGGGCGTTTCGGCAAGAAGCTTCTTCGCCATTGCGATCGCACCGCCCATGCCTCTCGCCCGCGGGGTGAGGACGATTTCCGCACCGAGCAGACGCAGCAGCACCCGGCGTTCGACCGACATGCTCTCGGGCATCGTGAGGATGCAGCGGTAACCCTTGGCGCGAGCTACGAAGGCCAGCGCGATGCCGGTGTTTCCCGATGTAGGCTCGATAATGAGACCGCCGGGCTTGAGTAAACCGTCGCGCTCTCCCGCCTCGATCATCGCCTTGCCAATGCGATCCTTCACGCTGAAGAGCGGGTTGAAAAATTCGGCCTTCACGCAAATCTCGGCCTCAAGGCCTTTCGTGATGTGGTTAAGACGAATGAGAGGCGTGTTGCCGACGGTGGCGACCATGTTTTCCGCGATGTTCATAATGATGTGGGTTGGAAGTTTGCTGCCGCAAGCTAGGCAACTCCGCCCCCGCCTGCCAGCGGAAATCGAAACGATGCCCCGAAAACATCCGGAGAAGGTGAACGCGGCCACAGCGGTTCCGCCCCATGCGGAGGGCGTGATCCGGTTTTCCCGCCCGCAAAGCGTACGACCTTGCGAAACCCGATTCTGCCAGATATGCTCCATCCTTGACAATGATCGACCCGTTTCCCCCATCCCACACCACCCTGCGCAACCCCATCCAGCCATGCCACTCATCGATCACCTCTTGTCCCATAGAGCCATCCGCAAGGCCATCTGGAAGCATTGGTATCCCTACCTCACCATGAGGATCAAACACGATGGGGTCTCGTTCCTAAACTATGCTTACGAGACCGATCCCCCGATGAACATACCCCTCGCCCCCGAGGACGAGCCGAACCGGGCGTGCATCCAGCTCTATCACCATGTCGGCGCCATGGCCGATCTCGGAGGGAAAAAGGTGCTCGAAGTCAGTTGCGGCCATGGCGGCGGGGCATCCTATCTGGCCCGCACGTTTGAACCTTCGGAATACGTCGGCCTCGATCTAAATCCGGCGGGAATCAGGTTCTGCAAAAGGGTCCACAAGGCCGACGGCCTGCGATTCGTCCAGGGCGATGCCGAGCAACTGCCGTTTCCCGACGCGTCGTTTGATGCGGTGATCAATGTGGAAGCCTCGCACTGCTACCCCGATTTCCCGAAATTCCTTTCGGAAGCAGCCCGTGTGCTTGTCCCCGGCGGCCACTTCCAATATGCCGACTTCCGGTTCAAGAACGGATGCGCGTTGTGGGAGGAAGAGCTCGCAAACGCCCCGCTGAAACTCAAGGAATCCAAGGACATCAGCCCGAACGTGCTGAGGGGAATGGCTATGAATTCCGCGCACTCCACCGAGTTGCTGGAAAAAAACCTGCCGGGCTTTCTCAAAGGCCTCGGCCGTGAATTCGCCGGCGTGGAGGGAT
Source organism: Verrucomicrobiota bacterium (assembly GCA_046051965.1). Classification (GTDB taxonomy): domain Bacteria; phylum Verrucomicrobiota; class Verrucomicrobiia; order Verrucomicrobiales; family Akkermansiaceae; genus Luteolibacter. Next base: position 106,346 of record JBJONG010000009.1, read on the forward strand.
CGCGGATTTACGGGGATCTTGCGAACGGCGGCATTCTCTACCGTTCCTATTGTTTTCAGAAAGTCTGAGAGCTTTTCCCTTCATAGCGGTTGAGTTGCTCGATGAAAATCCGCAACAGGCCGCTGGCCTCGGCCTCCGTATGGTAGCGGGGGTCATAATGGAGATCCGCCAGCAGATTCCCGGCGTAACTCCCGATCACCAGGGCGGCGGTCGTTCCTTCCCTGAGGGGGGAGACCATCGTGATATCCTCCAATATGGCACCAGGCACCTCAATCTTCCGATGCTTGTTCCTGAGCGGGCTCCGGGTGTTCAACTGGCCATGATTGGCGAAAATGATCGTGCCCTGGCAGCCCGGCCGTTGGGAATATCGCCTGATGCCATCAGGCTTCAGGCGGCAGAAGGCCAGCAAAGTCCAGAAGGTGAACCGGAGACCCCGATGCTTGACCCATGACATCTCCTCATGGGCGCGTGCGAGAAGCCGCTCACGATTGCGAAGGGCTTTGGCGCGGCGGTCGATGCATATCACGCTGGTCACATTGGCGGCGGACAGGAAGCGGTCCACGGGTTTCCGCATGTCCACGGCCATGACCATCCGCACCCACTCCTCCTCTTCCCCGCCCGCTTTCCATGTCCGCCATTCGCCGAGGGAAAAGAAAAGATCGCGGATGAAAAGCTCGTTGGTTGTGACCTTGAGCCTCATCGCTTCGTCCCTGACCCTGCGGAACACCGCCTCCGGAAGGCGGTGGCTCACAAGCTTGGTATATTCCGAAGGCAGCAGCGGTTGGACAGGCTTGAGCGGATCCGGTGCGATGGGTGCGATTTTCCTTTTTTGGTACAACACCGTGAGCCACAGGCCGAGGATTTGGGTCGGCCATGTTTTCAGGCGCTCGATCCATGTTTCGCCCAAGCGGTTCCGCCTGGTGAAGATCTCAGGTTTCAGGATGGGAATCGCAACCGGATGGCCGATTTCCGCAGAATAGTGGCTGAGGATTTCCGAACACACATCCCTCAAGGCCTTGCCATCAAAGATCGCGTGGTGGACATGGAAGATCATCTCGGTATTGGGCCCGCACCCGACGAGCGCGAGCCGGAAGCCCGGCTCCTGGAATAAATCGAGAGCGTGCCACTCCGGCCAACCGCCTGGCAATGGCCCGGACAACCACTCGATCGGCAGTTTCCAATCCCGCCTCTCATGCCAATAAAGCCTGCGCCCTTGCCGCTTGACCACGGAACGGAGGAGCGGATTGCGAACGAGTGTCCGGTCCAGCGCGTCCTGCAACGCCTCGCGTTCGAATCCGCCGCTGAAATGGAATTTGACGATGATCCAGCATGGATAATCCGGCCTATCCTCCGCCAAGAGGTATTCCTCGAACGGAGTCAGTCTGGGCGGTTTATCTCTCATGTCCTGGCTTTTTTCTAAAGGTGGCAACGTGGCAAGGTCAAGGCGGGCGGCTCACACTAGGTTTCCGGTGCTTTCATCAGATTCCCGGCCAGCCGAAAAAGAATCTTGGAATCCTGTTCCTGAAAAGCTGTGATCGGTGTCTGGCCAACAGCACGGAAGCCTACGCCAAGACGCAATCCATCAGATGAATTTGCTCACCGCTACGGCGCTTGAACTGCTCTCCTCCTTCTGGGTTCTTCAGTCAGCCTTCGCGTTGTATCTGATTCGTGTGGCGCAACGCCTTTTCCTGGCGCAACGCCGCCGGCTCGATGACTGCGTGAAGCTGAAGGAAACACGGCGGGTGGCGCTCATTATCCCGGTGAAAGGGGTTTCCGGGAATTACCCGCATTTCATGGACTTCGCCCTGGGACAGGATTATCCGGACTATCACGTGATTTTTGCGGTCGAATCCAAGGATGACCCTGCCTACGAGGCGATCCGGCAAAGGATCGACGGACTCAATCATGCCCGGGTCATCGTGGCGGGCCGGGCGGTGACGTCCGGGCAGAAAGTCCACAACCAGCTCGCGGCGTTCAAACTCCTTGATGGGGCGGATGGGATCGTCGCGTTCGCCGATGGGGATCTTGTCAGTTCCGGAAACTGGTTATCCAGCCTCTGTTTCCCCCTCAACCAGGGTCACGCGGATTTCACCACCGGCTACCGCTGGTTCATCCCGGAAAACCAAAATTTGCCGAACAGGGTGATCGCGCTCATCGGAACCGCCATCGAGCCGCTTCTCGGACCCGGCTGGCGGATGTGCCTGTGGGGTGGATCCATGGCGATGACCCGCGAGGCCTTCGATGAGCTGGATATTCCCCGTAATCTGGAGGGAAGCGTGAATGACGACGTCCGGATCACCCAGCTTGCTAGAAAAGCGGGAATGCGCACGCGCTACACGCGGACGGTAGCCGCGTTAACGGATGTCGATTTCTCCTGGGCTGGCTTGCTTGAGTTCGGGCGGCGGCAGTATTTTCAGGTAAGGATTTACCAACCATCCCTATGGCTGAGGGCGCTGCTGATCCCCCTTCTCCATCTCGTTTCTTTTTCCGTTTGTCTGCTGCGCTTGGTTCAGGGCGATTTGCGCATGCTGGGCTACCTTGGTGCTGCGCTCATCCTGAACGGATTCAGGACAAAGTTGCGCCGGAATTATCTGAGGGAAAGATTCCCGGATGGCCGTGCGGAAAAACTGGACGTAGCAGTGAAGTCGGGCTGGTGGATGGATACCTTGATCAATGCCGTCCATTTGTTGATCGTCATCAGTGCCGCCTGTGGCCATAAAATCACCTGGGCCGGCATCCGATACAAGGTGACGGGGCCGCAGAAAACGGAGATCATCCCTCCGGCAGACAACTAGCATTACTACGCCACTCCCATTCAAGAACCGCAAATGCCCCTCCCCTCCCCGATCATTCGCCCGCTGGACAACAACGATGAGTTGATCCAACTGCTGTGCGAGGTCACAGGCGAGCCGCGTTCCACGGTGATCCAACGGCTTTTCGATGAGGAGAGTTGCATCGGAACAAACGTTCGGAGGGATTTGGCAACCGCAGGGGTGAAGCCCCATGTCTGGTCGGGGGAACTGGTGGAATTTTACCGAACAACCAAATCCTTTCTCTACGAAACATCCGTATGGAACCGGACGCCGCTGAAGCTGAAAATGAGGGACTGGATGAGGCGATTTCTGGAAAAGCGTTCAGCAGGGCGTTCACTCAAAATTTTGAGCTTCGGTGACGGCCTCGGATTCGACAGCGCCTACCTCGCCGCAGCCGGTCATCACGTCACCTACTACGAGATTTCCGACGAGTGTGTGCATTTCGCAAAGCAGGTTTTTGCCATCAACGGGCAGCAGGTCGATATCGTCCGCTCAATGGAAGATCTTGGAGCGGGAGAGTTCGATGTGGTCGTCAGCCTCGACGTGCTGGAGCATGTGCAACGCCCTCATGAATATGTGGCGATGTTCGCGAACTGGCTGAAGCCGGGGGGCTGGCTCCTGTCCCATGCTCCGTTCTTTTTCACGTCCTCCCACCGTGTCACCCATATCAAATCCAGCAAGAAATTCAGCGGGTGCAAGGAGCTTTATCAGCGGCACGGATTGCAGCCGGTGGATGGTCGGTTTTTCTGGGATCCCATCGCTCTGGAAAAGTCGGAGACACCGCCCACCCATACCAGCCTGGCCATGATGAATGCGGGGGGCTGGCTGCTGAAATGGGCGCGATACCACAATAAGGTTCACTGCGCGGTCGCACAGTCCATGTCGTCCACAAACCCGAAGTGGCGGAAAGACCTGGAAAAGCGCTGCTTGAAGGAGAGTGCCAACTGAAGCCCGGTTTTCTTGCCTGAAATCAGATCTGGAAATCGGAAGTGCCGGAATCGAGGTGGAGTCCGCATTCGAATTTCTCGCCGTTGAAGCGGGTTCCTTCGGCTGTGCCGTTTTCCGCAGGGCGCGTGCTGTGCCAGTCACCCATGGTAAGATAACCTTTCTCGGCAAGCGGGTGTCGCGGGAGATTGTGCTGATGGAGGTAGATATCCACCTGGGCATCCGCCCAATCGAGGATCGGGTAGGCCTTGAGGGTTTTCTTCTGCTGCTCGACGAACGGGCGGTCGCTCCGGGTCTCCGACTGCGAGCGGCGCAAACCGCTGAGCCAGACATCGGCACCGAGCTCGCGAAGGGCGCGGTTCATCGGCTCGATCTTGGTAAGCGTGGCATAACGCTCCTGGTCACCGGCGGAACCTTCCCAGAGATTTCCCCAAAGCGCCTGCATGCGGGCGGCGGAAACCGTCGGCTGATAGACGCGGAGATCGAGCTTGGGCAGCATGGCGCAAAGTTTCTCGGCGTATTGGTAAGTCTCCGGAAACAGGAAGCCGGTGTCGATGAACACGACCGGGATTTCCGGCGCATTCTCGTGGATCAGGTGCAGCATCACCGCCGACTGAAGGCCGAAACTGGTGGTGGCCACCAGATGATCACCGAGCCGCTCATGCAGCAGCTTGATCCGCTCCCCGGCGCGCATCGGCGCGATCTCGGCGGAGAGGCTCGCCGGATCGAAATCCGGCTCGGCATGGAACTTGAGTGCTTGCATGATAAAAGGTTTGGAAGCTGCCTGAAATACAGCCTGTGAATGTGAAGAGATTTTTAACCGCAGATGGACTCAGATTGACGCAGACGGAAGAAATGATTTTTAGAAATGATTTTCATCAAATTCTTATCTGCGTTCATTCACGTTCATCTGCGGTTGAATTTCTCTTTCTTGATATTTACGGCACTTAGGCGTGCGCCTCCGCGAGGACGTTCTTGTGGAAATCCTTGCCCTGCTCCGTGGCGGCAACGTAACCGGCGCGGATGCAGAAATCGCCGAAGCGCTCGCCCTCGTTGCGCTCCTTGGCATAGTGCTTGATGATCGGGGCAAGCAGATCCTTGATCTCGCTGCCGGGATGATTCTCGCGGTAGAGCTTCGACAAACGCTGACCTGCGAAGCCACCGCCGAGATAGACGTTGTAGCAACCCGGCGAACGACCGACGAAGCCGATCTCGGAAATGTAGGGACGCGCGCAGCCGTTCGGGCAGCCGGTCATGCGGATCGTGATCGCGTCGTGGCGGAGACCGGCTTCCTCGATGACTTCCTCGAGTTCTGTTAGAAGGTCGGGCAGATACCTTTCCGCCTCGGCGAGCGAGAGGGCGCAGGTCGGCAGCGCCACGCAGGCGAGCGAGTTGAGCCGCAGGCCGCTTTTCAAATGGCTGTCCTTGATGCCGTATTGTTCGAGAAGCTTCTCGATCTCCGGGCGTTTCTCGGGGGAAACGTTCGCGATCATCAGGTTCTGGTTCGCGGTGAGGCGGAAGTCGCCGTCGTGGATCTTCGCGATCTCGCGGAGGCCGGTGCGCATCGGGTAGCTCGGAGTGTCGAGCACGCGCCCGCCCTGGATGAAAAGGTTGAGGTTCCACTTTCCGTTCACGCCCTCGACCCAGCCGTAGCGGTCGCCGTTGTCCTCGAACTTGAACTCGCGCACGGGGCCGAGCTCGTAGCCGAGGTATTCGTTGAGCTTCGCCAAAATCCATTCCGGGCCGTGGTCATCGACCGTGTATTTCATCCGCGCATGCTTGCGCTCCGTACGGCAGCCGAAATCGCGCTGCACGAGGACGACTTTCTCCGCCACATCCGTGACCTGATCGACCGTGCAAAAACCGATCACATCCGCGAGTCGTGGGTAGGTTTTCTCATCGCCGTGGGTCATGCCCATGCCACCGCCGACCGCGACATTGAAACCGACCAGTTTCCCGCCCTCGACGATGGCGATGAACGACAGGCAGTTCGCGTAAATATCTACATCGTTCGATGGCGGCACCGCGACGGTGATCTTGAATTTCCGCGGCAGGTAGGTCTTGCCATAGATCGGCTCGACCTCTTCCTCGCTCGATTCGATCTTCTCCCCGTCCAGCCAGATCTCGTGGTAGGCACGGGTCGCGGGGGTGAGGTGATCGGAAATTTTCTGCGAAACCTCCAACACCTCGGCGTGGACTTCCGAGAGGTAGGGGTTTGGGTTGCACATCACATTGCGGTTCACATCGCCGCAGGCCGCGATGGTATCCATCGCCGCCTGGTTGATCTCCGCGATCGTGCGCTTGAGGTTCGTCTTGATGATGCCGTGGAACTGGAACGCCTGGCGCGTGGTCAGCTTGATCGTGCCGTTCGCGAACTGCGTGGCCATGCGGTCCGTCTCCAGCCACTGCTGCGGCGTGGCGACACCGCCCGGCACGCGGATGCGGATCATGAAACTGTAAGCTTTGTCGAGCTTGTGCTTGCGGCGGTTCGGGCGCAGGTCGCGGTCGTCCTGCTGGTAGGTGCCGTGGAATTTCAGCAACTGCTGGTCATCCTCGCTCATCGCTCCGGTGGAAAGGTCGGCCAGACCTTCCTTGATCGTCCCGCGCAGGTAGTTGCTGCGGATCTTGATATATTCGTTGGCCGCTAGTTTTTGTTCGGACATTGGAAAAGAGATTTGGAATTAGGGATTTGAAATTTAGTAAACGTCGCGTTGGTAGCGTTTCGATTTCTTGAGCTCCTCGACGTAGGCCTCGGCATCCTCGCGGGATTTCGCGCCGAAGTTTTGGACGATGGAAACGAGGGCTTCGTGGACATCGGCGGCCATGCGGCTGGCATCGCCGCAGACGTAGAAGTGCGCGCCTTCCTCCAGCCATGCGTAAAGCTCCGCGCCTTTCTCAAGCATCTTGTCCTGGACATAGACTTTCTCCGGCTGGTCGCGCGAAAAGGCGAGGTCGAGCCTGGTGAGCTGGCCGTCTTTGAGGAAATCCTGCCACTCGAGCTGGTAGAGGAAATCGTAGGTGTAGCGCTGGTCGCCGAAGAACAGCCAGTTCTTCCCGCTGGAGCCGAGCGCCGCGCGGTGCTCGACGAACGAGCGGAACGGCGCGACCCCCGTGCCCGGGCCGACCATGATGATCGGCGTGCCGCCATCGTCGGGGAGGCGGAAATTCTTGTTCGGCTGTACAAAGACCGGGACGCTGGATCCCGTTTTCGCCACGTCGCTCAGATAGGTCGAGCAGACACCTTTGCGCGACCTGCCATGCGTCTCATAACGCACCGCCGCCACAGTCAGATGCACCTCGTCCGGATGCGCGAGCGGGCTGGATGCGATGGAATACAGCCGCACCGGAAGTTTCCGGAAAAGCCCCGCGAGCGCATCGGCAGGAATCCCATCCGGAGCGAAATCGAGCAGCGCATCCACGATCTCACGCCCCTCGATGTAGGCCCTGAGCTGCTCATTGGCATCCTCCGCAAGCAGCGAGTCGAGCTTGGCCGAGCTTGTGACCGTGGCCAATTTTTTCAGAACCGCCTTGGAAAGCGCCGTGATGTCGAAATCCTCACGCAGCGCATCCGCCAAAAGCTTTTTCCCCGTGCCCTTCACTTCGATCTCCTCGATTCCTTGGAGCTTCGCGGCGGCGAGGATATCCTTGACCATGTTCGGGCAATTCGTCGGCTGCACCGCTAGCGCGTCGCCCGGCTCGTAGCTCAGCCCGCTGCCTTCGAGGGAAAGCTCCACATGAATCGTCTCCTTCGCGGAGCCCTCGCCGTTGAGCAGCACGTTGTCGATCACCTCCGAGGGAAACGGGTTCTTCTTCCCGAACTCCTCCGAAACAGCCACGGCCGCCACCGGAGCTGAAACCACCGTCGAAGTCGGAGCGAGCGCGGTCATCGCCGCCGCGAACCATCCGGTGAACGTGTCCTCGTAATCCACATCGCAATCCGCACGCGGAGCCACGCGTTTCCCACCCAACTGCTCCATCCGCGCATCGAACTGCTTCCCGATCTCGCAGAATTTCTCATACGAGGTGTCCCCAAGCCCGCAGACGGAAAATTTCACCCCGTCGAGCTTCAGATCCGCCGCCATGAATTCCTTGTGGAAAGCCACCGCCGTCTCCGGCGCATCGCCATCGCCCCAGGTGGAGACGATCACCAGCAGGTTCTCCTCCTTCGCCAGATCCGCAGGCGAAATGTCGGCCATGTTTTTCATCACCGCCTTGAAACCCTTCTTCTTCGCATCTTTCACCGCCCGGTCGGCCAAGTTCTCCGCATTGCCGCTCTCCGTGCCATACAGCACCGTCAGTTTCCCTGCGGAAACAGGCGCGGCAGCAGCGGGCGCGGCGGCACCGGCGGCAAGAAATCCGCTCAACCAGCCGCGCTGCAACGCGTCAAATCCGGCAAGCAACGAATCCAGCGCCTTGCGCTGGTCGGGTGAAAACGGCGAACTGTCGGGAAGCATAATCCTTAGTATTTTACCTGTTTTTGTCAGGTTTCTGAAAAAAGCTGCACCGAAAGCTGGCGGCGGGCAACTTCTTTTTTAGGGAAAATTGGGGAATGGAAGCTTTTTCCCAAAGCAGTCTCGGCCTCGCCACGCTGCTTCCAGAATCGCCAGGCAAGGAACACGAATATCCCGCGCCACCTTTCTCCCATCTGGGTCAATCAAAGGACTTTCGACCACGACTCGCCGCTTGCGGTCAATCGAATGTCCCTCAGATGCCGAACAAAAGGATGAATCACCCGATCGGGTGAGAATCCCCAGCTTGGATATCGTAATCCTCCCGCATACGATCCAGACACAAAGCTTTAATTGGATACGAATGAAAATCCACCGAACGCCCCCCCGAATACCTACCTCATAGAAATGAAAAACATGATACCAAACCTGCCTTCGCAAATATCCGCCCCACCCCGTCAACCACCTCCGGGAAAACAAATGGACGGAGGAAAAAACCTTAGCTTCCTTCTCTATTTGGCCGCCCTTGCATTCTTCGGCAGCCCGGCTCGCGCGGATAAACCATTGAAAGATTATAGCTTCATACGTGGCGTCAACCACGTCATGACCGGCGACACGGAAATCCTGAAACGGGATCTGGGCTATGCGAAACGACTCAATCTCAACAGCACCCGAATCTGGCTTAGCTTCGAGGACTATGAGAAGAATCCGCAAGCCTATGTCGATCGCTTGCGCGATTATATCCGCGTCTCCCATCAACTGGGCTTTTCCACGATGCCCATCCTGTTGAATGGAAACTACCTGAATCCCGAGACGATCAAGCCCGAATTCCGCGCTCGGGGTGACGCCTACGTCAAAGGCATCGTCCAGGCGGTCAAGGACGAGCCCGGGCTACTCATGTGGGACATCATGAACGAGCCATTCACCAATGATTATCACGACAAGGCTCCCGAACAGGAAAGACCGCAGCGAAAAGCGGAAATCACCGATTTTGTGCGATACCAGCTATCGCATGTGAAATCCCTGGATCCCGTCAATGCGCTCACCGTTGGCCATGCCTACGCAAGTGACCTCGAAACCACGGCTGACCTCGTCGATGTTTTGAGTTTCCATGATTACACACCCCTCCGCACTTCCGTCGAGGAGGCATATCGCATCGCGGCGGAGGCTTCGAAAAAAACCGGCAAGCCGATGTTGAACAGCGAAACCGGATGCATCGCCCGCGGCAATCCTTACGACATGGTTCTCGAAATCGCCGAAAAACATCAAACAGGCTGGTATCTCTTCAACCTGATCATCGAAGGATATTGGGGTGAAATCCACGGGCTCGTTTATCCCGATGGAACCATCCGCGACCCTGCTGCCATCGCGGCAGTGATGGGCTTCCACAGGAACCGCAATCTGAATTCCATCATCCGGCCTGCTCCGAACCGCGAAGGCCAGGCCGAGCGGGCTCTCAAGTCGATTGAAGATGCACTGAAAGACAATCAGGACGCCTTTCACCATTCGAAAACACCCACCGATATCATGCTTGATGCGGCGGAATATGCGGCACACCTGCTTGAATCGGCGGAAATGATCCCCATGCATGTGCCTCCGACAGCGCGTATCAAATTCTGGCGTGAACAACCGCCACACGAGCGGGACCGTGATGCGATCCGCACATTCGCGTTTGATTTGGGACACATGCTTAAAAAATATTGTTTGATCTACTAACGTGCGGTTCGCGCGAGCGGTGATTCCTGTCGCACACCCGTTGCAATGGATGAAAAAAATCGCCGACATCTTGAAACCGCACGCCTCGTTAAAGCCATCCGTTACCCACCACGCGCAACATCATATAATACTGACTTCGAAATACCCGCCCAAGCCTTTCACAGCCCACCTCTCAGCTGCTTTTCGCTTGAACGGACAAACGACTTCACCCCTGGTTCCATGAATTGAAAACCATTCTTACAGTCATCGCCAGCCTATGGCTTGCCAGCACCGCTACGCATGCCTTCGAGCCACTGCGATCGCTTGCCGAAATCAGGGGACTTACCGAAGAAGTAGCCGGTCGTGCCTTGCCCGTGCGTATCGAGGCGGTGGTCATATACGCGAATTCGAATTTGGATGAACTGATCGTAAATGACGGCACGGCGAGTTGTTACACCGGAGTAAATGTCACTGCGGTGCATCCGGCCAACCGCCCGAAAGCCGGGGATCGAGTCCTTCTTGAAGGAGTCACTCATTACTTCGGCTTCTTTCCAGTTTTCCGCACGCAAAGTTGGGAAATCATCGGCCGCGGTGAAATACCGGAACCTTATCCGATCTCGGCGGATGAAATCTATCTACCGCAGTTCGACACCGGATGGGTCGAAGTCCCAGCCGTGGTAACCGGAGTGGAAACCGGAGGCATCGCCTACACACTGGTCGTCGAGGTCTTCGGCCAGACATTCAAGGCGGATGTTCCGAACTGCCCGGATGCCGCTGAACGAGCCGCCTCACTCATGCAGCGGCCAGTTCGCCTTCGCGCCGTTCTCGGCACGGTTTTCAACCCTCACGGGCAGCTCACCAGCCGCCATTTTCTGGTGCCATCCTTCGACGACATCCGACCGACCGCTCCGGCAGCCGATACCACGAAAGTCCCCCTGCTGACCGTGTTGGATTTACTCAAGGCAAACAGCAGCCCGGCGGATCTGGTCAGCTTGGAAGGCGTGGTCACACAGATGGATGCGAAGGGTTTCTATCTGCGGGACGGAGAAGGCAGTGCTTTCGTCCAGGCTGTGACGACAGAGCGCCTGATACCAGGCACCCGCATCAAAGTGGAAGGTTATGGAGCGATCGCTCCGTTCCGCCCCTTGCTTCGGGCAACCCGGGTGACGCACGTCTCAAAAGGTCCGCGCCCCGAGCCGATGGCGATGGATTTCCATGCGAAGGACATCACACTGCTGCAAATGGAGTACGTGACAGTGGTCGCGGAAATTGTAGCCATCCGCAATATTCAGGATGAGACCATTCTCCAATGCCAGACCGATGGCACTTTGTTTGAGGCGCTCCTGCCCCATGGCCCCCAACCGCATCCCTCTTACATTTCCGGTGATCGGTTAAGGCTGACGGGCATTTGCGAACTGACCACCACCCATCCAATACCGCGTGCGGAATGGGTCAACGGTTTCCGAATCCGACTGGAGGACCACGAAGCGATCACATTCCTGAGACGCGGTCCTTGGTGGACTCCGGCCAGGCTCTATACCGCGCTCGGAGTTATGAGTGCAGCTGCCCTGTTCGGCGCTTTCGGCACACTTTTCTTCCGCCGCGTCGTCAACAGGCAAGCGAGTATGATCGGAGAGAAATTGGGGAACGAAGCTGTGAGCAAGGAACGCGAGCGGATGGCACGAGATCTCCATGATACGCTCGAACAACAACTCACCGGCGTAGCCATGCAGTTGGAAAGCCTCGTCAAATCGCCTCACCCGAAACCTCCCGCTGTTACGGAACGTCTCACCATGGCAACCCGCATGCTCCAGCACTCCCGCGAGGAAGCGCGCCGCTCGGTCTGGGATCTACGCAACCGAGTGCTCGAAAACCATGGCTTCGCCGCTGCCATCGAAAGCCTTGCCGCTTCCGCCGCCATCGATGGCGGCCCGAACGTTACGACTCGGATCAATGGGCATCACGCTCAACTCCCCACTTCACACACCTATCCTCTCTTGCGGATCGCCCAGGAATCCCTCGGGAATGCACTCAAACACTCACAGGCCGGCCAAATCCTGATCGCGCTCGACATGGACACCGAAAAATTCCGGCTATCCATTCACGACAACGGTGTGGGCTTCGATCCGGATCTCAAGAATCCAACCGGGCCGCCACACTTCGGACTGATCGGCATGCGCGAACGAGCCGCTAAAATCGGAGCCTCACTCGACATCGTCTCCCTACCCGGCAGCACTACGGTCACCGTCACACAGCGCCTTCCCATCCCATGAAAAAAAACATCCGCCTGCTTATTGTTGACGACCACGTCATGATCCGCCTCGGCCTCAGAGCCCTCATGGCGGATGAATCAGACATCAAGATCATCGGCGAAGCCGGAACCGCTGCCGAAGCCATACAAATGTTTGATAAACTCAAGCCGGATGTGACCCTCATGGACGGCATCCTTCCCGACCTCCACGGAGTGGACGCAACCCGCGCGATCCTTGAGAAACATCCGCAAGCCAAAATCATTCTGATCTCCATCAACGAAACCGCCGAGGACATTCACCGAGCTATCGAGGCGGGAGCCTCCGGCTATGTCCCGAAATCCCAAAATCAGGACTCTGTCGTCCGCGCCATTCGCACCGTGGCGCGCGGGCTACAATTCCTTGAGCCCGAGCTTTCACGCCGTCTCGCGGCCCGCGCCGCCACCAACGCCCTCAGCCAGCGCGAACTCGACGTTCTCCGACTCGTCGCCGAGGGAATGGCCAATAAACAGATCGGCAGCGAGCTAGGCCTCTCCGAAAACACCATCAAAACCCACATCGCCCGCATCATGGTCAAAGTGGGTACCCACGACCGCACCAGTCTCGCAATGAAAGCGGTGTCGCTTGGGCTCCTGAGGTAATGGATCATGATCACGCCGCTTCAGTTCCAATGGCCACGCCTTCAAGGAGCTTGCCGGCAGCGTTGAGAAAGCGGGGTTTACGATCGGAATCTCTCGGTTCCTCGGAGCACCTGGCTCCATTCACCTGATCGGGTGACAAGTTCCATCTCGCCGACTATCCCGCCTCTATTAATCTAGGGGTTGATCGTCACGTTCGAGCAGCCCGCCGCCCATCCATTTCCCAAGCCCAAAACCAATAGAACCCCCTGCCGCTCTAACATGAAACCCAACCCAAACATCGCTTCTCTTCGATCTGGATCCATATCGCCGCAACCAGGCCGGACACGCCTCCAAGCACCCAAATCCTGACCCCACACTTCTCCCCCTTTATCAATCCGAACTCAAAACAAAGAAACAAACCAGACCCAAAAAATGAAAAGCAAACACATCCTGACCACCTCCTTCCTCGCTTTGGCGCTCGCCGGCTCCGCTCACGCCGCCGGCATATGGAGCACACTAACCTGGACCGACGACAGCTCTCTGTCGTTCATCACCACCACCAACGTCACCCACTCGGCTGATTTTGTCCAACCGGCGGGAGCCGCTGCCACTGTCAATGGCTTCACATTTGAAACGATTTCCATTGTCGCTTCGTTTGGCACGTTCCCTACATCCTACAGCGGAAGCAATTTCACCGTTGGAACACCATCGGGCACGTTCACTTACGAGGGAAGCGCCGGAGTCGCTGGCACCGCTTCTGGAAACCTGAGTACGGGATTGATCGGTTTCGACAACTCCGTGCCTTCAGGCGGAGTTGTCACCTACACACTCAACGGTCTCACCGCCAATACCAATTACGAGTTCTATTTCTTCAGTCCGGAATTATTTGGTGCCGCCAACCGCACAGGCTCCCTCAATGGCAGCGACGACGGTGCCGGAAATTCCTACGCAATCACTCAGGACACGGTTGGAGGTGATCAAATCATCAAATACGCCTACAACACGGGGGCTAGCACGTCGTTCACCATGACCGTAACCAGCGATACAGTAAACACATCGATTCACAATTTCGCCTTCGTGAATGTGATTCCCGAGCCGTCCTCCGCCATTCTCGGCGGTCTCGGCCTGTTGTTTCTCCTCCGGCGCAAAAGGTAATTCACGATGCAACCTGGGATTCGGCAGCGAGCCGGCAACGAGCCTCACTCCTGATGAAAACGCGGGACATGTGCAAGGCAGCCATGAAGGACGTGTCGCAAATCCCGCCTACACCGTAGCCGACAACGGAACCCACCCAAGCAGCAAACGCCACCGGATCATGGCGGCGCAGACCGATGATCGATCTCCTGGGTTCAGGAGTGCATTCGGATAAAATGGCTTTTGTTTTGCTTGGCAACGAATGGTTCATCCAGGGCGGGAATTGAAACTCGGATTCTAAGCGGTAGCCGTCATTTTCCAAAGACGCGGGGCGAGCATGATGCAGGCCAAGAAAAGCCCCAGCGCCAGTCCCCACCAAACACCCACCGCACCCAGTTCGAATTTCACGGAAAGCAGCACCGCGACGGGCAGGCCGATGATCCAATAGGAGAAGAATCCGATCAGCGCGGGCTTCCTCGCATCGTGCAGGCCGCGCAGCATCGAGACCGATCCCACCTGGATGCTGTCGAAAAGCTGGAACACCCCGACCACTACCAGCAGCGCGGCCGCAAGACGGATGACAGGTTCCTCATCCGTGAAAAATGACGCCATCCACCCGCCGAGCAGCGCGAAAACGAGCGCGCCGACCAGCGAATACGCCGCACCGATCCACCAGCCCGAGACCGCGATGGGGCGCAGCCGCTCCATTTCTCCCGCACCCGCCGCCGTGCCTATCCTCACGCTCAGCGCCATCGCCAACCCGAGCGGAATCATGAACGCCGTCGCCGCACACATCAGGGCAACCTGGTGCGCGGCCATCGCCGTCGCGCCGAAACGCCCCATCATCAGACCCGCCACGGAAAACGCGGAGACCTCGGTGAGCATCTGGATGCTGGCGGGAAAACCGATCGCTAGAAATTTTCGAATCTCGGAAAACACCGGTCTGCGGAACCAGCGGTACGGCGTCCATTTCCGAAGATCCGCGTCGCGGTGAAGCCACACGATCATGCCGATGAGGATCGCGGTTCGAGAGATCAATGTGGCCCACGCGCCGCCCTCAAGACCCATCATCGGACAGCCGATTTTGCCGTAGATCATCACCCAGTTCAGGAACACGTTGAGCGCCACGCCACCAAGAAAAATCCAGAACGGCGGCCATGGCCTGTCGAGCGCGTCGGCGTGGTTTTTCAGGGCGATGGACATCAGCGCGGGCACCAAGGAGGCCATGATGATGCGGAAATAAGGCCCGGTCATCGCCTCCACCTCGGGCGGCTGGCGGAAGAGTCCGAGGTTCATGGAAACGGCGGAAAGCGCCGCGAAAAGCAGCAACCCGAGCGCCGTGGCAACATACATCCCGTGGCGGCAACTCGCCCTTCCCGCAGCCTCGTCACCGGAGCCGCCCGCGCTCGCTGTGAATACGGAAACCGCCGTAAGCACACCGATGCCGAACACGAAGGGAACATAGAAAAGCGAGTTCGCGAAGGTCAGAACCGCCAGTTCCGTCACTCCGAGCTGGCCGATCATCACCGTATCAGCCACGCCCAGCAGCATTTGGCTCACCTGCCCGATCACGAGCGGGAAAGCGAGCTTCAGCGTGAGCTTGGATTCGGTGAGAAGCGACATGAAGGCCAGCATGTAACCTCGTCCGGTCGCGTTGTCACCCGTGAAGAAATTTCACCACGGATGAAAGGTAGATCACGGATTGATGAGCGCTCTGATCATGCACATCCGATCTCTTGATCCGCGCATTCCGCACCTCGGCCTCTTCATTCGTGGTTGGAGCTTCTCACCAAGTCCGCCATCGACAACACGCCTAGCGCGGATTTGAATCCCGGCCATGCAATCAATGACCGGCTTTGGCCGTGGAACCCATAGCACCTGTGGATGGACTGCCAGCGTAGAGGCAGCCTCTGTGAACCGGAAACAGGCGGAAATCGTCGCAAACCTGCCGCGTCAGATCCAAGTGCTCGAAAGCCGCGTGCGGCAGGCGACTAGCCCCCACATTTCGCGCGGGCGGGTGCAGCTATCCATCAAGTTGGAACGTCTCAATGGAGAGATTTCCGACCAGATCCGCATCAATCCCACGCTGGCTCGCTCGTTCGAGGCCGCGTTCACCGAACTCTCCATTCTCATCGGCAGGCCCCTGGCACCTACGGCCGCGGATTTCCTGCGGCAGCCGGGCATCATGGAAATCGGCGAGGTGGAGGCGGTCGATCCCGACGAGGCGTGGGAGGTCATCTCGCCCGCGCTCGAACAGGCGCTCGCCAACCTGAACGCGATGCGCACCGAGGAAGGCACCCATCTCAAGGAGGACTTCCTAGCCCGCCTCGGCCAGCTCATGGCTTTCACGCAGATCATCGCGGATCACGCACCGTCGCGCCCCGTCCGACAGCGGGAGCTGCTGATGAAACGCCTCTCCGACCTAGGCATCCCGCTGGAAATCGACGACGAGCGCCTCGTCCGCGAGATCGCCCTCTTCGCCGACCGCTGCGATATCTCCGAGGAAATCACCCGCCTGCATTCCCACTTCGCAAAATTCCACGGCTACATCGACGCCCCCGAAGCGGCGGGCCGCTCCCTCGATTTCCTCTGCCAGGAGATCTTCCGCGAGTTCAACACGATCGGCTCGAAAGCCAACGACGCGCTCGTCGCGCAGACCGTGGTCGAGGCGAAGACGGAGTTGGAAAAACTGCGCGAGCAAATTCAAAACATTGAGTGAGCTTGGCCGTCTTGAGAAATTTTCGTTCATCGATCCGAATCCAATCACCATGTCCTTGTTGAACGACAGTCCCGACTCCGATCTGCCCCGCGAGAAGTTGTACAAATACGGCGCGGGTTCGCTGAGCAACGCCGAGCTGATGGCACTTTTCCTCTCGTCCGGCGTGGTGGGGCGGAACGTGATCCAGGTGGCGGGCGACCTGTTGGAAAAATACGGTGGACTCCAGGAACTGGGGCGGCTGCCTGTCGCGGAATACATGAATAACAAGGGCATCGGCTTGGCGAAGGCATCAAAGCTCGCCGCCGCGTTCGAACTGGGTAGCCGGCTGGCGCGGGAAAAGATCCGCTCGCAGCCGCTCGACACGCCGGATCTCATCTACAACCACTTCGCCCACCAGATGGGCAATCTGCCGAGCGAACAGGCGCTCGTTGTCACGGTGGATTCGCGCCTGATGCACACCAGCACGACAACTGTTTCCTCCGGCACCGTGAATGAAACCACAGCTCATCCCCGCGAGATCCTGCGGCCCGTGGTCGCCCGCAACGCCTACGGTTTCATACTCATCCACAACCACCCCTCCGGCGATCCCTCCCCCAGCCGCGCCGATTACCGCGTTACCGAGAACCTCAAGAAAGCGGCGGAGCTGATGCAGGTGAAATTCATCGACCACGTGATCATCGGTCGCCCCGCCGCGGGTCGGGAGGCTTTCTTTTCGTTTCGCTCCGAAGGTGTGATACCTTAGCCGCGCCCCCGCCGCCATGTTCCGTTTCCACCTCGCCCGCAACCTCCGCACCGCCCTCTGGCTGCTGCTGTTCGCGCTCATTCCTCTCGCTGCCGGTGCGCTGTATTGGGCGAACCGCACCGGCCTGCCCGACGAGTGGCGTGAAGCCCTGGAGAGGGAAATCTCAAAACGCGGTGCGCACGTCGAGATCGCCGCGCTCAGCTACGTGCCGCTACGGGGCTTCATCGCGGAAAACGTGCGGGTCTTCGCAGAACCGGAGCGCATCCACGAGATTTCCCGCTTCGCACGCGTGCAGCTCGTCCTCGACAACGCCCGCCTGGCTCGCGGTGAATTCCGCCTGCGTAAAGTCGAGCTGCGCAACGCAAGGCTCCTGCTACCTGTCGATCCGCAAAACCCTTCCGGCGAATCCCTGCACTTCACCGGTCTTTACGGCACGATCCTCATGAACGGAGAGCGGCTGATCGAAATCCGCGACGCGCGCGGCGATGTCGGCGGGATCAAAATCATGCTCAACGCGAAACTGATCGGCAGGGACGGAGCCAACAAAGGTGACGAAGATGAGAAAAACGAGGGACGGCGCAGGGAAATGATCGCGCGCATTGTCACCGAAATGGAGCACTGGGATTTCGGCACCGACACACCGCCGACCGTACACATTGAGCTGGGTGGCAACCTTTCCGATAAAGGCTCCCTCCGTGCGGACTTCCGGATCGACGCACCCTCGGTGGAGAAAAAGCAATACCGCCTGACGGAAGTGAGAGCCGAGGGGGCGCTCTCCGGATACTTGCTTGATATCTCCACGTTCTCCGCGAAGGACGCACGCGGAAGCCTTTCCGGCCATGCGGATTACCAGCTCGGCAGCCGTGCGGGGCGCTTCGATATCGAGTCCTCCATCGATATCCCACGGTTACTGAAATCATGGCTGAATGCGCCGATGAAAAGCGAACTCCTGATCGGCGGAGGGCAGCGCATCCAAGCCGCCGGCGATGTCGACCTGACCGACCCCTTGAATCCGAAGGTCAATCTAACAGGTCAGGCGCACTGTGAATCGGTCATGTTGAAGGGCGTGAGCTTCGATACTTTCGACACCTGGTTCTCATGGCAAAACGGCGGGCTTTTCCTCCGCGATATCAAGCTGACGCGACCCGACGGCATGGCGGAAGGCAAGTTGATGATGGAAGGCAGCAAGGTGCGTCTCGCACTGCATTCCACCTTGCCCATCCCGCTTTACGAACCCTTTTTCATCGGCCAACCGCTTGAACATGTGATTGCCGATTTCTCGGAAAATGAGAATCCATCCACCGAGGTTTTCATTCAGGGGCACTTCGATATAAAAGACCGCTTCGCGTGGCATTACACCGGACATGGCAGCGCGGAGAACATCTCCTATCGCGGCGTGCCCGTTGTCTCCGCATCCAGCGTTTTCACCGTGAATCACGACGAACTTGATTTTCGCAAAGGCTCCGTGGTCTTCGACTACAAAGACTACGCCCTGCGCCGTGCGTTCAACGGCTCCACCCGCGGCTCCGCAACGGTCGGCAGGATTCGCTACGACGCGGCGACAAAAACGGTCGGCGTTGAGGACGTGAAGGGCGAGTTCTGGGCGGCTCCAATGGTGCGTTTCTTCGCGCCTAAAGTGGCTGACGAGCTTGAGCGATATCGCTTTCACAATCCACCCACTCTCAGTGGTTCCGGAGTCATCGATGTCACCCCTCAGGGGCGCACGAACCTGACTGTGAAATTCAATACGCCGGGCAAGGCGGATTATGAGTTTCTGGGAAAAATGGTCACGCTGGAGGATCCGAAAGCAACCGTGATCCTGCGCGACAACGAGGTGCGCGTCTCCGACTTATCCGCGAACGTCTTCGACGGATCCGTCGCGGGCGACGTTGTGCATTCAGGGAAATCGAACCTCACCGGCGAGCTGAGGTGGTCCAAGCTCGCCATGCCCGGCCTTTCCTCCACCTACGGTTTCGAGATGAAGGGCGGCGGGCTGCTCACCGGGCGCATCGAGTTCTCGATCACCGGCGGGGACGTGAAAACGATGGATGGCAAGGGCCTTGTCGCGCTGGAGGATGCGGAGCTTTTCTCCGTCCCCATCTTCGGGCCGCTTTCGGGTGTCGTCTCCAGCGTCCTCGACGACAAGCGCGCCGGCTTCGAGCGCGCGAAGCATGCCTTCTGCAATTTCGAGATCCGCAAAGGCATCCTCAGCACCCGCGATTTCCAGAGCGCCACCACATCCGTCACCTTCACCGGCGATGGCGAGGTCGATCTTCAGGAGAAAGCCATCGACTTCACCATCCGCCTGAACGCCCGCGGACTGCTCGGCCTGATCACCCTGCCGCTGCGCCCGTTCTACGGCCTCTTCGAATTCCGGGGCACCGGGCCGATCGAGAAGACGGTCTGGGAAAACGTCCATTTCACCACCCCGCCCGCTGAGCAGAACGATCTCCTGCTGGCACCGCCGCCGAAGGCCCGCATCGTCGAGGAGTGAGCCTCAGCGCAGATAACCATTCGTAGCCCTTTCGCGGCCAATCGTCGTTTCCCCGCCGTGCCCGGAAAGCACCCGGGTCTCGTCCGGCAGACACAGCAGCTCCCTTTCGATCCCGGCGAGCAGCAACTCGAAACTCCCGCCCGGTAGATCGCAGCGCCCCACGGAACCCGCGAACAGCGCGTCCCCCGCGAAGACGACACCCGCCTCCGGAACATAAAACGTAAGGCTGTCCGCCGAATGCCCCGGCACATGACCCACCTTCGCCTTCGTGCCGAACATATCCCTCTCTCCTTCCGCGACCAGCACATCCACCTCGTAAGGCACCACCGCAGGCAAGCCCCAGCCCGAACCGAACGCCTCCAGCGTCAGTTCCTTCGAATAACACGCCCACGCGAAAACCTTCACACCTATCGCCCGCAGCGCCGCCACATCCTCGACATGATCGTAATGCTGATGGGTGAGATACAGCGCATCCACCCGCACTCCCCTGCCCTCCACCCACTCCGCGATCCCATCGGGCGCATCCACCAGGAAATTCCCCTCCGGCGTCTCCACCAGGTACCCGTTCGTCTGCACCATGCCGCCCGTGAATTTCGTAATCCGCATGCGCCCCCAGTAAGACGGCATCGGAGGTTTGAAAACGAAAAATCGGTTTCTGAACGAGGCTAGGGCTTCCAGATTCGAAATCCGGGTTAATCATACAAAACCCGTATCTTCACCTCGCGGACTCCCGGCATTTTACGCAAGGCATCGCAGCCATCCGGCCCGAGCACGCAAGCGGCGGTGGCGAGCGCATCGCTAAGCCTGGCGTTGTCCGCGATCACGCTGGCGGCGATGCGACGGGTCAGGCCGAGTCCGGTGGCGGGATCGAGGATGTGCGAGTATTTCACGCCATCGATTTCCACCGACTGATGGAGATCGCCGGAAGTGGAAACGGCGGCGTTCGAGAGGGTGAGGATTTCATCGTTTCCGGACAGGTCGAAGGTTTTGACGGCCACCTTCCAGCCCTCGCGCCCCGGCGGTGCGTCGCCGAGCCGGATGTCGCCGCCCGCAGTGATGATGGCTTGGGAAATGCCCGCTTCGGCCAGCGTTTCCAGCATGAGATCAGCCGCGTAGCCTTTCGCGATGCCGCCGAGATCGAAGGCCATGTTTTCGCGGTGCAGGGTGATCGTACGGGCTTTCGGATCGAGCGTGAAATGCCGCCAACCAGCCGAGGCGCGGGCGGTTTTCAATGTTTCCGCATCCGGCAAGGTGTGATTCGCGCGGGTCTCGCGCCACAGCTTCGTGAGTGGGCCGAACGTGGGGTCGAAGGCACCGTCGGTGGCCTCCGCGATGCGGCGCGAGTGATCCAACAAACCAAAAAGCAGCAGGGAAAGCGGAAGCGGCTCGCCGACCGGTTTCGAGGAAAGCAACGACAACTCGCTTTCCGGCAGGTAATCGGAGGCGACCCGGTTCATTTCCTCCGCCTTCGAAAACGCCGCCTCCGCCGCTTTCTCCGCCACCTCGCGGTTCTCCGCGTAACACACCACGCTGAACCTCGTCCCCATCAGCGGCCGCTCGAAGGAAAACTTTTCCGCCGCGCCACCCATCGCGACGAAGGTGAGAGATAGTGAAAGCAAACGGGTGGCGAACATATCGGGACGAGCAAAAGTATTCCCCGTGAAAGGCTGTCGGTCAAAGGCTCACAGTACGGAACTATGGAGCAGGTGCTTGCTTGACATGCCATTTCAACGGCATATGCTCGGCCTATGCCAAAAGAAATCGTTTCACCAAAACTTTTGTCGCGGCGTGTGACCGTGTTTCGCAACGGCCGCAATCAGGCGATCCGTATTCCGCGGGATTTCGAGTTTCAGGCGGATGAGGTGATATTGGAGAAGGAGGGAGACCGGCTGATTGTACAGCCGGTAAACAGGGAACCTTCCCTGTTCGAGGTGCTGGCCGCGCTGGAGCCGTTGACCGAGGAATTTCCCGACATTGACGAGGGGCTGCGGAAATTGGACGAAGTGAACCTGTGATTGTCCCATGGATTTCACACACATGCTGGACACCAACATCGTGTCCGATCTCATCCTGAACCCCTCGGGAATGGTTTACGATCGGATCAGGAAAGTGGGCGAACGTTCCGTTTGCGTGAGTATCATCGTCGCGTCGGAAATTCGTTTCGGTTGCGCAAAAAAGGGATCGGAACGCTTGAGCCAACGTAAGCGAAGGAAACACTGCCCCGCATGAGATCTCGCGGCAGCTCCGGCACCAGCCGTAGTCTCGCGGGATGTCCTCTTCATCCGTCCCCAAGCCGTGGCGCGTCGCAGACGTGACCTTCGTCGA
>JBJONG010000010.1:0-102866 GCA_046051965.1 Verrucomicrobiota bacterium
TTTCAGCCCAACGGGTACTCGGGGTGTCTGCTTTCAGATGGTTTGGATGCTCATGCATCCGCTCAAACAATGCAGTGTAACTACAAAGTACAGAATAATTTTTGGCAAATTGTGGGTAATGGGCAGATGTGTGGACATCTTTTCCGAACGCCCGAAGCATCCTTCTGTGCCAACTGCGGATTTCGTCCGGCATCTCCAACAGAAACGAATAAAGAAGAGGCAGAACAAGCCGGCAGATGCGACGCCGAGGAAGCCGTCTGATCAATTTTGGGCGCTTGCCCCGGCGTCGCATGGCCTCGAACGTTCGCCAAGATATAAGATGCTACTAAGATTAATCGCCTTGATGATGTGTGGATCCGCGCTATTCGGATGTGCTTCGTCACAAATAGGCGTCTCAGAAGAAGAACAAAATTTGGGCAAGGGCACGGTTGGATCTTGGACTAATATTTACCGAGGCGATCCCAATTTGGCAGGAGTCATCGTACAACAATTCCCAGACGGAGATGACGGCTTTTCGTTTGATGATCGTGACGGGAAACATCCGTGCATGATAATTTATGGATTTTGGGATGATCGTTTTCATCAGATTTCCTATACCCCAAGTGGACAGATCGAGGAGAATTTCTGGTTTGAGATCAGTGAATCTACGACTTGGATCTGGGACGGCGTAGATTTTTCACACGGAAGCGATCCTAAATTTGCGATCCACCCAGATCCTCGCATCAGATGGAGCCATGCGATTAATAATAACAAAAAGGCGAACAAGCCGTGAGTGGCAACGCCGTGCCGCCCACCATATGAAATCGGAGCTTTTCGTCGGCGTGCCACCACTCTAACGTTCGCTACTGAATCATGATTCGATCCATCATCATCGCGGTCGTAGCACTACTCATCGGTCTGGCCGTTGGGTGGAAGGTCAGATACTTGGCCTCTGATGGACATGACGGTATTCAGTGGAAGCTGACTGATGCCGCTGGGCGGGGCGACATAGCAGAGATGGAACGCCTCATTGCGGCAGGAGCCGATCCGCTCAAGTTCCCGTCATACGCAGACGGGGCGGTTACAGGTGCGACTCCACTTCTGGAAGCCGCCTCGGCAGGAGAGCCTGTCGCCGTCTCATTCTTGATCAACAAAGGTGCCGACGTTAATCTACAGGAATCAGATGTTCGACCACTCGATGCTGCGGAACATCGATTGCAGCAGGCCGAGAGAACCATCCAGATTCTGCGAGCGCACCTATTGGCTCGATCCGAGGGTTTCACCACCAAGGCAATAATCCAAAGCGAACAAGCCGGCGCTGGACAACCCGCTACCCGATCCGAGTCGGGCTCGGAGGGTGGCGACAAACCTCAACCTGAAGCGGAGGGGCGCTCCCGGTAGCGGGTTGCCAGGCCTCATCGTCAGGCACTAACTACGCTCACAATATATGGAACTCCAAAACTTCATCGAAGAGTCTCTCAAGCAAATCGTCGCTGGAATTTCCAACGCAGGCAAAATCGCTAATGAGCATGGCGCCATGCTTAACCCGCGCCAACGCAAATGGCGTTACGGAGAGGGCGTATACTTCGATCACGCCACAGGCGCGGTGCTTACCAATGTCGAGTTCGATATTGCCGTGACAGCGGGCGAAGGATCTAAAACCAAAGGGGGGATTGGTGTAGCTATAGCGAGTGTGGTTCTCGGCTCACAAGGCGAGTCAACCAAGACAAATCAGCAGATTAGCCGGATTCGGTTTTCTCTGCCCGTCGTCTTTCCCTCTAGCGGTCTCCCCACGGATGACTCAACCGAAGACGCCTAACAACATGCCGGACTCACGTCACAAGTAATCCGGCCTGATCTCGCGGAGGGGGTTTAGGACGAAGGGGCGCTCGCGGATGCGGGGGTGGGGGAGTTCGAGATGGGGATGTTTGAGGGAAATCTCGCCGAAGAGGAGGATATCGATATCGATGACGCGCGGGGCGTTGCGAACGGGGTTCGGCTCGCGGCCGAGGGCGCACTCGATGGCCTGGGTTTCCTGAAGGAGTTTCAACGGGTCGTCGCCGGGGTAGTGGAGGTCGATGACCGTGTTTAGGAAGCGGGGGGAATCCGGAGGGCAGTCCTGCGGGGCGGTGTCGTGAAGGGAGGCTGTTAGAAACGGCTCGCCCGGGGAGGCGAGGGTGCGCAGGGCGGCGGTGGCGGCGGCGAGGTTCGCGGCGCGATTTCCGAGGTTGGAGCCGAGGGCGATGGCGACGCGGGGCAAGATGCGAAACTTTAAATTTTAAACCTTAAGGAGGAGTTTGCCTGAATCCTTAGTCTTCCAGGTTGGCCAGCTTTGCGATGCCGTAGTTGTCTTGGATGCGGGAGTTGGCTTCATCGACTTTTTCCGAGGGGATGATGACGGGGCGCTGGGCGCCATAGAGTTCGATGACGTGGAACTCGGGCGGGTTTCCGCCGTAGAGGAGTTCGTGGGCGTGGGCGAGGTCGCGGACGGCGGTGCCGTTGATCTTGTCCACGGCGAGGCCGGTGAAGTTGTCGATCTGGGAGTTCACGGGATCGGGCGTGATGCGGGTGAGCATGACGATGTCCTTTTTCTCCTGGAAGATGCCCTTCGATACGTAGTCGGTATAGAGACGGCGGACGGTGACGTCCTGGAACTTGGAGGTGGCGAAGAGGTTCGTATCAAGCGGCTGGAACACGAGGCCGGCAAAGACGACGTAGCGGGGTTTTTTCTCGTATTGGACGGCATACATGCGAGAGGGGTGCAGGGGCTTGAGTGTGACCTCTACGTCGTTCCATGAGCCGTCGCGGAGGAAGCGGACGGCGACCTTGTCCCCGGAAAATTTGCGCTCGATGATTTCGTTGAGGTTCACCTTTTCGCCATCGACGAGCACCTGGCCGGCGGAGTCCACGGGCTTGCCATCGAGGGAAATGAGGATATCGCCGTTTTTGAGGATGCCATCGACGGAACTGGTCGGGACGATGTTGGTGATGAGCACACCCTCGCCGTCGTTGGGGAGGCCGAGCGCTTTGCGCATGGCGGGGTTATGGAGGGGGAATTCGTTGATGCCGAGTTCGGCGTATTCGTCGTAGGAGCCGTCCTCGATGTCCTTGAGGAAACGTTTCACGACAGGGGTGGGAATGATATAGCCGGTGTTATCGGCCTGGCGCAGGCCTTGGAAGGCGACGCCGACGACCTTGCCGTCCTGCAGCACGGGGCCGCCGGAGTTGCCGGGGTTGATGGCGGCGTCGATCTGGACGACGAGGTGCGAGTCCGCGCGGCTGTGGGAGTAGGGCTGGAAGTCGATGCGGGAGACGATGCCCTTGGTGACGGAGAGCCGCTCGCCGCCGACGGGGTAGCCGATGACGGTGACCTGGGATTCGAGTTCGGGCATTTCGCCGATGGTGAAATGGGGGAAATTGGCGAAGTCGGAATCGTCCTCAAGAGACAGGAGGGCGAGGTCGCAATCATGGGCGATGAAATCCACCTTGGCGGGATATTTTTCGGGCGATCCGTGGACGGTGATGAGGATGCGCTGCTGGTTGGAAACGACGTGGGCGTTGGTGAGGATGCGGTTTTTTCCGATCAGGAAACCAGTGCCGATGCCGCCGCTGAAACGGCCTGAGTTCCACGGCGTTTCGTAATCCGGGTTCTGGGTGGCGACCTCGATGCGCAGCACGGAGCGGTAGAGGGAGGAAGATCCGTTCTGCGCGTTGAGCGTGCTCGTCAGAAGGGAGGACAGGGCGAGAACCAGGGCGGACGCTAGGCGGATCATGTTGGCGGGAGATTAGATGGCAGAGAAGAAATGGCAAAGGAGAAGTCTGCGGGTTGTTGGGATTCGGTGAAATGTCCGCAAAGGTGAAACGGGTGGATTCCAGTAGGTGAATTTTCCCTCAAAGTATTGAAAACCAGTTATTGACGATTTTTCCCACGAGATTTGGAAGGGTTTTCATGAAATGCACCTTGCGGAGCGGGTTTCCTCACAATCAGACTGGCTCCGCCCCTCATTCCGCGCAGTGCTGTCATTATCCGGGGGGAGAATGACGGCCGCGTGGGGTGGGGGGTCTTTTTTTGACCGGATCTAACAACGGCTGCCTACGGCGAGCAGGGTCTGGAATTTCGGATGCGTCTCCTCTTTGTCGGCGATGACCGTCTCAATGCCGGCAAAGCCGGATTTTTCCATCATGGAGGCGATGTGGCTTTCGGAAAAGCCGAGCCAGCGGTCGGCATAGAGTTCGCGGGCTTCGGAGAAATTGTGCTGGAGCAGGTCGAGAATGATGAGCCTGCCTCCGGGGCGGAGGATGCGGAATGCGGCGTCGATGGCACGTTGCGGATTTTCCGCGTGGTGGAGGGCTTGGCTGAGGATGGCAAGGTCGATGGAGCCATCCGCGATGGGCGGTTCCTCGATATCGCCGATGCGGAATTCGAGGTTCGCGAGTCCGTTTTTCACGGCGAGCTGCTGGGCGTAATCGACCATTTTCGGCGAGAGGTCGATGGCGATGACTTTTTCCGCGCGCTGGGCGAGGAGTTGGGAAAGGGTGCCCTCGCCCGCGCCGAGGTCGGCTACGTGGCGGTAGTTCATGGCTTTGAGGAGGGCTTCGGCGAGGGCTTTCCAGGAGCGGCCGGGGACGTAGTCCTTTCCGAAGCGCCCGGCGAGCTCGTCGAAGTAGGCGCGGGCGTAGTCCTTGCGCTTGGAAAGGATATGGCGGAGGGCGGTGTTGTCGGCGGCGATCTCGGGGATCTCCTCTGCGGCGCGTTGGGCGATCGCCGCGAGTTCCGGCGGCATCGAGGCGGAATAGACGTTGTTTTTCCCGCTGCGCTCGTCGGCCACAAGCCCGGCGGCCTTGAGTTGGGAGAGTTGGGTGGAAATCCGGCTCTGGCCCATGCCGAGGATTTCCTGAAGCTCCGCGACCGAGAGCGCGTCCTGCGCGAGCAGGGACAAAATCCGCAGCCGGGTGGGGTCGGAAAGCAGTTTCAGGGATTTGATGGTTGACGGCATGGGAGGCAGGATGCATCAACGCATCACGATTTGACGATACGAAAAATAAAAAACAAATGAGCACCTACATTTTCTCCTCAGAATCAGTCGGCGAAGGCCATCCGGACAAAGTAGCGGACACGATTTCCGACGCTATCCTCGACGCCTGCCTTGCGGTCGATCCGAAAAGCCGCGTGGCCTGCGAAACCTTCGTGAAAAGCAACGTGGTCGTCGTCGGCGGCGAGATCACGATCCCGAAAATCGGCCAGAAGCCGATCGGCTCGGTGATCAACATCGAGAAGGTGATCCGCGACGCGGTGCGCGGCATCGGCTACGTGAACAATGACGACGTGTTCCACGCCGACCAGATTTTCATCAACAACTACCTGACCACCCAATCCCCTGACATCGCGCAAGGCGTGGATGCCAAGGGTGCCGAGGGCAAGAAGCACAAGGAGCAGGGCGCCGGTGACCAAGGCATCATGTTCGGCTATGCCTGCGACGAGACTCCGGAGCTGATGCCCGCGCCGATCATGTTCGCGCACCGCCTCGGCCGCGAGCTGACCCGCATCCGCAAGGAGGGCAAGCTGGCCAAATGGCTCCGCCCCGACGCGAAATCCCAAGTGGCCGTCGAATACACCAACGGCAAGCCGACCCGCATCGTCAACGTCGTCATTTCCACCCAGCACGCCGCTGACGTCACCCACGCCGTCATCGAGAAATTCTGCATCGAGCAGGTGATCAAGAAAGTCCTGCCGAAAAACCTTCTCACCAAGGACACCGAATACCTCATCAACCCGACCGGCAAATTCGTCGTCGGCGGCCCGCAGGGCGACAGCGGCCTGACCGGACGCAAGATCATCGTCGATACCTACGGCGGCATGGGTCGCCACGGTGGCGGCGCTTTCTCCGGAAAAGACCCATCGAAAGTCGATCGCTCCGCCGCCTACATGGGCCGCTGGGTCGCGAAAAACGTGGTCGCCGCCGGCCTCGCCTCGAAGTGCGAGGTGCAGTTCGCCTACGCGATCGGGCATCCTCAGCCGCTCTCCGTCCATGTCGATACCTTCGGCACCGGCGATGACGCGAAAGTGCTCGCAGCCGTGCTCAAGGTTTTCTCCTTCAAGCCCGCCGACATTGTCAGCCAGCTCAAGCTGCTGCGCCCCTTCTACTCCAAGACCACGAACTACGGCCATTTCGGCAAGGACGACGCGGATCTGACGTGGGAGAAGACGGACAAGGCCGCCGCGCTGAAGAAAGCCTACAAATAATCGATTCTAACAAAAAATAACATGAGCTTCACTGACTACAAAGTAAGGGACATCGGCCTCGCCGATTTCGGACGCAAGGAAATCGACATCGCCGAGCACGAGATGCCCGGCCTGATGGCGACACGGGAAAAATACGGCAAGACCAAGCCTCTCCAGGGCGTGCGCATCATGGGATCGCTGCACATGACGATCCAGACCGCGGTTCTCATCGAGACGCTTGCGGATCTCGGGGCCGAAGTGCGCTGGGTTTCCTGCAACATTTTCTCCACCCAGGATCACGCCGCTGCTGCGATTGCTGCACGCGAGATTCCCGTGTTCGCTTGGAAGGGCGAGACGCTGGAGGAATATTGGTGGTGCACATGGAAGGCGCTCGTCAACAAGGACGGCCTCGGCCCGCAGCTCATCGTCGATGACGGCGGTGACGCCACCCTCCTCATCCATAAGGGCTACGAAATGGAGAACGGCTCCGACTGGATCGAAAGCCCCGGCGAAAGCGAAGAGGAGCAGGTCATCAAGGATCTGCTCAAGGACATCAAGGTCAAGCAGCCCGGCATTTTCCACACGATCGTGAAGGACTGGAAAGGTGTTTCCGAGGAGACGACGACCGGTGTGCACCGCCTCTATCAGATGGCGAAGGCCGGCAAGCTGCTCGTCCCCGCGATCAACGTGAACGACTCCGTCACCAAGTCGAAGTTCGACAACCTCTACGGCTGCCGCGAGTCGCTGCTCGACGGCATCAAGCGCGCCACCGATGTGATGATTTCCGGCAAGGTCGGTGTCGTCTGCGGATACGGCGATGTCGGCAAAGGCTGCGCGCAGGCACTCCGCGGAGCGGGTGCCCAGGTCGTTGTGACCGAGATCGACCCGATCTGCGCGTTGCAGGCCGCAATGGAAGGTTTCCGCGTGCTCACCATCGAGGACACCCTCGGCTGGGGCGACATTTACGTCACCACCACGGGCAACAAGGACATCATCACCCTCGACCACATGTCGAAAATGAAAGACCAGGCCATCGTCTGCAACATCGGCCACTTCGACAACGAGATCCAGATGGACAAGCTCAACAAGGCTCCCGGCGTTGTGAAACTCAACATCAAGCCGCAGGTGGACAAATATACGTTCCCAACCGGCAACAGCATCTACATGCTCGCCGAAGGTCGCCTCGTGAACCTCGGCTGCGGAACAGGCCATCCGTCCTTCGTGATGTCGAACAGTTTCACGAACCAGACCCTCGCGCAGATCGACCTCTGGGAAAACCGCGACACCTACAAGGCCGGGCAAGTGACCGTGCTTCCGAAGCACCTCGACGAGGAGGTCGCACGACTCCACCTTGCGAAAATCGGTGCGAAGCTGACCACGCTCACCAAGGATCAGGCGGACTACATCGGCATCACGCCGGAAGGCCCGTTCAAGGCGGATCACTACCGCTATTGATCGGATCGCGTTTGCGACAAATTCACGGAGCCAGTCGAGAAATCGGCTGGCTTCTTTTTTGGGAAAAATGCTTGAGATGATCCGAATGAATCGATAAATTGTCTCAAATGAAATACAAAGCGAAGCCTAACAAGCAGATGAAAGCCATGATTTTGCAAGACGAGGAAGAATCTGGGGAAAATAGCGTTCTCCGCGAACCGGAAGCCGCCTACATGGTGGAGCGGGTGCGGGACGGGTTGGATTTCTCGGAGTTCCATGCGTTCCGCGAAATGATCGGGGTCACCGAAGAGAAGCTCGGTGCGCTGCTGGGAATGTCCCGCGCCACCTTGCATCGCCGTAAAAAAAGCGGTCATCTGGATCGCTCGGAATCGGATCGGCTGGTGCGTTATGCCCGCATCTTCAATTGCGCGGCGGCGTTTTTCGAATCGCCTGAGGCCGCTGCGAAATGGCTGGGTAGTCCGGCACTCGCGTTCAACGGCGAAACCCCACTGGACTATGCGGACACCGAGATCGGCGCCCGCGAAGTGGAGGCTCTGATCTGGCGCATCGAAAACGGAGTTCCCAACTGACATGCCCGCTTTCTACCGCATCGTGGGAAGCCATCGCGCGGCATCCGCCATGGACGGAGAGGGCGCACGGAAAATGGGCGGACGTTGGAACCCGCCGGGGATTCCCGTCGCTTACATGACGGAATCGCGGGCGCTGGCGGCGTTGGAAATTCTTGTTCATACCGGACGTGCGGCGGTGAATCTTCGCTGGGTGGTCATCGAGGCGGAAGTTCCGTCCAAGATAATTGAATCGGCTTTGCCGGAACAATTGCCGGACGGGTGGGATGATGTGGTCTCGCCATCGGCGGCGCGGAAATTAGGAGCCGACTGGGTGAGGCGGGGTGATAGCGCGGGGATCCTGTTGCCAAGCGTGATCGTCCCGGAGGAGCGCACGCTGATGCTCAACGTCAAGCACCCGGATTTCGGGAAAATCGTTTTCTCCGCGCCGAAGCCGTTTCGTTTCGACCAGAGGTTGGGCTGAGGCTCACTCGACGATGACCGGTGTTCCGACTTCCACGTTCTCAAAGAATTTCTCCGACATGTGGTGGGGCATGCGGACGCAGCCGTGGGAGGCGGCGTAGCCGGGAAGGTATCCGGTGTGCATGCCCACCGCGCCGTTGAAACGCATGAAGTTCGGCATCGGCGCGTTGTAGAACACCTGGCCGGGACCCGGCTTGTCCACGCGGATATCGGCGCTCTCGTTGACCGTTTGGCCGGTGGCCTTGTCCTTGATCACGCCGTAGAGGGTGGATTTGTGATCCTTGCTTTTCTGGGTGATTTTGTAGCTGCCGGCAGGTGTGCCGGAGTCCTCTTTTCCGGAGGAAATTTTTGACACGCCGACCAGCACGCCGGATTTGTAGAAGTAGGCTTTTTGCTCGCGGCGGCTAATCTTGATCAGCGGGCTTCCGGAAATGCCATCGCCGTCCCAATAGGAAACGTCATCAGGTATGGCCGGTGGCGGATGGTGCGGGCCGCCGGAAGTGGGGCGGTGGACAGGGCCGACGCCGGCCATGTAATCGGATCCGGGCGGCGAGGTGTTGCAGGCGGCGAGCAGCAATGTGACACCGGGTAGGAGAATATATTTCATGTTTCCGAAGCGATCTTCACCCGAATTCGCGGGGAATCAAGGCACAAGATCGGATGCCGACGGTTGCGGGGCGGGTCCTGATCCGCTAGAAAGCGGGCGATGACCGATGAGAAAATCAGTATGCCGACGCACTACACGCTTGAGCGGGATCTGCTCGAACAGCTCAGCGACAGGCCGGGGCATCAGCGGTGTGTGGTGGGACGCGATGAGCTTTTGCTCGTTCTCCATGAGGTGCCGAAGGCGGGCGTGCCGGAACGGGAGGCGATCTTTTTCTGGAGGAGGCGGGATGGAAAGTGGTTCCAGCCCGACGGACAGGGGCTGAAAGGGTTGGGCGATTTGCTGGATCGCTATGCCAAAGCGATCGATGAGAATGAGGAGATTATCGAACAAACAGATGAAGCGGAGGATCTATTCCGGGTGCTCAAGCATGCGGGGCCGCTGACGCGTAGCAGCCGGAACATGGTCGTCGCGCTGGAGCAGGTGCTGAATCAGGAACCCGATGATCGCCAGATCAGGACTTACCGCGACCGGGCCCGGGAGATCGAGCGCGCGGCGGAACTGCTGCATTCCGACGGGCGGGAAACCCTGCTTTTCTGGCAAGCCGAATCCGCCGAGCAGCAGACCAAATCAGCCGCCAGGCTCGGGAACATCCTTTTCAAACTCAACCTCGTCACCGGATTTTTCCTGCCTCTCGTCGCCTTCGGCGGGCTGTTCGGAATGAACGTCGATCTGCCGGGATTCACCCGCGGCATGTTCTGGTGGATCTTTTTCGGCGGACTGATGGTCGGCGGGGGGCTGCTGTGGTATGTCGCAAAGGAAAAGCGCTGAACGAGGAAGCGGGTTGCAAAACGCCGGACGGCTCCTATGTTCCGCGCGACATGAGCACCACGCAGCCGAAGATCACCGCCTATTTGAAAACCTTCTGTGGATGGAGCGAAGGGGTTCGCGCCATCATGCGGAAATACGACCTGCCCTACGAGGAGAAGGACATCATCAAGAATCCCGCTTTCCGCTGGGAGATGGAGCAGCGCAGCGGCCAGCCGCTTTCGCCGTGCGTGGAGATCGATGGCCACATGCTCGCGGATGTCAGCGGCGAGGAGGTCGAGAAATGGATGCTTGCGAACGGTATCGTTACGGAAAACGAGGTTCAACCCGACGCGCCGATCGACTCCGCCTGCACCGACGAGCAGCACGCGGCGATGGCGGCGGGCAAGCTGCCCGTTCCCGGCAAGATCCGCTTCCTTGATTGATCAAAGCGCCAGCCGGTGCGCCACCTCTGGCGGAATTTCCGGCGAGCGGGTCAGTTCGATCACGTGGAATTTCGCGCCGAGATGGGCGGGGTGGGTCAGGCTTTGGAATTGGGCGATGGTTTTTGGATCGTCCATGCCGCCGTTGAGTATCAGGGGTTTCGCGAGTTGCGTAAGGTAGCTGCCTTGGCTGGTGAAGGCTCTTGGTGAATAGCCGAGCGAGATGGCGGCCTTCGCCAGATCCGTGAAATCGACGTGGGCGGTGATGTCCGTTTCCCCCGGTGCGGCGAAGGGATCCTCGCCCGCCTGGTGGGATGAAAAGGTGCGGAGCGTGCCTGAGCTACGGTAAATATCGTAGTATTCCGGCGCGGCGAATCCGTAGTCCGCGAAAATCAGCAGGCCGTCGTTCAGGCAGGCGGTGATGGCCGTGAGGAAGTCCGGGAAATTCGTCCTGACCTCCGTCCGGTAGCCTTCGGGGAAATCGCCGCCGAGTTGGATCGATGTTTCCCGTGGTTCCAGCGCCAGCGTTCCATTTTCTCCGGCGATGACATGGAGTTCCTGCCATGCTCCGCCTCTGAACTCGATGAGATGGAAGGGCAGCGCGTCGAGGATTTCGTTTCCGAACGCGATGCCGGGCAAGGGACGGGCTGCGATACCCTCGAAGCCTTCGGCTATGAGAAGACGTGATGCCAAACTT
Organism: Verrucomicrobiota bacterium; assembly: GCA_046051965.1. Taxonomy (GTDB): domain Bacteria; phylum Verrucomicrobiota; class Verrucomicrobiia; order Verrucomicrobiales; family Akkermansiaceae; genus Luteolibacter. The sequence continues at coordinate 11,237 of JBJONG010000010.1, forward strand.
TCCAAGCGTGCTTTCTGGAGACCGCGCAGGCGGGGCAGCGGCTCCGGTATGGCGTATTCGAGCGCCTGCCACGCATCCGGGGAGAGCTGGCGGAGTTCCGAAAGGATGTCCGCCGCGAGCGTGCCGTCGTGCGCCCCGATCTCGAGGATGCGCCATTCCGCCGGTTTTCCGGTTGCCTCCCACCATCCGAAGAAACGCCGCGCGAGCAACCTTCCGAACAGCGGACCGACGCTGACGCTGGTATAAAAATCGCCGTGACGCCCTACCTGGGTGTTGTCGCGGGCGTAGTAGCCGTATTCTGGATCGTAGAGTGCGATGGCCAGATATTCGGGAAATGACAGGCTGCCTCGATTCGAAATCTCTGTGACGATTCTTTCTCGCAAGGAAGGGGTTGCCGTGCACGTGGGATTCGGGTAATCCTGCGGAAACGGGACGTCGCCGTAAGGCGGCTTCGGAATGGCATCAGGCATGGCGCAACAAAGCAAAAACACCCGGAAGAAGATCGGTAAACGCCGTTTCTACAAGCGCAAAACCTTTTGGTTGGTGAGCTTTATGCTTGTCTTGATCGCCGGGGTTGTCGGTTTCCTATTTGCGGAGCATTACACCCGTGAATACCGCGAGCGTGCTTTGACCTATGATTTGGATAAGATCAACGAACTGGAGGTGCCGAGCCTGATTCTCGACCGCAGCGGCAAAGAAATCGGGCGTATCTTCGTCCAGAACCGCAGTGTGATGCCCATCGGGGATGTTCCTGAACTTTTCATTGATACCCTGTGTGCCGGGGAGGACTCGCGCTACAAGACTCACTCGGGGGTCGATTACATCGGAGTCATCCGTGCCGTGAAGCTCAACTACCAGGCAGGCGAGACGACACAAGGCGCGAGCACGATTACGATGCAGCTCGCGCGTAACGCCTTTCCCCTAAAGCAGGATGCTGCGGCGCGAGGCGAGGGTGGGATACAGCGGAAAATGGTTGAGGCGTTTCTCGCAATGCGCATTGAAGAGCGGTATTCGAAAAAGGAGATACTGGAGTTTTATCTGAACCGAATTTATTTCGGCAGCGGCTTCTACGGCTTGCGTTCCGCCTCGCTGGGGTATTTCGGAAAAGAGCCGAAGGATCTGAATCTCCAGGAGTGCGCTACCATCGTGGGCTTGATCAAGAATCCGACGAGAAATTCCCCGCTCAACAGCATCAAGGAAAGTCGCAAGGCGCGTGACATGGTGCTGGGACGTATGCGGGAAGAAGGGATGATATCATCCAAGGAACTCTCCAATACGGTAGCCAAACCTCTGGTTGTGAATCCGAAGCCACTGCGGCGCGGCACCTCGCACCTCTACGAGCGCATCGCGGACGGAGTTGCCAAATCGCTGGGCGTGGATGCGCTGGCTGCGGGGGGGTATACGATTCATACGACCATTTCTTCGGAGGCGCAGAGCGCGGCCGAGAAAGCGTTGGCCGTTTCTCTTTCGAATGCGGAGAATCATCCGGGATTTTCGCGCCAGAAGTATTCCGAATATGATCGGGAGAAAAAAACGGACGATCCAGCCTATCTACAGGGTGCTGTTTTCATGGTCGATCATTCCACCGGTGAGGTCTTGGCGCATGTCGGTGGTCGGGATTACGCGGAGGCTCCCTACGATTTCATTGAGATGGGTAAACGTCCTCTGGGCACCGCGTTTTTTCCCTTCCTGTATTCCGCCGCTCTCGCCGACAAGCACTCGCCCGCTTCCACACTGGAAGACGAGCCGATGGATAACCGTGCGGTGATGGTCGGTGGTCAGGAGGGGATTCTGGGTGAATGGGGCATGGAAGTGCCTTCACCGAAATACGATGGGATGATCAGCCTCCGGAGGGCGTTTGCGCATTCGAAGATTGCGGCGACGGTGAGGCTCGGCGGCGAAGTCGGCATCCAGCGCATCATTGATGCGGCGGTCGCGTTCGGTTTTTCGATGAAGGACTCGAAGCCGCTGCCCAGGGTCAGCGTTGGCTGGGAGCCCGCCTCGCTGAAACAAGCGGTTACAGCGATGTCCACCTTCCCTCTCGGCGGCCGGCGCGGGCCCACTCATTTTTCCTATATCGACAGGATCGAGAACTCGGCGGGAAATGTGGTCTATCGGCGCAAGCCCTCGGCGAATCCTGCGGGGCGATTGCTGGACTCGGCGGTTGCCTGGCAAGTCCACAGCATGATGGCCGGAGGTATGACCGATGGCAGTGCGCGCGGTCTGGCGGATGATCTTTTGGAAAAACCGTTCGCCGGCGCGGGTAAGGGGGGGACGACCCATGACTTCGCGGACACGTGGTTCCTGGGCTATAACGGACGGATTACCTGCGGTGTTTGGACGGGCTTTTTGCAGGGCAACAGCGAGCCGATCTATCCTGGTGCCTTCAGCCGCGATCTTTCCATGCCGGTATGGGCGGCTGCAATGAACGCGGCAGCGCCTGTCTTTGGCGGCAAAAGCATCGACAGGCCGGACTCTCTGGCAGAAGTGGAGATTTGTTCTGTTTCCGGTCAGAAAGCGACGCAATTTTGTCAGGAAATGGTGGAGGATGTTTCTTCCGGCACGGTGAGATCAAGGAGCACAAAGATCACCGAATATTTCCGCGAGGGGACTCAAAATCTGCCCTTCTGCACGCATCACTCCGGTGTGATGGGCAACGATGCGGATCCAAACCACGCGTTGGGAACGATGCCCGCTCTCAACGCCCTGCCAATTCTTCCCAAGTCTCCTGTCCTGATTGGAGAGGATCCCTACCACACCGAACTTCCGAGTTACGCGGGTGGCAGCGTGAAAACGGGTTTTATCAGTCGCAGCACCAACGTGCTCGATAGCCTCGATCTCGGTGATTTCGACGATACGATCCGCATGAGCAAGCCGCCCAGGCTGGAGATCCAGCCAGATTGATCACTTGATCAAGACTGGATTTGCCGCTGGGTTGGTTTGGTAGAATATTTTCCCGGGGAAACCGAACATTCGCATGTCGAGAGCCGCACGCTGCGGTGTGCTCAGGGGCGTGAGTTGCAGTGCGGATGACTCGTTTTGGATGCGTCTCGAAATGGCAACAAGGCTGTCGGGAGCGGCAACGACACGGAGATGGGTGGCAAACCTTCCATCGCTCAGTGCCATGCCGTTGCCGAGAAGGCTGAGATCATCCCCGATGAGCCGGGCATCGAGACATCTCAACACGCCTTGCTGGAAAATTACCACGCCTTGTCCGTGACTGAACGAGGCTTTGTTGCCGACGAACTCGGCATCCACTAGCAGAGACTGCATCATGCATTGACCCTGCCATGAACTGGGTGCAAGGGCATAACCTTGGAACCGGCCTTCCCCCGCCATGGAACCGACTTTCGCGCGGAGAGTCTCGGAAAGATGGATTTCCTTGCCTTCCTGCTTCGGAATCGCCCCACCAATGAGGAACGGAAGGCCGGGTGTTAGGCCGATCTTCGCTTCCAGCTTGCAGTCGATTCCTAAGACAACTGTATCGATCACCCCGAGACTAAGGACAGGTGCCTGCCATTTCACGGGAATCCTCACCGCGCTCGGAGTGGCGTTTCCCAAAACACGGATGCCATCCACCATCAGCTCAGATCCGGCGCTTTTGCCTCGGATTGGAAGAGCCCCGTGGAATTTAGAAATACGGCACAGCGGCTCTTTCTTCATCGTGCTCACGATACTTAGCCGGGCATCACGGAATGTCACCCAGACGGTCGGATCGGTTGCGATGAAGGGTGGCTTGGGTGGAGAGGTGTCGGATTTTGCGGCAAGGGCTGGATCCACTTGCGGGACTTGTGGCCGGGGTGGTGTGGGGGGAATGGTATGGGGTGCGGAGGGACTATATCCTGTTGGCGGCTGTTCCCCTGCGGAGTGCCTCGGTTGTTTCGCGGCTAAGGCCGGATCTACGGGTGGAACCGGGATTTGCGAGAGCAGCTCAATCGGCATTTTAAGATCCGGCTTACGGACTTCGATGCCGCGGATCACAAGTTGCTTGTCCAACAAAGCACGCCATTCCGGATGAATGCGGATCGACTCCACAGCCAGCATCGGTGTTGAGATGACTTTACCAAGTGGAGCGGGCTGCTCGATCAGGAGGCCATAAATCGTGAAACCGTTCCATGGTGACCAGGTGCTGCCCTGTATGGAGGTCTCAAGCCGTGTCACCCTTTGGATGCGCGCGGCTAAAACGGAACGCCCCTTTGGACTCATCAGCAAAAGGTTGCTGACACCGAAGGCAAGCGGAGGGCCAAGGAAAACGAGGGCGACAACGGCCAACCCAATCCATTTTCTCCAGCGCTTCTTCAAAATGGATCAGCGAGGTTTGGCTTGCGTCGGCAAATGCCCCGCCTTGCCTAGTGCGAAACGGAGTACGAGGCTTTTGTCCAACAGGCGGCTGCCTTCCGAAGAAATCTCCTGCACGCGGTAAACCACCAGACCATATTCTTTGTCGTCATAGCGTCCGATGGCGAAGTTTTCCTTGATCTTGCCCAGCCCCGTATCCTCCTCAAGTCGCCACTCATGACCGGACCAGGCGCCGAGGATGCTCGTGGCTTCTGCCTTGATGTCCTCAAGCCTCTTCATCTCCCCGTTCGGCGAGCGGTAAACGTCTTTTTCGGGGTCGTAGCGAAGGGTGGATATGATCCCTGCCTCACCAGTGGCCGTGAGTGACCACGTTTTCCCGAACGTCTCACGCAGCACGAGCACAACCTCTTCGGTGGACTTGAAATCGCGTTTATCCCAGAGTGACAGGTAGTCGTCGTATTCTTCCTTCGTGAGTCCCAGATTCTCATGGAAAGGCAGTGGAGCGCCCGGCTTTGCGGTTTTTGTATACTCCGCAAACCATTCTTTATTTTTGCGCGCCGAAGCCTCGACTTTCGCAATGTATTTTTCAATCTCCGGTGGTGGCACCACGATCCCGATGCTAGCCTTAACCGCGACATCTTTCTCAAGAAGACCTTTGAAGACTTTGGGAGTTTGGGCGTGGAGGGGGGCGATGAGTAGCAGAAGTATAGGGAGGAATTTCATGTCGCGCTGCAGAGGCTGCGCGGGGAACGAGAGTAACTCAAGCCGCAATCTCGGCAGTGAACCAGGCGGATATTTCAGAAAATCCGCTAAAAAGGGGTTGCGCGGTAGTCGGTTTTCCTCCTAGCTTCCCCGCCCGGCGGCAACGCAGGCAAGCGCGGTTAGCTCAGTGGTAGAGCACCTCCCTGACACGGAGGGGGTCACTGGTTCGAACCCAGTATCGCGCACCATCCGCTTACTTCATTGAAGTTTTGCCCAATCGCTTGATTTATGCGGGGCGCGCCGTTTTGCTGGTGCTGTGAACGCCCTCCCTCCCGATCCCAAGGAAATATCCGCTTTGTTGCGGCTCCTTGATGACGATACCCCCGAAGTCCGCTCTGTCGTCGCGGGGCGCTTGGCGGAGGTGGGGGGCGATCTCAGCGAGATCCTGCCCGGCATGGTGGGTTCTCTCAGCGGGCGCGACAAACAGCTGCTAGCCTCCATGCTGCTGCCCGCCCGGAGGAAAACCCTGCGCGACGAATGGTTCACTCCGCTCTTCGGCACTGCGGGTCTGGGCGATGACTGGGAGCTTTTCGAAAGCCACCTGCGGCTGATTTCCGATTTCCTCCACGACGGGCTTTCCCTGCGGCAGCCGCTGTCCGACGCGATCGATCTTCTCGCCGAGGATGCGCAGGAAGAGGGTGTGGCCGCAGCGAATGACCTGCGTGTTTTCCTGTTTGAAAGGGAGCGCCTCGGCCCCAATGTCGCCAACTACTATGATCCGCGTAATTCGGATCTCGCATGGTGCCTGTCCGAGGGGGTTTCCAATCCCATCGGACTCGGGATCATCTACATGCTCATGGGTCAGCGGCTGGGCCTGGAAATCGAGGGCATCTGTTTCCCGGGGCATTTCCTCTGCCGCATCCATGAGGACGGGTATCCGCTCATCGTCGATTGCTACGACAAGGGTTGCATCCACTCCCAGAACGTCCTGACCGATCCCGGCAACGATCTGAGCCGCGAGCAGCGCCGGGCGTTGGAGGGCAGCGCCGATCTGGGATCCATCCTGCTGCGCGTCCTGAACAACCTCATGGACGCCTTGGTCAGGGAAGGCCGCGGGGAGGACGCGGAACTGATCAGGGAAATGCGCGATTCGATGGCGCCGTGACGGGACTCAGGCGATGATGTCGTGGACGACGTTGCCGAAGACATCGGTGAGGCGGAAATCGCGGCCCGAGTAGCGGTAGGTGAGCTTTTCGTGGTTGAGACCGAGGAGATGCAGGATGGTCGCGTGGAGATCGTGGACGTGGACGGGTTTTTCCACGGCCTTGAAGCCGAACTCATCCGTCGCGCCGTGGACGTGTCCGCCTTTCACGCCGCCGCCGGCCATCCAGGTGGTGAAGCCGTAATGGTTGTGGTCGCGGCCCTTCATTTTGCCGGCGTTCGAACCGGCTTTGGGAAGCTCCACGACCGGGGTGCGCCCGAACTCGCCGCCCCAGATCACGAGCGTTTCGTCCAACAGGCCGCGCTGTTTCAGATCGGTGAGGAAAGCGCCGATGGCCTGGTCGCATTGACCCGCCAGCCTGCGGTGATCCTCGATGTCGTCATGGCTGTCCCAGGGTTGGCCGTTGCCGTGCCAGAGCTGGATGAAGCGCACGCCGCGCTCCAAAAGGCGGCGCGCCATGATGCACTGGCGGGCGAATCCGCCTTCGCCATACATCTCGCGGATTTTTGCGGGTTCCTTGGAGATGTCGAAGGCGTCGGTGGCCTCTGTTTGCATCCGGTAGGCGAGTTCGAAGCTGCGGATGCGCGCCTCGAGTTGCGGATCATGGGCGCTGGCTTCTAGGTGCCGGGCGTTGAGCTTGCGGAGTAGGGAAAGCTGTTTCTCCTGCCTCGGTTCGCGGGCGGAGGGGTTGCGGAGGTTTTCGATCATGTCTTCGAGCCTCTCGATGGAGCTGTCCACATAGGTGCCCTGGAAGGCTCCGGGGAGGAACGAGGAACGCCAGTTTTCCGCGCGCTTGATCGGCATGCCGCCGGGGCAAAGGGAGACGTAGGCGGGCAGGTTTTCGTTTTCGCTGCCCAGCCCGTAGCTGACCCATGAGCCCAGCGAGGGGCGGGAGAGGTTGCCCTCACCGCAGTTCATCAGCATGAGCGAGGGCTCGTGGTTGGGGACGTTCGCGGTCATCGACCGGATCACGCAGAGGTCGTCGGCGTGTTGCGCGGTGTGTTTGAAAAGCTCGCTGACCTCGAGTCCGCATTCCCCGTAACGGTCGAAGGAGAAAGGCGTCCGCAGGACGGTTCCCGTAGGGCGCTCGGTCTTGATGCCCTCCATCGCGATCGGCTTGCCATGCTGCTCCTGAAGCAGCGGCTTGCGGTCGAAGGTGTCCACCTGTGACGGGCCGCCGTTCATGAAAAGGTGGACGACGCGTTTCGCCTTCGGCGCGAAGTGAGGGATCGAGGACGGCTGCGCGGCGGACGCGTTTCCCTGGAAGAGCCCGCCGAGCGCAAGGCCGCCGAAGCCCATGCCACAGCGGCGTAGGAAATCGCGGCGGTCGAGGATGATGTCGTTTTCCGTGAGTCGGTGGGACATGGTTCAGTCGATGAAATTGAATTCGTTGGAAGCCCAGAGCATCTGGATCAGATCGACCCAAGGGCTGCCGGGTTTCTCTTCCGGGGCGGTGGCGTTGGGTGTCGGGAAATGATCCTTGAAACTCCCGAGATCGGTGGGCTTAGAATCCGGCGTTTCCCTGCCAAGGATGCGAAGGTTCCAGCTCACCCAGCAATGATTGACGTTCTCGGGTGCGCGCAGGACGAAATCCACAGTGCTGCCGGCGGCTACCTTGATCCAGTCGCCGCTGATCATGGAAGCCTGGTCGGGGAGCAGGGTTTGGGTTGTAAGTGTCTTTCCGTCATTGGAAATTTTCCACTCAAGAATGCTGCCGCCTTTCTGGGTGCGCTTGATGTCTCCCATCATTTTCACCTCGCCGTTGCCGGTCGATCTCCAGCGTAGGATCAGCGAATAACCGTCGGCGGTGTGCCCGCCATCGGGATTCGCATGAATCCAGGGGATGGTGCTGGATGCGAGATCCGGGCCGGTGCGCCAGGAGTTGTCCATAAACAGGGGGAACTTCGTTTCCTCGCTGAGCGTTCCGTTCTCATCACGGGCGTAAAGCACTTCCCAACGGCCGTTGAGACGCGGGGCGTAATCGGCGGGGTCTGTCGCCGACAGCCATTCCAGCGCGTCCTTGGTCTCGGCCTGGGTCGGAGTGCGTTGGTGGACTTTTTCATAGATCCATCCGATTCGGGATGTGTCATCCGCCAGTTTTCGGAACGCGGGATCGTTTGCCAGACTCTCCGCACGGCGGATCAGGAGCGGGCTGTTGAGCAGGAAAAGAGCCTGCTGCGGCACGGTGGTTTCGACCCGCTTCGGCGCGTGATGATCGGGATGCGGGACATCGAAGGAAACGAAGGTCGTCGCGAGATGGTAGCGGTCGATGAAAGCATAGACGCTGCGGCGGCTGTCGGCGGAGTTGTCTTCGAGAACGATGGATTTCCCGCCGGTGCGGCGTGTATCCAGGATGCCGGAGGTGGCGAGAATCCGGTCGCGGGCGGATTCGAAATCGGCGCGGGTGCGGTTCCATTTCCAGAAATGGGAGTTCGCTTCGTCGATGCGGTTGTTTTCCGCCGGCCCATCGGCGGAGAGGCGGAAAGTCCTGGACGTGAGGATGAGGCGGTGGAGGTCTTTCACGGAGCCGCCGGTCTCATTGAAGCGGAGAGCCAGGAAGTCGAGCAAAGGGAGCAGGGCTGGCGGGGCATGCTGAACGCCGAAATCCCCCGGATCCGCGAGGTGTGAATTGAAATGCCATGCCCAGATGCGGTTGACCATCACGCGCGAGGTCAGCGGGTTGGAAGGCTCGGCGATTTTTTCCGCCAAGGACAAGCGGGGGCTTTTCCCCTCCGGGAACGCGCCGCCACCCAGGAAGCCGAGCCACCGCCGCTCGATGGGTTCGCCGCGGTTGCTAGGGTCGCCGCGTTTGAAAATTTGTGCGGGCGCCCAAGTATCCTTGTCGGCCAGGGACATGGCTCGCGGCGGCGAGCCGGGATGGCTGATCTGGAGCGCGGTGAGGTCGCCTTGGCGCTTGCGGTTGGCGTTGCCGTCCTCCTGGTCGAAGAATTCCGAAATACGGGAGATATCGTAGTTCAGCGGGCAGTTCCCCTCGGCGGCGAGTTTCCTGAGATCGCTGCCTTCTGGCGCAGCCAGCCATTCGTCCGCGAGCGCGCGTGAGATCCTGATCCGATCCGAGGGGTTCGCCTTTTCCATCTCATTCGCCCATTCGACGAGCCTTGGAACCGTATTCCCGCCCCATGCGATCGGTTCGAGAAATTCCTTCCATTTCATCACCGCTTTGGCGCGGTGGCGTCCTTTCCTGAATGCTTCACTGGTAGCCTTGCCTTCATCCCACGCCTCCATTTTCGCGCTCCAGGCGAGTTCCAGGTAAGCTCCGAGCGATTCGGGATCGCGTAGATGGTTTACGATTTTCTGGCGCTCATTCCTGTCGGTATCCTCGAGTTTGGCGACTTCGGCCAGGTAGGAATCATAGGCGTTGCTGTCGGCTGGTTCACCGATCACCGGCTTGATTTCGGGTTCGGTGGTGTTTTCAAAAATGGAATAGAGCGAGTAATAGTCGTCCATCGTGATGGGATCGGACTTGTGCTTGTGGCAGCGGGCGCAGGATACGGTGGAGGCAAGGAAACCACGGGTGACGACATCGACGCGGTCGTCAACGGTCTCTAAATTTCCGGCACGCGGCCCCACGGTCAGGAAGCCGAGAGCGGCGAGATCCGGATGATCCGGGCGGTCGGTGAGGTGATCCGCCGCGATCTGGAGCTTGATGAACTCGGGGTAGGGGAGGTCGTTGTTGAAGGCGTTGATGAGCCAGTCGCGGTAGGTGTAGGCGAAGGGGTAGCGGTTGTCCTGATCGAAATTGTAGCCGCGGGTATCTGCGTAGCGCGCGACATCCATCCAGTGCCGTGCCCAGCGTTCCCCGTAGGCCGGGCTTGCGAGAAATTCCTCGATCAGCGCGCGCCAGGTTGCTTCATCAGGATTGGATCGGATGCGCTCGATCTGGGCCTGCGACGGGGGCAATCCGGTCAAGGTATAAGCCGCCCGGCGCACCCAGTTTTCCGGAGGTGCGAGTTTGGCTGGCACAATGCCGGCATCCTTCCTTGCTTTATCAAGAATCGCATCAATCGGATTCGTTCCTTCGCCAACTGCCACGGATGGTGCTGCCGGAGGTAGATACGCCCAGTGATCCTCCGCTCCAGCGAGCGGAATCAATACGGAAAAGAGGGATACTGTGAGAAGGAATCTCATCATCGAGCGATACCGCAGGATACGTGAAAAGAACCTGGATTCTTACTTCACCGACATCTCGCCTGATTTCATGCGGGATCCTTACCATGCTGGCTCGCGTTTCGGCTGGTTGCGATGTGGAAATTCCGATTGGAGATTTCGTTTGCCATCCCGCCCCGGAGTGAACTAGTTTTCCCCACCCAAAGCCTCGGTAGCTCAGTTGGTAGAGCAGAAGACTCTTAATCTTTTGGTCCTTGGTTCGAATCCAAGCCGGGGTACTTCTCCAAGCATATTCATGCGCGGCCTTCCCAGCCCGCCCACCAATCGCGGAAAAGTTTCCACTGGGTGTGGAGGAACTGCTTCTGGCTCGGGCTGAGCTTGTCGGAGCCGTAGATCTGGTGGCGGTAGGCGTCGTGGCCTTCGAGCACCATCAGCTCCTTGTAGTAAAGCACAAGATCGGGGCCTTCGTCGAAGGTGGAGAGGACGGTGAGCGCTTCGGAAAGTTCCTGCGCGTAGCGGCGGGCTTGCGCGTCGCCCTTTGCAGCGGCTTTGCAGAGCTCGATGTAATGTAGGATTTCCGTCGGCAGGGCGTTGCCTACTCCGGTGATCGCGCCTGTGGCTCCGCAGTTTACAAAGCCATGATAAACCTGGGTGTCCACGCCCGCCATCAGGGTCAGTTCCTCACCGACGCTGGTGATGAATTCCGCCGCGTAGCTCAGCGATTTCGCGCCGCCGAATTCCTTGAAGCCGATCAGGCTGGGGAACTGCGCGTTGAGCGCGAAGAAAAGATCCGCCTTGGTTTCGAAACCGTAGTAGGGGCTGTTGTAAATCACGGCGGGCAGGTCGCCGCCCGCTTTCAGGATGCTTCGGAAATGTTCCTTCTGCGCGGCGGGCGAGCTTGCGCGGGAGAGAACCCGGGGAATCACCATCAAGCCATGCGCTCCGACCTCGCGGGCGTGCGCGGCGTGCTCGGCGGCGATCTTCGAATTCTGTGCACCGGTGCCGACAACCGTCGGGATACCGGCCTCCACAAGGCGTCGCACGCCCTCCTGGCGCTCGGCGTCCGTCAACAGCGGCCAATCTCCCATTGATCCGCAATAGACCACGGCGCGCATCCCTTTACCGATCAGCTCCGCGGCGGTTTGCACCAGCGCGTCGTAGTTGATGGTTCCGTTTTCGTCGCAAGGCGTCATCAACGCCGGGATGCATCCTGTGAAAATTGGCTCGTTCATGATGGTGTGTTGTTCGACGGGGCGTGAAAATCTCTGCTCCGCTTGCCCGGCGCGGAAGTCTTAGGCAGCGGGCGTGTTTTTTGTCAAAAGCGAACGTCCGCTCGCACGGTAAACGCCGTTTACAAAACCGTGCCGGGCAGGCGGATGAGTGCCAGGATGCGGTCGAGGTCGTCGTTGCCGTAGTATTCGATCTCGATCTTGCCCTTTTTCGCGGAGTGGTTGATCGCGACGTGGGTGGCGAGGTGTTCCTGGAGCCGCTTCGTGAGCTCGCGGACGTGGATGTCGATCTCGCGGGGCTGGGTTTGCTTCGGATCGCTTACTCCGGAGGGGTTGGAGAGGAGGGATTGGGTGAGTTTTTCGGCGGCGCGTACGGTGAGCTTGCGGCGGATGATCTGGTCGGCGGCGAGCTTCTGGCTGTCGGCGTCTTTCAGCGCGAGGATCGCTTTCGCGTGGCCGACGGTGATCTGTCCCTGCGCGAGGTGGCTCTGGATATCGGGATGGAGATCGAGCAGGCGCATCGCGTTGGCGACGGAGGCGCGGGACTTGCCGACGCGGGTGGCGATCTCCTCCTGTTTCAGCGTGAACTCTTTCGCTAGGCGGACGTAACCGGCGGCTTCCTCGATCGGGTTGAGATCCTCTCGCTGGAGGTTCTCGATGAGAGCCATTTCAAGGACATCGCGGTCGGACGCGGCGCGCTCGATGACCGGGACGGTGGCGAGACCGAGTTTCTTGGAAGCGCGCCAGCGGCGCTCGCCGGCGATGAGTTCGTATTTCCCGTCCACCAAACGCGCGATGAGCGGCTGGATGATGCCGTGCTGGCGGATGGAATCGACGAGGTCGTCGAGGGGCGCGTCGATGAACTGGTTGCGCGGCTGGAGCGGGGAGGCGACGACATTTCCGATGGGGATGTCACGGACGCGCTGCGAGCCGTCCGGCGATTCGTCCACGGGCGCGCCGGGCAAGGCTTGGTTCTTTTTGATGAGGGCGCCGAGGCCTTTACCGAGTGCTTGCTTTGACATGGGGGCGGGAGTGTGCGGAAACCGAGGGGGGAGGGGAAGATGAATTGGGGATGCGGAGCAAATTTTTTGAAATTTCCGCGCGATGGTCAGGAAGCCTGAAGCATTGCCATCACATCTCCGGGCGAAAACCCCTGTTCGCGCAGGCTGCGGATGGAGCGGGCGGCGTCGCGTTTCGCGAGGCGCTTGCCGTTTTCATCGCGGACGAGGGCGTGATGAAGGTAAAGCGGCTCGCGGTATCCGAGGACGGCCTGGAGCTGGCGGTGGATGTGTGTGGCTTCTAACAGATCCTCGCCGCGGGTGACGTGGGTGATTTCCTGGAATTCATCATCGACGACCACCGCAAGGTGATACGCCACGCCGATGTCTTTCCGCGCGAGGACGGCATCGCCGTTCACCGAGGTGTCCACGCGGATCTTTCCGAAGCGGAGATCGTGGAAGGAGAGTTCGCCGTGGATGGCCGCAGCTTTTCCGGAATCGAAGCGCCATGCGTGCGCTTCCCCGGCGGCGATCCGTTCATGCGCTTCCTGTTTGGAAAGCGCGCGGCAGGTGCCGGGGTAGATCGCCGCATCGGAACCATGCGGAGCGGAAAGTGCGGCCTGGATGTCCTTGCGGGTGCAGAAGCAAGGATAGGCGAGTTCCATGGATTTCAGCGTCTCCAACGCATGTTCGTAAAACTCCCGCCGTTCGCTCTGGAGCAGGATTTCCCCATCCCAGCGCAAGCCCAGCCATTTCAGATCCTCCTCGATGTGGCGGTAGTATTCGGGTTTCACGCGGCCTGCGTCGATGTCCTCATGGCGGAGCAGGAAACGACCGCCGGCGTCCCGCGCGAGATCGTGGGCGACCTTCGCGGCATACACGTGGCCGAGGTGGAGATCGCCGGTGGGGCTGGGGGCGAAGCGGGTGATGGTCATGAAAACGGGTTTTCAGGGTTCGCCCACCAAAGCCGGCCGGAGGCGCGGCTCTCCGTTAGAAAAACACCGTGAAGTAGATCACCAGCAAAACGCCGAGGCCGAAGCTGAAGGCGTAGGCCTGGAGGTTGCCGGACTGGGCTTTGGTGAGAAGCCTGCCGGTGCTTTCCGCGAGGCGGGTGAAGCCGCCGACGATGAGGCCGTTGATGACCAGCTCGTCGAGGAAATGCACGATGGCCGCGAAGCCGTCCTGGAGGTATTTCACGAGGCCTTTCTCGTAGATCGAATCGAGATAGAAGCGGTTGCGGAACAGCGGGATGGAGAGCGGGTCTTTCGTCTTGCCGTTGTAGAGGACGAAACCGGCGGCGACACCTGCGATCAGCGCTACGATGGATACGATGGTCACGAGGCCGAAGTGGATGAGGTGCTCCGGCTGCTCGTAGGCGGGCGCGAGCTTGGCGGCGATGAAGGGGAAACCGGCGATCAGCCCCATCACGGCGAGCGCGATGAGCGGCACGTACATCAGCGGGCCGACCTCATGGGCGTGATCCGCGTCATCGGAACGCGGCTTGCCGAGGAAGGTGATGACGAAGGCGCGGGTCATGTAGAAAGGCGTCAAGACCGCGACGCCGGCGGCGATGAGGAAAAGCGCCATGTTCTTTTCATGCGCGGCCTCGAGGATCTGCTCTTTCGAGAAAAATCCCGAGGTGAGCGGCACGGCCATCAGCGCCGCCGTTCCGATGGCGAAGGTGATCGCGGTCACCGGCATCTTTTTCAGGAGACCGCCCATTTTCCACATGTCCTGCTGGTGGTGGCAGGCGTAGATGATTGCGCCGGAGCCGAGGAAAAGCAGCGCCTTGAACCACGCGTGGGTGAAGAGGTGGAACATCGCCGCCTCGCCCGCGAGCAGGCCGACGGCCATGACCATGTAGCCGAGCTGCGAAAGGGTGGAATAGGCGAGAACGCGCTTGATGTCGTCCTGCTGGGTGGCCATCAGCGCGGCCATCAGGGCGGTGATGCCGCCGACCCATGCGATGGTGGTTCCGGAGAAGCCTTCGAAGGCCTCGGCGCCGATGGAGAACTGCACGCGGAAGAGCATGTAAACGCCCGCAGCGACCATGGTGGCGGCGTGGATCAGGGCGGAAACGGGGGTGGGGCCTTCCATCGCGTCGGGCAGCCAGACGTGGAGAGGGAGCTGTGCGGATTTTCCGACCGCGCCGCAGAAGACGCAGAGCAGCGCCGCGCCGAGGACACCGGCGGAAACCGTCGCGGGGATTTCCATTTCCGAGAAGGTCAGCGTGCCGGTGATTTGCCACATCATCAGGATGCCGATCATGAAACCGAAATCGCCGATGCGGTTGGTGAGGAAGGCTTTCTTCGCGGCGTCGGCGGCGGAGTCCTTTTCATACCAATGCCCGATGAGCAGGTAGGAACTGAGGCCGACCAGCTCCCAGAAGATGAATGTCATGATGAAATTGTCGGCGAGGACGATGCCGGTCATTGAGAACATGAAGAGCGCGAGGCCGGTAAAATAGCGGGCCTTCGCGGAATCGTCCTTCATGTAGGCCAGCGAGAACACATGCACCAGCAGGCCGACGCCGGTGACGACGATCATCATGCCGGTGGAGAGCTTGTCCAAGGTGATGCCGATATCTATGTGGAAATCGCCGACAGATGCCCAATGGAAAGAGGGCGAGTCCGTTTTCCCGAGCAGCAGGATTGCGATCACGAAGGTCGCGGCGGCGGAGGCGGTGGAGACCCAATGGGCGATCCCGAGCTTGCGCAGGAATAGCTGGTTCGAGACGGCGGCCAGGAGAGGAAGGATGAGTAGGAGCCAGGGCATGACGGTGCGCGGGGAAAATGGGGGGAGACGCCCCCGTTTCCAAGCAGGAAATGCGCCGGGTGCGGAGCCGAGAAAGGAAAACGAGTGGTTGCTTATGTGGCCGGGCTGCGGCCTAGTGAAGCATGACACTCAAAACAAGGGGTTGGTTTGGGTGATTCGTGTTCACCGGGTCGGATTGCGTTCCTTGGGGATTTCCCGCCGCGGCTGTGCGGGATCGCGACGTTCACGAAGGATCTTTGCGAGGCGGTGGTCGCGGCGGCGCCGGAATCGCAATGTTTCGTGGCGGCGGTGAACGACAGGGCGGAGGGCTATGATTATCCGGAGCGGGTGTGGCTGGAGCTCCAGGAAAAGGAGCTGGGTTCCTACCGGCGGGCGGCGGATTTCCTGAACTTCAACAATGCGGGGGTGCTTTCCGTGCAGCATGAGTTCGGGATCTACGGCGGGCCGGCGGGGAGTCATTTGCTGGCTTTGCTGAGGGAGGTGCGGATGCCGGTGGTCACGACCCTGCATACGATCCTGCGGAATCCGGATGCGGCTCAGATGGAGGTGATGCGCGGGCTGATCGCCCTGAGCGACCGGCTGGTGGTGATGGCGCACAAGGGCGCGGCGATCCTCCGCGAGGTGTACGGCGTGCCGGAGGAAAAGATCGACCTGATCCCGCATGGGATTCCGGATGTGGGTTTCATGGAGTCGGCGGATTTCAAGGATCAGTTCGGCATGGGTGGGAAACGGGTGCTGCTGACCTTCGGGTTGATCGGGCCGGGGAAAGGGATCGAGCATGTGATCCGCTCGCTGCCGGGGATCGTGGCGAGGCATCCGAACGTGATCTACGTGATCCTCGGCGCGACGCATCCGAACCTGCTGGCGCACGAGGGGGAGCGATACCGCATCGGGCTGGAAAGGTTGACGGCGGATCTCGGGATGCAGGAGCACATCATTTTCCACAACCGCTATGTCTCGCAGGATGACCTGAAGGAATTCATCGGCGCGACGGACATTTACCTGACCCCGTATCTGAACGAGGCGCAGGTGACATCGGGGACGCTGGCGCAGGTGTTCGGGGCGGGAAAGGCGGTGGTCTCGACGCCGTATTGGCACGCGGCGGAGCTGCTTGCGGAGGATCGCGGGGTGTTGGTGCCGTTCGGGGATTCGGCGGCGATCGCCGAAGGCGTGTGCGGGTTGCTGGAGGACGGGGCGCGGATGGAAAGGATGCGCCGCGAGGCTTATGCGGCGGGGCGCGGGATGATCTGGTCGGCGGTGGCGGGGCTTTATCTGGAGTCTTTCCAAAGGGCGCGGGCGGAGCGCCGGATCGCGCCGCGCGCGGCCTTCGCGGAGTGGACGCTGGGGCGCAGGCCGCAGGCGCTGCCGCCGTTGCGGCTGGATCACATCGAGCGGATGAGCGACGGAACCGGGATTTTCCAGCACGCGATTTTCAATGTGCCGAATTTCCATGAGGGTTACTGCACGGATGACAACGCGCGGGCTTTCATCCTGTGCAACATGCTCGACGAGATCGGCGACCTGCCTCCGGCGAGAAACATCGGCAAGCTCGCGACGGGATACCTCGCGTTCCTTGCGGCGGCGCTGGATTACGAGAGCGGGCGTTTCCGGAATTTCATGAGCCACGGTCGGCAGTGGCTGGAGGACGCCGGGAGCGAGGACAGCCATGCCCGCGCGCTGTGGGCGACGGGGACGGGCGCGGGGCGATCGCGCGATGCGGGGCACCGTCGGCTTTCGGCGCAGCTTTTCCGCAGGGGGATTCCGGTGATGGGGACTTTCACCTCGCCGCGCGCGTGGACTTTCAGCCTGCTCGGCATCCACGAGTATCTGGGATTTTTTCCCGACGAGCCGGAGATCCACGCGATGCGGGAGACGCTGACCGCGAGGCTGGTGGGGCTTTGGAACCATTGCTCGACGGCGGACTGGCCGTGGTTCGAGACCAGCGTGACCTACGACAACGCGCGG
The DNA here is from genome assembly GCA_046051965.1 of Verrucomicrobiota bacterium. Lineage (GTDB taxonomy): Bacteria > Verrucomicrobiota > Verrucomicrobiia > Verrucomicrobiales > Akkermansiaceae > Luteolibacter. The sequence goes on from JBJONG010000010.1 coordinate 28,555, forward strand.
ATCTGCCAGGCGCTGATCCTCAGCGGGCGGCGCATGGCGGATACGGAGGCGTTGGGGATCGGGCTGGAATCGCTGCGTTGGCTGGCCTCGATCCAGACCACGCAGGCGGGATGTTTCCGGCCCATCGGCAGCAACGGGTTTTACCGGAAAGGCGGGATGCGGGCGGACTTCGACCAGCAGCCGGTGGAGGCGCAGGCGATGGTTTCCGCATGCCGCGAGGCGTTCCGCGCGACGGGCGAGGCGAAATGGGCGGACGAGGCGCGGCGTGCCTTCGAGTGGTTCCTCGGCCGCAACGATCTCGGCACGGCGCTCTATGATTTCACCACCGGCGGCTGCAGCGACGGGCTGCACGCGGACCGCATCAGCGAGAACCAGGGCGCGGAGTCCACCCTCGCCTTCCACCTTTCCCTCGCGGAAATGACCCGAGCCAACGAACCCATCCCATGATCCCCATCCGACTGCGCCGCCATGAAATCTCCCTGATCCCGGAAAGCGCGCGGGTCATCATCCGCCCGTTCATTCCGGGGGAAACCTGGCGGGTGAAAAACATCATCAAGCGCGCGCTGGCGCTCACCAAGGAGGAGGTCGCGGCGGAATTGGCGGCGGTGAACGCCGAGTTCGAGGCGCGGCATCTCGATTCCGAGGCCGTTTTCCTCAGGCATTTCCACAGGATCGAGCGGCATGTGCCGGACTCCGTCTCGCTTTGCCACGAGCGGCGGATGTTGATCGGCGCGCTTTTTTCCGGGGAGTATGCGCTGGAGTCCGCCGCGCTTTTCAATCCATCCATCGTGCCGCATCCGGATCAGTCTGGGATCGCGGCGGGCGGGCTGCGCTTTGTGATGAGCCTGCGGGCGACGGGCGAGGGCCATATTTCCTCCATCGAGTTCCGCACGGGCGAAATTTCCCCCGGGGGAAACATCACGTTCGATGCGGTGTCGCGTTTCGTCAGCGAGCCGAAGATCCTGCCGAACCCTTCCTACCGGAAAAAATCGTTCATCATCAAGCTGCGGGAAATGGGCTTCGAGAACCACCACTTCACCGCCGCCGTGCTCAATGCGCTGGGCGATCATTTCACCCGCGACGACCTGAACCGCAGCATCGGCACGGTGCGGCACGAGGCGAGCGGGCCTCGCCATGAGCTGCGCAAGACGCTGGAGACGATCCAGTGGCTGGCAGACTCGAACTACGAGATCGAGTTCCCCACGAAGCTGGCGATGAGCGAGCGCATCATCTTCCCCGTATCGCCGAACGAGACGAACGGCATCGAGGACGCCCGTTTCGTGAAATTCACGGAGGACGACGGGACGGTGATGTATTACGCCACCTACACCGCCTACAACGGGCGCGCCATCCTTCCCCAGCTCATCGAGACGGAGGACTTCCTGCATTTCCACATCCTCACGCTCAACGGCAGCGCGGTCAGCAACAAGGGCATGGCGCTGTTCCCGCGCCGCGTCGGCGGGCGCTACGCGATGCTCTCCCGGCAGGACGATGAGAACCTCTACATCATGTTTTCCGACAGCCCCCACTTCTGGAGCGATCCGAAATTCCTGCTCGGCCCGAAGGAAATGTGGAACTCGGTGAAGGTCGGCAACTGCGGCTCCCCCATCGAGACCGAGGCCGGCTGGCTGGTCATCACGCATGGCGTCGGGCCGATGCGGAAATACTGCATCGGCGCGGCGCTCCTGGATCTGAATGATCCGGGCAAGGTGATCGGGCGGCTGTCGCGCCCCCTGCTGATCCCCGAGGGGCAGGAGCGCGAAGGCTATGTGCCGAACGTCGTTTACAGTTGCGGATCGCTGGTGCACGGGCGGGAGCTGATCCTGCCCTTCGCCGTCAGCGACAGGGCATCGGCCATCGCGACGGTGTCGCTGGATGATCTGCTGGCGGCGCTGCTGGGGAGTTAGGCCGTTTCTCAAAAGTCTCTTCGTTTTATCGGCGAGGTGAGATGATTCTTCGTCCCCAACGGGGACAACGGTGAAAGCGAAGGGTGAATCCCCCAAGGATTCACCCTGGTATGACAATTCCATTTCTCCGCGCCCCAACGGGGCGCACGGAACTTCGCCTACATCAACGTTCATGTTTTATCGGCCTCCGTGCGCCCCGTTGGGGCGCGGATCATTTTACGCATATACCAGGGTGCCCACTGGCACCCTTCGCTTTCGCCGTGAGCCCCGTTGGGGCAAAGATAGATGAAAAGATTTTGAGAAACGGTCTAGCGGGGGCCTTCCACCCGCCCACCTCACGCGCCCCACTGCCCAGGTGTCGGTTTTCGCAATCTCTCCCATTCAAAAATCAAAATTCATCAATCATCATTCATCAATTCTTCCTCTCCCAGCTCCTCCGCTCCGTTCTGATCACTGATCAACTTGTCCCGGCATAGCCGAAGGCGACGCCAGAATCAGCCTTTCTGATCTCGCACGGATGTTTGTGGAAATCCTGTCAATTTTAGCACACGGCCCCCCGTTTTCCCCTGAGCCCCGGTTTCCCGCAATCCAGGGGCGTCGGACATGAAATGGGCGGGGTGGACAGGGAGGAGGAAAATGTGTAGCTTGTCGGCGATCAGGAAAGGGAGTCAACAAATCGCAGGACATGAAACCATCGGAAAAATTCAACCGCGAAGCGCGCGACGCCGAAAAGCGTGCCTCCCGCCGCGCCGATGAGGAGCGCCTCAAGGCCGGCGAGGATCCCGCCGTCCTGCAGCGCGAGAACTCCATCTTGCCCGAAGGCTTCTTCAGGAACGCGCGTATCTCCAATCGCAGGCAATCACTCGGGCGCTGACCGCAATGGAAACTCGGATCAGCGACTACGCTACCTTGTTCCCCGCCAAACAACTCCGATCCTGCGGCCTTGCCACCGTCGAGACCTTCGCCAACACGGCCTTGAAGGTAACTCACTAGCTGCCAGCCCGCCGACCTCGTCCTCTCCAACCCCGAGGCCACCACAAACTTCACCCGGGACTTCATGAAGCCGAAATCCCGGAACACACCTCTGATCGACAAAACGCGAATCGAGCGGGGGAACTGGTGGTGCCGGGGGATGAGATCCTGATGTAGCGATAGCCAAGGAGGGGCTGCATCCTGCTGCCCGGCACCCCAAGGCTTTTCCTTCCGCAGAAAGGGAGGAGGATGTGAGATAGCGCGAACTGATCCGAATGACATCCGGGCATAATCCGGTATATCTTCCGGTGGACATTCGGGTATAATCCGGTATGTCTTCCGGTCTCATGCAGTCGGATACCATCCAGATCACACCGGAACTGTTGGCTCTCATTGCGGAAATTGACGAGTTCAAAGGCGCATGGCGGGCTTTGGGAACCCTTGCGCCGGAAAGGTTGAGGGCTCTGCGTCGTGTTGCCACCATCGAAAGTATCGGCTCTTCCACCCGCATCGAAGGCAGCAAGCTGACAGATCGCGAGGTCGAGCACTTGCTGGCGACCTTGGAAATCCAAAAATTCTCCACTCGCGACGAGCAGGAAGTCGCCGGCTATGCCGAGGTCATGGAAACCATCTTCCGGGCATGGACCGACATTCCCATCACGGAAAACCATCTCAAACAACTGCACCGCGATCTCTTGCGCCATAGCGATAAGGACCAGCGGCATCGCGGCGAATACAAGGGTTTGCGCAATGACGTGGGAGCCTTTGATGCCACCGGGCAGATGATCGGCATCGTGTTTGAGACAGCCTCGCCCTTCGACACGCCCCTACGCATGACCGAGCTGGTGAAATGGTTCCATGACGCAAGCGAGCTGAAGCGCATTCACCCTTTGCTGATCGTCGCCATTTTCATTGTCACCTTTCTTGAAATCCACCCCTTTCAGGACGGCAATGGCCGCTTGAGCCGCATCCTGACCACCCTGCTCTTGCTGCAGGCGGGCTATGCCTATGTGCCGTATTCGTCTCTTGAATCCGTAATCGAACATAGCAAGGAGTCCTACTACCTCGCCCTGCGGCAGACCCAAAGCACGATCCGCAAGGAGTCTCCGGATTGGCAACCGTGGCTCATCTTTTTCTTGCGCGCCTTGCAGCAGCAGAAGCGGCGCCTCGCCGCAAAAGTGGAGCGGGAAAAAATCGCCCTCGCCGCCCTGTCTGAGTTGGCCGTGCAAATCCTCGATTACGTGCAAGCGCAAGGACGTGTCACCACCCGCGACATGGTGCGCGAAACCGGGGCCAGCCCCAACACCCTCAAAGCCACCTTCACTTCGTTGGTGAAAAAAGGACTCCTTGCCCGCCACGGCGGCGGCCGATCCACGTGGTATGCACTCCCGTGAGCGATGAACTCACAGAACGCTTCTCACTTCTCACCCAGCTATGGCTTCACCTTCGCAGAAAGGGAGGAGGTGAAACAGCGAGGAATGACCTCAAGGACAAAGGATTGCGAAGAAAATGTTAAAATGCGACACCTGGTACCATTTCCACACCGTCCGAAGCAGGCGGGCGAGCCCGCAGGGCTTGAGCTCGCCTGACTGCTTCGGCGGCTGTTTGGAGAATGCCCAAAATGGTATCTCCATGGTGCCATGAAAAAAACCAAAGCAAACCAATCCGTTTATCGCAATCAGAACTCCCTCATCCGCACCCTTTTCGAGCGTGCCGGAGATGCCAGAAAAGTTCTCTGCGTCGCCCTCGACTACGCCAAGCGCAAGCACCTCGCCCTGATCTGCGACGGCAACGGCGACGTCCTCAAATCCTCCTTTCCCGTGGAAAACAACACCGCTGGCATCGAGCATCTGCTTAAGGAAATCTCCGCCACCGCCCGTCATCGGAAAATCCCCCAGAGCCAGATCTTTCTCGGCGGCGAGGACGAGGCCGCGTATGTGGCCAACTTCACCCAAGCGCTTCGCCTCAAAGGCTATCTCGTCGTCCGGGTAAATGCCTACGAAGCCAAGGAAAACCGCGAAAACCTCCTTGCCAGCACCGACGGACTCGATCTGCTCGGCATCGCCAAAACCCTGCTCTCCCGCCGAGCCAGAGTCACCGGCGAGTCCGCCGGGGTGAACCCGGCTTACCGCCAGCTCCGCGATCTCACCCGCTGCCGCCGCACCCTCGTGCGCCAGCAGACCGCCGCCTCCAACCGCATTCACGCCCTCGCCGAAGAACTCTTCCCCGGCTTCCTCAACGGCTCCAAAAGCGCGCTCACACCCTTCACCGAAGCCTCCCTCGAACTCATGGGCGATCGCTTCAGCGCACCGCAGATCGCCCGCCGCAAACCCTCCGCCCTCGCCAACCTCCTGCGCCGCCACCGCGTCCACCATCCTGATGAAACCGCGGCGGAAATCATCCTGCTCGCCCGGCAAGCCCTGCCTCCGGCGGCGCACCGCGTCGCCTCGCTCCAGCGCACCCTCGCCGCCACCGTCGATCTCTACGCCTGCCTCCGCCGCAACGCCCTCGAGCTGCGCGCCGAAGCCGCCCTGCTGCTGGCCACCACGCCCTACGTCATGCTCACCAGCATACCCGGCATTGGTTTCGTCCTCGCCGCCGGCCTCGCCGGAGAACTCGGCGAGCCATCCCACCTTTCCAAGCTGGACTCCCTCTGCGCCTACGCTGGCATAGTCCCGCGCACCTTCCAGAGCGGCGGCCCGGACTCGCCCGCCATCCAAGGCCACGCCAGTCCGCGCTGCAACCGCATCCTCAAAGACTGGACAGTCCAGAGCGCCCAGAAAATCCATCTTTACGGCCCGCCCGAACTCAAGGATCGCATCACCCGCTGGAACGCTGAAGGCAGGCACGGCCTATTTGCCGCCGCCCGCCACAACCTCCGCCTGGCCAGCGCGCTCGTGAAAAACGAAATCCCCTACCTCGCCCCCGCAGGCCGGGGACGCCACGCCACCCCCGCGCAGATTGAGGCAGCCGCCCAAGCCACCTGGGCCATCCTCCTGAAAAAATGGCGCACCATCAGCGGAGGCCAGGATCTCATCGTCGCAGAGTCCCACCCAATGGGCTGCTGGCGCAAGCTCATGCTCGAACTCCACGGCATAGACCTCCCCGCACGGCCATGAGAAACCACCTTCCCACAACCCGCGATCCGAAGGCCGGATCAAAGCGAAAACCGGAATGAACAAACGGGGACGGGGCGACCGGATGGCTCAATGAAGCACCGCCGCGCGAAAGCGACGGCTTGGGTCAGGATGCCAAACCACCGGTCGCCCCCGATCCGACCCGGAGAGAGAACTCCGGGTCGGACCATGGCTCAAAGATACTTCGCCCCGGCAGCAACATGCAAGGGCACGTAGACCAGGTCGCCAGGCAAAAGGGGCGGGGCGCGAAGCGCCAACCGGTGGTTGCCACCACCCGCACCAGTTCCCACCCGTTCATACCGTCAAGCCCGAACCGCCAAAAAGATCCAAAATCAGACATGCCGGAAATCGAACCCTCCGATCCGGCACGCTCCCCCATACCCAAAAACCAACATCTCAAAAAAACAAAAAAAGCCACTTGATCCTCTCTGATACTCCTGACCCCGAACACGGGCGGGAGCTGATCCTGCCCTTCGCCGTCAGCGACCGGGCATCGGCGATCGCGACGGTGTCGCTGGATGATTTGCTGGCGGCGCTGCGGGAGGGTTAGCGGCAACACTCCATCCGCCCACCTCTCCCGCCCCGGTGCCGGGAGCAAAACTCCTCAACAGGTGGAAACCTCCTGCGTCACTGACGTATGATGTGAAATGTCGCCGGACTCCAAAGAGAGATCTCCACTAAAATCATTAACTTTTATGTAATAAAAAAGTGCTCGCCATATGATAGCAGAATAGATAGATGGAAAAATGAACTCTAGAAATTCCTTCGAGCACTGTAAAGAAGTATTAAGAAACCCTAATTTTTATTGCTTGATTCAAATTTTGAGAAATTTTTTCCCGAAATCATTGACGGTTTTATGCTTGTTTTCGTTTATGGCCGCAGAGGCTTATTCAGCCCCCGCCACACCGGGTAGTCCGAGCCCCGGCACTTCGAGCAGCCCGGGTTCCACAACTTCCAGCACGAGCGTTACCATGAGCTGGAACGCATCCTCCGGAGCGACATCCTATGGAATCGGCGTACGCGACATGGTCACAAACTCGCTGGTGGTGGATACGACGACGACATCAACGAGCTACACCAAAAGCGGCCTCGTCGCGGGAAGGACTTACCGTTGGAATGTCGCGGCCATAAACTCCACCGGAACCTCGTCCTACACAACGCCCCTCTACTTCACTACACCGGGAACAATACCGTCCACACCGGGCAGCCCCAGTCCAGGAACGACGAGCAGCCCGGGTACGACGACCGCAAGCACGAGTGTCACAATGAGCTGGAACGCTTCATCTGGAGCGACGTCCTATGGAATCGGCGTGCGTGACATGGTCACCAACTCCCTGGTCGTGGATACGACGACAACTTCGACGAGCTACACCAAAAGCGGCCTCGTCGCGGGAAGGACTTACCGCTGGAATGTCGCGGCTACTAACTCCTCTGGAACTTCATCCTACACAACGCCCCTCTACTTCACCACACCGGGAACAATACCCTCCACACCGGGTAGTCCCAGTCCCGGTACGACGAGCAGCCCGGGGCCGACGACCGCGAGCACGACCGTCACCATGAGCTGGAACGCTTCCTCCGGTGCGACGTCCTATGGGATCGGCGTGCGCGACATGGTCACAAACTCGCTGGTGGTGGACACGACGACGACATCAGCGAGCTATACGGCAAGTGGGCTGGTAGCGGGAAGAACCTACCGTTGGAATGTCGCGGCCATAAACTCCTCCGGAACCTCGTCCTACACAACGCCCCTCTACTTCACCACACCGGGAACAATACCCTCCACACCGGGTAGTCCCAGTCCTGGAACGACGAGCAGCCCGGGGCCGACGACCGCGAGCACGACCGTCACCATGAGCTGGAACGCTTCCTCCGGTGCGACGTCCTATGGGATCGGCGTGCGCGACATGGTCACAAACTCGCTAGTGGTGGACACGACGACGGCATCAACGAGCCATACGGCAAGTGGGCTGGTAGCGGGAAGAACCTACCGTTGGAATGTCGCGGCCATAAACTCCTCTGGAACCTCGTCCTACACAACGCCCCTCTACTTCACCACACCGGGAACAATACCCTCCACACCGGGCAGCCCCAGTCCAGGAACGACGAGCAGCCCGGGGCCGACGACCGCAAGCACGACCGTCACCATGAGCTGGAACGCCTCATCCGGTGCGACGTCCTATGGGATCGGCGTGCGCGACATGGTCACAAACTCGCTGGTGGTGGACACGACGACGGCATCAACGAGCCATACGGCAAGTGGGCTGGTAGCGGGAAGAACCTACCGTTGGAATGTCGCGGCCATAAACTCCTCTGGAACCTCGTCCTACACAACGCCCCTTTACTTCACGACACCGGGTGGCATCGCCATTCCGCCCAAACCAACCAATCCGTTTCCCGGCCTAACCTCCAGCCCTGGCACCACCACGGCCAGCACCACGGTGACACTCAGTTGGAACGCTTCCTCCGGAGCGACATCGTATGGTCTCGGCGTGCGCGACATGGTCACTAATACCCTTGTTGTTGATACCTTCACTACCTCAACCAGTTTCAGCACTACAAATCTTGTTGCGGGGCGCACCTATAAGTGGAATGTGGCGGCCATTAGTTCTGCCGGAACTTCAGCTTACACGACCCCGCTTTATTTCACCACACCGGGCGCGACCCCTACCACGCCGGGGAATCTTTCGCCAGGTTCTCCAGCAAGCCCGGGACCGACTACTCCCAGTACGACCGTGACGTTGAATTGGAGCGCGTCTCCGGGCGCTTCTTCTTACGAAATCGCTGTCCGTGATATGGTCACAAATGCCTTGGTTGTGGATAAAACCACTGGCTCAACCAGCTATGTTGCAAGCAATCTTATAGCCGGAAGGACGTATCGCTGGAATGTGGCGGCGTTGAATTCGGCGGGAACATCATCTTTTGCGTCAGCCCTTCACTTCACAACTCCTAGCGGAGGTAGCATCCCCCCGATTCCCGCGAATCCAACTCCAGGATCGAATTCCAGTCCGGGGACCACCATTGTCGGCACCGCTGTGACATTGATGTGGAGTGCCTCGGCGGGTGCTACAAACTACGAAATCGGAGTCAGAGACATGCAGACAAACGCATTGATCGTGGATACGACTACCACCTCGACAAGCCGTGTGGTCAGCAATCTTATCCCGGGGAGGACTTACCGATGGAACGTCTCCGCGAAGAACGCGGTTGGCACCTCCGGTTACACGTCAGCTCTCTATTTCACGGCACAAGGTAACGGGATGGCTCCAGCTACCCCTGCCGCCTTAAATCCCGGATCAACGACAAGTCCTGGTCCAGTCGTGGAGGGTGGAGCGGTGAAATTGAATTGGACTGCTTCCGCTGGAGCGACCTCCTACCGCGTCTCTGTTTTTGATCTCAACACGAACGAGCACGTGGTCGATGAAACCACATCTGCATTAAGCTTTACGACGAGCAACCTCGCTCCCGGCTCAGCTTATCGCTGGAGTGTGGCGGCAACAGCTGCAGCCGGAACTTCCTCATACTCAACACCCCTCTACTTCCAGATGCCTTTCGCAAACCTGACTGTAACGGTAGATTCGCCAAATGGCGGTGAAACGTTGCGAAAAGGTGTCCCGCAGACAATCAGTTGGTCGGTAAAGGGGAACACCGCGCCAATCTCTCGATTCTTGATCTCATATTCGCTTGATGGTGGTGCTTCCTATCCTAATAACATATCTGGATCAGTCACAAGTACACTACGTTCGTCCTCTTGGGTTCCGCCGCTTAATATTACCAGTGGAACCGCCGGACGGATGCGTATCCGCGCTGTCGATGCCAGCGGCGTAGTCCTCGCTGAGGATACGAGTAATAGTAACTTCGGCTTCGTATCTGAAAGTTCCGGAGGTATGCGATTTGACCGTGACATTTATTTCACCAAACATCAGGAGGAATTCGGTTTGTTTGGCAATCCATCAAGTCAGCGTCCAGCACTGGATCAGCTTCTACGATTTATCGAAAATGACCCTGCATTGCCGTCTGATGCGTCTGGTAAGAATGTTCGATGGGCTGCATACATGCTAGCGACGACAAGACATGAAACCATATACAGTTACCTGCCTATTGAAGAAGCCTGGGATCTTAACGAGCATGATCTTAGGTCAGATCGTGGCCCCTATGCTGCCACATCACAAGAAGACTACTTCAACTTTTGGTATTCTTCTACTCTTGGAAATGGAAACTATCAATCAGGCGATGGAATGCGATATAGGGGTAGGGGGTTCGTGCAGATCACAGGGAAAGACAATTATCGGAAATTCACCGGACTTGGCGTTGACTTACTGAGCGCTCCCGATGAAGCCAAGAATCCGCAGATAGCCTACAAAATCATGTCTCAAGGTATGCGTATGGGACTTTTTCGTAGTCCGGAAAAACTGGAAACTTACATTAACGGAAACACTAATGACTACCTGCATGCCAGAAAGATTATTCAGTATATCGATTACCCAAATGATCCTGAAAGACGAGCAAATCAGTATCGTATCGCACAGGATATTGCTGATGCCGCTGCTAAATTCGAAACTATATTGATTGCCAGTCAAGTCCAGGCGCTTGCCGTAGCAACTCCTGCGATTTCGCCCCCAGGTGGAACTTTCCTTCTTGCATCTGTCCAGCAACTTTCCTCGCTAGATGTGATACCCAGGTCACTAACTAATAATAACCAAATCAGTGCCAATACCAATTTTGAAGATGGCGTAATTGTATCGCTCACTTGTGTCACTGATGGCTCAACTGTCTACTATACCACGGATGGCAGCACACCAACCACGAATTCAAACGTCTATTCAGCGCCTTTCACAGTAACTGATCCGATGAAGGTAAACGCGCTTGCGGTTGCCCCCGGTTATGCTGACAGCGGCGTCTCTTCAGCAAGTTTCGCTTTTGTTTCAGCGCCTGAGACAGGGTCGGTTAGCGTAGCGATTTCTCCAGATGCGGCGATTGGAGCGGGTGCTGAGTGGCGGATCAATGGCGGGGATTGGCAGAGCCCGGGAGCTACGGTGAGCGGTCTAACTCCAGATTCGCACACCCTCACCTTTAAGTCGCTGAACGGATGGGAAAGCCCTCAATCCCAGATCATCACGGTTTCTGCGGGAGAAACCACGTTTGCATCGGGAGCGTACACCGCAGCAGAAGGAACACGAGTGATCGGTCTGTCGGGTAGTCTCAGCTTTGGCAGCAGGGTGACAGGAACAACCACAACGCGCACTTTTTCGATCTCGAACAACGGGTCTGTGCCGATGAATGTCACAGGAATCAATTATCCCGCAGGCTTAAGCGGAAATTGGAACGGAGGACTCGTTAGTCCCGGAAGTTCACAGACCGTGACTGTAAGCTTCACACCCGCAACGGCAGGCTTTTTCAGCGGAGTAGTCACTGTGAACAGTGACAGCACGAGTGGCGTGAACACACTCGCAACATCCGGCGCGAGCTCGGCGACAGGCATACCCGAAATTATTACTCAATCAGGCAGCATCGGAAAAGAACCGGTTGGCGATGGCGAGCATGCCACTTTTGGCTACCTGCAACTAGTCGATAGCTCTAATCTCACCTACACTGTCGGTGTATCTGACGATCTGTTGACGTGGGATTGGTCGCAGGATCAAATTGAAATAGTAGGAGAGCCAATCATTACGGCAGACGGAGTGTCGAAAAAAATTAAAGTAAGGTTGATATCTCCGATGACTCCTCTTAGTCCGAGAAAATTTTTCATGGTTAGAATCAACGTAATCCCTGAGCAGTGAAACTCTTCGATCAGTCCGTGTTCCATGAGTTCCATTTTTTGACCATCAACTGAAGTCGTCGGGGCTGGCGGATCACCCGTTCATCGAGATTACGGTGCAGACTTCCAAAGAAGGCGACGAGCTAGGAGAGGACGCGACGCATGAAGACCGTAAATGGGGTTTCGCATTTCAACATTTCGACCGTCTGAATGGGGTCTTTTCGGATCGGCAGCCTTCGGTGATGCCCGAAAAAATGTTAAATTGCGGAGAGTAGACCAACCATTGGGGATGCGGCGGTGATGAGAAAGAAAAGAGTTTTGAACCGCAAAGGCGCACCCGCCGCCGTCCTGCGGACTATGGCGGGCAGGAAGGTCGCCAAGGAGTGCAGAGGGAGCGGAGGAGTTGACTTTGTAAGAGTGAGCGAGACCCAGCCTTCGTCGGAGGCGAAGGCTGGATTGACGATTGAGGATTGTTGATTTTGGATTGTTGATATGCTGGCGGGGTAGGCGATCATGGCTTCGGGGGTTTGGGTTTCTTCGGCTTCGGGAGCTTCTCCAATTTCTTCACCTGATCGATGGCTTCGATGAAATGCTGTTCCACCAGAGAAGGATTCGCATCCTCGATGCGTCGGCGGCAGTTCGTGCATAATTTGCACATACTGCTTCCTCGGCCAATTCTCCCTCCTCGAAAATATTCCGGATGTGCTTGGTGATGACGGAACGTTCCCGCTGGAACAAGTCCGCCATCTGCGCCTGCGACAGCCAAACCGTTTCATTCTCAAACCGGCACTGCACACGCGTGCTACCATCCTCGGTTTGGTAGAGGATGATTTCGGACTGGGGCAAAGGTTCGTCGCTCATGGGTTCAGCCTCCATTCTGTTTCCGTTCGATGACGCGGCGTTCGCGTTCGAGTTCGGCGATGAGTTCGGCCTCGGTGGGGAGGACGGTGCGGTATTTGGAGGCGAAGAGTTGTTCGCTGCCTTTGAGGACGGAGTATTGGACGATGGTTTCGTCCTTATCGGTGCAGAGGATGAGGCCGATGGTGGGATTGTCGTCGGAGCCGCGCTTGAGGTCGTCGAACATCCTCACGTACATGTCAATCTGCCCGATGTCCTGATGGGTGAGCTTGGTGGTCTTGAGGTCGATGATGAAGAAGCATTTCAGGACGTAGTGGTAGAAGACGAGTTCGAGGTAGAAGTGGCTGGTCTCGGTGCTGACACGCATCTGGCGGGCGACGAAGGAGAAGCCATGTCCCATTTCAAGGAGGAAGCTCTGGAGCTGGGAGATGATGGCGGACTCGACATCGGTCTCGGAGGAGGCCGGATCTTCCGGCAGGCCGAGGAATTCAAGGACGTAGGGATCCTTGATGAAGTCGCGGATGGAGGGTTTGGCCGGTGGTGTCTCCGGGGCGCAGGCGGCGTCCTGGGTCGAGAGCAGGCGCTGGTAGGAGTGGATCTCGATCTGGCGCTGGAGCTGGCGAACGCTCCAGTTTTCCCGAAAGGCCTGCCGCAGGTAATATTCGCGAGCCTCCGACTTTACCTCCCTCATAATCAATCGGTTGTGACTCCACGTCAATTTGCTACACAGTGTGTACAAATCTCCATTTGCGGGTAAGTAAGGTAGAATTGGCGGAAATTCCGTAGGTTGGCGTATGAGAAGCCCTTGCCGAATTCCGCAGTGAGGGCGCGGGAAAGTTCCGGAAGCAGCCGGTCGCCATAAGTGGATTTCGCCGATCCGCCTTGTTCTTCCTCCACGATGCGTCGTCCGATCTGCCAATAGGCGGCGACCATGGCGGAATTGACGGCGGTGTAAGCGGCGCGGCGGGCGTCGGCGAGGATGCCGCGCACGTCCGTGAAAAAATCGGCGGATGGGATCAGTTCGTCCGACATGGGATGAGGTGCCTATGGGAAAGGGGTGCCTAGTTCTAGCCACCTCCGGCGGGACGGGAAGGGCAAAGTGAAAAACCCCAGCCTGTCAGCAACGCACCCGGCGGACGGGCGTCCGCCGCTCCTTGCCTTTCCCACTCCCGCAGAAAACTTGGGAATCTCGGGATTCCTGGCGGGTGGTGCGGATGGGGATCTGCACGTTGAGGTTCGGGTAAGGTTGGGCGGGGACAGGATGTCCCTGCGACGGACTGGGACTGCAAGTCCCAGCCACGGGCAAGCCTACCGCTTCACTTTCACCTCGCGGATCAGGACGTCGTTTCCGGCTCCGGATGCATCGAGCTGGAAATGCCAGCCGAGTTTGGCGTTGAAGCGGGCATCGGTGACTTTCCAGGTGTGGGTGTGCCATTTGTTATCGCCGGGGACGGGCCAGAGGGCGGCGGTGCGCAGGCCGTGGGTGGCCTCGTAGGTGAGCGTCAGGCCGGTGGGGTTCTGGAGACCGTCGACGGAGGGGAGACGCCTGGCCTCGACGGTGATCTCGTAGGTTTTCCGCTCGGGGTCGATGAAAGTGGGATCGGCGAGGAAGGCGGTGCGGAAAACGGACGGGGTGGCGCTGATGTGGAGGCGGTTGGCTTTCAGCTCCGCGTCCCAAGGGGTGTCTTTGGGTAGGATCTGTTCGATGCCGATGGATTGGTTCGTTTCGCCTAGGGTGAGGGAGACGGAGGGGGATTCGGCGTGTGATTTTCCGGGTGGAGCGGGTTCGTTTTTTTCCGGGATCTTGGCGAGGGTTTCGGCGGATGACTCGATGAAAACTTTGTCGAAGCCTGCGGCGCGGGCGCTCGCGGAGGTCATGGCGAGTTGGGTTTCCGAGCCGGTGAGGGTGATGTGGACGGGTGTTTCGGCGGGCATTCCGTGAAGGGTCATCAGTTTCCGGAAGGTGGCCAGCGCGCCGGGCATGAGGCGGTCGGTGCCGGGGGACACGGGAAAAGGGCTGAGGGATACGAAATCGAACTGACCCACCGCGCCATCGCGGAGGCAGGCGTCGAGGAACTGGAGGTCGTAGTCGGCGATGGAGATGCCGGTGAGTGCCTTCGGGTTTGCCCTGCGGGCGGACTTTTGGGCGAGGGTAAGGCGCTGCACGTAGAGGAAGGCCGAGTTCGGGAGGCGGGGATCGAGACCGGCGGGCGGGAGGATTTCAAAATGAGTGACGGTTTCTCCGTAGGTGGCTGCGAAGGCTTTCGATACGTCCTCTTCGGCAGGGATCACGGCGAAGATCTCCGTGCCGTTTTCCTTCGCGGTATTGGCGAGACGCGCGGGTTCACCGTTCGACGGGACAGATATACGAATGGACGGGAGATCATTGGTGAAAACGGGTTCACTACCGGGCGGGAAAGAAAGGCCGATGGGAGATTCCGCGCAAAGCGCGGCGGTCGCGGCGAGCAGAAGGGCGAAGATTTTCATTCGGAGTCGGAGTTCGCGCGGATTTCGATGATGGACTTGCGGTATGCGTGGACGGCGCGGAGCAGGAGCGTGCCTATGTAGATGATGCAGATGATGAAGGAGCAGATCAGCACGTCGTGGTTGGATCCGCTGCCCATTTCCTCAAGGAACATCAGGACGGGCGGGATCCAGCAGAACAGCCACAGGAGATTTTCGTTCGACAGGGAATCGGTGATGCCCGCGAGGACGGAGGAGAGGACGACGGAGCCGATGAGGATGAGGACGTAGTTGGAAACGCGCTGCGGGCCGTTGATTCGGAAGACATTGATGATGACGGCGGGGAAAAGAAGCCCGGCGAGGCAGGCGAGGCCGTAGATGAAATGATCCTGGCCGCCGTAGGACGGTTGGTTGAGGAGAAAAGGCGCTGCCGAAATCCCGGTCAGGGCGAGGCAGAAAAAGAATCCGGATGCCCAGCCGGGGAAAAGGAAGAGCCCCGCGAGTTGCCCCAACAGGCCGCGTTTCGCGAATTTCCGATAGGTCGGCGCGGCGAGCGGAGCGAACTCCGAGAGCGAGATGGCGAACACCGGCAGCAGCACGACCGTGAGGAAGAAAGGCAGCATGTCGGCATCCGTGAAAGTCATCGAACCCAGGACGGCGGCGATGATGGTGACGGCGAGAGAGATCAGGCGGCGGAGGGTGGAGTGGTTCTCCGCATAGGGGGCGATGAGCGAGGTACCGGTCGAGAGCATGAAAAAGCCGTAATAGGCGCAAACCGCGAGGTAGATGGATACAAAGATCCGCGACTCTTCCGTATCGAGCGCAAAGAAGGTGGACATGCCGCCTCCGCCGAAGGCACCGAACATCAGCGCCATCAGCAACGAATACGCGCCGATGGGCAGGGCGATCATGGGCAGCACGGAACGGAGGATGACGGAACCGGAGGCGGAAAGGCCGACCGTGACGGCGGTGAGCGCGGCGGAACTCAGGAACAGCACGGCGAGGAACACGATTTCCCCGACAAGGTTCATGCCGCCGAAGAAATAGCGGAGGATGAGGTAAGGGATGATCGTCACAAGCAGCAGCGCGGACTGGCTCACGATGGATGCCCATTTACCCGTGACGATGCGCCATGCGGAGAGGCGGGTGAGCACCATCATGTCGATGGTGTTGCCCTTCACTTCCGAGGACAGCGCGGTGATGCCGCGCATCGGCTGGATGATGAGCACGGCAATGGAGAAGAAGATGAAGATGATGTTCGAGATCGTGCTGCCCGCGTCGTCCGAGGAGGCGGCGGCTCCGGCGGAAAGAAGGATCACGCCGAGGATGATCTGGAGCGCGAGGAACACGCCGACGAAGGCCTTCGTGCGCATGCCTTGCCGCAGCTCTTTTACGAGCATCGGGGAGAGGCGGTCTGGGAAATCGAAGAGGTGCATTTGGGGAAACTTTAAACTTTAAGTTTTAAACCTTAAGGAAGAGTTGGCTACGGCTCGGAGGGTGGCTCGGCGGGGATCAAGGGTGCCTGTGGGGGCAGCGGGGGTGGGGTGGTGAAGGCGGGCTGGTTTTTCTCCAGGTTGGCGAGGATGTCGATGAAGGCGTCTTCGAGGTTTCTCTGCTCGCGGTGGAAATCGACGATGCGGAGATTGTCTTTCACCATGCGCGCGAGGACGTCGGCGGCCTTGTTCGGGTCTTCGGTGTCGATGCGGATGCGGCCGCCGTTTTTCCGTGACTCAAGGAACTCGATGTTCGGCTGGAGCACGGCCCAATCGGATAGCGCCTGCGGATCGCCGTCGAGCTGCACGTCGTAGAGCACCCCGCCGAGGATGTCGGTGGATTTTTTCAGTGATTCCGAATCGCCGTGGTGGACGATGCGGCCGTTGTTGATGAAGAGGAGGGAATCGCACATCTCGCCGAGTTCGGAGAGGATGTGGGAGGAGATGAAGATGGTTTTGCCCTCCTTGGCGAGAACGCGGATGAGGTGCTTGAGCTCGACGCGCGCCTTGGGGTCGAGGCCGGCGGCGGGCTCGTCCATGATGAGCACCTGCGGATCGTGCAGCAACGAGCGGCCGAGGCAGAGGCGCTGGGTCATGCCTTTGGAGAGCTTGTTGGAGAAGCGGTCGGCGAGCGGGACGAGATCGGTGAAATCCATGACCTCATCGATGCGCTGGCGGCGCTCCGCGCCCTTGTAGCCGAGCGCGCGGGCGTAGAAGTCCAGGTATTCCAGGACGGTCATGTTGTCGTAGTTCCCGAAATGGTCCGGCATCCACCCGATCAGGCGGCGGACTTCCGCCGGGTGGTGGGTCACGTTGATCCCGCAAATCTCGGCGTGTCCCATGGTCGGGTAGTCGAGCGATGCGAGGATGCGCATCGTGGTGGTCTTGCCCGCGCCGTTCGCACCAACGAAGCCGCAGACGGAGCCATGGGGGATTTCGAACGAAACCCCGTTCACAGCCTGAAGCGGCCCGAAGAAGCGGTAAAGATTGTGAACTGTAATCGCTGAATTGCTCATGAGCTTGGGTGGTTACCGGGCTATCGGGCCGGTGATGACGGTGTCGGATTGCCAGTCGATGCCGGGGTGGGTTTCGACGGCGGGGGCCTGTTTCGCGAAGGCGATGTAGCTGTCGTTGCGGTCGGACACGCGGCGGAGGAAGGCGTTGTTGCGGTCGGTGAAGCGTTTCGCGGTGTCGTTGAGGATGGGTTGCACCATGGTGGGATCGACGGGAGTGAGCTTGGCGGGCTTGCCTTTTCCGATATTCTCGCCGCGGTGCCACTGGCCGGTGGGGTCGCGGTAGAGGATCATTTCGATGGGGAAATCGAAGGTGGAGACGACGGTGCCGGGATCGTTGGTGGCCTCGATGCGGCCGCGGGTGGGAACGACGGCGGTTACTAGTTGGCCTTGCTCGGAGCGGCTCTGGAACCAATCGCCGCTGGCAAAGAGGCCGCCGGATGTCGGCTGGAGATCGTAGGCACCCGATGAGCCGTAGCCGGAGGTGAAGCGCGCCCAGCGGCTGGAGGCGAGCGGGGTTTGCGCGACGAGGGCGGGCGTTTCCACGGTGAAAGAGGGCGAGGTCATCACGCCGCTGCGGGAAAACTGCTCTTGCTGGATGAAGGCCGCGTTCTGGTTTCCGTCAGGGCGGACTTCCATCAATGTGAGGCGTGTGCCGTTTCCGCCGAAGCCATCCTCGAAAATGATGAGCGCGATGAGGATGAGCGAGGTGCCGATGGAAATGAGCGGGGTGGTGATAAACAGACGGTGGCGGCGGCCGGACTTCGCGAAGACGAAAAGGTTCACGGGGCCGACGAGAATCCCGAAGGCGAGGAGGATGAGGACGAAGAGGATGTAGTTGAACGATTTCTCGCCGAAGGCTTTCTGGAGCGGCCATGTGGAATTGAAATCGCTGCTGATCGAGGCGAGACGGTGTTTGATGGCGCGCTTGTGGTAGGCGAGATCGACGGCATTTTTCGTGTTGAGGGTCAGGCTGGGAGCGATGGATTCGATGAGGATTTCTCCGAAGCCAGGGTCTTCCGGCAGGCCGAGCGAGGCGGGGCTGGGGTCACCGCCGGAGTAAACGACAAGCTGACCGCCGAGGCGCACCCATGACACGATGCCGTTTCTCGGGCCGGGCGGGATATCCGCCCAATCGGCCTCGGTGAGCATGATCGTGTCGAAGCCGGAGAAGGCGCGCCAGTCATCGGGGAGACGCTTGGGATCGAACTTCGAGGAGAAATTCCTGCTGCCGCCGTAGCCGGAAGAGCCGCGCGATGAGGCCTCGGTGTCGAGCGCGGAGCCATTTGGGGTGTAAAGGGCCTCGCTGAGCAGGACGCACGGCTGTGTCGGGGAAAAGACCGTGTTTGCGGAGCCTTGGGCTTTGCCCATCGTGCCACTGAGCCGGACACTGAAAGAGGGGTAATTGTGGTCTCCGTTCTGGACGGTGAGAGGCACGAGGATGTCCGTCACCACGACTTTCCCCGGAGCGGCTTCGAATGAGAAACTGGACGAGGAGCTGATTCCCTGGCTGTAGTTTGTCTTGTCTGTGAAATCGAGGAAGACCCTGTGCGGGATCTTCTGGTTGTTCGAGATGGTGATGCGGACGGGGTGGAAGCCGCCGAGGCTGGGGTTCGAGAACAGCGCCATGGCCTCGATGTGGGTGTCGGTCTTGGTGTCGGCGACCTGTCGGAAAAGGGTTTCCTGGGCGTGAAGCGGGAGGAGGGAAACGAGGAGAGCTAGGAGGAGGCGGCTCATGGGATTGCTGGTTAAGAGGAGAGAGGGGGCTGCAAGTCCCCTCGACGGACTGGGACAGCATGTCCCAGCCACGGTTTTTACGCGGGGACGAGGGTTTTCGGGGTGGGTGAGTCCTGGAAGGGCACCTGCTTGAGGAGGGTGGCGACGACGGAGTTCGGCGTGTGGCCGTCCACACGGGCGTTGTAATCGAGCACGATGCGGTGGCGGAGCACGGCGGGCGCGATGGCTTTCACGTCCTCGAAGGAGGCATTCATGCGCTCGTGGAGAAGGGCGCGGGCCTTCGCGGCGGAGGCCATGGCGAGGGCGGCGCGGGGGCTGGCTCCGAATCGGATCAGCGCGGCGGTTTCCGATTGGCCGGGGTGGGTGGAATCGACGAGGCGGGCGATGTAGTTCGCAACGACATCCGGCATGTGGATGCGGCGGACGAGGGCAAGCAGGCCGGTGAGGGTTTCTCCGGTCATGATCGGCTCGACGACCGGCTCGGTGCCGATTTCGCGGTGGGAAACGATGCGCTGGAGCGTCTCCACGTTGTTCCTGGTGATCTCCAGCTTGAAAAGGAAACGGTCGAGCTGCGCCTCGGGCAGCGGGTAAGTGCCCTCAAGCTCGATGGGGTTCTGCGTGGCGAGCACGAAGAAGGGCAGCGGCAGGTCGTGGGTTTTTCCCAGCACGGTCACGCGGCGCTCTTGCATGGCTTCGAGGAGGGCGGACTGCGTTTTCGGCGAGGCGCGGTTGATCTCGTCGGCAAGGACGATGTTCGCGAACAGCGGGCCGGGCTGGAACACGAACTCGCGGCGGCCATCGACTTCCTGGAGAACGGGGTTTCCGGTGATGTCGCCAGGCAGAAGGTCGGGGGTGAACTGGACGCGCTTGTTTTCGAGGCGGAGCAGTTTCGAGAGACCTTTCACGAGTTCCGTTTTCCCCAGGCCGGGCAGGCCCTCCAGCAAGATGTGGCCGCGGGCGAGGACGCCGGTGATGACCAGTTCGATGATCTCCTCCTGGCCGAAAAGGACGCGGTTGAGGCCTTGGCTGAGTGAGCGGAGATGTTTCGCGGCTTCGGCGACTTCGGTCTCGGTGGCGTGTTCCATGTGCGGAGGTTTCAGGAAACCGGCGGGGAGCGCAAGAACGGAGGCGGGATTCCTTAAGTGCGGAAATTCAGTTCGCGGGCGAGCGCTTCCACCTCATCCCTGGAATGCGCGGCGGAGACGGTGATGCGCAGGCGGGCGGTGCCCAGCGGGACGGTGGGGAAACGGATGGCGGGCGCGAGGAAGCCCTTTTCACGCAGGGTGGCGGAGGCGGCGAGTGCGGTTTCGTTGTCGCCCAGGATGTGGGGGATGATCGCGCTGGGATGGTTCTCCCGCAGGATCGCGATGTTTTGGAAAAGGGTTTCGCGCAGCGTTTTCCCCTCCTCCGAGCGGATGATTCCGTGCGCGGCCAGCGCGGCATGGGCGAGCGCGGGCGGCGGGGCGGTGGTGTAGATGAAGGGGCGGGCTCGGTTGGCGATGAGATCGATCCAGTCCCGCGACGCGGCGAGGTATCCGCCGGAAAGGCCGATGGCCTTGCTCAGCGTGCCCATCTGGAACGGGATTTTTCCCTGGAGTCCGAGTTGCTCCGCGAGACCCATTCCCTGCGGGCCGAGGATGCCCGTGGCGTGTGCCTCATCCAACAGCAGCAGGGCGCCGTGCGTTTCGCAGGCACCGAGGATTTCCGCGAGCGGGCAGAGATCGCCGTCCATGGAGAAAACGGATTCCGTGACGACGAGGATGCGGGCGGCGGAGTTTTTCGCGCGGAGCTTGGAAAGGGTCGCGGCGAGTTTCGCAGTGTCGTTGTGGGGAAAGACGCGGAGGGTCGCCCCGGACATGCGGGCGGCATCGATGAGGGAGGCGTGGGCGAGCCGATCCAGCAGCACGAAATCCTCTTTCCCGACGATGACCGGGATCGCGCTGAGGGCGGTGTTGTAGCCGGAGGTGAAAGTGAGGGCTGCCTCGGCACGTTTCGCGGCGGCGAGGGCTTCCTCCAAAAGCCGGTGAGGCGCGGAGCTTCCCGTGACCAGGCGCGAGGCGGTGGCGCCGGTGCCGTATTTCCCGATCCCCTCGATGAACGCCGCAGTGACCGCCGGATGGTGCGCGAGGCCGAGGTAATCGTTCGACGCGAAGTTCCACAGCTCGCGGCCATCTACGGTGACCCTCGTACCTGTGGCGGGCAAGGTCGTTAGGCTGCGGAGCAGTTTCCGCTCCGCCAGATCGTCGAGCTGTTCGCGAGGGGTCATTCTGCTGCGGGCCGTTCAAGTGACCAGCGCAGCAGTTTTTCCGAATCCGACCAGATATTGGGTGTGTTCGATTTCAGGACGACGCAGATTACGGAGCGCCCGTTCAAGCTGCCGGTGGAAATGAGGCAGCGCCCGGACGCGTTGGTAGTGCCGGTTTTCATCCCATCACAAAAGGGAATCTTCTTGAGGAGCCTGTTGGTGTTCTCGATCAATCGGATGCGACCGTCGTTGAATTTGAACGTGTAGGATTTTGTGGCTGCATAAGAACGAAGCAGCGGGCTGCGGTGGGCGGCGCGGGCGGCGATGGCCATGTCGCGGGCGGTGGAATACTGGCCGGGTTCGGTAAGTCCGTGCGGGTTCACGAAATTCGAATTGCGCATGCCGAGTTCCTGACATTTGCGGTTCATGATCGCTGCGAATCCCTCGACGCTGCCTCCGACATCGCGGGCCAGCGCACGTGCGACATCGTTCGCGCTTTTCACCATCAGCACTTTGAGCAGTTCACGTCTGGTGTATCTTTCGCCCGGCTTGAGATAAAGCTTCGTGGGCTCGCAGGCGGTGTCGTAGGCGCTGATGACCACGGGCTTGTCCAGGTTTCCTGCGTCCAGAACGCAAAGGGCGGTGATGATTTTCTGGGTGGACGCCACGGGGCGCACATTGTCGGCGTTTTTCGCATAGAGAATCCGCCCGCTTTCCACATTCATTACGAGGACGCTCTCTGCGACGACAGCTGGCGGCGGCGTGCGCGGTATTGTGGCGACCCGTGTAGGTTCACCTCCAGCCGGATTGGTGGCGACGGGGCGCGGCGGCGGATTCCCACCGCAGGAGGAAATGGAAAGGATGGCGAACAGGCCAAGGGCCAGCGTCTTCAGCGATGTCATGTGCGCAAGATGCGGAGCCGGGCGTGGGTGGTCAAACACGAAGACGGAGCCGTGTAAGCGAGGCTATCCCAAGCCTGATATTTTCAGATCATGAGGCTGTGCCCCGATTTCGAGACGTTCCAGATGCTTTCCAACATGGCTGGGGAAAATGACTCAGAACCTGCCCAACACACCCGAGGCGACGAGGATGGATTCCTCGCCTGCGCGGATTTTGCGTTTGCCGACGGTGACATCGGGGAAAGCGGCTTCCAGGTTGGGATTTTCCGCCGCGCCTTTTCCGAGAAACGGGCGGCCTGAGATGGAAATGTTTCCCTCGCGGAAACGGCCTCCCCATGGATCGATGAATTTCACCGGGAACGAAGTTTGCGTGGAAGCGATGTTTCCCGGAACCGAGGTGACCGTGACGAAATGGCCCTGGACAAATACCCACTCGCCGCCGCGTTTCGCGTAGCGCCGCAAGCTGAGGATGGGTGGGAAGCCTTCGTCCAGCGAACGGGCGAGCAGCGAGCGGACTCGGCGCAAGTGACCGTCCTGGGTTTCGCCGGGTTTGAGGAAAAGGGTTTCCTGGGAGATGGCAGGTAGGAAAAGCGGGCGCGCCATCTCGTTGGCCACGTCGCGGAGATCTGTTAGATTGATGCCCGCCCGGCTCCAGCGGGCGCGTCCGGGCAGGGAGGAGGACTCGCGCATCGCCGGGCCGCGGGCGATGGCGCGGATGCGGTCGCGGTCCGTCAGGTCGGGCGGGGTTTCGGAAAGTTTCCGCCACGCGGGGGAGCCGAAGCGGGAGGAGTTCAGCAAAGCCGCCGGGCCGCAGGCATTGCCCGCGAGATCGAGCTGGTTGAAGGGCTTCGCGGCGGTGTTCTGCGCTTCGTAAAAGGCGGGTGTCGTCGCGCAGGCCGCGAGAAGGAGGCTAAGGAGCGGCGCTAGTCTGGGAAATCGAATCATTGGATGGGCGCAGGTCGTTTTGGCTGCCGGAGAGTTTCACGCTGCCCTGGATGTTCAAGCTTTCCGCGCCGCCGGTGGGCACGGTGACGACCCGGGTTTCGCCGGGGGCGAGGGTGGTGATGTTCGCGTGGGTGGTGACCCCGTTGACGTTCACCGCCACGCCGGCGTTGACCAGGGTTTCGGTGCCCAGGTTCTGGACGAGCGCCTGCACCTGTCCGCCGGAAGTGGTGATGGACGTGACGGCCGCGTCGTGGATGCCGGGGGTGTCGCTGTTTAGGATACGCCACATGTCGGGCACGCCGGCTCCCGTCTCGGAATCTCCTCCGGGCGTGCCGATGTCGTTCAGGTTCGAGTTCATCGCGCTGAGTGCGGCGGTGGAGCTGAGGTTTTGGTTGCCGCCCTGGCTCATCGTCGCGGCGATCACGCCGGTGACGATGGGCGAGGAAAACGATGTCCCGGACACGGAGGCGGCCATGTTTCCCGGATAGGCGGCGGTGACGGAATAGCCCGGCGCGGCAACGGCGACCTCCTTGCCGGTCGTCGAGAAAGCCATGGGCTGGTTCTTCGCATCCACCGCGCCGACGGCGATCACCGAAGGGCTGGCGGCGGGTTGCATCACGCCCTCGGTGCCGCTGTTGCCCGCCGCCGCGACGACCACGACGCCGGCCTGTTTCGCGTAATCGAGGGCGTTTGTAACCAGACCGCTGCGACCATGACCGCCGAGCGAAATGTTGATCAACTGCGCCCCGGCATCCACCGCCGCAATGATCCCCTGCGCGATGAGGAAGCTGTTAGAGCTGCCGTTGTCATCCGCGATCCGGACGGAGAGGGGAGTGGCTCCCGGGGCGATGCCGGGGGCGAGCGGGTTCGAGCTGAAAATGAGCGACGCGACGGAGGTGCCGTGGCCGTTCAGTTCGGCGGCGTTCGCGGGCAGCGGGACGAGGTTGATGCGCTCGATGGCGTTTTTGAAAGCGATGTGATCCGCGATGCCGGTGTCGAGGATCGCGATCTTCACGCCTTTTCCCCAAAGCGAGTTGTCCCCGGTGACGCCGAGCCAATCGAGCAATCCGTTGCCAAGAGGAACCGCGCCCGCCTGCGCTCCGGCGCCAATCTCCGGGATGTTCACCGGATAGACCATCCCCGTTTCCTCCGTGCCATCCATCAAGCCGAGCAGGTCGTCCTCGCTGCCGAAGCCGACGTGCAGGGCGTTGAGCTTGTCGAGCCGGCCGAGCAGGTTCACGCCGTTGCCGAGTTTCGCGAGAAAGGCTTCGAGCGCGGCCTTGTCCTTGAAAACGATCACACGTTGGTTCGGGATCGCGCCGTCGTTGATCGCCGCCATGTCGAGGCGTCCGTTTTTCTCGCGCTCACCGGTTTTCGTTTTCAGCGCGGGTTCATGCTGGGCGGAAAATCTCGGCTTTGTGGTTTGTGCGGGCCGCTCCGGTTTTTCCGTAGCCTCGGAAATGGTGAAGGTGGTGGCGAGATACGACATCATGCCGATGCAGGCCAGCGCGCAAAAGAGATAGATGTATTTCATCCTCTCGATCCACTTGTTCGATTTGCCCGGCATCCTCGCCGACTAAACACCCGAAACCACTGTTTGTCGCGCCAAAGGTTCGCCTTTCTGTTTCCCCGCTGGAAATATCCCGTAGAAGCCCCATCTTCCGCGCCACATGCCGTTCCGTCTTTCCAGCGAATACAATCCCCAGGGCGACCAGCATCAGGCGATCGAGAAGCTGGTGAAATCGCTGGAGGCGGGGAACAAGCACCAGACTTTGCTCGGTGTCACCGGTTCGGGGAAAACCTTCACCATGGCGAACCTGATCGCGCGCCACGGCAAGCCCGCGCTGGTGATGAGCCACAACAAGACCCTCGCCGCGCAGCTCTACTCCGAGTTCAAGAACTTCTTCCCGCACAACGCCGTCGAGTATTTCGTTTCCTACTTCGATTACTACCAGCCCGAGGCCTACATCCCCCGCTCCGACACCTACATCGAGAAGGATTCGTCGATCAACGAGGAGATCGAGCGGCTGCGGCTCTCGACGATGGGTTCGCTGCTCACCCGCGAGGACACGATCGTGATCGCGTCGGTTTCCTGCATCTATGGCTTGGGTTCGCCGGAGGATTACAAGGACATGATGTTCCCCGTCTGGACGGGCCAGCAAATCACCCGCGAGGAGCTTCTAACAGCTCTCGTGGGCCTGCTTTTCGAAAGGAACGACATCGCCTTCGGTCGCGGGAAATACCGGGTGCGCGGCGACGTGGTCGAGGTGCATCCCGCCTACCTCGATGAGACCGCGATCCGCATTGAGTTCTTCGGCGACGAGGTGGAGCGCATCTCCTCCATCCACACGGTTAGCGGGAAAGTGATCGAGATCTTGGAAAACCACACGCTCTACCCCGCCAAGCAGTTCGTCACGGCGGGCGACAAGATGAAGACCGCCATAGGAAAGATCCGCGAGGAACTCGACACGCGCATCCCGGAGCTGGAAAAGGAAGGCAAGCTCATCGAGGCGCAGCGCCTGCGGATGCGGACGGAATACGACCTGGAGATGATGTCGGAAATGGGTTTCTGCCAAGGCATCGAGAACTACTCGCGCCACCTGACAGGTCGCCCGCCCGGCTCGCGCCCGCACACCTTGCTCGATTTCTTTCCCCGCGATTTCCTCCTGCTCGTCGATGAATCCCACGCCACGATCCCGCAGATCGGCGGGATGTTCGAGGGCGACAAATCCCGCAAGACCACCCTCGTCGAGCACGGCTTCCGCCTGCCCTCCGCGATGGACAACCGCCCGCTGCGCTTCGACGAGTTCATGGAAATGACGAACCAGCGCGTCTATGTCTCCGCCACGCCGGGGCCGTTCGACATCGTCAATTCACGGCCCGAAAACAAAAAGTTCATCGCCACGAAAGGCAGGCTCGGTGAGGACGGGTTGACTCCCTTCGATTTCAAGAAAATCAAGGTCAAGCCCTCGGGGAACGAGGAGCCCATCGCCGATTTTCATCCCGAGAAACGGGGCACGCCGCTCGTGGTGGAACAGATCATCCGCCCCACAGGTTTGTTAGATCCGGTGCTGACATTGCGCCCGCTCAAAGGCCAGATCGACGAAACCATCGAACTCTGCCGCCAGCGGGTGGAGAAAGGCGAGCGCGTCCTTGTCACCACGCTCACCAAGAAAACCGCCGAAGACCTCGCCGAATACCTTTCCTCCACCGGCCTCAAGTGCCGCTACCTCCACTCCGACATCGATGCGATCGAGCGCGTGGAAATCCTCCGCCAGCTCCGCGCCGCGACGTTTGACATTTTGATCGGCATCAACCTCCTCCGCGAAGGCCTCGACCTCCCGGAGGTATCCCTCGTCTGCATCCTCGACGCCGACAAGGAAGGTTTCCTCCGCAACGAAACCTCCCTCATCCAGACCGCAGGCCGCGCCGCCCGCCATATCAACGGCGAGTGCGTGCTTTTCGCCGATGTCGTCACCGATTCCATCCAGACCCTCATCAACGTCACCGAATACCGCCGCGCCCGCCAGATCGCCCACAACGAGGCGCACGGCATCACCCCGCAATCCGTGATCCGCTCCGTCCAGCAGAGCCTGCACTCCTACGAAAAAGGCAAGCAGCACGCCGAGAAACTCAACGCCTCCCTCGTCGCCGAAGACGAAACCGCCTACGACAAGCTCCGCGTCATCGTAGAGCTCGAACAGGAAATGCGCGAAGCCTCATCGAAACTGGAGTTCGAACGAGCCGCCCACCTCCGCGACCAGATCGCCACCCTGAAAAACGCCACGCCCGTCATGCCGCCGCAGAAGAAGGTGAAGTATCCGGGGAAAAAAGGACGGGGCGCAAAGGGTGCATAGAACTCCGCGCAGCGCACGACAAGACCGCTGTCTCGAATCACCCGGTTATCTGGTCTGGGAATCCTTGCCTGTCACCGCTAGGCGAAAAAATCGCTCGGTGCAGTGTGAGGAGGATTGCACACAGGCATCCAAAGTCTTGCAATCCTGTCAGAGCAACGCCTCTCTTCCTTGAAACCCGAACACTGAAAAAAGCAAAATCAGATGCTCCATATTGCCGACAAGACATTCAGCAGCCGCCTCTTCCTCGGCACCGGGAAATTCCCCTCCCACGAATCCATGCGCGACGCCCTCGCCGCCTCCGGCACCGAGATCGTCACCGTCGCCCTCCGCCGCGCCGACCTGTCCGGGAAAAAGGATCCCTTCGCCAACATCCTCGATTACGTCGATCCGGAGAAATACCTCCTCCTCGCCAACACCAGCGGAGCGATGAACGCGGAGGAAGCCGTCCGCCTCGCCCGCCTCGCCCACTCCGCCGGCCTGCCGAAGTGGATCAAGCTCGAGATCCATCCCGATCCCACCTACCTTCTTCCCGATCCCATCGAGACGCTGAAAGCTGCCGAGATCCTCGTGAAAGAGGGCTTCACCGTCCTCCCCTACATCAACGCCGACCCCGTCCTCGCCAAGCGCCTCCAGGAATGCGGCTGCGCCACCGTCATGCCCCTCGGCTCACCTATCGGTTCCAACAAAGGCCTCACCACCCGCGACCAGATCGCCATCATCATCGCCCAAGCCACCGTGCCGGTGGTGGTTGACGCCGGCATCGGCGCACCCTCCCACGCCGCCGAAGCCATGGAACTCGGAGCCGACGCCGTCCTCGTCAACACCGCCATCGCCATAGCCTCTGACCCCGAAAAAATGGCCCGCGCCTTCAAACAAGCCGTCCAAGCCGGCCGCACCGCCTTCGAACTGGGACTACCCCAACCCTCCGACACCGCACATCCCACCTCACCGCTCACTGCGTTTTTGAATCAGTGAGCAGTGTCTGGCGCCTGCCTGACACGCGGCAATCGTATTCCATCCGCGACCAGATGCCGCATCAAGAATACGGATCCAAGACCCGCAGATCAAACCTATCGGAAAAAGGATTCATCACCCGCAAGCCGTCGATTTCGAGTCCATCCTGCAAATCCTCGGTCAATAATATCCCACATTCGGACGCCTTCGCCGACGCGACGATCAAGCTGTCCCACCACGACAATCCGAAGCGATCTTCGACCTGCCAGGCAACTTCCAGCAAGGCGGGACTCGGTCGCACGGGGTGCCATGCGAGCAAATCCCGAATTTCCTCACGCGCCCGTTCCCGGGCAAGCGCCGGCTTCAGCTTGCGGGTCACCGTCACATAAAACTCCTGCAGCACCTGGAAACTGAGCCTCCCGCTGCGCGATTCCCAAAGTTTCCGCATCACCAAGCCCGCACGCTCCTGTTTTGCCGGGTCGCACTCATCAAAGCTGTAAACGAGCAAGTTGGTGTCAACGAAGTGCATGGCGCTCGTAGAGTTCGTCACGGCTAGGCAGAGGCTGTCCGGAGAGCCTCAGCCCTCCGCGTGTTCTGGACAAGTAGTGGAGCTTCGCCCTTTCGTATTCATCGGCGGCTTCCGCCTGCCGGGCGGCCAGTTGGCAGAGATACTGGGACATGCTGGTGTCCGCCTCCGCTGCCAGTACCCTCACACGACGGGCAAGCGCGTCGGGCATCGTGATGGTGATGTTTTTCATGGCACATAATTATCAAAACACGATTTCCGTGTCAATGAAGGATCAGGCGCGTCGCAACGGCGATCTCATGATACCATGAAACAGAAGCGAGTCAGCCCCGACACCTCACGCCTTCAGCAACCGGACCCGATACCTCGTCTGGTTCTCCGTTTTCTCCGCCTTGATCTCGAAAAGGTCGATGGCGGCGAAGAGGTCGCTGAGCTTCTTGAAACCGTAGGTGCGGTGGTCGAATGGGCCTTGGTTGGTGATGTGGGAACCGACGGGGCCGAGCGATGCCCAGCCGTCTTCGTCGGCGGCGGATTTCACGGCGGCGCGGAGGATGTTCATGAGCTTGGTGTCGCCCTTGAGCTGCTTGGCGGGTGTTGAACCGGCCTTCGGCGCTTCCTTTCCGGGGCTTTTCCCGTCCTTCGCCGCTTCGTAGAGGTAGGAGAAATGGGTGCAGCTCACTTTGAACGGCTCGGGCGTTTTCTGATCGCCGAAGCCGATGACCTTTTTCCCTTCCGCGCGGAGGCGCTGGATGAGCGGGGTGAAATCACTGTCCGAGGAGACGAGGCAGAAGGTCTGGATGTTTTTCGTGTAGAGGATGTCCATCGCGTCGATCAGCAGGGACATGTCGGTGGCGTTCTTGCCTTTCACTAGATCGAAGGACTGCATGGGCTGGATCGCGTAGCTGTGGAGCATTTTCTCCCAACCGGCCAAAGCGGGCTTCTTCCAGTTTCCATAGGCGCGACGGATGTTCACCACGCCGTGGCTGGCGAGTTCCGAGATGATGAAATCGATCTTTGAGGAGGGCGAATTGTCCGCATCGATGAGAAGCGCGATGCTGTCCTGGGGCTGGGCGGTCATGAAGGTGTCATGATCGGCGGTTCGGTGTTCGTTTCGAGGAAATTTACCATGATCTGATGAAATCCATATCTTGACAGAGTCCAAAAGAGGGGGAGGATCTGCGCCCGTGAACGATCCCTCCGACCTTCTCCGCGAACACGGTTTGCCCGTGACCGCGCAGCGCATCGCGGTGCTGCGGGCGGTGTCCGGCAGGCCGCATGCCACGGCGGACGACATCGCCGTCGATGTGCGGGACGGGATCGGCGCGATCTCCCGGCAATCCGTTTACGACTCGCTCGCGATCCTTGCGGAGAAAGGCCTGATCCGGCGCATCGAGCCCGCCGGTTCCCCCGCGCGCTACGAGGCGCGCACCGGCGACAACCACCACCACCTCATTTGCCGCACCTGCGGGAAAACGACCGACGTGGATTGCGCCACCGGCCACGCGCCTTGCCTGAACGCCTCGGAGAGCCACGGTTTCCTCATCGACGAAGCCGAGGTGATTTTCTGGGGAACCTGCCCCGATTGCCTCACCGCCCGCAAAAAGCGCTGAAATTTTCCAACCAAACCAACAACCCCACATACACACCATGTCAGAACCAAAATGCCCCTTCAACCACTCCGCCGCGACCGCAGGCGGCGGCACCCAGAACCAGGATTGGTGGCCGAACCGCCTCAAAATCGAGCTGCTCAGCCAGCACTCCGAAAAAACCGATCCGATGGGCGGTGATTTCGATTACGCGAGCGAGTTCAAATCGCTCGACTACGACGCGCTCAAGAAAGACCTCGCCGCGCTGATGACCGATTCGCAGGACTGGTGGCCCGCCGACTTCGGACACTACGGCGGTCTCTTCGTCCGTATGGCATGGCACAGCGCCGGCACCTACCGCACCGGCGACGGGCGCGGCGGCGCGGGCCGCGGACAGCAGCGTTTCGCCCCGCTCAACAGTTGGCCGGACAACGGCAACCTCGACAAAGCCCGCCGCCTGCTCTGGCCCATCAAACAGAAATACGGCCGCAAGATTTCCTGGGCGGATCTGATGATCCTCGCGGGCAACGTCGCCCTCGAAACGATGGGCTTCAAGACCTTCGGCTTCGGCGGTGGACGCGAGGATGTCTGGGAGCCCGACCAAGACGTTTATTGGGGCCGCGAAACCGAATGGCTCGCCACCAGCGACAAGCCCAACGCCCGCTACTCCGGCGAGCGCGACCTTGAGAACCCTCTCGCCGCCGTGCAGATGGGCCTCATTTAC
Organism: Verrucomicrobiota bacterium; assembly: GCA_046051965.1. Lineage (GTDB taxonomy): Bacteria > Verrucomicrobiota > Verrucomicrobiia > Verrucomicrobiales > Akkermansiaceae > Luteolibacter. Next base: position 59,629 of record JBJONG010000010.1, read on the forward strand.
GTGAACCCCGAAGGCCCCGACGGCAATCCCGACCCGCTCCTCGCCGCACATGACATCCGCGAGACCTTCGCCCGCATGGCCATGAACGACGAGGAAACCGTGGCGCTCATCGCCGGCGGCCACACCTTCGGAAAAACCCACGGCGCGGGTCCGGCCTCGCACGTCGGCCCCGAGCCGGAGGCGGCACCGATTGAGGAACAGGGCTTCGGCTGGATGAGTTCCTACCAATCAGGCAAAGGCGCGGACGCGATCACCAGCGGACTCGAAGTCACCTGGACACAGACACCGACGCAGTGGTCGAACTACTATTTCGAGAACCTCTTCAACTACGAATGGGAACTCACGAAAAGCCCGGCGGGCGCGAACCAATGGGTCGCGAAGGACGCGGAGGATGTGATCCCGCACGCCTTCGATTCCGCGAAAAAGCAGAAGCCGACCATGCTCACCACCGACCTCGCGCTGCGATTCGATCCGGCCTACGAAAAGATCTCACGCCGTTTTATGGAGAACCCCGCCGAGTTCGCCGACGCCTTCGCCCGCGCCTGGTTCAAGCTCACCCACCGCGACATGGGGCCGAAGTCCCGCTACCTTGGCCCGGAAGTTCCCGCCGAAGACCTGATCTGGCAGGATCCGATTCCTTCCGCCGAGCATCCGCTCGTCGGTGAAGCGGAAATCGCTGTACTGAAGGCGAAAGTCCTTTCCTCCGGACTCAGCGTTTCCCAACTCGTCTCCACCGCATGGGCATCGGCCTCCACCTTCCGCGGCTCCGACAAGCGCGGTGGCGCGAACGGCGCCCGCATCCGCCTCGCCCCGCAGAAAGACTGGGAGGTAAACCAGCCCGCGAAGCTCGCCCACACTCTCGAAGTGCTGGAGGCGATCCAAGCGGAGTTCAACACATCCGGCACGAAGAAAGTCTCGCTCGCGGATCTCATCGTGCTGGCCGGTTGCGCCGCCGTGGAAAAGGCCGCCAAGGACGCGGGCCATGAGATCACCGTCCCCTTCACACCGGGCCGCACCGATGCCACGCAGGAGCAGACCGACACCGAATCGTTCGCCGTCCTGGAACCGATCGCCGACGGTTTCCGCAACTACCTCAAGGGCCGCTACTCCGTCCCCGCCGAGGCGTTGCTCATCGACAAAGCGCAGCTCCTCACACTCACCGCACCGGAAACGACCGCCCTCGTCGGCGGCCTGCGCGTCCTCGGCACGAACGCCGACGGCTCGAACCACGGCGTCTTCACCGAGCGTCCCGGAACACTGACCAACGACTTCTTCGTCAACCTGCTCGACATGGCGACGGAGTGGAAACAGGTCTCGCCCTGCGGCAACGCCTTCGCGGCCATCGACCGCAAGACCGGCGCCACCAAATGGACGGCGACCCGCGCGGATCTCGTCTTCGGCTCGAACTCCATCCTCCGCTCCCTCGCGGAAGTCTATGCCTGCGCCGACGGCGAAGCGAAGTTCGTCAAAGACTTCGCCGCCGCATGGGCCAAGGTCATGGAGCTGGATCGCTTCGACCTGAAAGCCTGATCCGTTACACAAATCACAGGCCGCCGTCCCGCACCGGGGCGGCGGCTTCTTCGTTTCATACGCTCAGCCGGGCAAGATCCGTTGATTGGCGTTTTCCTTGTGAAAATTTCATAGGCACCTAGCATGCGACTAATCCCGATCCGCATGTATAGAACCCTCTGCCAGCCCCTGATTGCCGCTCTCTTCGGCACCGTTTTTCTCAGTTCTTATTTGGTGGCGGAGGTAGCTCTTATGACCGGAAATTCCAGCAATCAGATCCACCCTGGCGGCGGTGAGATCATGGATCTTGCGGGAAATGGCGATCTGGTTTTGTTCAAGGCTCGGCAAGGTAGCCCGTCACCGCCGGGGTTGCCATTCGACGGCTTGTATTTACGGACGATCTCTACCGGGCAGCTCGATTATATGGACGTGGGCACAATCACCAATACGGGAATCGCCAACGCGCAGATCAGCGATGACGGACGATATCTAACCTGGTCGACCACGAATGATCACCATATTTATTGGCATGACAGGCAGGCCAAAGTAACCAGGTGGATCACGCAAAACCATGGAGGCACCAACGTGCGTCATGCGTTTCCCAAAATCACTTCGAATGGGCGATATGTAGCTTTTGCGAGCAATTCGAGAACTCTGATATCGGATACTTCGCTGATGCCCGGATTGAGCCTTCCGGGAGTGTATCTCTACGACTCACAAAGCCAGACTTTCCGGATCATTTCACTTACCTCATCCGGACAACAATTAAGCACGATCGGGCGGCTGGCGGAAGTGCAGGCGGAGTTCCAAGTTGGCAGCGTCCAGTCCTATGCGAATTTTGACATCACACCGGATGGAAAATACGTGGTGTTCTCGACGGATTACCAAACAGGCCATCCGGACAGACTGAACAAGATGTATTCAGGCTTTCCGGCCATTCTTCGGAGGGAAATCGCGACTGGCGCTACTGTGTTGGTGAATAGAAATTCATCAGGCGCGGTGGCGAACGGCGTTTTCCGGTTTCCAAGGATCAGCGCGGATGGGAATCGGGTGGTTTTCCAAGGGGAGGCTGTGGGATTGTCTGTGCCTGTGATTACCACGCCTATGGTATCGACTCATCCTTACAACCCGAACAAGGATCTGTACGTGAAGGATGTTACAAATGGAGCAGTATATTTCATCACACCAACTAACAACGGTAGCCCGCATTCGGGCCATCTTGGAAATAATCCACAATTAAGCGAAGACGGCAAGGTAGTGGCATTTTCATCGACAGCTTCGAATCTGATCTCTGGAAATGATCCATCGGCTGGGGGGGATGTCTTCCGTGCGGATCTTTCGGGAACGAGTTCGGCTGAGCTTACCTTGATTACGAAAGCGCCGGATGGTTCGGGAAACGTGGGTTTTACCAATGGGCCATATGTTTCCGGTGATGGCAAATATGTCTGCTTCACTACCAACGAATTTTCGCGAATGGGCGTCGCCGGTTCCTCCACCAGCCCGCACGGCATAGGTGTCGGCGATTTACCTATCTTTGGTAGCGGTGGAAACACCCTGGCATTTGATGCCTGGGCAGCAAATCTACCCCAAGGGATGCGCGGGCCAAATGACAATCCGTCAGGCGATGGTGTGCCGAACCTTCTGAAGTTTTTCATCGGCTCGAATGCGGATGCGCCCGATCTGCGCCACTTACCCCAAATGGGGACTCAGCTCGGCATTTTTGGCATTCCCGGAGATACCGACAATCATATCACCCTGACCATTAGAGTGCGCAGAAACCTACCTGAAGGCTACACTTGGCAGGTGCAGTATGCGGATACGCTGAAGTATTTCGAAACGGAACCGTCGCCTACCTTAAGAACTTCAGGGCCGGTTGCGGATGGCGAGTTCGATATTTATACCTACGCTTCCTTTAATCCCATAAGAGACGCGAACCCGACGGGATTTCTCAGACTAAAAGTATCCCTGCCCTGAGCGGGAGTTCCTTCTCACGCTTGTTGGAGCCCTACACCTCGCCCGCCTCCAGCCTGCGCATCAGCTCTGCCACGTTCGCCTCGGCGGCGAGCATGTAGAGATTCGATTGGCCCTCATGCGAGAGATATCGGTAAACGCCGCCTACCATATCGTTCAGGACAGGAAGCACATAGCCCACCCAGAATCCGGGTGTCATTTCCAACAATTTCCTGAGACTGCCATAAGGACGGTCTTCCGGTGGAATGCGGTTATAGGCGAACGATTCCTGAAACTCCAGGTAAAGCCGCGGCAGCTTTTCAAGGTAATCCGCAGCACTGATCTGTGCCAGATAATCTGCGGTCACGAGGAAATAGGCCATGATACGCGTCTCCTCGCAGCGGAAGACCACCTCGCCGATCTGGCTGCGCGGCCCTGTGCACATGATCGCGGAGCACACATCCTCGATCTCCTCCTGCGACAAGCCCAGTTGCGGCAGATAAGCGCGGGCGAAATCACAACTCCGGCGCTCATGCACAAAGGTGTATTTCGCACCGGTTCCAACGTTGTCTCCCGTTTTTTTAAGAAATCCCGTATCGTGTAAAAGTGCCGCGATCACGGCAAGCTCCCAGTCGCGTATTACGAAAACCGGGACGTCATCGGTAAGAGCGCGACCTTCCAGCAGATGGGTCAGGCATAACGTCGCCTGAAGCGTGTGCTCATAGTCGTGGTATTCCATGTCAATCGCCTGATACCCGGGATAGCGCCCCTCGAACAATTCGGTGACATCCCTGAATGCGCGATCCAACAGCGAAAAACTTCCCTCACCCCAAACCTTCCTGAAAACGGCTTTCACGGCGTCCGCAACTTCTTGCGGTTGCTCGGTATTGATCACATGCGGGTCAATCATGCTCGACTCAGTCAGACAGCGGCACCTGATTCTATCAAGCAAAGAAAATCCAAGCGCAATCCGGCGGGTTTTTCCCATTGAACCGCCACATACGATCTGCTAACCCATCCCCGCGGGCGTCATGTTCTTTCGCTCCGCAGTACATTATGCCACCCAGAAACAACAAAAGCCGCGGCGGCGGTCGCAGCCGCAACCGGAGCTTCGGCCCAAGAAAACAGACCGCACCTGAAGATGAAGATAAGGCCGTGGAGGTGGAGGGCGAGATATCTTCCGTTCTTGCAGGAACCATGTTCCGAGTGAAGCTCGCAAGCGGTCACGAAGTGCTTGCACACATCTCCGGAAAGATGCGCAAACGCTTCATCCGCCTTGTAGTGGGCGACAAGGTCAAGATGGAGATGTCCCCTTACGATCTTACCAAGGCCCGCATCGTTTTCCGCCTGGGTTGATTTTGAAAAGGCAGATGGGAGGCTGGATTGGATATTAAGGAAAATCAGGACTTAATATCCTACCCTTCAGGTTTCCAATGTCCCTTTCCGATTGTTTTTCCTGAACGCGAAAATCAGGAAGCCGGCGGCAAATAGATACAAAAAGAGGGATAGGAACTGCCCCATGGTCAGCATACCCTCGATGATCCATTTTGCATCGGGCTCGCGGTATGCCTCGGCAAAGATACGGAAAGTCGCATAGAGACCGAAGAACAAGCCGGTCAACATGCCGGTCGGGGCTTTCGGGAACCTGATCCTCACGATCCAGAGTATCGCGAACAGAAGCGCTCCCTCGAGCAAGCCTTCATAAAGCTGGGAGGGATGCCGCGCTTCCAAATAGGGCGCGATCGCTTCATTCACGGCATCCGACTCGCGGTTCGTGGCGATGAGTTCGTGGAACTGGGAGGGGCGGGGATCGATGAATCCCTGCTCGCTGATTTTCTTGATCCGTTCTGCGAAAGCAGGATCGGCCTTCACTGCGGCGGCCAAGGCTTCGTTGAAACGTCCGTATTCGGGCAATTCCTGCCTGCTGAAAGCATCGGGGAATTTCACCGCACATGCCACACCGTTGGCGACGCGCCCGTAGAGTTCGCCGTTGATGAAATTCGCAATCCTGCCGCAGAGCAGCCCGATGGGGCCGACCACGCACAGCCCGTCGGCAAGACCCGCCCATGAAACCTTGTGCTTCCATGCGTAAAACAAAGTGAAGATCGCCAGGCCGAGAATCCCGCCGTGGCTGGCCATGCCACCTTCCCAAACACGGAACAGCATGAGCGGATCTTCCGTGAAACTCGTCCAGCCGGATTTCGGGATCTGATAGAAAAAGACATATCCGAGTCGCCCGCCCACGAACACGCCGAGCAAGGCCGCGGCTGCGATGAAATCCGACGTCTTCTCCGGTGCCATCACCCACAGATTCCGTTCCGCCAGCCGTTTCAGGAGCAGATAACCCGCGAGAAATCCGGCGAGATAAGCGAGGCCGTACCAGCGCAGCTTGAGGCTGCCGAAGAGGTCGAAGATCACCGGATCGAGCTGATGGACGTAGGTTGCGAACACGGCGTCAGCTTGCACATGCGCGCCCGAACCTCCAACCCTCAAAATGGCGGCGGGATGAAATCGAACGGTTCCGCCTTTTTCTCCCCGGGAACCGTGAACAGCGGATCAAGCCGGTCCAGATATTTCGAAAGGCTGTCCGTGCGCGTGGTCGGGCGGTTTTTCAGCCGCGCCTTCAGGCTCAGGTAATCGTCGAACGCACCGCTCGTTTCCCGGGCGCGGGTGATCTCGAACCAATCCATGAAATCCCGTGCCCGCTCCGCCTTCGCCACCATCGTCGCGCGGGTCTCGGATAGCGCTTGGAGAGACTCCGCCATCGACTTGGTGTTCCCTTTCGCGAAATCGGAGAGCAGCGATTGGTATTCCAAAAGCAGCATGCGGTAGGAAGGGAAGCTCCGGTAGCTGAGCCGCAAAAGATCATCCTCCGCAAGCCGCACCGCCTCAATCCGCTCAACCTCCTCCAATTCGGCGAGACTTTCCCACTGTGCGAGCGGGATTTCCTTGAGCACGCCCGCCTCATCCTTGTGCCGCAAACGCAGCGCCTCATCCAAGCCGCGATCTGTCTCGATCACACCTAACGATTCCGTCAGCGGAGCCGTGCCTTTGTTCGCCAGTTGCAACGCCCACCACTTTTCGAGGCTCTTTTCCGAAAGGTTTAGATCCGGGAAATGCTTGCGCAGCAGGGCTGGCATCTCACCCTGGAAGCCCGCCAGCTCGACGAGGAAATTACGCACGCCCGCCTTGCCATCCGGCTGCTCGATGAGTGCCATCATCAGCGCCCCGGCGGAGATCCGGAACGCCGCGCGCGAAGCGGCATCAATGGATATGTATTCTGCCTCGGAGAGCGCGAAAAGGTCGTCCAGTTGGAACAAACCGCCGCTGCGGAACAGGGCTTCGTAGAGTTTCCTGTCCGTGTGCTTGAGGCGCCAAGCGCTTGCCTCGCGCAAGCCTTCGACAACCCAGGGAGGGACTGCCAGCAGCACATCTGACTCAGTCGTCGGCTGATTTTGCAAGTGCTTCGCATAAATCAGCGCCTCAGTCACGGCGCGCTTGAACGGCTCGTTGCGCAAATCGCGGCTCAGGTTCACCATGAGTTCGAGCTTGTAGCCGTTTTCATCGAAGGTCGGCGCAAGCAGCACCGTTTCGCGTTTCGGCACGGGATCACCCCGCTTCCCTCGCAAACTGATTCGGATCGGCACTTTCCACTCGTCCTTCTCCTCGGAAAGGCGCAGCAGTTCGTCCTTCGTTTCCTCGGCGAGGTTCGCCGCCGTGCCACGCGTCGCCGCATCGCCACCGGAGATACGGAACTGCTCGGAACGGCTGATGACGGTTTCCGTGCCGTCGAAATTTGGCAACAGATCCTCCACCGGCACCGCCCTCGGCGCGGGTTGGTTGGCCAGATCATCCTCAGCCCGGCAGGCAATCACTGCCAAAAAAAGCACAGCCAACAACCGGTATCGCAACGCGTCCGGTCTGATGGACTTTTCCATTTTCAAAATGATTGTTCGCCCGCTTTTTCTGTTCGCGTTGGCTGCTTGGGATCGAGCGTGAGGCGCTTGTTCTCGATCTTGATGCGCGCCATGCGCTGGAAGCCGAGGTCGATCTCGGTTTCGAAAAGTTCCGCCATTTTCTTGAAATCAGGCATCACCATGATCAGGAAACCCTGCGGCACGGTAAGTTGGCCGAAACGTCCGCCGCGCGTCGGGATCGGCGCCATTTCATGAAAACCGCCGCCGTGGAGATGGATCCGTGTCGAGATGCCGGTGGCTGATTCCGTCTGTTCCACCTGAAGGAACATTGAAGTCGTCAACGGATGGCCGGCGATGTCGCGCTCGATGACCACCTCGGCGACGCCCTCGCGCAATCTCACACAGATCCGCTTGAGAGTGACCCATTGGGCGAGTTCACCGCCCTGTTTCAGTTTCAGTTCGCGGGCAAGCCATTGGTTCAGTTCCGTTTCCGAGATCTGCACCGAATAATCGCCCTCAATGGATTTGGTAAGCACCGCACGCATGTCGCGGGGCGGGCTGGCGGGCTTCGTCAGCGAGGGCGTGGCACCGCCGATGTCGGAAAGATCCTGAGGCAGGGAGATATGGTAAAAAGCCGCGCCGAGACCCGCGATCAGTGCGAGAATAAACAGGCCGACGAATTTGCCGAGGCATCCGCCGCTTTTCTTCTTTGGTAATTCTTCGGGCATGGGTTTGCGTTGTAGCGGCTGCGGGATGGGCTGGAAAGGAGGGTTTTCGGAAAATGACACCGCTCAGTCGGCGGCAGGCTTCGCGGGTGCTGGTGCGGGTGCATCAGCCTTGCCACTTGCCGCCTTCGACTCGGACTTATCAGCTTTCGCTCCGGACTCGTAGGAGGACGAGCGGTAGTCCGTCTGATAGAAGCCGGAACCCTTGAAAATGATCCCGCCGCCCGTGCCGAGGAGGCGCTTCACCTTTCCCGCGCAATCCGGCTGCGGGCAATCCGTCAACTTGGCGTCGTTCATACTTTGGAAAACCTCGAAACGTTTTCCGCACTCCAGGCATTCGTAATCGTAATTGGGCATGGTCTTGAAATTCCGGCGGATTCAGTGTCGCCGTCACGGGACGATACTGAAGCCTTTCAGATCTGGCAACGGGGCAATTTCCTCTTCTCCCACCTCTTGAATGTGGTGCGCCACCGCCGAATCCTCACGCAGATCGCGCAGGAACTCCTTCACCTCGCCCGCCTCGCCCGCCACGATCATCTCCACCGTCCCGTCCGGCAGATTCCGCACCGTCCCCAGCACATCGTAGCCCCGCGCAAGCTCCATCGCCGCCCACCGGAAGCCCACCCCTTGCACCCGCCCCACGTAAATGATCCTTCGAGTCGTCATGCCGGGGATACTGGAAAAAACGCGGCGGATTTCCAAACGGATTTTGCCCCAGGGACGGTCACCGCCCGTTCGCTCAGCCCAAGCATGGCCGGATCAAAGTCCTGCGTCCTCTCCACAGGCATCGTTCATGTGGCGAAGGCGGTCAACGAGCACTTTCATCACGTGCCGCGCGAAAAAGGGATTCTGTTGGATGATGAAATGGAAGCGCCTTTCATCGACACGGGCCAGGCGCGACGGCACGGTGGCTACGACCGTGGCGGCGCGCGGTGTGCCGTCGATGAGCGCCATTTCGCCGAGCAACGCCCCACGCGTGGACTGTTCGACCGTTTTGCCGCCGACCCTGACTTCCACAGCGCCCTCCAGGAGGGCGAACATGCAGTCGCCCTTTTCGCCTTCGCTGAAGAGGGTTTCCCCGGTGTCGAGGTCGGTCGTCTCGGTTTCGTGTTTGAACAGGTCTGCCGCGTTCACGCCCTTTTATGGCCGCTCGGCGGAATGTGTCAACAAGGCAAGGCGTTTTTCGCGACGGAAATGTCCTACGGATCGGCGGGCCGGACTTTGGCATTTACGCGGCGGAGGCGGGCGGCTATGCGGTTGTGCGGATGTCACCGTTTCTCGATCACACGGAAGGCCATGAGTCGCGGCGGTTTGACGCGGGCGAGGTGGTGATTGAACAGGGCGCGCGAACCGGCGAACTGCTGGTGCTTGTTTCCGGCAGCGTCGAAATCCTGCGCGATGACGTCCGCATCGCCAAAGCCTCCGAGCCGGGAGTGGTCTTCGGCGAAATGTCGGCATTGCTCGACAGCCCGGCCACGGCCACGGTGCGCGCGTTGGAATCCACCGTTTTCACCGTGATCGGCGAGCCGCTCCCATTTCTCATCGCCCATCCGCAGACCGCGCTTTACGTGGCCCAACTCTTGGCTCGCAGGCTCGACTCGCTCAACAAATACCTCATCGATGTGAAGCGCCAGTACGAGGGTCACGACCATCTCGGCATGGTGGACGAGGTGCTGGAAACGCTCATGCACCGGACGGGATCGCGGCGGGCGATGTGAGGTCGCGCGTCACGTCCTCATCCGTGGAAATCCACCGCGCGGTCATCGCCCCGAAATCGAGAATCACAAAGGTCGGTTGCGGGCCGATCTGCCTGCCGACGTTGAAGACCCAAGTGTTTCCGATGCGGTCGATCCACGAGCCTTCGGCATAGAACGGCGCGTTGTGGATATGACCCGAGAGCACGAAATCGGGGGAAAAGCGCTGGATCCATTCCGTGAGAACCTCGTCACCCGCAGACTTGCGGCCCGACCAACAGACCGGCGATCCCGCCGGCGGCGCGTGATGCACCCAGATCCACCTGTCTTTCGTCCGGGCGGCATCGCGGGCGATCAGTTTCTCCACTTCGTCGCGCGTTTCGGGGCCGTCCCACCAAGGGCAGATGGTGATCCATGTCGTCCCGAACTCGACGCTGTCGCCATCCACATACAGCCGGCCTTCCTTCGCCTCCCGCAACCAGCCGCAGATCGACTCGCGCGCGGCGTTGCGGCCGTCGCCGTCATGGTTGCCGGAACTGACGAGCAACGGCACATCGCGGGATAGCCGGACGAGGTATTTCTCAACCACCACGATCTGCGTTTCGAGATCCAGCGCCGAGGCCAGATCAAGGAGATCTCCGCCGATCAGCACCGCGTCGAAACCGCGGGCGTTGGCAATCAGCCAGTCGAACTGCTTCAGGGTGTAATGAAGGTCGGCGACGAATAGCAGCTTCATGCGTTTTGAAAGCCTGTCCGTAATCCGTTGCGGCGTAAACCCGAAAACGAATCCCCCTCAATCCCTCTCCACCCCCACATCAGGCACGTGGTTGAAGCTGATCCTCATAGGCGCGGACTCGCGGCTTTCCTGGATACCTCCAAAATAGACCACCTTGCGGCCGTAACGGGCGCGGAGCTTGTCGATGGTTTCGTCCAGTCGCTTCTGTTTCTCGTTATCGAAGGAGGCCATGGTTTCCGCCACCGTTTCGAAAAGGGAGGGCGTGTGGTTCGTTTTCTCGCAGAGCCGTGAGAGCACCACGCCGACCTGCAGCAACGGCCTGCCCGGCTCGGGGCGCTCGCGCCAGAGGCGTTCGAGCATGCGCATCAGGGCGAGGGTGGAATCGGTCTCCGTCATGCGCGTCTCGGCGGCCCACCGGTCGGAGCGCAGGAAGGCGAGCTGCATGGTGAGCGAGCCCGCCAGGAGTTCATGGGAGCGCAGCCGCTCGCAGGCTTTGTGCAGCAGCTTGCAAAGGATGGGCCAGGCCTTGTCGGGATGGCGGCTGTCCGGCGGCAGCACGTGGCTGTGGCCGATGGACTTCCGCGCGGAAACCAGATCCGGAATTTCCTCGCCCCGCAGCAGATGCCAGAGCCGATCCCCCAGCACCCCGCCCCACACGCGGCGCAGCACCGGCTTGGAGGCCGCGCAAAGCTCCGCGACGGTATGCACTCCAGCGGCGTGCAGGCGCGTCTCCATGCTGCGGGCGATGCCGTTGAGATCGCGCAGCTTGAGGGAATGCAACACATGCGGAAGGTCTTTTTCCTCGATGATGAATAGCCCGTCCGGCTTCCTCATCTTGCTCGCGGTCTTGGCGAGAAAACGGTTCGGCCCGGCTCCCACGCTGACCTTGATGAACGGCGAAACCTCACGCGCCACGGTTTCCTTGATCCGGCGGCCGATGGCCTCCACGGTCGCCGCCTCGCGGAGGTTGTAAGGCAGCCACGCCCACATCTCGTCGATGCTGAGCACCGCCTCCACATGGATGCAATTTTCCACCGCCTCGATGACGCGGTGATGGTAGCGGATGTATTCCGGCGGCTTCGATTCCACGATGGCGATCCCCGGGCACATCACCCGCGCGTCGCTGATGCGGGTGCCGGTTTTCACCCCGAACGCCTTCGCCTCGTAGCTCGCCGCGATGCAGCAGGAACTCTCCGCCATCACCGGAGCCACCCCCACCGGCCTTCCCCGCAACGCCGGATCCAGGTGCTGCTCCACCGACGCGAAATACGAATCGCAATCGACAAAGAGGGCGGTCAGAGGCTTCGGCACGGCGATAAGCGATGCGCCCGAAAACCCGACCGGTCAATCTTAAATGTTCCAATGAACAGCAATAAGGTTGGGTTTGGCGCCTTTCTTTTAATCCGGAATGACATGACTGGTGTGGCGTTTTTCAAGGTGCCCATGGCCACGTATAATCCGCCGGTCAGTCACCGGCGCGGAGATGTCAGAATGGAGGATATCGACTGCTCCAACAAGAAATCACATGGTGATACGCCCAAGTCCGGGCACTTTCATCCCCGCGCAGCGGTAAAGGACGATGCGCAGGTTTTCCACCAGCTTCCTCGCCGCGAGACTGTCCCGGCAGAGTGCGCGGAGCACCATGGCCCCCTCGCCCAGTTTGCCGTGACCGAGATACGTGTCCTCCGAGCCCAGCGCATCGATCTCCTCGGCAGGCCATGCATCCGCCATTTTCCCCGCCACATAGACCGATACATAGTGCCCGGCCTCAAACATCGCGGTGATGCCATCGAGTCCATCGCCGGGCATGTCATAGCGCTCTCTTGCCACCAGATTGCCCGCCACCCGCAGGTCGAACGCCCAGCGCAACTTTTCGTATTGAAACACCTCACCACGCGCCACACGTCCGGGGGAAATCCAGTCGATGAAAAGCAAACCCGCGCCACGTTCCAGGGCGATCTCGGTTTTCTGCTCGTAGCTCGCCCCGGAGTGCGGGATGAAAGGCTCGGGAATCCATTCCATGAAACCATGCGCCGCCACGGAAAACCGTTGGGCGCAAACCGCAGGATTTCCGGAGCGGGTCCGGAACACCCGCGACGCACTCGGCATACTCAGCACCAGCTTCGCGTCCGCGCCTACCGCGACATCGCTCTCCAGCCGGTCTCCGTCGAAAAATCCTGCGGTGGGATTCATCACGGTCATCACCAAAACATCGCCGTCCGTGTGCGCCTTGGTCAGATGGATGGGCGCACGGAAACTTTGCTCCGCAAGGTAAGGAGCGCCGTCCTCCCTCACCTCGCAACGCAGCCGCAGGTGGCCGCTGAGGGAATTTCCCGTCATCCCGATCATCAGACAAAAAGGTATTCGCGCTTCAACCAATCCAGCAGCTCGTCCTTGCCTTTCCCGGATTTCAAATCGGCGAAAATCACCGGCCTGTCTCCGCGCTGCACCTTCGCATCACGCGCCATCACGCCAAGATCCGCCCCGACGTAGGGAGCTAGCTCGATCTTATTCACCAACAGCAAATCGCTGGTGCGGATTGCCGGGCCACCTTTCCTCGGGATCTTGTCACCCTCTGCCACATCGATGACGTAGATATACGCATCGACCAGCTCCGGGGAAAACGTGGCGGAAAGATTGTCGCCGCCGCTTTCGATGAGGATCAGTTCAAGATCGGGATGACGGTCTTCCAGATCCACGACGGCAGCCATGTTCATACTGGTATCATCGCGGATCGCGGTATGCGGGCAGCCCCCCGTCTCCACCCCGATCACGCGATCCGCAGGCAGCACGTTCTCGCGCAGGAGAAACTCCGCATCTTCGCGGGTGTAGATGTCGTTGGTGATCACCGCCATCGATATCTCGTCCTTCAGCCATTGGCTGAGACGCAGCACGCACATCGTCTTGCCGGAGCCGACAGGCCCGCCAACACCCAAGCGGAAAGGGCGTTTGCCGCCCTCAGGAGATAAAAAGTCGTTCATTGGAAAAAGCATGTTTCAAAGAGGCAATCTCAAGCAAAGGATTAAAAACGCCGGTCTCATGGCCCGCCAGCGCCGCATCGGCGCGGCCTTCCAACTCGGAGAGCACGCGCGAAAGAATCCCCTGGCATGCCGTCTGGCCGATGCGCATCAGCTTCATCGAGGCCGCCGTACCGGCTACCACCGCTTGGTAGGCGAATGAGCGCCCCGCATCCTCGACACTCACGCCCCTAAGCTCCAAGGCGGTGACAACCAGATGATGCGCCCTCGGGCAAAGTTTCCGGAAACCGGCCACGATTTCCCCGCCATCCAGTTCACAGAGAAGCCCCAAGCGCTGCGAGCCGACCCGCCGCCCCGCATCCCTCAGTTCCGCCGGGATCCGCCATGCATCCAGCTCGGCGTCCATCGCCTGAAGCGCCAACAAATCACCCGCCTTCGCCGCGCCGTGTGCCTTGGCAAAAAACGGCAGCTCAAATCGTAGCAAAGCGGGCACAAGCTGCCGCATCAGAAATTTCTCCAGACCCGCCGCATCCTTGACGACACCCACCCGCACCAACTCCTCCAAACCATACGAATGCGCGTATCCACCCGAAGGATATCCGGTGTCGTTCGATTGCAAAATCCATAGGAGTCCCGCCTTCATCATGCGTGTGCCACCGCTTTCATCGGGGTGAAAATCACTACCGGCTCGGAGTAGGGCCAGCCCTCCCTCTCTAACAACTGCTTCATCGCCCCATCATGGAGCACGCGCAGGGCCGCATCCGTCACCTGCGCGGGAAGATGCAGGTTCCCCACCTTCCAGCCGACAAGCGCCCCGTGCGCGGCATCCTCAAACGGCACCTCATAAACCGTTTCCGGCAACTGCCTGACCACGTAGTCCATCCCTCCGTCACGGAAAATCACGCAGCCGTCAACAAGCCGGCTATCGAGATCGAATCCAAACTCCCTGCCATCCTCCGCTGTCCCGCGCCATCTGCGCTTCAGGAAAAGCCGCCTCTCGACGGCCAGCTCCACTCGCTTCGCAGGAGGGTTCAGCGAGTGTTCGGCCAGCATCCTCTCGATCAATTCCATTTCAAACCCGGTGTTCTTCGTTGGCATGGGGCAGTCCGATCAAAAAAGGAAATACCTCTGCGCCATCGGCAATACGGAGAGAGGCTCACAGCGGAGCTCGCGTCCGTCGGCGACAACCGTGTAGGTTTCGGGGTCGACGGTGATCGATGGCAAGGCGCTGTTGAACCAAAGGTCGCGCTTGCTGACGGTGCGGCAATGTTTCACCGCGCAGAGCCTTTTCTGCAAACCCAAGTAATCCAGCCCGCCGGACTCAATCGAAGCGGCGCTCACGAAAGTCAGGGAAGTGGATGCGATCGCGCGCCCGAAGGCACCGAACTGCGGGCGGTAGATGGTCGGCTGGGGTGTCGGGATCGAGGCGTTCGGATCGCCCATGTTGGCCCATGCGATCAAGCCGCCCTTGATGATTGTTTCCGGTTTGACACCGAATAACGCAGGTTTCCAGATCACGATATCGGCGAGTTTGCCGGCTTCCAGGCTACCCACCTCATGCGCGATGCCATGAGTCAGCGCCGGGCAGATCGTATATTTCGCCACGTAGCGGAGGGCGCGGAAGTTATCGGCGGCGGGGTGTGAATCACCCTCCAGCTTGCCGAACTGGACTTTCATCTTATGCGCCGTCTGCCATGTCCGCGTAATCACTTCCCCCACACGCCCCATGGCTTGGCTGTCGCTCGACATCATCGAGATCGCGCCCATGTCGTGCAGCAGATCTTCCGCCGCGATCGTCTCGGGGCGTATCCGGCTTTCCGCGAAGGCCACATCTTCCGGGATGCGGGAATCGAGATGATGGCAGACCATCAGCATGTCGAGATGCTCGGCGATGGTGTTGGTGGTGAAAGGGCGGGTAGGGTTCGTGGAGGAGGGCAGGACGTTCGCCTCGCCGCAGACGCGGATGATGTCCGGCGCATGCCCGCCGCCCGCGCCCTCGGAGTGATAGGTATGGATGGTGCGCCCCTTGAACGCCTTGAGTGTGCTTTCCAGAAAGCCCGCTTCGTTGAGTGTGTCCGTGTGGATGGCTACCTGTATATCCATCTCGTCGGCAACGCTGAGGCAGGAATCGATCGCGGCGGGAGTGGTGCCCCAGTCCTCATGGAGTTTCAGTCCCATCGCACCGGCCATGACCTGTTCGCGCAACGGTTCGTGGGTGGAGCAATTCCCCTTTCCGAGGAACCCGAGATTCATGGGAAACGCCTCGGCCGCCTCCAACATGCGGTGGATGTTCCATTTCCCGGGAGTGCATGTCGTGGCATACGTGCCATGTGCGGGACCGGTGCCTCCACCAAGCATCGTCGTCACTCCGCTCGCCATCGCGTGCTCGATCTGTTGCGGGCAGATGAAATGGATGTGCGTGTCGATGCCACCGGCTGTGACGATGCAGCCCTCGGCGGCGATCACTTCGGTGGATGCCCCTATCGTCATCGTGATCCCATCCTGAAGCAACGGATTACCCGCATGGCCGATGCCGACGATGCGGCCGGCCTTGATCCCGATGTCCGCCTTGATGACGCCATGCGCCGCGTCCAGGATGAGCGCGTTGGTGATCACCAGATCCAGCGAATCCGCATCGAGCGCCAGCGGTGATTGCGCCATTCCATCCCGGATGACCTTGCCGCCGCCGAATTTCACCTCATTACCATAACCGCCGACCTCCGTGATGAGGTCGCGCTCGACCTCGATGAATAGCTCGGTGTCAGCCAGCCGCACCTGATCCCCGACCGTCGGGCCGAAGGTTCCGGCGTAATTCTTGCGTGTCTGTTTCATGGAAGTTTTCCGTTCACCTTGCCATTGAAGCCATGGATCTCACGGCTTCCCGCAAATGCCACCAGCGGCACTTCACGGGTATCACCGGGCTCAAACCTTACCGCCGTCCCTGCCGGTATATCGAGGCGGAAACCCAGCGCAGCCTCCCGGTCAAAACGCAGCTCCGAGTTCACCTCCGCAAAATGGAAGTGACTGCCAACCTGCACCGGGCGGTCACCGCTGTTCGCGACCACCAAACACATCTTGGCAAGTCCGCAGTTAAGCTCGATATCGGGCGCGTCTTTCAGCGTGATGATCTCTCCGGGTATCATTTTAGCGTATCGGATCGTGAACGGTTACTAACTTCGTGCCATCAGGAAAAGTCGCCTCCACCTGCACGTCATGGATCATCTCCGCAACCCCCTCCATCACATCGTTGCGGGACAAAAGCGTGGTGCCGTAGCTCATGAGTTCGGAGACAGAACGCCCGTCGCGCGCACCTTCGAGAATCTCCGCCGTGATAAAGGCGACCGATTCCGGGTAGTTGAGCTTCAGCCCACGCAACATACGCCTGCGGGCAAGATCCGCAGCGACAACGATCAGCAGTTTCTCCTGCTCCCTGGGGCTTAAATGCATGTCGGTTGTTCAGTGATCGGACGTGACATCGGACCAGATTCCTCCCTCTTTCTGAAAGAATGCGAAGCCAAGGCAACCGGCAAATACCGTAAGAACGAGTATCCCACCAAGGTCCAAACCATGTTTATCAGCCGATGCCGAGGTGGCGGCGACCCTTTGATCGAACTCATCCACCTCATCGGGAAAATGCGTGTGACCTGGCTCACCCGGGTGAGCTTGCGATATCGCCCCGGAACATGCGAGCAGGGCGAATGTCATCGCAAGCAAATGATTTGTGCGTTTGGCTATCATGGCTTCAATGGGTACAAGCGGCATTTAGCAAGTGCCATGCCATAAAAACACGAAACCCCGGCACCCTACTGGGAGCCGAGGTTCGGAGATGAAGATTTAACTTACTTGTAAGTGCCCTTCAGGAAGGGCTCGCCGACGACGTCCTTGTATTCCTTGAGGATCTTGAATTGGCCATTGGCCTTGGTCTCGCCGATGAAGACATTCTTGGTGAGGTGATGGTTCGCTTGGGATTTGACCTTGCCGCCGGGACCATCGAACTCGATGCCCTTCTTGAGCTCGGCCATGACCTTCTCGGTTTCGAAGCTGCCGGCCTTTTCAACTGCAGCCTTCCAGAGGTAAACACCGACGTAGGAAAGAACCATTGGCGAGCAAGTCACGCGGCCTTCCTTGACGATACCGGGAACTTCGGACTTCTCAAGCCATGCATTGAAATCGGCGACGAACTTTTCATTTGCCTCGGACTTGATGGATTGGAAGTAAGTCCAGCAGCCAAGCTGACCAACGAGTTGGCTGGCTGGAAGACCACGGAACTCATCCTCGGATACCGAGAAGCTGACAACCGGGCAGGTTTCCGCATCAAGACCGGCAGCCGCATACTCCTTGAAGAAAGGAACGTTGGTATCACCGTTCAGGGTGCTGATCACACAGGCATCTCCGGAAGCAGCGAACTGCTTGATTTCGGAAATGATCTGCTGGTAATCAGTGTGGCCGAACGGGGTGTATTTGCCGGCGGAAATGATCTTCCCATCGCTGTCCTTGGTGAAACCACCGCCGATATTCTCGATCGGCACTCCCTTGCTGAGCAGATACTCAAGGAGAACCAGGTTGGTGGTTTGCGGATAAACATAGTCGGTGCCGAGGAGGTAGAATTTCTTCTTACCTTCTTCGAGCATGTAGTCCACGGCAGGGGTCGCCTGCTGGTTCACCGCTTCCG
This sequence comes from Verrucomicrobiota bacterium, assembly GCA_046051965.1. GTDB lineage: Bacteria > Verrucomicrobiota > Verrucomicrobiia > Verrucomicrobiales > Akkermansiaceae > Luteolibacter. Next base: position 77,810 of record JBJONG010000010.1, read on the forward strand.
CCGTGTAGAAAATGTTCGGGGACATTTCCTCACCCTCGTATTGGACGGGGTAGAACAGGAGACCGTTCTTTTCCTCATACACGGGAAGAACGGACTTCCGGCTGACAGAAGTCCAGCAACCAAAGGTCACCGCAACTTTGTCCTGATCGAGGAGCTGCTTGGCTTTTTCTGCGAAGAGTGGCCAGTTCGAAGCGCCATCAACAACGACAGGCTCGATTTTCTTGCCCATCACACCGCCGGCGGCGTTGATCTCATCAAAGGTGAAGAGCAGGATATCACGAAGCGAGGTTTCGCTGATGGCCATGGTTCCGCTCAGAGAGTGGAGAACGCCAACTTTCACGGTATCTTCCGCATTTGCAAACGGAAGCATCGCTGTGGTGGCCGCAAGAGCCATTGGTAGAATTCTTTTCATGTAATCGTATTTATAGTGTTTTGTCAGAAATCAAAAAGCAAGCGAGAGGGATAGTGTTGTTTTCAACTATCTACCCCTCTCGCAAGCAACCTTAACAACAAGGGGAATAGTAGTTGGATTAGAACGTCAGGACGGCTTGGACACCGCTGAAGAGACCATCGCCGCCAACGCTTCCTTCGATATAGGTCAGTTCGGAGCGAACAAGGAGGTTATCATTGATCACATAGGTTGGAGAAACCGTGTAACGTCTTTCATCCTCAAAGCCCTTACCTTCATCGAAGCTGGCGCGCAGCACGGTTGAGAACTTATCAGTGAATGCGTATTTCGCATAAACCAATCCTTGGACACCTTCTCTAATATCGCTGTCGTGGTATGCGAACTCATACGCAAGTGTAAGCTGTTCAGTCAGGGCGTAACTTACCCAGAAATCATACGTCGCCTGATTCGGCGCACCTTCAATATCGTCAATGCCCAGACCCGCCCAAAGGGTAAGTTTGTCGATGCCTTTGTAAGTCACATAGGCTTCGTAGCCAAGGCCGTTGCTAACACTGTCGTCTCCTTTGAAGAATGCGGTTGGATCACCAAAGACCGAATCGGACACACTGATTCCACCACCCCATACGTCGGTGGCGTAGTCAAATTTGACGCCCGTGTGGTAGGCTGGAATGGCAGCAAGCTGGTTGTTTGCATAGGAGAGCTGTGTCATATTCACCAGGTCGAAAGCCTCATATCCGAGCCAGCTCAGGTATTTGCCAGCGGTGAAAGTGAAGTCTCCAGTTTTGTATGTGAGATAGGCATCGAGGATGCCGACCTCGTCACCGTTGGGCAAGTTACCGGGATAATTGAATCCAGGAGTCCAAAAGAGGCTGGTATAGGCTCCGACGGAACCGAAATCGCCAGTGAATCCGACCTTCACGGCATCGAGCGGAGAACCGCCGTCCGCGAAGGTTTCATTGCGTGTGTTGTCGAGGTATGTGTATGCGATGCCGGCGTATCCGCTGACCGAGAGCCATTCCGGGCTGGCGGGGGCTACTGGCGCTGGGGCTACATCCGTCGTTCCCGCATGCGCCACGCCGGATGCGAGGGCGAAGGCGAGCAGCGGGCTGCGGAACAGTGTGCGATGGTATTTGTTTTTCATGGTTTGTCGTTGTGTTGTTGGAGCCTGTTTTTCGATCAAAAGACTCTCTGTCCGCATATAGCTGATGGCATGCCATGCCGATCACCCCACATTTTTAATGCATGAATTAAATCAATCCATGCAGACATAATGCATGAGCACTATTACTGCTTGTCAGGCGAATAAAAGACCATATAGCCGGGAGGCGGCATGCAACACTCTGCAAGGCATAAGGAAATAAAACCCGATGGTATCAGACCGTCAGGAACTCCTTGACGATGTCATCACTCAACTCGGACATCGCGCCGGAGGCGCAGACGGATCCGCGCTCAAGGATGGCGAAGTCATCGCCCAGCTCACGACAGAAATCGAGGTATTGCTCGACGAGAAGAATCGCCATTTTGCCTTCCTCGCGGAGCATCCGGATCGCATCCCCGATCTGATCGATGATGTTTGGCTGGATGCCCTCGGTGGGTTCGTCGAGGATGAGAAGACCCGGCTTGGTTAACAGCGCCCGGCTGATAGCGAGCTGTTGCTGTTGACCGCCTGAAAGCATGCCGCCCTTGCGGTGAAGGAATTCCTTGATGATGGGGAAAAGGGTGAACACACGATCGATTTCTTCCTTGTCCTTTTTCTCTCCGCGCGCCTTCAGCCCGATGAAGAGGTTCTCCTCCACGGTCAGGTGCGGGAAAATATCGCGACCTTGGGGAACGTATCCCAGGCCCGCCCTGGCACGGTTCGCCGTTGCCAGTTTATGGATTGGCTCGCCGTTATAGAGCAGGCTACCGGAATCAAGGGGAAGAAGCCCCATCAGCGCCTTGAGTGTGGTGCTTTTGCCGACACCGTTTCTTCCCATCAGGCAGAAGACGGATTTTTCACGTATCGAAAAAGTAACCCCACGCAGGATCGCACTGCCTCCGATGGATACGTGGATCTTGTCGAGAGCGAGTCTTTCTTCGGCAGGTGCTGAAACGGTCATGGGGCGGTGGTGTTTGGTTAGGCCGCTTTGGATTTACGACCCAGATAGACTTCGATGACACGCTCGTCCGATTGCACCTTGTCGACAGGCCCCTCCGCAAGAACGTGCCCTTGGTGAAGGACGGTCACGGTGCGCCCTTGGGAGATCTGTCGCACGAATTCCATGTCGTGCTCGATGACCACAATGGTATGTTTGCCGGCGAGTGAGAGTAGGAGTTCGCCGGTTCGGTATGTTTCCTCATCGGTCATTCCGGCGGCAGGCTCATCCACAAGGAGCAGCCGGGCTTCCTGAGCCAAAAGCATCCCAATCTCCAGCCACTGCTTCTGTCCGTGGGCGAGTTCGCCCGCCTTGCGGTATGCCTGGGTGTTCAGCTTGATTGTCTCAAGGATCTCGGCAAGGCGTTCTTTCTGCGGTTCCGTAACCTTTCCGAAAAGGCTATGCCAGATGCTGCGCGGCCCCGCCATGGATAAGATCAGGTTCTCCATTACGGTGTGATCGCCATAAACCGTCGGAGTCTGGAATTTCCGGCCGATTCCGAGACGGTAAATTTCATACTCGTTAAGTTTGAGAAGATCGTGCTGGGTGTCCCACTCCAATGTTCCGGTATCCGGCTGGGTTCGTCCGGTGATGATATCAAGGAAGGTCGTTTTTCCGGCTCCGTTCGGGCCAATGACGGTTCTCAATTCTCCCTCATCGAGATAAAAATTGAGATCATTGATTGCCTTGAAGCCATCGAAGGACTTGTTAAGACCCTCGGCGGCGAGAAGAAATGGTTTCTGTTTCATGGTTCTGCAGGTTCGGAGTCCGCCTTAACGAGCGGGGCGTCATCGCTGGTTTGCTTTTTCCGGAAGCGTTGAAGCAGGCCCTGGATCTGACCGGGAATGCCGACAATTCCCTTTGGCATGAACATGACCACCAGGACGAAAGATCCTCCCAAGATTAGAATCCAGAGATCGGGATACGCGCGGGTCGCCCAGCTTTTCAGGGCATTGACACTAACCGCACCAATCACAGGCCCGACGAGCGTTCCACGGCCACCGAGTGCGACCCAGACAACTGCTTCGAGGGATTTTTCGGGGGTCATTTCGCTCGGATTGATGATACCCACCTGCGGCACGTAAAGCGCTCCGGCGGCGGCGGCGATCATCGCGCTAATGACAAAGATGAAGAGCTTGAAATTGGCGGTGGCGTATCCGGAGAAGAGCACACGGTTTTCGGAATCGCGAATGGCGCGCTGGATCAGGCCGAAGCGCGAATTGGTGAGCCACTTGCAGCCCCAGATCACGCCAACAAGGAGCAGCGCGGTGAGAATGTAGAGGATGCGCTGGGTGGAGGGTTCGCGGAGGTTCGCGCCGAGAACGCTGCGGAAGTCGGTGAAGCCGTTGTTCCCCCCCATCAGCAGGTCGTTGCGAAAAAACAGCAGAGCCGCGCCGTAGGTGAGAGCTTGGGTGAGGATTGAGAAATAGACACCCTTGATGCGGGAGCGGAAAGCAAGGAAGCCGAAGCCAAGAGCCAGTAAGCCGGGTAAAAGGAACACCATCAGCATGGCGAATGGAAATGAATAGAAAGGTTCCCAGAAACCCGGCAACTTCGTGTGTCCGAGGAATACCATGAAATCGGGAAGGTCGCTGTTGTATGCCCCGAGCTTTCCGATCATCAGCATGAGATGCATTCCCATCATGTATCCGCCGAGTGTGAAAAACAGCGCTTGACCCAGGCACAAAAGGCCGGTGTAGCCCCAAAGCAGGTCGATGGATATGGCGAGAATGCCATAGCACAAATATTTCCCCCAGAGATTGAGAGTGAAATCCTCGATATGCCCTGTCGCGTTCAAAATCGGCATCACAATGACAAGGATCACAGCCATGCCGATCAGCAGGGGTGACTTAATTTTCGATGTAACTGGGGCTTTGGTCATCAGTCGAGGCTACGGGAGCGGGTTACAAAGAGTCCTTGTGGACGCCACTGGAGGAAAAGGATGATGCACCCGAGGACGAGGATTTTCCCAATCACAGGATTTCCGAGATATTGCTGGAGTGTCTGGTCCGCCATGCCGATGCCGAGCGCGCTGACCACGGTTCCGAGAATATTCCCGACACCGCCCACAACGACCGTCATGAACGCATCGACAATATAGTTCTGCCCCAGCGAGGGGCCGACATTGGTGATCTGTGAAAGGAAGGCTCCGGCCAAACCTGCAAGCCCGCAGCCGAAGGCAAAAGTCAGCATGTTGACCCTTTCCGTGCGCACGCCCATACAGGCGGCCATGTTCCGGTTTTGCATCACGCTGCGGATCAGCAGGCCGAGTGAAGTCCGGTTCAGGACGAGCCACGTCGCCACGATGATAAGAACCGCGAAGCCGATCACGAAGAGCCGGTTCCATCCGAAAACGATGTCGTTCACAGTCCAGTTTCCCGAGAGCCATGAGGGGCTTGATACCTGGACATTGTTAGGGCCGAAGATCAGGCGGAACATCTGCTGCATGACCAGCGAGACTCCCCAGGTGGCGAGCAGTGACTCCAGAGGCCTGCGGTAGAGGAACTGGATCACCGTCCGCTCCAGGAGTATTCCCACAAGCGCCGCAACGAGGAAACTAAGCGGAAGTGCGACGACGAAATACATGCTCATTCCACCCGCCGAAAGATTCAGACCCGGTATCTGAATGGAGTAACCGAAGGGGGATAAGGCGATGCCCGTTGCGAAAATATTCTGCACCAGATAAGTCGTATATGCGCCAACGGCGATGAATTCTCCATGTGCCATATTGATGATTCCCATCAGTCCAAAAGTGATCGCAAGGCCAATGGCGACAACGAGCAACACCGATCCCGAAGAGACCCCGCGGAACAGCGTGCCAGCCGCATTGATCATTGAAATATGCGACTCGATGCGCTGCACCCCGAGTCTCGCCGCTTCTTCCATTTTTTTGTCGCCCGATTCCTTGGACTCCTTGGCGATGGCTTTCAACAAATCGAACGATGCCAGTGAGCCTCTGCGCCCCAACAGATCCGCGGCGGCGAGGCGCGCATTCACATCCTCCGAACGGAGATTGATAATCGCGATGGATTCATCCAATGCCGCGAGCACATCCGGGTTCTTTTCCGATGCTTTGAGTTCAAGCAGGGCCGGAAGTTTTTCCTGCTTCTGGCCGATGGAGGAGTCTTGCACTGCGCGGATGCGCAGTTCGACGTCAGGGTTTGCCAGGGCGGCGAGATCGGAAACCTCTTTCATCGCCTTCCTAAGCTTGGAATTCGTATCAGCCATTTCGACTCCGAACTTTGTCACACCCACCGGATTGCCATCGCCGTCGAGAACCGGAGAACCATCGGATAGCCTAAGGATCGAAAACTTCCCCGTTCCTTGAATTTTATCACCCATCAGGACAGCGAGCATGCTGCCATCCGGATTTTCATATATAAAAATGCCACCTTCTTTCCATTTGCTCAGCCAATCCACGATCTCCGGACTAGGCGTTTTCTTCAGATCCATGACGGCTGCAACTTGAGCGTCCACATCTGTGGCAACTACCGCAGCCGCAACAACCTCACGAACAGTGGATTCCTGAGCCATCACATTTCCAATGGAAAAAAATATACCGATTGCCAAAAAGGCTATCGGTGTCTTCCTCAGAAATACGGCTGATTCCATCACAAGACATTCAGCAGCACATGTGCCATGTGGAATTTTCTATCGGAAATTCACGTGCCATCGGTCAATTTGACTTTCACAAGAGCCAGGAATACCCAGCGAAGCCGGTGGCAGTCCGTATGCATTCCCTATGGCTCCATTACATGACCAAGGAATTGCTCCGCACGTGTGTCCGCATGACTGCCGATGTCATGTCCCGTTTCGTTACTCGTAATGCCCGCTCGGAGCGTGGCATCCGTTGGCAAGTTTGGGTCATTGGCCTGTCCAAGCCCTTTTGCGGCTTGCAGTAATGCTCTATGATTTCGCGGAATCGCACGCCGCATGGCAGCTTTGCGAAGGACATGAAGAGGATTTTGTCGAAATGGTGGCGGGTGCTTCTCACGTTCCGCGTGACTTCTATGGAGGCGAAGACTTCAAAACCTGGGGGAAGAACTCGCGGTCTTGTTGGCGTTTACAGGTAATCCGGAGGCATGAAGCCAACGGACTCGCCGGATCTCAGTCCATCAGTGGTGATCCCTTCGGCAAGGAACTCCGTGACAGTTGGAGCTTAAAAAACCAATCCGCATTTCCATATTGTCCGGCACAGGATATGTAGCCGGTTCACTTCTATCCGTGATGGAGTAGGATCGAGTTTGCGGCGAAATGATCGGAGAGGATGTCGGATACGACGACGATGGGTGTGCCTGTCCGGACGAGATCCAGCTTTCGTAGATGCTCGGTGGCACGTTGGACAGTTTCCTCAATGTTCGATGCGTAGGCCATGCGGAACGCGCGGACGCCGCGTGTCAGGGATAGCTGGCGGCATACTGACTCCTTGGGGGTGAACGCGTAGAAGGCACTGGTGCGGGGGCGCATCATGGCTACCTGGTTTGCGAGGATCCCTCGCCGTGTGAGGACGACCAGGCGGGCGTCCGGCAGCGAATCAACGAGCGTGACTGCGGCGCGGGCGGTTTTTTGCCTTTCATCACTGAGGATCACGTTCTGGCCGAAGCCGTGTCCGCCGGAGCGCTCGATGCGGGTTGAAATGCGGACCAAGGCCTCGACGCAGCGCTCCGGGTAGCGACCGACGGAGGTTTCGCCGGAAAGCATCAGGCAATCCGCCTCTTCGTAGGCTGCGTTCATCACATCCGTGACCTCCGCGCGGGTCGGGGTGGGGTTGGTGATCATGGATTCTAGCAACTGCGTGGCGACGATGACGCGCTTCCCAAGTTCGTGGCAGCGTTTCACGATGCGGCGCTGGAGTATGGGGAGATCCTCGAAATCGACCTCGATACCGAGATCCCCGCGGGCGATCATGATCGCATCGGCGGCGCGGATGATGGAGTCGATGTTGCGGACGGCTTCCTGATCCTCGATCTTGGCGACGATCTGGGATTCCCCGCCGATGCCCTCCATGGCTTTGCGGAGCTCTGCCACGTGGGCGGCATCGCGGACGAAGGAACCCGCGATGAAATCGGCTCCACACTCCACGGCGAGGGCGAGATCCTTATAGTCCTTTTCCGTGAGGGCGGGAAGGTTGAGCCGCACGCCGGGGAGGTTGATGTGGCGGCGCGAACCCAAGGTGCCTGGGGTGCGGACATCGCAGATGATGGCGTTTTCGGAAACCTTCTCGATCCGCATCAGCAGGGTGCCGTTGTCAACGACAAGGGTGTTGCCCGCCTTCACGTCGCCCATTAGTCCGGGGTAGTTCACGGTGGTGGAAAGCGGGATGGTCGGCGCGGTGTCGGCGCGGCGGAACTCGACCTTGTCGCCCTCTTTCAGTTCGTAGGCTTTCTCAAGGTCGCCGGTACGGATCGAAGGGCCGGTGAGATCGAAAAGGACGGCGATGTGTGCATCTCGCTTTTCCGATTCGGCGCGGACATGCCCGGCCATCTGCGCCGCCCATTCGTGTTTCGCGTGGCTCATGTTGAGCCGCATTACATTGACCCCGGCATCGATCAGTTTGCCGATCATTTCCGGCGATTCGGTCGCGGGTCCGAGGGTGGTGATGAGCTTGGTTTTGCGGGACATGATCGGGAAGGATGTGTGTGAATCGGTGAAGAGCAAACGCCGTGCCGCGCGACAGTGTGTGTGGCACGCGACGGGAAATCCACGGTCATCCCTGCTCGATCGTCTTTTCCGTGGCGGCGTCGATGACGGCGAAGCGCTCGCGGTTGAGGGTGGGATCGGAGCGGAAGATGAGGCGGCCGGAGTGGGAGCGCTCGAGTTCGACGAGGACTTTCGCGTCCTCCTGCTTGAAGCGGTTGAGCACGTCCGAGTTCACGATGACGATGAGATCCCCGACCTGGTCGCGGCGGCTTTGGATGATCGTGTTCAGGCGGCGCTGGATCTCGATGGACATGGTCATCGGGGTTTTCACGCGGCCGCGGCCTTGGCAATACGGGCAGGGCTCGTACATCGAGTCGCGGAGGGATTCGTTGAGGCGCTGGCGTGTCATTTCCATCAGGCCGATGGCGGAGATCTGGAGGATCTGGGTCTTGGCCTTGTCGCGCTTCACGCGATCCTTCATGGCTTTGTAAACGGCCATCTGGTCGCGGCGGTGGCGCATGTCGATGAAGTCAACGACGACCAGGCCGCCGATGTTCCGGAGGCGAAGCTGGCGGGCGACTTCCTCTGCGGCTTCGACGTTGGTCTGGAGGATCATCTTGTCCACGTCCTTGGAGCCGCGGTTGCGGCCGGTATTCACGTCGATGGAGATGAGCGCTTCCGTTTCGTCGATGACGATGTAGCCGCCGCATTTGAGCCAGACCTGGCGGGAGAATGCCTCGTCGATCTGTTTCTGGATGTTGACGCGCTCGAAGATCGGTTGGTTTGCTGTGGGGAGATGGTGGATGCGGCGTTTTGCGCGGCGGGAGATTTTTCCGGCGATCTCACGGATGAGTTCGGTGGTTTCGGCGTCGTCGCAGAGTATCTGATCGACCTCTTCGGTGAGGAAATCGCGGGCGGTGCGCTCGATGAGATTCGGCTCCTGGAAGACGCAGCAGGGTGCGGGATTGTTCGCCCGGCGCTGGTCGATGGTATCCCATTGTTCAAGTAGCATGGCGAGATCGCGGACAAAATGGCGAGCGCGGGTGCCTTGGGCGACGGTGCGCATGATGATGCCCATGCCCTCGGGCACGGAAAGCTTCTGGACGATGCGGCGGAGGCGCTGGCGCTCCTTGGGATCCTCGATCTTGCGGGAAATGCCGAACTGTTCTGTGAACGGCATGAGTACGAGGTAGCGGCCGGCGAGGGAGATGTTGGTGGTGACGCGCGGGCCTTTGGTTCCGATGGGGCCTTTGGAAACCTGGATCATGATTTCCGAGCCGATCGGGTAGATGTCCGGGATGTCCTTGGAGCTGATTTTCTTCTGCGGCTTTTTCGTGCTCTCACGTTCGATTTCCTCAAGGCCGCCGTCCAATGCGGCGGGGATGGCGTCCCAAAAATGGAGGAACGCGTTCTTGTCGAGGCCGATATCGACAAACATCGCCTTGAGACCTTGCTCGATGTTCTTGACGCGGCCCTTGAAGATGCCGCCGACGATGTTCTGATCGCCTTCGCGCTCGACGGTGTATTCCTCGAGGATTCCGTCCTCAAGCAGTGCGACGCGGCGTTCGAGTTTCTCGACGTTTACGATGATGGAGTTGCCTTGCGATGGATCGGTGGAGCCGATGCCTAACATTCTTTTGATTTTCTGGATCACGTTATGTGTGTGTTGGTTGAAAGTTGAATATTGGTTTATTTGAAAACGAGGATTTACTCCCTGATGGGCATGGCGCGGGGGATCACGCGTCCCTCGCGGTCGGTTTCCGGCGTGATGGTGGGTTGAGGCGAGGGTGTGGTGGGTGTGAAGCCGATGGGCGCGTCGGGAAGAACCTCGCCGACCTCGTCGCCGGTTTCGCCGATCTCCTCTTCGGGGTTGGAGGCGGTCGTTTCGCCATCGGCGATTTCCGAAGCCTCAATGGCGGCGAGGACATCCTTGAGCGGCTCGATGGCTTCGATTCGGTCGAGGTGGCCTTTGTATTCGGTTTGTGGCTTGAGGGGCAGGCGCATGCCGTTTTCCCTGGCGAAAAGTCCGGTGTAAACCGTGTTCACCAGAGGGCCGCAAACGCCGCCGCCGGAGCCACCGGCTTGGACGAGGATTACGACTGCGTAGCGCGGTTGATCGAAGGGCGCGAAGGAAATGATCCATGAATTGTTCGATTTCTTGCCGTTGTCCGTGGTCTGCGCGGTGCCGGTTTTCGCGGCGACGACGATATCTTCCATGCGGACTTTTCCGGCGGTGCCGCCCGCTTCGTTGACGGCTTTCCTCATGCCTTCGCGGATGAGCTTGAGATCGGATTCCTTGACACCGGACTGGAGCAGGTCGACCTCGAGTTTCGGAATATCAGGGACAAGGACTTTGCCATCGTCGGCGGTGACTTTTTTCACGACGCGGGGTTGGAAAAACTTCCCGCCGTTGGCGATGGTGGAGACCATGGCTGCCATCTGAAGCGGGGTGGCGAGCATGTCGCCTTGGCCGATGGACATCATGGCGGTTAGGGCGGGGGTCATCACCGCGCCGGGGCGGGCGGCGCGCCATGAGCGGGAGCCGGGGAGGATGCCGGGGTCTTCGTTGGGAAGCTCAATTCCGGTTTTTTTGCCGAAGCCGACGAGCGAACAGCCATCTACCATCGCTTTCCAGCCCATGGTGTTTGCCATCTTGTTGAAATAAGGGTTGCAGGAAACTTGGATCGCGTTGGGCAGGGACAACAAGCCGTGGCGCCCGCCGTTCTTGTTGTAGATCCAGCAGCCGATCTTGTGGTTTCCGAAGGGCACGAAACCATCGCAGGAGAATTTCCGGTTCGCGATGCCTTGCACGGCACCGGCGATGGCGGTGGGGATTTTCATGGTGGATCCCGGTTCGAAGGAGGCGATGGTGCGGTTGGTGAATGGGGAGAGCTGGGGGTTCGAGCTATACTCGATGAATTTCTCGCGTGAGATGGAGGGGATGAAGGCGTTGGGGTCGTAATCCGGCACGGAGGCCATGGCGAGCACCTCGCCGGTGTTGACGTCCATCACCACCCCGGCGGCGCGACCGGCGCGACGCAGGGTGTTTTCCAACAGGAACTGGATGCGGGCGTCGATGGATAGCTGGACGCGCGCGCCGGTGCCGGGTTTTGTATAATCGAGCATGCCGATGGTGCGGCCTTTTTCGTCCTTGAGGACGGTCTTGCGGCCTTCGGGGCCGCGCAGGTATTCGTCCATGGTGGCCTCGACACCGGCGATGCCCTTTTCCTCGCCGATGTAGTGGTCGAAGGCGCGTTTGTTGGCAGAGGAAACATCGCCTTTTTCCCACTGTTTGAGATAGCCGAGGATGTGGCAGGCAAGGGTGCCGTAGGCGTATTGGCGCTGCGGACGGATGCCAAGCGTGACACCGGGGAATTCAAGGTTCCGCTCCGCGAGGCGTGCGAAATCCTCGAAGGTAAGATCCGCGCGGTAGGTGAAAGGGACGAGGCCGCCGTGGGTCAGGTAATGTGTCCGCAGCGCCGAGGCGTTGTAGTTTTTCGCAAGGCCGAGTTCCTGGAGAGGCTTGATCGTCCATTCGTTTACAATGGCGACGATGTCCTTTTCCTTTTTCGGACGGGGCAGGCCGCCTTGCATGGTCAGGCGGTCGAGGGTGGGCGTTTCCTCGTTCTGGAGGCGGTAGGCTTGCGCGATTTCGTCGAGGTTGAAGGTGACGACGTAGTTGCGCAGATTGCGGGCGAGGGGGATGCCGCTGCGGTCGGTGATCTCGCCGCGGATGCCGGGTTCGCGGACGGTGACGGTGCGGTTTCCGGGAACGAGCGCCTGGAACTCTTCCTGGCGCTCGATCTGGAACTCATGGAGACGCGACAATAGCGTGCCGAAACCCACGAGAATGAGGGCTGTCAGCAAGTAGAGGCGCAGTCGGTAGCGGGGTTCCAAAGTTTAGAAAGATCGGCGTTTGTTTTTTCCTGCTTCTGGATAAAGGGAGTGGTCAAAAAGCATGGCAAGGCGGTAGAGCATCCAGAAGACGAGGGGGGAAAATAGCATCGTCAGCAGCGAAGTGTAGGACATAAGACGCAGGATCGAGCGGCTCATGACGAAGTCGCCGCGAACGAAGGAGATGAGCGCGTAATCGGCTGCGAGGTAGAGGAAGGTTGCCACTCCTGTGAGGATTGCTGAGAAATGCCATTTCCCTTCCCTGAAAAGCGGACTCAATCCCTGCATGAGGAAACCCATGCCCGCGAAAAGCAGGATGGAGTATCCGAAGCGCAGCGACTCGGTGGGCTTGGTGTAAACCTCGGGATCAGCGATGATGGGCGCGAGCGAGCAGTGGGCGTCCCATAGGATGCCGCCGATGAAAGCGAGCAGCAGCATGGTCGGCGTGGTGACAGAGACGGCGGCACAGAGGAAAACCAAGTGAACGATCAGGATGCGCGCGTGGCTCAAACCCGTGAACGCGGGCACGAACTGCTGGACCAGAAAGGCGGCGAGCAGAAGAAAAACAGCGCTGAGGTTAAAGCGTAACAAGGTGGCGGGTTTCAGTGGTTTTCAGAAAGTACTACGAACACCGTACCCAAATCGCTCAGATCCACTGCGGGTCTGACCAGGGCTTCGGAATCCAGCGATCCTCTCTCAACCGAGATGATGGTTCCAACCAGGATGTTGGGTTGGAAAATCCCGCCGCGACCGGTGGTGAACACGCGTTGGCCGGGATTCAGTGAGGCGTTCTTGGAAAGGAAGCGGAGGCGTAGGGTGGGGTTGTTGTCAAATTCGCCGCGCTGGCCGCTGAGTATGCCCACTTCCGGCGATCCTTCGACGCGAACCGAGACCTGGCATTTCTCATCGGTGATGAGCAGCACGGATGAGCGGTCCCTGAACGGGCGGTCGATGAGGCCGACGAGACCGTCGTTGGAAAGAACGGAGAGCTGGATGCCGATGCCGCGATCCTCGCCCGCGTCGATTTCCGCCGTCTGCCACCATGTGGTGGGATGGCGGCGGATGATGTTCGCTGCGACCACATCGAAGTTCGTGGCTTTTTTGAAATCCAGAGCGTGACGCAGTTCGGCATTCTCGCGCTCCAGTTCTTTGAAACGGGACTCGATGATGCGCAGTCTGCCGATTTCTCCGCGTATTGTGGATAGTTCCGCTTCCAGCTCTTTGGAATGCTTGGTTTCCCGGAGAAGATGGCGGGTTTTCGTTTCCAGAGCGGAGCCGGATTTCAGGGTGGGCGAGATGGCCTTGAAATAGGCGACCTGAATCTCCCTCACGACACGTTCACTGCGCGTGAGTGCCCATGTCGCCCCCGCGAGGAAGAGAAGCAATGCGATGAGATTGAGCGGTTTCATGGCCTTTGGAGTCTCCGGTCAGAGGAGTTCCGGGGCTCAGCGGTCCGTGTTCGTGACTCGCTTCAGGAGGGCGAGTTCCTGAAGCGCCTTACCAGTGCCCTCCGCCACAGCACTGAGTGGATCCTCGGCGACATGGACGGGCAGGCCGGTTTCCTCGCGGAGCAGGCGATCGAGCCCCTTGAGCAGCGCACCACCACCTGCGAGGACGATGCCGCGATCGACGAGGTCGGCGGCGAGTTCGGGAGGGCATCGCTCCAGCGTCGTGCGGACGGCATCGACGATGGTACCCAGAGGATCGGACATGGCCTCGCGGATTTCCTGGGAGGTGATGGTGATTGTCTTCGGCAGGCCGGCCACGAGGTCGCGTCCTTTCACCTCCATGGTAAGCTCTTTGGGCAGGGGAGCTGCAGAACCGAGGCGTATCTTGATTTCCTCGGAAGTGCGTTCTCCGATCATCAGGTTGTAAGCGCGCTTCATGTACTGGATGATCGCTTCGTCCAACTCATCGCCGGCGGTGCGGACTGACCGGGCATAGACGATGCCGGAAAGTGAAATCAGCGCGACTTCGGTGGTGCCCCCACCGATATCGACGATCATGTTTCCGGAAGCCTCTTGCACGGGTAGGCCGACACCAATCGCGGCGGCCATCGGCTCCTCAATCAGATAAACCTCGCGGGCACCGGCCTGTTCGGCGGATTCCCGCACAGCACGGCGTTCCACTTCGGTGATGCCCGAGGGGATCGCGATGAGAACCCGCGGATTGTTGCGGCGACCCTTGTTCACCTTGCGGATAAAATGGCGGAGCATCGCTTCTGTGACTTCGAAGTCAGCGATCACCCCATCCTTGAGCGGACGAATCGCGACGATGTTGCCGGGTGTCCGACCGAGCATGCGCTTGGCATCATCGCCGACGGCGAGCACCTCATTCGTCCCAGCCTTGACGGCCACTACGGAGGGTTCGCGGAGCACGATGCCGTGATCCTTTACGTTGATGAGAGTATTTGCAGTGCCGAGATCGATCCCGATGTCGTTGGAAAACATGTTTCCGAAAAATCTTTTGAACATGGAAGGTTGTATTGGAAGTGTTTGAAAAAGTGTGAGTTGAATGCGAAATTGTCGAATAATCTTGAAGGCCGATCCGGCCTTTCTGGTGTTCCGCAAAAGCGGTCTTCGATCAGGCCGCAAGCAAACCCTGCGGATGGGGAGCCAGAATTAGAGCCACCCCTTGGCCCGTCAAGCTGGAATCCGTGTTCCACGCAATTGGTTCGGATGTTCCACGATTCGGAAATTCGATTAGCGTCCCTCCTCAAGTCGCTCCGCAAGCATGGAAGGAAGACCGGCATCGTGGATTTTCTTCTGGGTTCCGGCAATGTCATACTCGACGCGGCGGAAAACGATGAGTTTCGACGCCTGATCGTAGATGGCGTAGCAGGCGCGGGGATCGCCATCGCGGGGTTGTCCCACGGAACCGATGTTGATGAAATACTTGGCACCGGGCTCGATGGTGACGGATTCGGCAGGAACTTCGCGCACCTTGTCGGATTTCATATAAACCCGGGGCACATGGGTGTGTCCGTGGAAGCAAAGCTGGGTGAACTGGTAGGAGAAGTTCGACATCGCGTCGAAACGGTTTGTCACGTAGTTCCAATGAACGGGCTGGTCGAGTGTGCTGTGGACGATGGTGTAGTCAGAAACTTGGCGCACCATTCGCAGGCGCTTTAGCCAAAGGCGTTGGTCTTCGTCGAGTTGGTCGCGTGTCCACTGGAGGGCGGTTGCGGCAACAGGGTTCATGTTTTCCAGGGAATGATCTTCCGAAGCGTCCTGATCATGGTTTCCCTTCACGGTGGGGCAGCCCATATCGCGTATGATGTTTAGGCAAGCGACCGGATCTGCGTTATATCCGACGATGTCACCCAGACATACGTAGTCGGTCACTCCTTGACTCGCGGCATCGGTTAGCACGGCTTCGAGAGCCTCAAGATTAGCATGGATGTCACCGAATAACGCTGTCCGCATGGAGGGAAGGGGAGTGGGAAGGAAGACTTGTCCGCTGGCGGGGACGTGTCGAGAGGAATTGGCTACGGGACAAATTAGCCGATATTTCAATCAATCACCGCCTGTGCTCGGAAGGACGACGACCCATCCATTTCAGGAAAGTCGTGGAGAAAGTCTGGACGCTGCTGTATCCGACGGCGCGGCAGACGGTTTCGATTTTTTCCTCGCTGGTGGCGAGAAGGTGTGAGGCTTTCTGCATCCGTATGAAAGTGACCTGCTGCATCGGGCTACGCCCGAGCTCCTTCGCGCAGATCCGCCGCAGGTGCTCGCTGCTCATGGCGACCACTTCGGCCAGTTCGTTAAGGCTCCAGCTCCGCGCCGGAGCGTCGTCCACCGCTTTCCAGAGTTTCCACAATCGGCTGTCGCGCCGGTGCGGTTGGGCGAAGCGCGTCACGTAGCCGTTGATCAGCTCGCTCCACAATCCCATCGCCGCAGGCGCGGCCGTATCAAGAGCCTCAGCGCGAAGTCCAGAGATGCCGTGCCGCAGCGGCTCGCCGTCGTATTTCCCGAATACCGGGGAATGGGCGGAGACGACGGGGTTCGTTTCGCGGGATTCAAGGTATCGAACCCACGCGAACTCCCATGTTCCGCCGGGCTTGCAGTGGAAGGAGTTCATCACCCATGGCGGCATGAGGCAGGCTTGGCCGGCGCGGATCACACGCCAACCGCCGTCGCTGAGTACCTCGCCTTCGCCGCGCAGGCAGGCCATCAGGAAAGTGCCGGATTGGTCATGGCGGACGATGCGGAACGGCGCGCGGGCCTTCATGATCCCGGCGTGGGCGATGGAGTGGCGCGCTAGCTCACGGCTCACGGGCGAGCCGCCCAGCCAGTCGGGCGCGGTCTTTTCCGCTCCGAGAACGGCTTCCCATGTGGTGCTTGCACCGAGGACATGCACGTCCTCGCTTTGCCTGCCCTTCCGTTTCAGAGTGGTTGCCATGTGGCGGATCCCACGTGGAAAGCGGTCGCGATGCACGACATTTCGCTCCCGCCGATGTGGATATCCGATAAGTATTGGTGCAAAGGGTGTGCTTGCGCGGAGAAGGCGGGAGCATAGTTTCGTGGAACCATGACACGACACTTCGGCGTTTTCCAATTTCACCCCGACATCACCGAATCCAAGATCGAGGAATGCTTCGCGGCGATGGCTGGCATGGTCGGCAGGATCGACGGGCTGCTGGATTTCGAGCATGGCCCTTACAAAAGCGACGAAGCCCTCAACGACGGCTTTACCCACGGCTTCATTATGACCTTTGACAGCCCCGAGAGCCGCGACGCGTATCTGCCCCACCCGGTTCATGAAGAGGTCAAGGAAATCGTCGTCCCCTGTCTCGCACGGGTGATCGTTTTCGATTTCGACGTCCCCTCCCACTGATTTCTATGAAATTCACCCTCCTGATACTCGGCCTTTGTTGCGCCGCACACGCCGCGCCCATCCCCCTGTTCGACGGGAAATCCCTCGATGGCTGGGAAATTCCCGAGGCGGAGAAAAAATGGTGGAAGGTCGAGGACGGGAAGATCGTCGGCGGCTCGATGGAGGAGAAAGTCCCGCTCAACACCTTTCTCTCCCATAAAAAGACCTACGCGGACTTCGAGATGCGCTTCCAGGTGAAGCTCACGCAGAAGGAGGGCTTCACCAACTCCGGCATCCAGGTGCGCAGCCTCCGAGGCAAGGATGGCCACATGTCCGGCTATCAGGTGGACGCCGGCATCGGCTACTGGGGCACGATCTGGGACGAGCACCGCCGCAACAAGAAGATCGCCGTCCCCGTCGATGAGGCCGCGCTCAAGGCCGTCGTCAAGGATTGGGATTGGAACGAATACCACATCCTCTGCGAGGGGCCGCGCATCCGGACATGGATCAACGGCGTGCTCGCCATCGATTTCACCGAGACCGATCCCAACATCCCCCTGACAGGCCTCATCGGCATGCAGGCGCACTCAGGCGGGAAATTCCTCGTCGAGTTCAAGGACATCACGATCGAGGAACTCGAGGCGCAACCTGCTTTCCAAGCTGCTGCGGAACCGAAAATGCAGCCCATCGAGCACGCCAAGCCGCGCACCCCTCAGGAACAGCAAGCCGCCTTCCACCTCCCCCCGGGTTTCGAGATCGAACTCGTCGCCGCCGAAGATCCCGCCGTCCCCGCAGGGAAATTCATCTCCGTCTATTTCGACCAGCGCGGCCGCATGTGGACGCATACCGCTCTCGAATATCCCGTCGATGCGAACGAGAACGCCAGCTACGCCGATGCCCTCTACGCCAGCAAGGCGAAGGACAAGATCCTCATCTACAACCGTGACGCTGTTTTCGGAAAACCCATCCCCGCCGCCGGCCTCAAGCCCGATCATGTTTTCGCGGACGGCCTCGCGATCCCGCTGGGCATCCTGCCATGGGGCGATGGCACGAAGTGCTACGCCCAGCACGGCCGCGACATCGTCCTTCTAACAGATACCGATGGCGACCACGTCTCCGACAAGCGCGAGGTCATCCTCGAGGGCTTCGGCGTGCAGGACTCGCACCTTTTCCCCCACCAGTTCACGCGTGCCCCCGGCGGCTGGATCTGGATGGCGCAGGGCGCTTTCAACTACAGCAAGGTGAAACGCCCGCAAGACCCGCCGGAAAAGGCCATCCAATTTGACCAGACCCGCATGGCGCGCTTCCGCCCGGATGGCAGCGAGTTTGAGATCACCTCGAACGGCCCCTGCAACATCTGGGGGCTCGCCATGGATCGCAACGGCGAAACCTTCATCCAGGAAGCCAACGACTTCGGCTACGGCGTCATGCCCTTCCACGAATACGGCAACTACCCCGGTTGCTCGAACGGCCAGTGGAAAAGCTACGCGCCGGAATTTCCCGCCACTTTCGTGAAACAACGCTTCGGCGGCACCGGCCTCAGCGGCCTTGCCCTCACCGATGCGGAGGGCGCCTACCCCGCTCCCTACGGCAACCTCATGCTCGTCGCCAACCCGATCACCTGCCGCATCAACACCGTCACGATGCGACGCGACCAGCCCTCGCCCGACCACTATCTCACCGACTGGCAGTTCGACAAAATCGCGGATTTCCTCACCTGCGACGATCCGTGGTTCCGCCCCGTCGCCCTCACCCTCGGCCCCGACGGATGCGTGTATATCGTCGATTGGTACAACAAGATCATCAGCCACAACGAGGTGCCGCGCGCCCATCCGGATCGCGACAAGCTCCGCGGGCGTATCTGGCGCATCAAACACAAGGAGCAGAAAAAGTTCGAAGTGCCGGACTTCACCAAGCTCGACGATGCCGCGTTGGAAAAAATGCTGAAATCCCCCTCACTCGCGCAAACCCACATCGCCGCGCAAGCCCTCGCCGACCGCAAGGTCACCGCCAAAGACCTCACCCACGTCCCGGCGCTCATGGCCCACACGCCGGATCTGGCGCGGCTCGAAACATCCGCCGCCTCACCCGACAAGCACCTCCGCCGCGAGACCGCGCGCGCTCTAACAGAAGCGGAGGCCTTTTCCCCCATCCTTGCCCGCCTCCGCAACGATCCCGATAAAAACGTCCGCCGCGAGGCCATCACCAGCATCGGCTATTGGCTCGGGAAAACAGCGGACAAGACCCCGCTTTTCCTCGCCCTGCTCGACCACGACCTCACCGCCGTTGACGCTCCGCAAGGCCCCAGCACCCGCAAAGGCACGATCCTGATCCGCGAGGCCTACGACCGCGAATTCGAACGCTATGTCGTGCGCCTCCTGCTCGAGCGCCACCCCGCCGAGCTCGCCGCCTTTCTCGCCACCGACGGCGCGAAGTCCCTGCCCGCCGAAAGTTTGCTGTTAGCCGCGCTCGCCCTGCCGCCCGCGCAAGCCGCGCCGCTCGTCGCCTCGGCACTGGGGAAATCGAACCGCGTGCCGAACGCGCAGGAAATCCTGCTGCTCGTGCAAGCCATCGACCAATCCGGCGTTGCGGAAATGCTGCGTGCCAAGCTCAAGGATCCCGTAGTCGGCCAAGCCATCATCGACGCCCTGCTCGCCAACAAAAGCCGCATCGCGCCGCAGAAAATCGAGTCGCTAATCGCCGAGTCCGTCGATCAGCTCCTCCAAGGCAACGCCGAGGATCTGAAGCGCGGTGTGGGACTCAGCGCCGCCTTCGGTTTGAAAAACACGGCGGACCGCCTCCACGGGATCGCCATCGATTCCCCCGACAACGCGCTCCGCATCGCCGCGCTCGATGCCCTCGCCGCGCAGCAGAACGCCAACCCGGTTCCCATCGCTGCACTCCTGAAGAATGACAATCAGGAACTCAGGCTCGCCACCCTGCGCGCCCTTGCGAACTCCCGCGCGAAGGATGCGGAAACCGCCACCATCGAAGGCCTGCCCCAAGTTCCCGGCCAGTTCCGCGCCCAGGTCATCGAGATCCTCAGCTCGCACAAAAGCGGAGCCTCCGCCCTCGTCGCCGCCAGCCTCGCGCAGAAACTCAAGCCCGAAGACCTCAGCGCCATCGCGCTCAACCGCTTGCAAACCGTCCTCGGCAATGATCCGGAACTTGGAAAACTCCTCTCCCAGCTCGGCGACAAATTCCGCCCCGTCCTCCAGCTCAGCGGCAAGGACAACGCCCTCATCCCCACCGGCACCACCCTCAAGGGGGCCTTCACCGTCGAGGCATGGGTGAAACTCAACCCCGGCATCGACAACAACGACAGCATCGGCGGTGCCCCCGAACTGCTCGACATCAACTTCGCCGGCGAAATGTTCCGGGTATATGGCGGCGGCAAGCGGGGTGATGCCATCATCGCGAAAAAGAAAATCACCGCCGACCTCTGGACGCACGTCGCCGTCACCCGCGACGCCTCCGGCGCCTTCAAGCTCTACCTCAACGGCGAGCTCGACAACGCCGAATCGAAACCCATGCCCCACGACATCCCGGATTTCCGCATCGGCTGGAGCACACAGAAAAACGGCACCCACGGCCAGTTCGCCGAATACCGCATCTGGAGCCGCGAGCGCAGCGGCGAGGAAATCCGCGCCCACTTCGACCGCAGCGTCCCCGCAGGCGACAGCGCCCTGCTTTACAACGGAACGAACGACAAAGGCTGGGGCAAAACGCACCCCGACGCCGCATTGGTCCGCACGCTCGATGTGCCGCCCGTCATGAGCGAGGTGCAGGCGAAAACCTTCGACGAAAAATACCGCCACTACCTCGCCCTCGCTAAATCCCCCGGTGATCCTGCGGCCGGGAAAGCCCTCTCCGCCCTCTGCGCCGCCTGCCACCAGATCGGCAGCACCGGCGGAACCATGGGGCCGAACCTCAGCTCCGTCGGCTCCATGGGCCCGGAGGCCATCATCCGCAACATCCTCACCCCGAACGCCGCCATCGAACCCGGCTACCGCATCTTCCGCGTCACCCTCAAGGACGGCTCGCTCCTCGATGCCTTCTTCGTCAGCGAGGACAAGAACGCGGTCGTCGTCCGCCAGATGGGTGCCGAAGACCGCCGCATCGAACGCAAGGACATCGCCTCCACCCAATTCCTCCGCCAGTCCCTCATGCCCGAAGGCTTGCTTGACTCCCTCAGCGACCAGCAGCGCAAGGATCTGCTCTCGTATTTGATGTCGCTGAAGTGAAATCTCCATAATTTTCAAGGTATTCCGACCCAACTCGGATGTGAGTTTTTTCGGGTGGACGGATGCCGCAGGCTTTTGACTGCGGCGGGTATCGCCGCTTTTATTCACCCTGTGTTTCCGCCCATAAGTGATTTTTGTTCATCCCCCATTATTCCGCATAAGAAAACAAAAGCGGTGATCTTCACCGCACTCAAAAGCCTTCGGCAAAAACACCGATATAAATCACACCCATCCAACTCCTAATTTCCTCCTAATTTCTCCTAAATTAGGAATTGGAGTTGCTGTTCGGGGTAATTCTTCCTAATTTCGGAAAAGTTAGGAGTTGCGCCATGAAATTACCCCATACCCCGCCACCCTGGGAGCCCATCTTCAGTCAGGTCATCCAGGACGGTAAATTCAGCGAGTTTCTCGATTTCGGACGCACGGATAGTTCGCGACCTGACCGTTACCTGCACTGGGAGGAATTCCGTCACCGCGCTTCGCCGGAGCCGGGAGGCCTGTCCGTTGAGCAGCAGTGGGCTGCCATACGTATGAACCGGAGCAGCCGCTCCCAGATGTCCACGATGACAGACGCCAAAGGCCGCCCCTTCACCTTTTTTCTGACTCAGAAGGCCTTCGAAAGCCTACATGAGATCGATCTGCATTGCGGTGGCGGCATCGGTGTTACCGAAGATGGTATTGTCCAATCCCAGACCCGCGACCGCTATTATGTGGATTCGGTGATCGAGGAGGCGCTGACCTCCAGCCAACTGGAAGGCGCCGTGGTGACACGCTCGGAGGCCAGGGACATGATTCGCCGCCAACGCCCCCCGGCCACCGACCATGAGCGCATGGTCTTGAACAATTACCGGACGATGCGGCTCCTCTCGGATCTCAAGAACCAGCCTTTGTCGAAAGAGGTCATCCTGCGCATCCACCGGGAAGTCACCGCAGGCACCCTCGATAAGCCGGAACAGGAGGGACGTTTCCGTTTCCCCGACGAGGATGTCAGGATCGAGGATGAGGAGAGCGGGGAAATTTTCCACATCCCTCCACCCGCAGAGGATTTGGAGAAACGGATGTCGAGTTTGTGCGATTTCGCCAATGAGCCGGGAATGACGGGTTTCCTGCACCCTGTCATCCGGGCGATCATCATCCACTTCTGGATCGCTTACGATCACCCTTTTGTGGATGGAAACGGCCGAACCGCCCGCGCCCTCTTTTATTGGTCGATGTTGAAAAGCGGATTCTGGCTCGCCGAGTTTTTCTCCATTTCCCACGAAATCCTCAAAGCCCCCAAGCAATACTATCGAGCCTTCCTTTATACCGAGACCGATGGCAACGACCTGAACTATTTCCTCAACCATCAGTTGCAGGTCATTTGCTCCTCGATTTCCTCTCTCCGGGAATATATCGGCAAGAAACAGGCCGAAATCGATTCCCTGCGAATCCACCTGCAACCCAAAGGCGGGTTCAATCACCGCCAACTCGCCCTGCTTAAGCACGCGCTCAAGCATCCTTACGCGGGCTACACCGTCGTGAGCCACCAAACCTCCCACGGCGTTTCGAACCAGACCGCCAAAAATGATCTCGAAAGCCTGGTCGGGAAAACACTTCTGATTCGGAGCAAACAAGGAAACGCCTTCATTTACAGCCCGGCTCAGAATCTCGCCACCTTGCTTGAAAAGTAGCCGCAAATGCGGCGCTGCAAGGAATCCCCGGCAAATTCCTAATTTCCTCCTAATTTCTCCTAGATTAGGAATTGGAGTAACTACCCGTGGCGTGACCTCTGTTTCCGACTTCACTCATTTCTTGCTTGGTACGCGGCGTAAGCGCTTCTAAAAAATCCTCATGACCGAGAAGGGAGAAATAAGTACAGCCGGGTCGCCTTTGCCCCCTGTTACACGACCGGTCGTGTACCCCCCCAAACCCTACCGGCCGTTCAATACATCTGTTAGGAGGAGAAATTAAGAAATGACTTGCGCCACGATCATTGAAGTTATCGCCTCCGGCATTATCGGCTTTTTCACTGCGTTGTTCGGAGCTGGAGCGGGTGCTTATGCTGCCTATCTTTTGGCGCTTAAGCAGCAGAGGGATAACGCGAAAGATACACAGTATAGAGCCGCTACAAGCGCAATGCTTACACTCTATTCCCGCTTCATGGTGTTGCAGACTTTTCGCTCCAAGTCGATGACAGAGGATGGTGCGTCGTTGGTTACAGAGCGAGAGACATCGATCATCGCTCACTACTGTCCGGATACGAAGCTGGATTTTGCTAGTTTGAGCTTCTTGGCTGATCAACACGATTCTCATTTGGTTCATAATCTTGGATTATCTGAGGCGAACTATTTCAATTTCGTTGAGGCTCTCGGCGAACGGAACAAATACATCACCGATCTTGTCTCCCGTTTCTTCGGAGAGGATAGGTATAGCTCTGATGGGAAGGCCATGATCACGCTTAAGGCGCATGAGAAGCATCTGATTGCCGCACAGAACCGGAATCTCGTAGAGATCGCAGGCATCGCCCTCGATCTTACTAAGCTCAATCTCGTAGGCTTCCACGAGTTGTTTGAACGTCGCTTCACAGGACTCCCTGTATTTTCGCCTTCCACCAAGACCAAACGTGAAGATTTGTAGAAAGCCTATGAAGAAATCAAAGAATCCTAACAAGCCGTCACACCACAATCCGCTACCCGCTTTCTGTTTAAGCTGGCTCACTTATCACCTGCCTTTCCGTGCTGCGGGGTGCGCTGAGAGGTAGCGAATGTGTGGACTTTGACGTTCTCCAGAAAAAACATATGAAATATTCCAGATGCCTCTTGCCACTTTTGCTCACCCTTGCAATTCCGTTTGCCTCATGCGGGAGTAAGAAGAACGAATCCGTTGATCTCAGTAGTCTCAATTTGAATTCACTGACCGAGAAGGAATACAACGCTTTCAATAGAGCGTTTTACGACGAAGCGAAAAAGGACGCACAGACCGCTGGAGAACAGGCCAAGACGGCTATTATCGGCATGGCCGGATTGGAAGCGCGCCCAGAGTCACATGTCGTGTTTGAGGTTGATGTGAACTTCAATATCAACTCGATGCTTTTGCTCGTTGCTAATGCCAATAAGATCAAAAGAGAGTCCGAATTTGTCGAAGAGTTCAAGAGACAGATGGCAAGTGTGCGGCCACAACTCAAGACTGAGGACGAGAGAACCTACTTTGACGTTTTCACTGCGTTGTTGTTATCTGAACATTCAAAGCTTTGAATTTTAGCAGAATCTGAATACTCCCGACATGAACATAATTTACAAGATGATTACCTTAGTTGTCGCAGGGATTTCTCTGCTTGGAACACTTTCGGTTGCCGCAGATCCAATAAAGATGGATACGCCTCCAAAGCGACTCGTGATTACACTGCCTGAATCAATATCCTTAGTCGGTAAGGCACACAAGATTGCTAAGATCAATCAGGAGACATTTGTTGAGTTATTCACCAAGATTGCTGAAGCGTTCAATGCGGATTCAAAACAATTTGGCGTGGATGCTTCTGCTTCATTGATGGAGATTTGGGGACTGAAAGATCATCCACATGCGAAGGGTGTTTTTGCAATTAGCCCGATGTTTAATCGTGACATGTTGGTGGCAACTGTGATGGTCGGCAATAAGATCAAACTTGATGATGATGACTTCGAGAGAATTAAGATGACATTCGCTGAGTATGCTCGTAAGACTGAGAATAAGGATGAGAAAATGTTGATCGCAGTAATATACGGATCACTCCTAGCAGAGTGGACACATCCGTGAATCCATACAAAAAAGATTGGGAGAACCCCAAAGATAGCTTCGAGTGAAGCGCAGCGGAACCTCGAAGCTATCGGTTGTTGAACAGGCCCGAGCCGGTGTTAGCGGGGCAGCCGCTTCCCGTTATGCGTTTCCGATTTACGCCTGATCTG
>JBJONG010000011.1:0-101819 GCA_046051965.1 Verrucomicrobiota bacterium
CCGCCCCAGACCCCGGCAAGCTGTCGTCAGCTTGACCACACCCGCAGGGTTTTGACCATCCGGGAATTCGGCAGTGAAGGTTCAGATCGGGCTTATTCCCTGTACAACTTTTGCGGGGGACGCTCCAACGCTGCATTTCGGAAACATAGCCCAGAATACCGCCTCTAGCTCTCCATCGCCCATGCCTTCGGCCACCAGGAACTCAGCGCCGGCGGCCCATTGGCGCTGCCTTGAGGAAAAATTGGGCATGCCGAGGTAAATTGCCAGACGTCGCGACAACAACTCACCCGAAGATCTTTGTCACCGGCGTGCCCTTGTCCGCGATCTTGAAGGGACGCTTCGTCGGGGACATGAGGACGAGATCATGGGGTAGTCCGAGGGCGTAGGCGATGGTGGCGTTGAAATCCTGCACGGAGATCATGTCCTTCTTGACCTTGTTGCCTGCGGCATCGGTTTCCCCGTATTTCATGCCGCCCTTCACCCCACCGCCGGCCAGCACGCAACTGAAGGCGTTGGGATGGTGGTCGCGACCATCGTTGTGCTCCTTCTTGATCTCCGGCGTGCGTCCGAATTCGGTGGCGACGACCACGAGCGTATCCTGCAGCTTGCCACGCTTTTCCAGATCGGTGAGCAAGGCGGCGTAGGCTTGGTCGAACTCCTTGCAGCGGCCTTCCACGGCGGTGAAATTGTCATAGTGCGTGTCCCAGCCGCCGAGCTGGACTTCCACAAAACGGACGCCGTGCTCGACAAGACGCCGCGCGAGCAGGCAGCCCTGCGCGAAGTTTCCGCCGCCGTAAAGGGCGCGGGTCTGGGAGTCCTCCTCACCGAGGTTGAAGGCCTTGAGATCCTTGGAGTTCATCAGCGCGATCGCCTCGCGATAAAGTTCCTCGTAGGCCTTCACATCGGCGTTCGGGTAGCGGTTGTGGAACTGAGTGTTGAGCTTGTCCGCCAGGGAAAGGCGTCGGGAGAAATCCTCCTGCGATACCTGATCGGGGCGCTGCGAGTCCTGCAATCCCTGATCCGGACTACCGATGGGCGCGGCGGAATATTTCGCACCGAAGAAGCCGCCGCCGGTGTATTCCGGCGAGGTGTTCACCGATACGAAACCGGGAAGCTCCGGATGCAGGCGACCGCCGAGTTTCACCACCCACGAGCCGAGCGCCGGATGTTTGATCGTGCCGCGCTGGCTGTAGCTGGTGTGCATGATGTAGCTGCCCTGCTCGTGCGCACCCTGGGTCGAGTTCAGCGAGTTGATGATGCACATCTTGTCCGTCACCTCCGCCGTCTTAGGCAAGTAACTGCCGATCTCGACGCCATCCGCCTTGGTCGGGATCGCCGTGGTCGGCCCCATGACGTCCTTTTTCTTCGGCTTGGGATCGAAGGTGTCGATGTGGCTCATGCCGCCCGCCATGAAAAGGTAGATCACGTGCTTCGCCTTCGCGCCCTTCGCCGCGCCTTCCGCCGCCGCACTGGCAATGGTCGGGCCGAGCATGGGAAAAAGATGGACGCCGAGATAGGCTCGCGCGGCGTTGGACATGAACTGGCGGCGGGTTGGCTCGTCGGCTTTGTTGAGGATGTCTTTCATGGTTTTTTGATTTTATTGATTACGCCTATCAAGTCCGTAACTCGGATGGCGACGATCATGTCGGAGAACTAACAAATAAATAGAATCACCATCCACTTCATAAAGCAAATGGTAAGGGAATTTTATAAGGTTGGCTCTGCGGAGGCCGCAGGAATCGAAATGGTTGCTGCGGGGATTTCTTTGGATCGAAATAAGGACAAGATCCAATTCAGCCCAGAAGGATTGAATAACCCTTTGTGATACCTCCGCATAATATAAGGCGATATCGCGGATGTCAGCGGCGAGTTGTGGATGACGAACGATACGCATGGTCATGTACGCCCACAGACTTTCCAGAACTCTTCTTCGGACAAGCCCTCGACTTTCCCGGATTTAAGCTCATCAAGACGCCTCATGGCTTCCTCGTCGCCCACATAATGAGGATTGGGATCAAAATCCTCCAAAAGCGACGAGATCAGCTCCACACGATCCAGGCGATCCAATTTCGAGGCTTCCTTGAGCAATACCGCGACGTTTGACATGAGCTTAAAGTAGTGGGAATCCCGATATTTTCCAGCGCATAATTATCACACCAGCATTCCGAAGTTCCCTGTGTGTCCGATATAATTCCGATCTCATTGCAGAAAGAGAAACTCCGAGGACATGACCAACGAGGCGACGATGTTGCGATATCCCTCCTCGCCGCGGGCTTTGACCTCCTCTTTCATCCAGCCCATCTCCTCCTCGGTGGGCGGACGGTTCAGGATGGCGAGGTAGATGCGCCGGATTTTCTCGCCTTCGGATCCGGCTCCCTCAAGGCTCTTGTAGATATGCGCGCCGGAGTTCCCGACGAGCTGGCGCTGGACGTATCCGTTCATCATGGAGAGCACCTGGCCGACGTTCGGCTCCTTGCTCGCGCCCTCGACCACCTCGCGGTCGGAGGCTCCGAAGAGGTAGAGGAAATGCTCCCGCGGTGCGGGCGATGGAAGCTCGGAAGCGCGCACCGGAGAGTCCCTGCCGTATTTCTGGACGGGTGCCATTCCCATGGTCATGGAATCCTTGTCATTGCCCTTTTTGCCGACACCGCTTTTCACCATGGCCAGGAAGTCTTTGAAATATTTCCGAACCTCCTTCTCCGACTCGAGGGCCAGCACATCGTTGGAGAGCTGGATCATGTCCATCTGACCGACAAGAACCGGATTACCTCCGACGAAGATCCGGTTGTCTGCGGTGCGGACAGGTTTCTTGTCGGGATCGCCGTTGGAAAGAGTGATCAGCGAGTCCCAGATCTGCTCGGAGGAAAGTCTGGCGATCTTGCGCCCGTGGAAATCATCGCCGCCGTCGAGTGTGGAGGGGTTCGGGTTCGTTGCAAACTGGAAGGTTTTGGTGAGCATCAGCACGTGCTGGAAGGCGCGCAGGTCGTAATCGAGATCGTGCATCAGCTTGGCAAGATGCTTCATCAACTCGGGATGGACTGTTTTCTTGGAATCGATGAAATCATCGACCGGTTCATAGATCCCCTTGCCCATGATGCGCTGCCACATGCGGTTTGCGATCACGGCGGGAAACTGCTCGCCGGTTCTGGTCACGATCCAGTCTGCGAACTGCTCCCTGCCATCGCCCTCCGCCCTGCGATCCGACATGCGGACGGTTTTGCCGAAAGGTGTCTTCGCGCCGAGCAACTCACCCGGATCGGCGTCCCGGTATTGGTAATCCGAAGGCAGCTCGATCTGCCCTTTTCCGCCGCCGCTGAGCGACATGCCGTAGATTCTGTCCCAGAAAAGCTGGGCAACGCGGTATTCCTCACCGCGGTTTTGCTGATCGTTCTGGTATTCCTGCCAGAGGCCGCGCATGTGCTGCTCGTTCTGCTGGTATTGCCCGTTGGTGAAGGCGGCAAGGTGGTAGAAATCCTTGCGCTCGGTTTTTCCGAATGGATCATCGTGGCACTGCGCGCACTCCATGCGGGAACCGAGGAAAATGCGCATCGTGTTCGAGAGGTTGTCGAGCGGCATCCCGCGGTCGATGGTGTAGTAGCCGACGGAAGCGGTTTTCGGATCCCAGCCGTTGCCGGAACTTGCGACAAGGGATGTCACGAACTCGTCCCACGGCATGTTGTCGTCCATCGCCTTCCGTATCCAGTTCCGGTAAGGCTCGTTCGTCGCCTGGCTGCCCTGCCGCCCGTCGCGCAGACGCAAGAGATCGAAAGCCCAGTTTGTCATGTGGCTGGAGTAGCCCTGGGATTTCATCAGGTAACTCACCAGTTCCCCGCGCTTTGCCGGGTCTTCAATTTCAATGAATGCCAGCGCTTCCTCCGCCGTCGGGATACGCCCGATGGCGACGAGAAACGCCCGCCGCATGAAGGTGGCATCGTCAGTAACGGCCGGCACGGAAAGCTTATTGGAGCGATAAAAGGCGGCGATATGCCGGTCGATCTCCAGTGCCGATTCGCGGAGGAACTCGGGATTCTCCGAAGGCTTTTCGGAATTTTTGGTTTGTCCCGATAGCGGCAAAATAAGCGACGCAGCGACGGGAATAAAAATCAGGGCTTTCATGGGGTTTTCAAAGATCAAGTGTCAACCTATGCGTCAAGCGCTGCGCGTCAACCAACAAGGTGCGGCTGCCCCGCCATTTCCCCACGTGCCGGGCAGCCAATAGGCGGCCGCTCATCGCTCACCTTGCGCTGAGCGCGGAGACGATGGCGGTGACGTTGCCTCTCATCATTTCCTCGTAGCTGGTCATGCCGCGCCCGTCGGCCACGAGCTCGCCGCCGAGCTTGATGCCGGTGTCTTTGGTCAGGCTTTGCAGCATTTTGGGATTCGATTCCTTTTCAGGGAAAATGGCTGCCACGCGTTCCTTTTTCAGGGTTGCGATCAGCTCGGCAAGTTTCTCGGCATCCGGCATACGCTCGCGATTCATTCCCTGCACGGAGTAGGATTCGAAGCCGTAGGCCTCGCAGAAATATTGGAACGCGGCGTGTGCGGTGGCCAATTTGCGGCGGTCGCGCGGGACACGGATCACCTCGCGTTTCACCCATTTCTCCAGTTCATCGAGTTTTGCGCGGTAAGCGTCCGCGTTTGCTTCGAAAACCGCACGATCCTGCGGACTCGCTGCGGAAAGCTCATCCGCCACCACTCCTGCCGCGCGGCGGAAAAGATCCACCGAGTGCCACCAATGCGGATCGACCTCATGCGAGTGGTCGTGATCGTGGTCGTGCCCCTCGTGGTCGCAAGCCCCTTCGAGTGCGGGCAGCGTCGCGCCGACTTCCACGATCTTCGCTTTTCCGGCGAGGATGCCTTGAAGCTTCGGCAAATACCCCTCCAGCCCCATGCCGGAAACGAAGTATAGCGTGGCTCCATCGGCTGCCACCAGATCCGCCGCCTGCGGCTCAAAGGAGTGTGGATCGCCCTTGTCGCCGATCACGTCCACCACTTGCACCTTTTCCCCACCGACTTGCCGCAGCAAATCGCCAATCAGCGGATGCAGCGAGGCCACTTTCAGCTCCGCGCCGTGGGCGGAACCCAGCAAGAGGGAAAAAAATACTGGCAAAAGACGTTTCGTGTTCACGGGGGCAAGGTGAAACGATTTTTCATTAACGCAAGTTTTTTGCGCTAACTGATTGGCGGCAACCACTCCTTGAGCTCGTTTCGACGGATTTTTCCAAGTGCGGTGCGGGGAAAACATTCCATGGCCATCCACCTCACCAAGCGTTCCGGGCCGGGGGCTTGGGATTGGTAGGCGGTGATGATATGCTCCGGGAACTCTTTTTCAAAAACGGCGATGAGGGCGCTTTCGCGCCTTGGGTCGGGGACAGCGATGACAGCGAAGGTGCCTTCGCGGATCGATCCCCCGGCGAGTTCGATCAATCGTTTTTCCACCGCCTCCACATCGACGAGTTCGCCCATGACTTTCACCCGCGAGTCGGCGCGGCCAAGTGGGTTGAGGGTGTTTCCCGACACGGTTACAAGGTCATTGGTGATGAACCATTCCCCTTCCCTCCTTTGAAAAACGCCTTGTTCGATGGTGCCACTGTGGAGCGCTTCGCCTTTGATGCGGAGTAAACCTCCCGGCGTTTCCTCTGCTTCCCAGATGGGTAAGAGCTCCAGCGGTGAGGCGGCGTATGGCCCGACCAGTGAAGCGAGGGGCTGTGTGGCGATCTGCGAGCATGCCTCGGTCATGCCGTAGCTGGCGAGGACGGGCCAGCCTTTGTCGCGGGCGGCTTGACCGGCTTGCTCCGTGAGTTTGCCGCCGCCGACCACCACCGCAGCCAAAGAACACGGCGCATCCAGCCCGGCAGCCAGAAGATCGTAAATCTGCGTGGGGACTAGGGAAACGTGCGTGACTCCCTTCTCCTCGAGCCATTTCGCAAAACCGGCGGCATCCCATTTCCCATGATAAACAGCAAGCCCACAGCCCGCCGCGTAAGCCCGCGCGGCGACACCGAAGCCGCCGACGTGGTGCAGCGGCAACGCCAGTCCCCAGACGGAATTCGCATCCACGCGCAGCCAATCGTTCACTGCCCGCGCGGAGAGCAGGAGAGCTTCCTTTGTTAGAACGATTTGTTTCGCCGCTCCCGTGCTCCCGGAGGTTTGGAAAAGCACATCTCCGCCGTATTTCCAGAACGTCTCGCTGAGGATGTCTTCGGCTTTCATGGTTTAAAGCTTCACCCAAGTGAGCGCGGCGAGCGCGTCGTCAAAACCAAGCCCGGTGCCCTCCGGGATGGTGAAGTCCGGCTTCCATTCTCCGAGCGACTCGGTGAAGGCGTCCTTTTCGAAAAGATGGTGCGTCTGCAATCCGCAGGTGCCGACCAGTCCGGGAAAAATCAGTCCCATCCGAGCCGCCTCCCACGCGGCGAAGGCTTGGCCGAGAGGGTGATCCATGTAGCTCGTCATGATGACCGCCTGGCTGTTCATCGCCGCCGCCTCGGCGAGGGGAAAGGGCTCGTCCACCGCAGGCTTGATCACCATGACCTGCGCGGCTTTACGGTGCGGACCGGACTCGCGATCCACCGCGAGGCGGACGCGGTGCTTTTTCCAAAGGCTTTCCCAAATGGTTTCCGAAAACGGGCAGATGTCCTCGATAAAGTCCATGGCCATGCGTGCCTGCGGGGAAAGACCTGTTAGAAACGCGTCCGCTGCGGCGGGTTCCAAGGATTCGTTGAAGTCGAGCCGCCAGCGGAGTTGCGGGTGGGCGGCGAGCATGGTTTCCAGGAACAAGGCCTCGGCGGCGAGGTCGCGCCCGGCCTTCATTTTCACGGCATCGAACCCTGCCTCGACGGCGGCGGTGAGTTCTTTGGCATCGGCGTTGGCAAGGGTCGCATGGCTGCGCGGGACTTCCATTTCCTCGAAAAGGGATTCCTCGCTGGAGCGCGCGGCGTTGTCGAATTCCGCACAGCGCAGAGCGCGTCGCACAATCGGCCAGAAGCGGCGACTGCGCAGGTCATCAATGCATTTCTCCAGCGGCGGATCGCCCAGCTCCGGCCACGGGTGAATGCAGCCGTAGCCATCACCAATGCGGATCAGCGTCCCTAGAAACTCGCGGCGGTTGGAGATCGAATTCAGAAATCCACGCGACTTGAGCCGGTAGGGTGAGATCCAGACATCGTTTTTTTCGAGGAAATCCAT
Source organism: Verrucomicrobiota bacterium (assembly GCA_046051965.1). GTDB lineage: Bacteria > Verrucomicrobiota > Verrucomicrobiia > Verrucomicrobiales > Akkermansiaceae > Luteolibacter. The sequence goes on from JBJONG010000011.1 coordinate 7,186, forward strand.
GATGGTTCATCCAACGAGTTCGGAAGCGATTGCCATCCATTCCTGCTCAAGGGTGATGTTTTTCGGAGGCATGCTTTTACCTGCGCGGGAATACCAGTAGCTGGCGTTTCCGAGATCGCCTTCCTCGCGGTGCAGCCATGCGTGGATCCATGATCCGGCGTTGCCGGGAACCTCCTGACAGAGATCGTGTGCGGCATCCCATTTGCCAGCCCGGGCATACCAGAGAGCCTTGGCAGCGGAACTTAGGCCTGCGGGGGGCGCGGGATCATTCGCGGCGGATTGGGAGAGTTCTTCGGCAGTCATGTCTTCACGCGTAGCGAAACGCACACCGCACGGCACGGCAAAGGAAATTTCGTCACGCCTTTTGCCTTGGCGAAATCCGCATCCGTTGTCATTTACAAGGGTATGAAGAAAGTCATTCCCTGCATCGCCATGACCGTCGGCACTTTTCTCGCCCCCACCGCAGTCCAAGCTGATCTTCCCAGCCTCAAAAAACAACCGTGGATCGGCTACTTCATCGGCATCGAGCATCGGAAAAAAATGCGCTTCGGGGTCACCGCGAAAGGCCAGGGCATCATCGATCCTCTCACGAAAGAGGGCAAGCCGGTCTTCGCCAAAGTGCCCTTCCAAGTAAACTTCGATATCATCGAAACCCTACCCGATGGGAAAAAGATCAACAAAAAGATCAACTCCGACTCCTTAACAAGTGAGCAACCCGCCACCGAGGATCCCAGCAGCCCGGTTACTTTTCGTGGCAAGGTAACGGGCGATGCGGCCTTCGAGGTCACGGTTCATCCCGAGCGCGGCGGTGTTTCCGTGACCGGAAAGCTAACCGACAAGGGCACGATCACCAACCCCGTGCATTTCGAGATCAGCCTCGATGTGAAACCCTATCCACGCGGCCCCGGCGATGATTCTGACAAAATCGATGCATTTGAGAAGCGCGCCAAAAAGGATGTGCTCAAATACGAAACCCTTTCCCGCAAGCGCGAAAAAATCGATTTCCTGGAAGAGACGAACCCAGCCACCGTCGTAGGCGAAGCGATGTCTTATGTGGAATTCAGGACGGATGCCTTCGACAACCACGATTTCGAAATCCAGACCACCGACAAGGCCAAGCTCACTTTCGCGGATCTCGGATCGAAGGCACTTTGGAACGGCTTCACCCTGCACTGGATCGTGGATGAAGGCGCTGATGCCGCGACGCAGAAGCTCACGATCACCGCGAAGTGATGCACGATCGCCGCGAAGTGACGCGGATGAATGCCTGAAAGTGGCGGCGACCAGTAAAAACCATCGCCATCCCCGCCGCATCGGCGGCAGCAATCACTTCCCCATCGCGCACCGATCCACCCGGCTGGATGCAAGCGGTGGCGCCCGCGTGACGACCTCAACGCATCGCAGCCGAACAAACTCCATCGGTTTTCCCGGTCTTTGAAATGGCTGGGATCGAGGATTTTTTTCAAACCCTCACCCGGAGATCCCGCACAATCCAAAACACCCCTGCCGACGCCGCGCACTCCCCCGCATCTGCCGCGCACCGTCCTTCCTCCTCTCCGTGAACCTCTCCCGCGCTCCCGAAACGCCTCGTTCACGAAAACCTTGCTCCCTATCACCGCCCCGTCCGTGAACCGGAGCGAAGTGGAGATAGGCCGCCTCAAAAAAACAATCATGCGCCCAAAAACCTCACCCGCTTCATCAGCATACCCGCCATGCCAAGATCAGGCAGCACCGTTTCGTTGTCCTCTGAAGCAAGCATCTCCTCCGTATTTTTGGTGACTGCAAGAGTCCTCATCTTTCTTGAGTCTTGTGTCTCCAAGTCTTGCGTCTCGGCGCGCTTCCTCCCCAGCGCCATGCCCATAGCCCTTAGGTAGATCCTTGAAACCTCCTTCCATTTCTCCGCCTCGAAGCCGATTCCCTTGTGGCTCATGCACGCTCGCACAAGCCCTTCCCGCGCCTTCTTGCCGTTGCCTTTCGCACCGCCGCCGATGGCCTCGCCATAGCCGCTCCAGCGGTAATCCCCAGGATCGCTCACCATCCCCGCATACGAAACGCCGGTCCACGATGCGTGAAATACACTGGTAGATCGCGGATTTCCCCTGCTTGCCCGCCCATTCCACCAACCATCTCGCCTTGCGCATGCCGCAATCCTGCACTAGGAAATATACCACACCTCCATTGCGCCGGAGATCGCGGAACTTTACGGCATAAAGCTGGAGCAGGTGACCGATTTCCCGGTTTCGGAGGATGCGTATCGTAGGATTTTCACCGCAGGGACGCAGAGGAGAACTCTTCCAGCAATCCCGCCTTGCCCATCCGCCGGAGACCCATTACAGCGGCTCGCATGTCGAAGAAACCAGTAGTTCTCATCATCCGCGACGGCTGGGGCACAAACCCCGGCGGCAAGGCAACAGCCGAAAAAGACGGCAACGCCGTGATCCTCGCCAACACCCCCTTCACCGACGAAGTCCTTTCCCAATATCCCCACTCCTTTCTCAGTGCCTCCGGCCTGGATGTCGGTTTGCCCGAGGGGCAGATGGGGAACTCGGAGGTCGGCCATCTCAACCTCGGTGCCGGTCGCATCGTCTATCAGGATTTCACCCGCATCAACAAGGCCATCGCCGAGGGCACGATCGCGGACATCCCGGTTTTCAAAAAGGCGCTCGAAAAGGCGAAATCCGGACGGCTCCACCTCATCGGGCTCGTCTCCGATGGCGGCGTGCATTCCCACCAGGATCAGCTCATCGCGATCACGAAACTCGCCGGTGAAGCGGGCGTGAAGAATATTTTGATCCACGCGATCACCGACGGACGCGACACCTCCCCTACCGGCGGCGCGACGTTCCTTTCGAAGGTCGAGGACGAGACGGCGAAGGTCGGCGCGAAGATCGCCACGGTCGTCGGGCGCTACTTCGCGATGGATCGCGACAAGCGCTGGGATCGCGTGAAGCTCGCGTGGGACGCTATCGTCCACGGCATCGGCGCGAAAAGGGACATCCTCGCCTCGGAGGCCGTCGCCGAGGTTTATGAAACGCAGGCGAAGACCGATGAGTTCATGCCCGCCATGGTGTTCTGCGAAGCCGACACCCAGCGCATACGCGACGGCGATGTCGTCCTGTTCTTCAATTTCCGTGCCGACCGCGCCCGCGAGCTTTCCGAGGCGTTTCTGCGCAAGGACTTCAATGGCTTCGACCGCGGGGCCGTGCCACAGGTTCATTTCGTCACGCTGACCGTCTATGACGAGACCTATCCCTGCGAGGCGATCTTCTCGCCGCAATCTCTCGACATGACGCTCGGTGAAACCGTAGCCGCCGCCGGGATGAAACAGATGCGGATCGCGGAGACCGAGAAATACCCGCACGTCACCTATTTCTTCAACGGCGGGATCGAGAAGGAGAACAAGGGCGAGAAGCGCTTCATCATCCCCTCGCCCAAGGATGTCGCCACCTACGACCTCAAGCCGCAGATGTCGGCGGAGGAAGTCACCGCCACGGTCGTGGACAACCTCAAGAACTTCGACCTCGTGATCCTGAACTTCGCCAACCCCGACATGGTCGGCCACACCGGAGTCGTGGAAGCGGCGATCAAAGCCGTGGAAACCATCGACGCGGCGGTCAAAGCCATCGTCGAGCAGACCCTCCGGCTCGGCGGCAAGCTCCTCATCACCGCCGACCACGGCAATTGCGAATACATGCGCAACCCCGACGGCTCCCCGAACACCGCGCACACCACGAACCTGGTGGAGATCATTTACGTAGCCGACGACGCCTCATCCAAGAAAATGCGCGACGGCATCCTCGCCGACGTCGCCCCCACCCTCTTGGAAATGCTACGCCTTGAAAAGCCGGAACAGATGACGGGGAAATCTCTGCTTTCGTAGCGGCGATCCCAGGTCGCCGACTTGGCATGCGAAAAAAAAGATGCCCGGTCATTCGCCGGGCATCTTAGGTATCTTCGCTGTGGAAATTTCTTATTCCGCCGCTTTCGCAGGCGCATAGCCCTCGGCGATCCCGCCTTTTTCGTCGAGTTTTCCGCAAGCCCAGAGAATGCCGCGGGTGACGAGGTCTAGGTAACGGGAATCCTCGATCGTCGTGTTGTTATGACCAATCGTGGTATTGAAAACCTTGGTTCCACTGAAGTCGTTCGTCCACGTTACCACGGTTTCCTCATTTCCTTGTTTGCCCTTTGCGAGGACATGAGCCGTATCGAAAACTTTGACATTGTTGTAGAGTTCCTCGTTGCCCGTCGTCCAATCGGCAAGGCCTTTGGTGATCGGGTGCTTCTTGTCCACGTAGATGATGTCAATGGGCTTCTGCGGGCCGTGGCCGCTGGATTGTAAACCGAGGTATTCGAACCACTGGGCATTGGCGGCACCGGCTTCGACGGGTTTATTGTAATCACCGCTGCGGTAGGAGTGCATGGCGCAATGCAGGTTCACGCCGGGAACACCGGCCTTATGCGGAGCGATCACGCCTTTGACCACCGCATCGTCATTGATGTCCGCCGCGCACTCGTCGTGGATCACCACGTCGTAACCTTTCGCATAATCAGGCACGCCATAGATCGGGAGATCGGGCTTGGTGCTGGAGTTGTCGGTGTGGATCTGATCGACGATGATATGGGCACGCGCCTCGATGCCTTTTTTCAGGATATCCTTCTGTGTCTTGTAGTCGTGGCAGCAACCGCCGGTGATGAGCAAAGCCTTGAGCGGCTTCGTCTCTGCTTGGGCGGTGATGGCAAAGCCCGCCAGTGCGAGCGCGATGATTTGGATTTTCGTTTTCATAATATGGGATGCGGAGCAGGACTCACTGCCGAAGTTTGTCCCAGCATACGCCACAAACAAGCGTATCTTTCAGAGTCAATTCCCGAGCAGGCCCTTGATCACATCCTCCGCCCCCTCGATCACCTTTTCACCCTCGTCGATGACCTTGCGCCCTCCTTCTATGCCTTTATCGATCACACCCGCGGGATGATCACCGATGACGGACTTGGTGAATTTCAAGACTTTCTCGCCGGTTTCCGGGATCTGCTCGAACATGCGGAGACCTGCCGCGGTGATGAGTCGGTCGGTGAGGTCTTCCTCGGGATGATCCAAAGTTCCCGTGATCCGGATGGGAGCCCATAGCAGGCCACGCTCGCCAGGAAGGAAAACGTGAGTCTCCGCGCCGGGAATGTTTGCCAATGTTCCGGGAACCAACCCAAGCCGGAAAAGACCATCGATTTCCCGACCTTTGATTGAGAAATTTCCTTCCAACCGGATCAGCCCCTCGCTGGCCATCACGAAATCCGTGAAAACGAATCCGTCCTCCGAGTAGCGCCATTTCGTCCGCGACTCACTGAGAGGCAGGATTCGGAACCGACGGGTATCCGCGTAGGCTGCAAGCGCGTCGAGCATAGGCAGGGCGGTGAGCGTGCCGTTGCGTATTACAAGGTCGCCGTTCATTACCATTTTCCCGGCAATGTTGTTCACGGAAAAAGTGGAGGCGACATCGCCTGTGAGCCGGCGCGCCCAGTTTTCGTTGAGAAACTCGTCGCACTTAACACCCTCAATGTCACCCTCCAGCGCATACGTCCCCGTCTCCGAACTCCACTCTCCGAAGGCATTGATGCGCCCAGCGGAATACGCCTTTAGGTTCGCACTGGTAATGTATGCGCTACCGTCGCGGTAAGAACCCCTGACCTTTTCAACATGAATCTCAGGCAACCAATCCTTCGCGGGATCAATCGTCCCGCCTGTGATCTCGCCTTGATAAGCCCCTTTCCCCGAAGCCGCCTCCAGCCGCACCTTCATGCCTCGCGCGGCGACCTCGCCCTCCCGCGTTTTGGCACGGATCGCCAGCTCGCCGATGGATATCGACTCAAGCTCGACTTCGCTCGGCACCCAGCCGGGCTGCTTTTTCCGCACCGCTTTCGCAACCTCCTCAGGCATAGTCGGCGAAGGCTCGTTTTTCCTCGTGAAATCCAATCCCACCGCCACCCGTGAAACACGAGTCTGCTTCAACTCCCAAGCTCCCTTTCCCAAGGCTCCGAAGCCGACCTCCGTGCCGATCTGATCCGCTTTCACCGTGGCGATCATCCCCTCCCCCGTGGCTTCGAATTTTTCCGTCTCCACCGCCAGCCCGTCCCATCTGAAAGCATTGAACGAACCCACCACTTTTGCGGTCTTGCTAACCTCCGCCGAAAGGAATTTTCGGAAACCCTCACTATGCAAATAAGCGCGCAGTCCCGCATAACCCAGCGCCAGCGCCAGCAGAAGGAAAACCCCGGAAAAAACCATGAGTTTACCGAACCAAGGCTCCTTCGCCCCTCCCTTTTTCCTTCGCGCACGTCGGCTCATTCCCCGAAACCTATCCACGCCAGCAAGAACCGCAAGAACTCTAGGAATCCGCACCCAAGTTCAAAATCCGCCCTCGACAGCACCGCATCCGCGCTTTCACTTTCTCCCGCCATGTCCGCCACCAGCCCCTTTTCCGCCCGCATCGACAAAGCCCAGATCGAAGAGTCCGGCGAGTTCGCTCCGAAGTTCGATGCCGACGGTCTGATCCCCGCGATGGCCATCGACGCCGCGACGAAGGAACCGCTGATGCTTGCCTACATGAATGCGGAGTCGCTGAAGCTGACTTTAGAGTATGGTGAGGCCGTCTATTGGTCTCGTTCGCGTTCGGAAATCTGGCACAAGGGCAAAACATCCGGACACACCCAGAAAATTGTCGAGATCCGCACCGATTGCGATCAGGACGCGCTGGTGTTGGTGGTCGAGCAGATTGGTGCGGGTGCCTGCCACACAGGGCGTGACTCCTGTTTCTACCGCAAACTGATTCCCGGAACGCCCGCCGCCCTCGCATTCACCCAATCGGATCTCTCGTTCGATCCTTCCGCCGTTTATGGAAAAACGCCCACATGACCGACTCGGAAAGTTTCGGCTTTTCAGATTTTCAGTCTTTCAGCGATTATTTCTGAATTTCACCCTTGCAAAAGCGCTGGGCATCCCCTAGCCATCTCGCCCCGCGCGTTAGGACGTAGTTTGTTCGAGCGCCTATCCACACCTTTCCGCAATCACCATCATGGACATCATCAAGAAAATCGAGCAGGAGCAACTCAAGGAAGACGTTGCGTCATTCAACGTAGGCGACACGGTTAAAGTCCATTGCCGGGTGGTCGAAGGCGGCAAGGAGCGCGTACAGATTTTCGCTGGTCTGGTAATTGCAAAAGGCGGCACCGGCATCAACTCCGCTTTCACTGTCCGTAAAATTTCCTACGGCGAGGGAGTCGAGCGTGTTTTCCCTCTACACACACCACGCATCGCCAAAATCGAAGTCGCCACGAAAGGCAAAGTCCGTCGAGCAAAACTTCATTACCTACGCGACCGTGTCGGCAAGCGCGCCCTCCTCGTAAAGAGCGCCGATTGATTTTCAGCGCAGTAGCGTTCTCAAAAACCCCACCGGCATGCATTCCGGCGGGGTTTTTTGTTTGTTCCCTTGCCCGTCCGCCGCAGCACACTAGATTCTCGACCATCAAACCATGCGCATCCCGCTCCTCGCCGCGATCCCGCTCTGCTTGCTGGCCACCTTGCTCATGTGGTGGGCGGCCACGCGTGATATGGATTTTCTTACTCCGCCCTCCGAAGCGAGGCTCAGCGAAATTCGCGCCGAAGCCCTCGCCTCCCTGCCGGTCTCCCGCATGGAAGACGACGCCATTTCGATCAAAATCGCTCCACCCGACAGCGCGGATGCCATCCCGGATTCCACACACCAGATGGAACCTGTCGATCTCGGCGATATCAAATCGGCTCCCGTATTGGACACTTACTCGGATCGTGCGCCAGAGGGATCCGCAAAACTCATCTCGCTCGCCTTCGCCCTTGAACAAGCAGGTGCTTTTCAGCGCGCCCTTCTAGCATACGAGCGCATCCTCGACCTTTCGGAATCCGACCCCGAACAAATCCAATCCGCAGTCTCCGCCATTCGCCGGCTCAAGCCCACGCTGCCTGATTGGAACGAAGATCCCACAAAAGCCACCCAAGCAGTGCTTCACATCGGCACCGGCGAGAAGTTTGCGGAGGTTCTCCCGGAAATTCTCGCTGAAATCACCCGCGACCTCAACACCGCCTCGTCGGGCATCGTCCGGTTTTCCCACGAACTCCACATCGGTCGCACGATCCAGACCACCGACGCTCCCACACCTGTGGCTATCTGGATCACCGGTTCTGGTGACGATGCCATATCCACGGATGTCCTTTCCTTCACCACCGATGATCCTCAAACTCTCCGCAACGACCTTTTGAAGACCACCTTTAACCTGATTCGCGGCCACCTATCGAAAGCAGCCTCCTACAACCCCGCGCCCGAAGCACTCGACGATCCTCTGGCCGCGCTGGAGTCCCACATTACGCGCCTGCTTTGGCATGAGTTCGGCGGAACGCTGACTCCCGAACCCTAGCCGAAACCAACTGGCAACGTGGACTCCCTCACCCAAGCCACACTCGGAGCCGCCATCGGCGAGGCTCTTCTTGGAAAGAAACTCGGCAACCGCGCCGTCGCTTGGGGACTGCTGTTCGGCACACTGCCCGATCTCGATGTAATCTTCTCTCCTTTTCTCGACAACGCCCGGCAGCTCGAATTCCACCGTGGAGCCAGCCACTCCCTGCTGCTCATGGTCATCGCCTCGTTCGCGCTGGCAAAGCCTCTGGCAAGGCTCTGGAAGAAGGAAAAGATCTCCCCCACACGCGCCGGCTGGTTCGTCTTTCTCACCTGGTTCACCCACGTCCTCATCGACTGCTTCACCGTCTACGGCACCTCCGTCCTCTGGCCGTTTTCCGAAACCCGCGTCGCCTTCAACAACCTCTTCATCATCGATCCCCTCTACACCCTGCCGCTTCTGGTTTGTCTCGTCTGGCTCTGCTTTTGCCGAACGAAAAAGCTCCAGCCCAAACGCGCCCGCCTGCTGAAATGGGGACTCGGCCTGAGCACGGGTTACGTCGCGATCACCTTCGGATTGAAAGCCATCGCCTCCTCCGCCTTCGACGCCGACCTCGCCCGCCGGGAAATCACCTACGAACGCCGCATGGAGGCTCCCACCGCCTTCAACACATTGCTCTGGCGCTCCGTCGTAGATCGCGGCGATCAGCTATGGGTCGGCTACCGCTCCGTTTTCGAAAGCCCCTCCACTCCCGTCCGCTGGACGATCTACCCGCGCCGCGCCGAGACCCTCGCGGGCATGGAAAAGGAACGCGAGGTGGAGACCGTGAAATGGTTCTCGCGCGGCTGGTGGATCGCCCGCCCCCACGCCGAGGGCGTCTGGATCGCCGACATGCGCTTCGGCGAGACCCGCACCTACGGCGACAAGCCCGGCATGGTCGATTCCCGCATCATGTTCTCCTGGTCTTTCCTGCCGGAATCCGAAGCCGACCGCCTCCGCCCCGAACGCCCGGAAGTCCGCAACGCCAAGGATTCCCTCAAACGCATCGCCCGCCGCATTTTCACAAGAGACGGCTGGGAGGCGAACCCCCGCCTCGCAGGAATCCCCGGCACGCTGCCGGAGTTCCTGCCCGTGGTGGAGTGAGCCACGGATAATCGTGGCACGCGGGTTGCTTAAGTCCGTGTGAAGGTTTTTCCATTTTTTCATACTAAAGATGGAGCCGATTCCTGACGCTTAAACGCAAGACTTATGAAAACACACAAAAATTGGATGAAAGGATTGTTCGCAGCCGGTCTCTTTGGGGTTCTTGGCGGGAGCCAGCTTGGCGCAGAGCCATTGAAAATCGCCTACTCCGACTGGCCCGGCTGGATCGCATGGGAAATCGGCATCAAGAAAGGCTGGTTCAAGGAAGCCGGAGTGGAGGTGGAGTTCGCGTGGATGGATTACGTAGAGTCCATGGATGCGTATGTGGCGGGGAAGGTCGATGCCGTGACCATGACCAACGGCGACGCCCTCGTTACCGGCGCAACCGGCAAGCCCTCGGTCGGCATCATCATCAACGATTTCTCCAACGGCAACGACATGATCGTCGCCGCACCGGGGATCAATTCCATGAAAGATCTCGTAGGCAAAAAAGTAGGCGTCGAGGAGGGTTTCGTTTCCCACCTGCTGCTGCTTACCGGGCTGGAGAAAAACGGTGTGGATTCTTCCAAGGTGACCATCGTCAACACCCCCACAAACGAGACCCCACAAGTTTTCCAAGCGAAGGCGGTGGATGCCATCGGCGCATGGCAGCCGAACTCCGGGCAAGCGTTGAAAGCAGTTCCCGGCTCCAAACCGGTTTTCACATCGGCGGATGTTCCTGGCATCATCTATGACCTCCTCTATGTGTCGCCCGAGAGCCTGGATACTCGCAAGGAGGACTGGGCAAAGGTTGTTACCGTCTGGTATAAAATCGCCGACTTCATTCGGGATGAGGAGAACCTCGACGAGACACTGGAAATCCTCTCCGCCCGCGTCGGAATCAAGCCCGAGGAATATGAAGCCTTTTTGAAAGGAACCTACATCCTCACCCTCGAAGAGGCGCTTGAGCGCTGGGAGGACAAGGAAGGACTCGACTCCATCTATGGCTCAACCAAGTTTGTGGATGCCTTCAACCTTAAGTTTGAGGTGTATGAGAAATCCCAAGACGCAACAAAATATCTGAATCCAAGTTTCACGAAGGCCTACGCCGCATCCCTGAAATCCGAATAATCCCAAAGGGGCGGGAAAGAATCCTTTCCCGCCCTTTCTGCGTCCGCACACTACCAAGACATGGGTTCACCGCGCATACTTTCTGGCTGGTTCCGCATCCGGCGGGAGCTGGCACCGGGTCGCAGGCTATTCCTGACCGCAGCCTCATTTTGTATGCCCGCGATCCTTTGGTGCGTGGTTTCCTACGTGCCTTTCATCTGGCATCCGGACATGAAAATCACGGTGGCCGCCTCGCGCGAGGGTTCCGCCACGGTACTCACAGCCGGCGATCATTTACCCAAGGATTATTTCCCGAAATACGTGAACGACGTTCGCGAGGAGAACGCCTCACGCAGGGAAGGATCGAAGCGGAAGAACCAGAAACTGCTGCGCCAGATCACCCCGATTGCAATCACCGCCGGTTGGCTCGATGACAGCGAATCGCAAGACGATGCCAAGATCTACCTCCTCTGGCGCGATCTTGCCACGGGGAAAAGGAAGCTCGCCACACTGAACGAGGAGAACATGAAGATCATCCGGGAAAACTGGAGCATCCTCTCGGCTTCCTCGCCCGTATTCAGCTACAAAACCCTGCCCGAAGAGCCTTTGCTAAAGCTGGTGCCACAAGGCGTCCCGGCCAATCCATCCTACCTACCCGCTCCGCATGAGGTGATCGAGACCGGTTGGAAAATGTTTACCCAACCGCCCCGCAACGACGGTCCGAAGATGACCGAGCGTTACCGGAGCTCCCTCGGCATTATTATATCCGGCTTCCTCTGGGCATGCCTCATCGGAGTCCCTATCGGCATCCTCTGCGGCACCTACGGCTTCTTCTCCACCCTCTTCGAGGCTTTCACCGATTTCTTCCGCTACATGCCGGCTCCCACTTTCAGTACCCTGCTCGTCGCGGTGCTCGCCGCCGGAGACTCGCCGAAGATCGCCCTCGTCTTCATCGGCACCCTGCCGCACATGATCCTGATGATCTCGAAAACCACGCGCCTGCTCGATCCCTCCCTGCTGGAGGCGGCGCAGACGCTGGGAGCGAAACCCCGCCAACTCATCGGACGCGTGGTGCTTCCCGGCATCCTGCCGAACCTCTACAACGACCTCCGCATCCTCCTCGGCTGGGCCTGGACATGGCTCGTGATCGCCGAACTGATCGGCGTGAAAAGCGGCCTCACCGAAGTCATCGAGACCCAGGGGCGTTTCCGGAATTTCGACCAGGTCTTCCCCATCATCATCCTGATCGGCCTGACGGGCTTCGTGACCGATCAGATCCTCGCATGGTTCCACGGCTTGCTGTTCCCATGGGTAGGCTCGTGCGGACGCGTTTCAAGGATGATCGCGGATTTCGTGACATGGCCGGCGCGAAAGCTGGCCGCCGCCGCGAGGGAACGCCTGATTCGGAACGAACTCGCGCGGGAAGCCCGCGCGGCAACCGGAGATTCGCCATGACGATAGCACTCGAACAAACCCCCGAAGTCGCAGCACGATTCAATCGGCTGCTTGAAAGGCCTGTAACACTTGAGGTCAAGGGACTTACGAAGCGTTTCGAATCGTCCCGGGGCGTGGTCACCGCCCTGGAAAACGTCTCCTTCTCCGTCCACAAGCGCGAGTTCACCTGCGTGATCGGCCCGTCCGGCTGCGGGAAATCCACCCTCGTCCGTATCCTCGCCGGGCTGGAAACCGCGACCTCCGGCGAGGTGCTTGTCGATGGGAAATCCGTCTCCGGCCCCGGCCCGGATCGCGGCATGGTGTTTCAGGGCTACACCCTCTTCCCGTGGCTCTCCGTGAAGGAAAACGTGATGTTCGGGCCAAGGGTTTCCGGCACCTCATCGGTCGCCGCCGAGCGCGAGGCGCGGCAGTGGATTGATCTCGTGGGGCTTGGGAAATTCGAAAACGCCTACCCCCATCAGCTTTCCGGCGGGATGAAACAGCGCGTCGCCATCGCCCGCGCCCTCGCCAACCAGCCGCGCGTGCTGTTCATGGACGAACCCTTCGGCGCGCTCGACGCCCAGACCCGCTGCGAGATGCAGAACTACCTGCTCGATATCTGGAAAAACGTGGACATCACCATCGTGTTCATCACCCACGATCTCGATGAGGCGGTGTTCCTTTCCGACCGCATCCTCGTGCTCGATGCCAACCCCGGCCGCTTCCGCGAAATGGTGCAAGTCCCCGTGCCGCGCCCGCGTCACAACGACCAGCTTTTCGAACCGCTCTTCGGAGCCACACGCAAGCACATCGAGCACCTAATCCATCCTCCGGGCCGCGAGCAGAAGGAAGCCCCCGTGCTCCGCATCGCCAAGCCGGATCCCGATGTGATCTGAAATCCCGACGAATCCTCCATGGGCTTCCACAGCCCGAAGCGATCATACTTATTCACTAAAACTTATGAACATGACCGAAGAACAAAAAGCAAAAGCCACCGCGATGAAGGAAGACCTCAAGGCGCGCGGCGTGAAATATTGCGTGGGTGCCTACGTCGATATCCACGGCGTCCCGAAAGGAAAATTCGTGCCCATCGACCACTTCGAGCACTTCGCATCGGGCAGCGAACTCTACACCGGTTACGCGCTCGACGGCCTCGGCCAAAGCCCGAACGACGACGAGATCGCCTCCGTGCCCGACCTTGACGGACTGATCGTGTTACCATGGAACAAGGAGGTCGCGTGGTTCCCCGCCGACAACACCTTCAAGGGCGACCCTTACGAGATCAACACCCGCGTAGCGCTCAAAAAGCAGCTCGCAAAGGCTGCGGAGATGGGTTTCGGCATGAACCTCGGGATCGAGTGCGAGCTTTTCGTCGTGAAGCTTACGGACGACGGCAAACTCGAAATTCCCAACTCCGACGACGACCTCAGGAAAGCCTGCTACGACGTGAAGCGTTTCCTCGACCGCTATACTTGGCTCGACAAGGTATCCACCACCATCAACGACCTCGGCTGGGATCTCTACTCGCTCGACCACGAGGACGCGAACTCCCAGTTCGAGTTCGATTTCAATTACGCCGACGCGCTGACGATGTGCGACCGCTACATTTTCTTCCGCCTGATGGCAAAACAGTATGCCGCCGAGGAAGGCCTGCTCGCCACCTTCATGCCCAAGCCCTTCGCCGATAAAACCGGCAGCGGTGCGCATTTCAACATGTCCCTCTTCGACAAGGAAACCGGCAAGAACCTTTTCAAATGCGCGATCGAGGAAGACCCGCGCGGCCTCGGCCTGACCAAGCTCGGATACCAATTCATCGCGGGCATCCTGAAACACGGCCCCGCGCTCTGCGCGGCCTTCGCGCCGACCGTGAACAGCTACAAGCGACTTGTTAGAAAAGGCCTGATGTCCTACTACTCATGGGCACCGGTTTTCAACAGCTACGGGAAAAACAACCGCACCAACTCCGTCCGTGTGCCGATGGGCGGCGGCCGCTTCGAAAGCCGCAACGCGGACGCGGGCTGCAATCCCTACCTCGCCGCCGCACTCGCGCTCGCCGCAGGCCTGGAGGGCATCCGCGAAAACCTCGACCCCGGCCCCGCGATGGAGGCGAACCTCTACGAATGGACGCCCGAGCAACTCGCCGAAGCAGGCATCTGCGAACTCCCCCGCACCCTCGACGAAGCCGTCGCCGCCTTCGCCGCCGATCCCTTCGTGACCGAAACCCTCGGCCAGGAACTCCGCGACGAATTCATCACCTACAAAAGCGAAGAATGGCGCCAATACCACCAACGCGTCAGCCAGTGGGAAATCGACACCTACGCGCGGATGTTCTGACCCATGAAACCCATCATCCTCGAACACCTAGCCTGGCCGGAGATCGCGGAGCTGCGCGAGAAAAACGGCGGGCTGCTGATGCTGCCGATGGGCGCGACGGAGCAGCACGGCCCGCATCTGCCAGTGGGCATGGACACCTTGTTGGTGGAGAAAGTCTGCGCCGCGGCCTCCGCGCGGACGGGCGTGCCGGTGCTGTCGGCGTTGCGCTATACGGTTTCACAAGGACACACACCGAAGTGGCCGGGGACGTTCTCGCTGCGTCACGAAACCTTCATCGCGGCGATCCGCGAACTCGCCGCTTGGGCGGTCGCGACCGGCTGGAAGCGGCTCCTGCTGGTGAACTCCCACTTCGGCAACGACGCCCCGGCGCGTGTTGCGGTTGATCAGTTGCGGCTGGAGCACATGGGAAAATTGCAGATCGGCCTCGTCCATGTTTTCCAATGCAGCGAAGGCGTCTGGGAGAGCTATACCTCCGATGCGGCCGACCTCCACGCCAACCGTGCGGAGACATCCCTGATGCTCCACCTCTTTACGGAACTGGTGCGGATGGACATGCTGAAATCAAGCGATGATGAGGATCGCACAGGGGGCACCGTGTTCTCCTACCCCGTCGCGCAGACCAGCCTCAACGGCGTGACCGGAAAGCCCTCTGAAGCGTCATCGGAGGAAGGTGCCATGCTCTTTGGTAAAATGGTGGACGGCCTCTCCGGTCTGTTAGAGAAAGCCAAGACGGAGGAACCCCCGCTGCCGCCGGAAGAGTGGTGCGGAATGGAAAGGCCGCGCTATGATTGAGGGAGGATGCCTATGCGGCGCGGTGAGATACAAGCTCTCGGAACCCGCCCTGCAGACCTGCCTGTGCCATTGCGAGGACTGCCGGAAGGCGAGCGGGGCGCACGCCGTGGCCTGGACATTTTTCCACTCCGGTGCGCTCGAATGGAAACAGGGCACCCCGAAAACGATTCGTTTCGCGGAGCGCGAGAGGTCGTTCTGCGGCGATTGCGGAACGCCGCTGATGTTCTTCGATCCCGCCATCCCGCATCTCTTTGAAGTGAGCACATGCAGCCTCGACGAACCCGACAAGTTCCCCCCTAAGGATCAATGCTGGCTCACGGATGCCGTCGGATGGAGCGATGCGATCCACTCCCTTCCGCGATACGAAGAGTATTCGCCGCTACCGCAGTGATGCCTCATTTCGGGGCATCCGTCATGCCCGTTTCCAGCAGATTGCGGTGTCGATCGAGTCCGGTTCCGTGGAGGATTTTCTGAAGCAACCCGGACATCACGATGGCTTCCTTATCTGTTAGAAAACGTGAGAAGACATCGTCGATGAGGGGCTTGTAGAGCGTCCATGTCGCATCGAGCGCCTTGCGGCCTTTTGCGGTGAGCTTTACGCGGAAGACCCGTCCGTCGTGCGCGGATTGCTTGCGCGTGACAAGCCCCGCCGTGACGAGAGCGGCCACCCGCCGCGACATCCCGCTGTTGCTCAGCAGGACGGCCTCCGCCAGCTCGCTCATGCGCAGGGTCTCGTTCTCGGCCTCGTTAAGAGTCAGCAGGACATCGTAGTCATCGAAGGAAAGCACTCCCGCGCGCTGGAGATCGGCATCGATCCGGCGGTAGGCATGGGCGTGCACGGTGAGCAGCAAGCGCCATGCAACCTGGCGGGGATCCGTAAGGGTTTCGGCAGCAGCGGCGGGCACAAAGGAATGATAGGTCAACCGCAACAGGAATAACGAGAAAAAATTATTTGCGCCTGCAACTAAGTTTCGTTCTGGCACGACCGTTGCTTGGTTTTCGGTGGCACTAGTCGCGCTTCCGGCGGATGAAAACGATCACCATCAAATCCATCATGGCACACGCCGCGGAAGCATCCGGACGGCGCGCGGAGGGAGGATCGAAGCGTGTTGCGCGTCGCTCTTTTTTCGAGTTCCGCCGCAAGATCGGCATGGGAGGGAAGTTGTCGCTCGGGATCGCCGCTTGGTTTGTTTTTCTCGGTGTGTGGCAAGCGGTGTCCGTTCTCGGTTTGGCGGATCCGACGCTGTTCCCCTCCCCGGTCAAGGTGTTCGACGCGTGGGTCACATTGTTCGCCGAGAAGGACTTCGCGGCGGATGTGATGCAGAGCTTGCGGCGCATTTTCACGAGCTTCGCGCTGGCGGTCGCGATCGCCTTGCCGCTGGGTGTTCTGATGGGGGCGTTCACGCCGGTAGAAGGTTTTCTCAACGCGCTTGTCTCCCCTTTCCGCTATCTCCCCGCCCCTTCCTTCGTGCCGCTGCTGTTGATGTGGCTGGGCACCGGAGATTCGCAGAAAATCGCACTGCTGGTGATCGGTGTGGTGTTTTTCCTGATCACCCTCTTCATGGACAACACGAAATCGGTGCCGCTGGAACTCGTGGAATGCTCGCGCACTCTCGGGGCGGGGAAAATGACCGTCCTGCGGAAAGTTCTGCTGCCCGCCGCGATGCCGCTTTACGTGGATACCGCGCGCCAGCTTCTGGCGGTGAGCTGGACCTATCTGGTCATCGCCGAGATCGTCGCCGCCACGGATGGGATCGGCGCGATGATGATGCGGGCGAAGCGCTTCGTTCAGGTGGATGCGATCATGGCGGGCATCCTCACGATCGGAATCCTCGGACTGCTATCGGATCTCATCATCCGCCTGATTCACAGGAAGGCTTTCCGATACCTCCACGAATAACCCCTCAATAACACAAAGATATGAAACTGAAACTGATGGCATTGATGTTAGGTGCGGCGTTCTTCGCTGCTGGATGCAAGGAAACAACCGAGACCGCGAAGTCGGAGTCCGGAAAGGAGAAGGTGAAGCTCTCCCTGTTTTCCTGGCCGGGATACGCATTCTGGTTCGTGGCGAAGGAGAAAAACCTCGTACCCGGCCTGGAGCTGGACATCGCGATCATCGAGGATCCCTATGAGAGTTTCGCGCAGATGACGGCGGGGCAACTGGATGTGACATCGTCCACCGTGGAATACGGCCCGATCGCTGCAGATCAGGCTGTGCCGGTGAAAATGGTCACCTACACGAATCCATCCTACGGCACGGATAAGATTATCTTCGGCCCCGACGTGGCGACGGCCGCCGACCTCAAGGGCAAGCAGGTTGCCGTCCTGGAAGGCGGGCTCACCCAGATCTACATGGGCATCTGGCTGGAGCAAAACGGGGTGAAATTCGACGAGGTGAATTACACCAACGTGATCATGGATGATGCGGTGGCCGCCATGGTGAGCGGCTCGGTGGCGGCGGGCGAGTTCTGGGAACCTTTCGGCAGCAAAGTGCTTTCCACCCTTCCCGGCTCCAAGGTGATGGCGACCTCCAAGGATCCGTATTTCAAAAAAACCGCGCTGCTCGGCGACGGGATGTATATGAGCGCGAAATTCCTCAAGGAACGTCCCGAGGCGGCGAAGCTGGTCATGCAGGCCTATTTCGAGGCGGTGAAATACTGGAAAGAAAACCCCAAGGAAGCGAACGAGATCATGGCGAAGGGACTGGGCTTCAGCGTCGCGGATGTGGAGCTGGTGCTCGGCAAGGACGGCAGTGCCACGGACGGCGGCATCTACCCCTTCGATCTCGCCGAGGCCGCGAAGTTCATGGGCGTGATGGACGGAGATCCGCCGTTCGGAACAAACAACGAGATCACCCGCCACTGGGATCTCACCACCGAGTGGTGGCTCAAATTCGGCATGGTGAAAAAGGCTCACCCCATGGAGTCCGGCATCGACCTTGCGCCGATCAAGGCTGTCGTTTCCGAGGTGAAATAGATCGAGGCTTTACGAAGAGTCATGATCGAATCCTGTCATCCAGGCACCATCGGCAACTCGCTGCCGATGGTCACTATTCCGCCCGGCCGTTTTCTGATGGGCGGGAGGCAGGATGATAAATTTGTCTCCGAAGTCGAACTGCCCGCGCGAGAGATCGTGGTAGAGAAGAGTTTTTTCATGTCCGAGACACCTGTCACTCGAGATCAATGGATCGCCGTGATGGGCGGACTTCCGCCCGGTAACGCGCACGGTCTAACAGGCGATGCGCCCGTGGTCTGCGTCAGCTATCAGGATGCCGGGGCTTTCTGCCGCGAGATCGGCGAGTGCTATCGCCTGCCCAGCGAGGCGGAGTGGGAATACGCCTGCCGCGCGGGCAGCGGAACCGTTTTCCCCCATGGCCCGGATGTGTCGCTAGATGACGCGAACTACCTCTACGATGAACTCGGTTTCCCGGTCGGAAAAGGCAAGCTGATGCCAACCGGGTCATATGGTCGGAACGCTTTCGGGCTTTATGATATGATCGGCAATGTCTGCGAATGGGTCGCGGACACATGGCACCCGGGATACAGCTACGCTCCGATGAGCACGACTCCGTGGCTGGCGGACGGTAAAAAAGGTTGCCGGGTGATACGCGGCGGAGGCTGGGATCATCTGCCGCGTGTTCTGCGCGCATCATGGCGCGATTGGGCGCCGGAAAGCGCGCGCTGGGACAACCTCGGATTCCGGGTGGTCAAAGATTTACACGAAACGGAATGAAGACGATTTTGTTCAAGACGGTCTGGGGACACGAAGGGACTTTCGCGGAAGCCTGCGAGGCGGCGAAAGAAGCCGGATTCGGTGGCATCGAGGCGCCCGCGCCCGTCGATGAAAGCGAACGACTGGATTTTTTTGGGAATCTGCAAAAAGGTCAGCTGCAATGGATCGCCGAGGTCAGCACCTGCACGCTGCCGGGTGTATTCGTGCCGGAACCGCGCAAATCCGCGCGGGAACACCTGGCCTCCTTGGAAGAAGGCATGCTCCGGAGCCTGCCGGGAAACCCCATTTTCATCAACACCATGGGCGGCTACGACGGTTGGGATGCGGATGAGGCGATGGTGTTCCATACCGGTGTTCTGGATCTTGAGCAGAAGCACGGGCTCGCGGTTTCCGTGGAGACACACCGCGGTCGATACAGCCACAATCCCTGGCTTTTCCGCGACATCCTGATACGTCTGCCCGGTTTGAAAATCACCTGCGACTTCAGCCATTGGTGCGTTGTCACCGAGCGCCTGATTCTCGATGAGGAACCGGAGATCCTGCGGCTCGCCGCGGAGCACGCCCATCACATCCAGCCAAGGGTCGGCTACGCGCAAGGCGCCCAAGTGCCCGATCCCCGCGCTCCCGAATACCAATACGCGCTTGAGGCGCATGAACGCTGGTGGGATCAGGTCTGGGAGTCGATGGCGCAAAGGGGCTTCGAGACCGTGACGATGACCCCGGAGTTCGGCCCCGATGGATACCTGCAGGCCGCCCCTTTCACCCGGATCCCGGTGGCGGATCTTTGGGAAGTGAACCGATGGATCGGACACCGACTCAAGGAGCGCTTCGGGAAAAAATTCCAACCATAACCACAAACTACGATGAATACAGTAATCAGCCCGCCTGTCAGGAAAACCGATTTCTCCACGCTCTGCGGACAAGTGCAGGCAACCGCCGCCAAGCCCCGCGAGCGGGCGGAGACGATGCCGGCAGGCATTTATACGGACAAGGATTTCATGGACTTCGAGACCCGGGAGATTTTCCGCAAGGAATGGATCTCGCTCTGCCACGTTTCACAGGTCGCGAAGGCGGGCGACTTCGTGCGCGCGGATGTGGGTGGTGAGCCGATGCTGGTGGTGAGAGGCAAGGACGACGCGATCCGTGTGGTTTCGCGTGTGTGCAGGCACCGTGGGATGGATCTGATGCCCAGCGGTTTCGGGCATCCGGAGGAGGGCAACAAGCGTGTCATCCTCTGCCCGTATCACCTCTGGAGCTATGACCTCACCGGCAAGTTGATCGGCGCGCCGGAAATGCAGCAGGCGGAGGGTTTCGACCGCAGCGAGGTCTGCCTCCACAGCTACCGCAGCGAAATCTGGGAGGGATTTGTCTTTGTCACACTTTCCGATGACATCCCGCCTCTCGCCGAAAAATACGGGCGTTTCCGCGATCAATTCGTGGGAAAATGGCACATGGGCGATGCCGAACTTGTCTGGTCGCAGCATTGGGAATGCGAGTTCAACTGGAAGATCCTGCTGGAGAATTTCATGGAAGCCTACCACCACCTCGGCGCCCACATGAAGACACTGGAGCCGTTCCTTCCGGCGAAGGGCTGCTGGACGGAGCCCTACGATCCCGAGTTTTCCGCCATGCACCTGCCCCTGAAAAAGGAGATGCGGGAGGAGATCATCGCGAGCGGCGATGCAGGCACCGCCTTCCCGGTTTTCGAGGGGATCGGGGGCGAGGATCTGCTGGAATGGGGCGTCTATCTAGGATTTCCCAACTTCCTGCTCTTCACCGCACCCGACCGGGTTTACTGGTATCGCCTGCTCCCGACCGGCCCGGAAACCTGCACGTTGATGACGACGATGATCGTCCATAATGCGGCGAAAGAAATGGCGGATTACGAGGCCGTGAAAGCCAAGGAAGTCGAGGCGGGAATCGCATTTCACATGGAGGATATGGAAGTCTGCGCCGCCACCCAGCGCGGCATGCGCTCGGACGGATACAGCCAAGGGCGGCTAAGCCACTTGGAGGAACCGATCTGGCATTTCCAGAAATACCTCGCGGCAAAGATCCGGCATGCGGAAGGCTGATTAGACGCGCGGAGATCTTACAAACCCACATTCGCGATCACTACGCGGCGGCGAAGCAGATCAAGGGCGGATTGGGAAACGGCCTGCTTGAAATCTTTGCGCGCCCGCGGGTGGTAAACTTTCAGCGCCGTCGTCACACCGCCTTTTTCCGCGAGGGCGAGCCATGCAGTGCCAACGGGTTTATCCTCAGTTCCTCCTGCGGGGCCTGCGATGCCGGTCACAGAAATGGCGAAGTCAGCGCCGCTTTCACGTTGCGCGCCCTCTGCCATCGCGCGGGCGACCTCTTCGGAAACCGCGCCGTGGGTATTGATCATTTCCATGGGCACTCCGATTTGGGATGTCTTCGCTTCGTTCGCGTAAGTGACCCATCCGTGGGTGAAAATCTCGCTGGCACCGGGGACATTGGTGATGCGGTTCGCGATCAGGCCTCCGGTGCAACTCTCGGCGGTCGCGAGCGTGCTTCCTTTTTCACGAAGAAGACGGACAACGGTCGCCTCCAGCGAAGAGCCGTCATCGCTGATCAGGTGGGAGCCAAAGTTATCGAGCGCAAGACTTCGACCTGCGTCAATCGCTTCAGGCGGGCCGATAAGGCGGAGATCCACCTCACCGATCCGCGCGCAGTAGCCGTATTCGAGTCCGGGAATTTTCGCCAGCGAGTCGTCGATACCATGGTGAAAATCACTCTCGCCGATTCCTGTGAATTTCAGCTCGGCGACTTCAGCGATCTCTGAAACGCCCGCCAGCGAGCGGAGGCGTGGCACGACCTCGTTGTGGAACATCGGGTAAAGCTCGCGCGGCGGCCCGGGCAGGAGGAAGACCGCGCAGTTCGACTTTCCATTGATGCGAGGTGGCAGGTAGAGGCCGGGGGCGGTGCCGTTCGGATTAGGCAGCACATCGGCACCGGTGGGAACCATTGCTTGGCGGAGGTTTGCGGGAGCCATCGGCTTGCCACGCAAGGCGAAAAAGGACTCCAGGATCCGTAGTGCCTGCTCGTCCTGGTGGAGTTCGATACCCAGCGTTTCCGCCACGATCTCGCGGGTGAGGTCATCACTCGTCGGCCCCAGACCGCCGGTGATAAGCAGGACATCCGCGCGAACGACCATTTCAGAAAAAGCCTCACGGATCGCCTCGCCATCCGGGACGGTCGTCTGCCTCGCGACGCGCAAACCCATAGTGAAGAGCTGGCGCCCGAACCAACTGCCGTGCGTATTGAGCGTGTTGCCGAGCAATAACTCGGTGCCGGTGTTTAGAATTTCGATTCTCACTCCCAAAGGTAGGATTGTTTTGAGGCGATGGTTTTGCCGTTCGCGGTGAAATCGATCTTCCACGCGAGAACACGGCCGTTTTTGAAATAATCGTCGCCGATGATTGCGAACTCTTCCTTGCCCGTGGACTGCCCCGTCGGCAGGGATTTCGTCACCGTTTTCACACGGCTGCCTCCCTGTTGGTATTGGAAAAGGATCTCGCGCTTGGAGTTGCTGATATTGGGATCGTTCCAAAGCACGGTGAAATACTGACCGAGCCTGTTCTTGCGCTCCTCCATGCTCACAGCACCATACAGACGACCCAGCTTCTCGTTTTGCACCATCGGATCATCGATCACGTCGGTGTCTTGATCACGAAGAGTGAATTGCTTCACGATCAGCGGCTCAGTTTGCGGAGAGCAGCCACACAGAACGCAAGCGATGAGAAGGGCGGGATATTTCATGGAGCCATTTTCAGTTCGATTCGAGGCGCGCCTTCAGACGCTTCAGAACCTCCTCGTAGGCCTCCATCACATTGCCAAGATCCCGGCGGAACCGATCCTTGTCCATTTTCTCGCCGGTCTTGAGATCCCACAGGCGGCAGCCATCCGGGCTGATCTCATCGGCGAGCACGATCTTTGTCGGATCGGAAACGAGGCGACCGAACTCCAACTTGAAATCCACAAGCTTCAGGCCGACCTCGGCGAAGAATTCCGTTAGGATCGAGTTCACTTTGAGAGCGGATTCGCGAAGGAAAGCCATGTCTTCCGGAGTGGCGAGACCCATCTCGCGGATGTAGTCGTCGTTGATGAGCGGATCGCCGAGCTCATCGCTTTTATAGGAAAACTCGATGACCGGCTGGGAAAACGAAACTCCCTCCGCGAGACCGGTGCGCTTGCAGTAGCTGCCCGCCGATACGTTGCGGACGATGACTTCGACCATTAGGATATTGACCTTCTTTACCTCCACATTTGTTTCGTCGATCTGACGCACGAAGTGGGTGGGGATGCCGGTTTTTTCAAGATACTGGTAAATCAGAGTGCTGATCGCGTTGTTGAGGCGACCTTTATTCTCGAAGCTGGCCTTTTTCTCGCCATTGAAGGCAGTGGCATCGTTCTTGAATTCCATCCGCAGCGTCGCCGCGTTATCAGTTTCCCAAAGTCGCTTCGCTTTCCCTTCATAAATCGGCTGCATGGCCTGTTGTGGATTTTCGGGAGAACCGGGTCAAGCTTCCTCACCGCCGCTGCAACCATTCCTTGCATCCGTATTTGAGAGCGACGATCCCGGCGACGCGGGCGTCGTCCACATGAATTTCGGACTCCCACCAGCTCTCCGCCAGTTTCTCAGCGAAAAGCTCACCGCGCAGGCGCGAATCACCGGCGGTGGCGACCGATCCTTGGTGTAACAAACCAAGCTTCCCGCGCCGTTGAGCCGCACCGGCTAGCTTGTCCCCGGCGGCGTCCAGCACATCGAACTCCACCGGATTCTCAAAGCACAGCCCGCCGGATTTTCCTTTCGAAGGGGACAGCCCCGGGTCACCGCCCTCCGCGCGGAGAACACCGAGCAGGATCTCATGAATCGCCCGGTAACTTTCCCCGCCTTTCATCCGTGCCACTTCGCAACTGCGCGGCACAATCAGACTATACGTCCAGTCGGCACGATGATCCACTGTCCCTCCGCCCGTCCAACGGCGCACGAGTTCGAGTCCGGATAGCTGAGCCTTCGCCTCCTCCAATTTGCCGAAATAGCCGACGCTGCCCCAGTCTCCGTCCCACCGGTAGATTCGCAGGATCGGATTCACGGAGCACTCCAGCAGCCACTCGTCCACTGCCATCGCCTCAGGGCCATCGCGTGCGAGGGGGTCGAACCACAGCTCCATTTCCCGGAAAATCACGCTCCAGCCTAAGAACGACAGGTCCGGTAGCAAAGGCTAAATGACCGTCGGATCATGTTTTGAAACCAGTTCCGCAAAAAAATGCATTCTATCCAAAAAATAGGTTGCGCCCACCGCAAGCTCTCCATAGCGTCCCGCCCACCCGAACGGGATGGAGCGGTAGCTCAGTTGGTTAGAGCGCCAGCCTGTCACGTTGGAGGTCGCGGGTTCGAGCCCCGTCCGCTCCGCCATCCCCGTTCGAGTTGACCCCGCCAAACGGCCTTTAAAAGCCCAACGGCGGGGTTTTTCTTTATCTTCCCTCTTCCTTGGATTTTAGAGTTTCAAGCTTAGAATTTTCCATATCATGCCCACCGTAGCCATTGTAGGCCGCCCGAATGTCGGGAAATCCGCCCTCTTCAACCGCCTAGCCGGTCGGAAAATCGCGATTGTGCACGATCAGCCCGGCGTCACTCGCGATCGCATCGCCGCACCTTGCACGCTCACCGCGCATCCCTGCACCCTGATCGATACCGGCGGCATCGGAGCCACTCTGGATGATGGCTTCGGCGAACAGGTCGCCATCGAGGCGGACATCGCGATGCAGACCGCCGACCTGATTCTCTTTCTCGTCGATGCCCAGGAAGGACTGACTTCCATCGACCAGGCACTCGCGCAAAAACTCCGCAAGGCCAAGCCACCGGTCCTGCTGGTGCTCAATAAAGTCGATCACGACAAGCACGAGGCCTCCTTCGCCGATTTCGCCAGCCTTGGCCTGCCGGACAGCGTGTTCGTCTCCGCCGAACACGGACGGAACTTCGGTGAACTCATCGACAAGATCGACTCCGTCCTCACGCCGCTCCACATCGAGACCGAGGAAGTCATGCAGGTGGCGGAAAAAATCGGGATCAAGCTCGCCATTATCGGCAAGCCGAACGCTGGTAAATCATCGCTCATCAACGCGATTCTCAAAGACAAGCGCACCATCGTTTCCGATATCGCGGGAACCACGCGGGATGCGGTCGATCTCCCCTACTCTTTCAGCGGTGAAAACTTCACACTCATCGATACCGCTGGACTCCGTCCGCGCGGAAAGCGTGACAACTCCGTGGAGGTTTTCTCAGCGATCCGCTCGGAAAAAGCGATCCGCCGCGCCGATCTCTGTGTGCTGGTGATTGATCTCGCGGGTGGCATCTCCGCGCAGGATCGCAAGATCGCCCAGCTCATCCTTGAGGAGAAAAAACCATGTCTCATCGTGCTGAATAAGTTCGATCTCTTCCACCCGGGTGCCGCCTACAAAGAGCGCGTGGCAGAGGCCGAGGAGCAGGTGCGCCGCGAGCTGTTTTTCCTTTCCTACGCACCCTTCGTGGCCTGCTCCGCTCTCACCGGAGACTCCACAGAGCACGTGCTCAAGAAAGCGATCGCGATCAAGAAAGGAGCGCAGGACATCCCCGGCACCGGCAAGCTCAACCGCATCCTGCAAGCGGCCATCGACAAGAATCCGCCGCCGACCGACAACAAGGCGAAACGGCTCAAGCTCTATTACGCGACCACTGCCACGAACGACAAATACTCAGTCATTCCCGTGCCGACCCTCGTGCTTTTCGTAAACGACAAGCACCTGATGAAGGATTCCTACGAGGCCTATCTGACCAACCAGTTCCGCGAAGCGCACCCCTCGCCCGGTATTCCGATCATTTTCTCCGTCCGCTCACGCACCCGTCGCGAATGGGAACCGCCGAAGAAGGGCAACCAAGGACATTGAGGTTATCTCATCGTCCGGAACGTGAGATTCACCCTTGGCGAGGCAACTTTGGTGCTTTTAGGTAGCTGGTGATACCAGTGCCGCTGAGTTTCGCCTCCCATGACAAGCAGGCTGCCGTTTTCCAAAAACAGGGAAACGGTCTCCTTGGTGGTTTTGTGGCGGAAGGAAAATTTCCGTGCCGCACCGAAGCTGAGGGAGAGGATGGAAGCACCTTGGGATAGCGAGCGTTCGTCATCGGAATGCCAGCCCATGCCCTCGCTGCCGTCGTGATAGAGATTGAGCAGACAGGAGTTGCAGGTGGCTTCCGCGTGCTTTTCGACCGTAGCCTTAAGGAACAAGAGGTGTTCCGTCCAGGCATGCGCGCGCTTTTGGGTTCCGGAATAGGCGTAAGGTCGCCCGCCATCCGCGAACCACGCGACCTTTCGTTTCGTGACGATGCGTTTCCCGAAAATCACGGTCTCATCGTGTTCCCACGGGATTTCCGCTACCAAACGTGCGAAATGGAGCTCCGTTTCCAAGGGGTTGAAAACGGATCCGAGGTAGGTTGCCACTCCGTCGCGAGGTAGGAGGTTCATGCGTGGTAAAAACCTCAAGCCTCAAGACCTTCGACCGGCTTGGATTTGGCGACACGCTTGGCCTGTTTGTCATAATACTCGACGATCATCGCCACCGCACCAAAGAGGATAAAGAGCATCATGACGCCGTAGAACTGCCAGATGGTGCCTTTGCCGGTGGTGAAACCGTAGTTGTGCAATCCGACACCGAGGAAATTCACGTGCCACCACGAGAACGCCACGATGCACGCGGTGAATAGCGAGGCGAGGTGCAATCCCCACTCGTTGATGAGTCCGCCAATGCGGGCATGAAGGATGGCGAGTGTCCAGAGCACGATCATGAGTGCGCCGTTTTCCTTGGGATCCCAGCCCCAGAAGCGCCCCCACGAGTAGTTCGCCCAGATACCGCCGAGCACGGTGCCGACGAGCGAGAGAAACACGGTGAGACAGATGCAGCCATAAACCGCCTTGCTGAGCGAGCGGCGCAGGTTTTTATCCCCGGCGTCCAGGTTCAGGCCGCGCATCAGCACGTATCCGCAGGAAAGCATCGCCGCCAACAATCCGGCGGAGTAACCCAGTGTGATGGTGATGACGTGGGTCGCCAGCCAGAAATTCGAGTCGAGCACAGCGACGAGAGGATCAAGGTGATCGCCGGCATCGCCGACCTCATATCGCCGCGCCAGGATGATCAGGGCTAAACCAAGGATGGGCGCGAGGCCGAGGGCGAAACGCTGGCGGTTCATCCACTCTACGAGAAGGGAGAAAATAACGCCGGTA
Organism: Verrucomicrobiota bacterium; assembly: GCA_046051965.1. Taxonomy (GTDB): domain Bacteria; phylum Verrucomicrobiota; class Verrucomicrobiia; order Verrucomicrobiales; family Akkermansiaceae; genus Luteolibacter. The sequence goes on from JBJONG010000011.1 coordinate 34,416, forward strand.
GCGCCGATGAAAATGATCGTGTCGTAAAGATTCCCCACTGGCGGGCGGTGCATGATCAGGCAGCGAACCACGATGGCGATCACACAATAGACCGCACCGATCACGCTGAAACCGAGCGTGGCCCATGATAAAATTTTCCCCGCATTTCCCGCCCCCAAGCCCCACATGGCAAGTGCGCATAGCGTGCCGAGCAGGAAATAGATCATGGCGTTGAGGAAATAGTCGCGTTTGAAATACGATACCTCCATGCCGATGCGACTCAGCTCGCCGCGCGATTCGGCGCGTTTCTCCACGCTTTCCTTGAACTCCGCGAAGTGCTTGCGGAATTCCTTTTCGGAAACCGAAACGGAGCGCACCGCCGTTTCCAGGGACTTGATGTCGGTAATGGCGGCTTCCGGGTCTTTCGCCTCCATGGTCATCACGCCCATGATGGCGTTGCCTGCGGAAAGCCAATTTTCATCGGAGGCGTTTTTTGGGGGTAGCACGAACAAGCCGAATTTCGAAAAGTTAGCGGCCTCCAGCACCTGCTGGAGAAGATCATGAAGTCTCGCCTCCACCTCGCGCTTCTCACGGTTTGCGGTCTGTATTTCGCCCATGAGCTGCGGGGCGGCGGTCATTACCGCACTGAGATCGGCACGCTTGTCGGCCTCCGATTCGCCGCCGGAGCCGCGCAGTTCCACCCCGCGCCGGGCAAAGGAAAAGTAGCCGAGCAGGCTCTCGTAATTGCGGACATTATAGGCGAGGTCGATCACCTGCTGCTGCATCGGATCGCGCTTTTTCTTCTCGATGGGTTCGTAGGATTGCGCGAGCTCTACAAGCTTTTGAATACCCGGCTGGATCTCGGCGTAACTGTAGCGGTCGCGGCGGCCTTTCGACTCCACACCGATGGCCTTCAGCACATCCGAGTTATCCACACGGAAAGTCGGCAGATCGACGGCAAACTCCGGGCGGAACAGAGTGTCCATGAGCCACTCGGTGGGCTTGAGCTTGAATTCTTCGCCACCCTTACCCTCGACCTTCATCGAGCGGGCGCCATGCAACTGTAGCATCTTGAAACCGGCATAAGTCGAAAACGGCTTGATGCGCCCGCCGTCCTGAAGCGGAAGGGATTCGACCACCTCCAAGGTCTCCTTTTCCCATGGCACATAGCCCTCCACCTTCTGCGGTGCGCCCTTCGGCATGTTATCGACCAACATGTTTACAAAAACCACGCCAAGCGCGCCCAGTGCGAGAGCCGCGACCACCCATTTTCCCCAGACTTGATTTTTACGCTGCATTTTTTCGTTTTCTTGAAGCGGCCGCAAGATGACCGCCGAGTTTGGTTAGGAATGTCACGAGCATACCGAACGCGACGACGTAAAGACTGTATTCCGGCCAATGATCGGCCGGGTTCCGCACGATCTCAAATACCGAATACATTTCATCACCCGGTTTCGCGTCTGACGGGCCATAGCTTGCTTGGAAAAAAGTGAAACCCTCATAGCGCATCGGCTCGTTCATCTGGATGCGCACCTCCGCCTCACGCCCGTTCTCCACGCGACGGACATCGCTGATGAATTTCGCGGGGCGCGAGGTGCCGGGGTGGAAATCGGCGGTGAATTTGTCGAGCTTCACGTCAAAGGGCATGGGCCAGAGGCGCTTGCGCATATCGATGGTGAAGTTCCTGCCATTCACGTTGACCGTATAAGGATGGAACTGTCCCCCCCATAGGATGAAGGGATCGGATTTCGATCCATCGGCATTCAAGACGCGCGCGTAGCAACCCGCGATGTTGCGCTCGGTTTCCACATGGCTGTCGAGTTCGCGGAGGTAATATCCATCCACCACAAGTTCGCCTGCGCGGGGCGCGTTGATCAGTTTGCTTTCCGGTTGGCAGTTTCCGAGGTAGCCGGAAATTTCCAGTGAGAGAGGAATATCACCGAATCGGAACTCCCGGGGATTTCCCGCTTCCAATCCAGTGAGAAAACGCCCGCGTATGACATGTATTTTCTCAATGCGACCTTCCTTGGACTCCGCAAGTTCCACGACATATTCGTGGAAATCCTCGGCGACGTTGCTGGTCTGGCCTTCATAGATCGCCATATTGCCGCGCTCGGAAAAATGATGCGCGACACCGCCGCCGAGCAGCATGAATACGATGCCGAAGTGGGAAATGAGGTTTCCCGCCTGCCTCCAGCCTTTCCGGATACGGATGATTCCGCCGAGGGTCATATTGATCAGGAGGAGCGCGGAAACGTAATACCCCCCCGGGAGGATGATGGGCACTTTCTTGCCGTTAAGCTCGGGAATCAGCCATGGCGATTTCCAACTGAAATACTTGTTCAGCGTCGGGTAGAGGCCGGCATCAATCTGTTCCAGGGTGGCAAGCCAGGTGAGAACAAGAAGTAGCAGCAGCGTGACTGTCGCGACATGGAATCCGGAGAGGAAATCATAGACGATCCGGAACGCGGAACGGGTCTTCGCAGGTGTTTGTGTGTCGGTTTCCATTTTCAAAGCAAAATCTAACGGATCATTTCAAGGCTCGCTGCAAAGGTTTTCAGCGCGGCTTTCTCCTCCTCCACTTCCTCAGCTAAACCGACCATTTTCACGGTAAGAATACGGTCGTCAACCTGTGCGATCACGCCCGCGAGGCCGTATCCAGCCTTGGGAGCCGATCCCATGCCAGAAGCGTATTCGCCGGATCCCTCCACCCATATGCCCTCCGTTCCGGCGATGGGCGTCCGCTGCGCAGCTTCCATTTCAGCGGGCGTGAACGGCTCAAGTCCAAACTGGCGGCGCCAGCGGTTCACGTTGTCGCCCACGGAACCGGAGGCGAGAGTGACATATACCTCACCCGTTCCCGAAGCTCCGAAACGGTAGTTGAGTTCCCGGAACTGCGCGGCAGGCAATACCAGCCATTTTTCCGGCGGGACACCCTTAACGGGCGCGGGCTTTGCGTTGCGGAAACGCTCGTCGCTTGTGGCGAAAAGTTTCGCCTCGATGTCCTTGGTCGTCAGCGGGCGGGTTTCATCCACCTGAAGAGGCGCGGAATCCTTGTCACACGACGCGCAAAGCAGACTGATTCCAAGGATGAATGGGCGTGTGGTCATGGGGCTGCGGGAATAAGGCGCGGACATGATAGCCCGCAAGTCGAATCAGTGGGTTTTACGCCGCGAATACAGGAGAGATTTCAATGCTTTCGCTGACTTTGACTTTCTTATGTTAAAACCGTTTGATGGCTCTGTGGAAAGCATCCAATACTTCAACCGACACACCGGCACGCACGAAACCGAGGAAATCTACGGCGAGGCGTCCCTGCGCTGGGCTTACGGGAATCCCTTGGGGAAACTCTCCCTGCATGCCTTCGTGAAACGCCCCGCGTTTTCGAAATGGTATGGCTGGCGCATGTCAAAGCCCGGGTCCGCCTCGCGAGTCGCACCCTTCATCGCGAAATACGGCCTCGACCCCGCCGAATTCGCCGATGATCCAGCATCCTTCCGCAGCTTCAACGAGTTTTTCTACCGCAAGCTCAAGCCCTCCGCCCGTCCCATCGCGGATTCTCCCATCGTCTTTCCCGCAGACGGACGTCATCTTGGTTTCCCGGACATTTCGCGCATCGATTCGTTTTTCGTAAAAGGTCAGCGCTTCGACCTTCCTGCCCTGCTCGGAGATGCGGTTCTGGCGCAAAAATACGCGAAAGGCTCGCTCGTGCTCTCCCGCCTCTGCCCGGTCGATTACCACCGCTTCCATTTCCCCGCAGCCGGTGTTCCGTCGGAAACACGCCTGATCAACGGCCCGCTTTTTTCCGTATCCCCCATCGCGCTCGCCCAAAATCTTTCCTACCTCTGGATTAACAAGCGCACGCTCACCGAGCTGAAGACCGAAAACTACGGAACCATCCTGATACTGGAAATCGGTGCGACCTGTGTGGGCACCATCGCTCAGACTTTCAGGCCGGGTATGCCCGTTGATAAAGGAGCGGAGAAAGGCTTTTTCGCGTTCGGAGGCTCCTCCACCATCACAATTTTTGAGCCGAATAAGGTCATCCTAGCCACCGATCTGTTAGAAAACTCCGCGAACCAGACCGAACTCTATGCCCGCATCGGTTCGGCTATGGCGACAATCACAACCACAGCCTAGATTAAAACGGGATCTGTTCGTCATCGAAATCGTCCTCTTTCCGCAAATCTGCCGCCGAAGGTTCTGCTGAGGAGCGAGATTCCTGCGAATATTCGTCGTTGCGGCCACCGCCGCCGCCGCTTCCCCCTTCCAGTTTCCAGCAAGAGAGATTGACGTAATACTTGCCATTATACTCGTTGCCGCGGATGTCGAAGCTCACTTTCACATCACTACCCTCTTTGTAATTATCGAGGATCGCACACTTGTCCTTCACCATTTCAAATTTCAGATCCTGTGGGTATTTCCCGTCTCCAGTGGTCACTACGAATTCCCGCTTGGAAAAGCCGCTTGGGAAGTTTTGCGTATCGCTGATCAGTTTGATTTTGCCAGTTGCCTCGTACATGCGTTGATTCTCTCGAACAGAGCGCATATGTCAAAACCGTTCGCCCCGATTTTCTCCAAGGCGGCATGTTAATCGCACGGATTGTTTGCCCTTGACCGGCTCAGAATTTACAAACAAATTTTTGAGAAATGAGTCTTGCGAGCCGCCAATCAGCCAGAAAACCGAACCGGAACATCACGGGCTATGCCGCGTGTTTGCTGCCTTTTGAAAAGGACGGTTCCATATCACGCAACTCTTTCCAAGCCGCAGTCGAGCGAACCACGCTTGCAGGTCTCGGCTGCGCCGTGAATATGGACACGGGATATGCCAATTATCTGGAGGAAGCGGAGAGAGACCTGATTTTGGAACTTACCCGTGAAACCATCGCAGGCCGCCGTGACTTCATCGCGGGGGCTTTTGTGGAAGGAAGGCAAGGCGATCTTGTCGGACTTTATCGTTCTCAAATGGATCGGATCGTCGCCTTTGGAGGCACTCCTATTCTTTTCCAAACCACCCGATTCCATTCATGGACAGCTTCAGAAATCGTTGATCTCTATACCAAGGTCTGCGAGGGATATGACGCGGTAATTGGATTCGAGCTTGGCGCCATGTTCGCGCCGAACGGAATGATTTTTGATGAAGAAACCATTCGTGGTTTGATGGGGATTCCTGCACTCAAAGGCATCAAGCACTCCTCGCTGGATCGTGGCGCGGAACTTCGCCGCCTGGAGATCCGGGATGAGATCCGCCCGGATTTCAAAATCTTCACCGGCAACGACCTTGCCATCGACATGACCGAGTATGGTTCCGATTACCTGCTTGGTCTTGCCGCATTTTGTCCCGAACTCTTCGCCCTGCGTGACAGATATTGGCTGGAAGGAGATGAGAGGTACGATGCACTTACCGACGCGATACAATACCTCGGCAACGTTTCTTTCCGTGCACCCGTGCCCGCCTACAAACATTCCTGTGCCGTATTCCAACACTTGATTGGCCGCTCCCCCTCCCCGCTCACTCATCCGAAGTCTGCCAAACGACCGGAATGGGAGAGCGAAATCTTGGCCGATTGCGCAAGCCGTCTTTCTTACCCCGTTGGCTAAACCTCTAAAAACAAGCCGATGGTCACCATTACAGACATCGCCAAATCTCTTGGCGTATCCGCCGCCACGGTTTCGCGAGCCCTTAACAACTCCAGACTGGTTGGCGCGGAACTCACCGAGACCATCAAGGCAAAAAGTGTGGAAATCGGCTATAACAAACGCGTAATCCGTCGCCACAGAGGACGCGCGATCCTCAGCATCAAACTCATTTTACCCCACCACCAAGAACCCGAGCGTGCTCTATTCTACGACCTGGCTTCACTCATTGAAAACATCCGACTCGGCTTCCGTGAGTGTGCGATCAACCTGCTCTGTGAAACCGCCTCACCAAAGTTCAAGCCCTTTCCCCATAAAAAAGGTGGGGATACCAGCGGCTTCATCTTCGCGTTCAATCGTCCCAGCCAAGCCACAATCCGTGAATTGAACGAGGTAGGCACACCATTTATCGTCCTGAACCGCCAGATTTCCGGCATTCCCTGCGTCGCTTCCGAAAATGCACAAGGCATGGCGGATATCGCCGCCCACCTTCTTTCAAGGAAACCGGATCTCAAACCCGCCTACATCGCGCTTGAAGGGATGGGGCAGGTCGGGGAGGAAAGGCTGGCTGGATTCTCGACCGCATGTGAATCGTTGGGAATCCCCTTTGATTCGAAGAATGACTCATACCGAATGCCCGATATAAACTCGATCACCTCGGAGAGCATGCGATCCATCTCCAACTCCTATAACGCGGTGGTTTGCGCCAACGATATCGTCGGCACTGTCGTCCTTACAGAACTGGATCGCCTCGGAATACCCATCCCATCGCAAATGGCCGTCACGGGCTTTGATGACTCTCCCGTCCGGCGGCTTTCCCGCCCTCTCTTAACCACCGTCAGCATGCCTATCGGCGAGCTGGCACGCAGCGCCGCCACTCGGCTTGAGACACAGATCATCGAGCACAAAAAAAATCTGGAAATCACCCGTATCCCGGGAGTCCTTCTCATCGGCGAATCCACCTGAATCCCCGGCTCTTCATGTCACCTTCTAAGTTAGCCGTCCACACCTTCACGAACCAGCCTTGGTCGATCTACGAATGCATTGAGAATTACGCCCGCGCCGAAATCGGTGGCATCTCGATATGGCGCGAAGCCATTGCGACACAAGATCTCCAGAAAGTCAAAAAACACCTCTGCGATTCTGGACTCACTCCCGTATCCTTGGTGCGGGGCGGATTTTTCACCGGAAAAAGCAACACCGCCCGGGAATCCGCAATCGCGCAAAACCTCGCCGCCCTGAAGGAAGCGGAAGCACTGTGCCTACCCTCCATTGTTCTCGTATGCGGTGCCACTCCCGGCCAAACGCCTGACGAAAACCTGATCCAGATCGAAGAAGGAATCCGCGCCCTCCTCCCCGCCGCCGAAGCCGCGAACATCAGGCTCTCCATCGAGCCACTTCATCCGATGTATGCCGCCGACCGCTCCGCCGTTGCCTCGCTCCGCGATGCGAACCTGCTCGCCCAGCGAATCAACCATCCCCTGGTCGGCATCGCCATCGACACGTTCCATGTCTGGTGGGAAACAAACCTCGAAACGGAGATCAAAACCTGTGCGGAAAACGGCCACCTCTTCGCCTTCCACATCTGCGAGTTCAAACCCGACTTCGATCACCCCCTCCTCGACCGCGGCCTGCCCGGCGAAGGCGTTAACGCCACTCCCCGCATCCTGAAAATGATCCGCGACACCGGCTTCACCGGCCTCACCGAAGTCGAAATCTTCTCCCGGAGATACTGGGCCATGAACCAGCACGACTTCCTCCAAAAAATCATCATCTCCACACAAGACCTTTGATCCAAGCCTCTTCCTTGAGACTTAGAGTTTGAAATTTAAAGTTTATGAAAAAAATCGGCATCATCCTCAACGGCGTCACCGGACGCATGGGCACCAACCAGCACCTCGTCCGCTCCATCCTCGCGATCCGCGATCAGGGCGGTGTCCTGCTCCCCGACGGCTCCCGCCTCATCCCCGACCCGATTCTAACTGGTCGCAACGCGAACAAGCTCGCCGACCTTGCGAAAAAACACGGGGTCGAGCGTTTCACCACCGACCTCGACGCCGCGCTCGCCGATCCCTACAACGAGATTTTCTTCGACGCCTCCGGCACACCCCACCGCATCCCATTCCTTGAGCGCGCCATCGCCGCCGGCAAGCATGTTTATTGCGAGAAACCCACCGCCACCGAATACGCGGAAGCCCTGCGCATCGCCGAAGTCGCCGAGAATGCCGGGGTCAAAAACGGCACGGTCCAGGACAAGCTCTGGCTCCCCGGCATCCGCAAATTTCAGCTTCTCAAGGAACAGGGCTTTTTCGGAAAAATCCTCTCCGTTCGCGGCGAGTTCGGCTACTGGGTCTTTACCGGTGAGCACGAAGGCCAGCCCATCCAGCGCCCCTCGTGGAACTACCGCGCCGAGGACGGCGGCGGCATGATTATCGATATGCACTGCCATTGGCGCTACGTGATCGACAACCTGTTCGGAAACGTAACCCGCGTCTTCTGCAAGGCCGCCACCCACATTCCGCAGCGATTCGACGAAGCTGGGAAACCCTACGCCTGCACCGCCGATGATTCCGCTTACGCCATCTTCGAAACCGACACCGGTGTCACCTGCCAGTTCAATTCCTCATGGAACGTCCGCGTCCGCCGCGACGACCTTCTCACCATGCAGGTCGATGGCACCGAAGGCTCCGCCATCGTCGGCCTCCGCAAATGCTGGGCGCAGCACCAATCCGTAACCCCGCGCCCGGTATGGAACCCGGACATCGACTCACCCATCGACTACTACGCGAACTGGACGGAAGTCCCCGACCAACTCCATTTCGAAAACGCCTTCAAGATCCAGTGGGAAATGTTCCTCAAGCACGTCGCCATCGACGCACCTTTCAAATGGACCCTCCGCGAAGGAGCCAAAGGCGTCCAGCTCGCAGAGCTATCCATCAAGTCCCACGAGCAAGGCCGCTGGATGGACGTGCCCCAGTAGCGGCGATCTGCGGTCGCCGCTCTTCATACCAGCAGCTTCCGCAAAGTCGCCGTAATCTCATCGCGCGAAAGCAAACCCGCCGCCACCTCGAGGGTGAGGTTTTCCCACGCATCGACATCGAGTTCCTCGTCCTCCAGCAATGCGTTCTCGCTGAGAAACACGAGGCAGGTTGCGAGAGCCATACGTTTGTTTCCGTCCACGAAAGGGTGATTTGAACAGAGGTAGAAAAGATAAGCAGCTGCGATCTCGACCGGCTCGCTGATCATCGGTTCTCCCATCATGGTCGCCTGCGGTGCAGCCACCGCAGACTCCAGTAATTCCATGGAACGTATCCCCTCGCCCCCGCCATGTGCAGCGATAACTTCGCGGTGTATCGCAAGAACCGCCTCCACCGACGGATGCTTCAACGGTGCATTCATGACAAACGCCGGAAAAGTTCGCTATTCTTTCCGATGAGCCTTTTCGCGGACTCTGCGGCTGTCAATTCAGAGATCACAGTCTGTCGCGTCGGCATGAGCGTAATCGCCCCGCCGGAGTGAATCTCCAGGTTCACCTCGTCCCCCGTCTTCAGCCGCGCGAGTTCCATAATCGCATTGTCAAAAATGATCCCCTGCGAGTTGCCGATCTTCGTAATTTTCTTAATCATGTGGTAATACTACGTTTTACGAGGCCGAAATCAAGCCACAAAAAAGAGCCTGACGCATACCGCCAGACTCTTTTATCAATTTTGAAATTTGAAATTTCAGAGCTGAACGTTCCAGCGCAACAGGCGACCCCACTTGTTCCACTCGGTGGTGACCACGTTACCGTCCTTGTCGAAGGTCGCGCCGTGGGGCGAAGTGGTGATGCCCTCGCGCCATTTGTCGGGGGAAACGTTGTTGGTGTTGAATTCCGCTGGATTGTCATTCGCGCCGAGGCGCTTGAGGACTTTGCCTTCCTTGTCCAGGATACTCACGCCGCTGGCGAGTTGGGCGACGCAGACGAGATCCCCGTGGAAATCAACCGTGCAGGGCTTGAGGATGCCTGTGGCGTAAACGCTGAGGAAATTGCCTTCGAGATCAAGGTGAATGAGACGGTCGTTCGTGCGGTCGCAGACCAGGATTCGCGCCGGATCAAAGCGATAATCGACAGCGAACTTGTGCGCTGTCTGGAGGTTCCAAGGAGCTCCTTTGCCCGCCGTCGCCCGCTTGAACTTGCCGTCGGCTCCGAAAATCAGGAGTCGGTCGGAGGAGTATCCATCGATAACATAAATGTCGCCGTTCGGCGCACGGTCGGCATGAGTGAGCATGAACTTCGTCCCGATCTCGGCGGGAATGGCGCTCAGCGGGATCTCCAGCAAAACATCACCCGCCGTGGAGAGCTTGAGAAATGCGGTATTGGGATCGCCGAGGCATGCGGCATAGATCACGTCCTTCCCCCCTTCCTGCACCATCGTAAAGCCATGGAAATTGTTACGGGCGTTCGGCAGATTACGCAGGTATTTACCGTTGGCATCATAAATCTGAACTCCGTTCTTAGCGCCGCCAACCACGGAAACGTAGAAATTCCCCTCCGAATCCACATCGATCTCGCCGTGGGAATCGCCGATGGTCTCAAGACCTTCCGGAGTTGTCGGCCACCCTTTCAGATAATCATACTCGTGGGCATGCGCAATGGTGATGAGGGCGGCGATGATGATAATCGGTTTCATGTTTGTTCGTATTCAGTTTGTGAGAAAAGAGGAAATGGGAGTGCACATACAGCCTCCATGTCACGCGCATTTCGGACAAATGCCGAAAAACTCGAGTTCGTGGTAAAGCCCTCGGTAACCGGTTTTCTCGCGGATCTCATCCTCGAGTTCGTGGACGGGGCAAGGTGCCTTGATTGATTCGATTTTTCCGCAGCCGGTGCAGATCAGGTAGTCGCTGTGCTTTCCCGGTTGGAGAAGGGTGAAAAAGGCGGCCCGCTCGTGAAGTCCGAGTCGGCGTATGATGCCGTGCTCGCAAAGGCGTTGCAGCAAGCGGTAAACGGTGGCCTTGTCGCATTGATCCGTAAGACGCTCCGAAGAAGCAAGGTCAGCAAGAGTCATAGGGCGATCCGCCTCAACCAGCGTAGAAAGCAGTTCCTCCAACGCTTTCGTGCGGCGTAGTCCGACTTCCCGGCAGCGGGCGATAGCTTGTTTTACTGGGCTTTGCGGCATGGGCTTAGAAGAGTCTTGTCTGGGTATCCTCGGATTTCAAGGGCGGAGGCGGCGCACCGATTTTTTCGTAGGCTGCGGCCATCGCGGTGCGTCCGCGCGGTGTGCGCTGGATGAAGCCCTGCATGATCAGGAACGGCTCGTGAACCTCCTCCAAGGTCGCCGCATCCTCGCCTACTGCGACCGCCAGCGATCCGAGTCCAACAGGGCCGCCGCCGAACTTGTAGATCATCACTTCGAGCAGGCGCTTGTCCATTTCGTCAAGACCATCGGAGTCGATCTCAATCATTGCGAGTGCCGCAGCGGCGCTTTCCTGATCGATAATCCCCCTGCCACGCACCTGCGCGAAATCCCGAACCCAGCGGAGCAGAGCATTCGCCACACGCGGGGTGCCACGCGAGCGGGCAGCGATTTCCAGCGCACCGGGGCGGTGGATTTCCGTATCTAACAAACCCGCGGAACGCTCGATGATATCCGCTAGCTCCTCGCGGTTGTAGTAATCGAGCCGGTTGATGAGGCCGAAACGTGAGCGCAGCGGCGCGGTGAGCATTCCCGAGCGCGTCGTCGCACCGACGAGCGTGAAACGCGGCAGGTTGATCTGGATCGAGCGCGCGGAGGGCCCGGAGTCGATGATGATGTCGAGCCGGTAGTCCTCCATCGCAGGGTAGAGGTATTCCTCGATGGCTGGGTGAAGGCGGTGGATCTCGTCGATGAAAAGGATATCGCCTTTTTGGATGTTCGTGAGGATGCCGGCGAGATCGCCCGCCTTCTCGATCTGCGGCCCCGAGGTGGTGTGCATCTGTGTGCCAGCCGCCTTGGCGATGAGGTTGGCCAAGGTGGTTTTCCCCAATCCAGGGGGGCCGGAGAGCAGGACGTGGTCAAGCACGTCTCCCCGCCGTTTCGCAGCCTCCAGCATCAACAAAACACGATCCTTCACCTTCTCCTGACCGATGAATTCGGAGAATGCCGGAGGCCGCAGCGAGACATCGAAGGGCGTTGCTGGCGCGGTGGTGGTCTGCTGGTAGAAATTCTCGGGCATGGTTCTGAGCTAGTTGCTTTTCAATTCCTGAAGCACCCAGCGATATTCAGAGGCGATTTGCTGAACAACTGGGCGCTGGAGATTTCCTGGAAGGACGCCCCAGGTATAGGTCTCGATTTCGAAATGATTGCATGCCGAAGGATAGCGTTGGCACCACGAGAGGGTTTGCTCGACGTGGGTGTGGGTCGAGGAAAGGGGCGGCGCGGGCTGTGCGTCGAGAGGGATATGGAAATGGACTCGGGCTTCGACAAAATCGGCGGGCGCGACTTCACCGGCATCCACCGCAGCCAGAAACACCGGCAGATCGACAAACCGGGCGAGCGATGCATCGGGCCGCTGGGCAATGACCTGATGGAAATAAGTCGGCTCATCAAAGCTGCGGATCGCTTGAATGGCTTCCGGATCAGCGGGATTCAGAGATAACGCATTGGAAAGATGGATTTTCGAAAGGCGGATTCCGGCGGTGCTTATCGCGTCCAGAGAGGGCGTGGCATCATCGAACTCGATGGCGAAGTGGCAGGAATCGAAGTTCAGTCCGATGCGGTTCGCGAGAATTACAGGGGCCTTCGCCTGCGCGTGAAGCCGCTCGAAAAAGCCCAATGTTTCCGCCGTGTTTTCAAAGTGGCCGAGCGGCTCTGGCTCAAGCCCTAGGTGGAGATCGATCTGGTGCTTCTGCGAGAGATCCTCGATGAAATAAGCCATTTCGATCAGATTCGTGCGTATCGCGGCTTCATCGGCATGAAAGGTCTTATGCGAGCCGGGCAGGGTCGAGACCGAGCCACCTGCGGAGGTCGGTGCGATTTCAGCGAGGATGCGGAAAAGATCCTGGGTGTAGGCTACTCGCTCGCCGCTCGCCCAATCCGGCTGGAATACTTTTTCCTTCACCCGAGTGCCGTGGAAGGAACCGTAAGGGAAGCCGTTGATCGTGAACACGTAGGAATCGTTCTCCGCCAGCCAGTCCTTGAATTTCGCCAGTTCATCGCCTTGCAGCAACTCCCTCGCCGCCAGCGCGGATAGTCGGAGCCCGATGGGATAAGGTCTCCCGACCGGATGATCGCCCGTTTCAATCAGCCGATCCCTCACGCCCATCACGTGCGTCCGCAAGGCCTCCATGGTTTCAGGCCAGGTTTCGGCGGGGTGGATGTTGGTGCAGTAGCCGAGGATCATGGTTGAAAATTCAAATTTTAAACTTCAAATCTCAAGAAAGAGCGAGACCTTCCGCCGCTTTTGCCACGCGGAGCATCATGGCCTCGCCGAGATGAGGGGCGAGGATTTGAATGCCGACGGGGAGATTGTCCGAACCGTCGAAGGAGGTGGTGCCACACGGCACGGACATCGCGGGAATTCCGGCAAGATTCGCGGGGATCGTGAAAATGTCGGCGAGGTAATCCTGCAGCGGATCGTCGGCGCAGGAACCAATCTTCCGGGCGGGCGTTGGAGCAACAGGAGAAAGAATCACATCCACCGTTTCGAACGCTTGCTTGAAATCGCGTGTAATCAAGGCGCGAACCTTCTGGGCACGGGTGTAATAGGCATCGTAATAGCCGGAGGAAAGCACGTAGGTGCCGAGAATAATCCGACGTTTCACCTCGGGACCGAAGCCGAGCTCTCGCGACTGATGATAGAGATCGATAATATCGCCCGGGCTAGGAGCGCGGTTGCCATAGCGGATCCCATCAAAACGGGAGAGATTCGAAGAAGCCTCCGCCGGGGCGATCACGTAATAGGTGGCCACCGCGTGCTCGGTGTGAGGAAGGGAAATCGGCACGATCACCGCTCCGAGGGCTTCGAGCTGCATGATGCGGTTTTCCACGTTTTCCCGGACGCCGGGATGGATGCCCTCGCCGAAATACTCCTTGGGAATCCCGATCCGGATGCCTTTCACGCCGAGATCGATGTCCGCGAAGTAGTCGGGAACCGGCTCGTCCAGCGAGGTGCTATCCTGCGGATCATGCCCGGCGATGGCCTGGAGGATCAGCGCGGCGTCGTCCACCGTGCGGGTCAGCGGACCGATCTGATCAAGGGAAGAGGCGAAAGCGACAAGCCCGAAGCGGGAAACGCGGCCGTAAGTCGGCTTCAGACCCACGATCCCGCAATGGGAGGCCGGCTGGCGGATCGAACCGCCAGTGTCGGAACCGAGCGCCGCGAACGCAGTTCCATCGGCTACGGCAGCGGCGGAACCTCCGGAGGATCCACCCGGGATCCGGTTGTGGTCATGCGGATTGCGGGTGAGTTGAAAGGCTGAATTTTCCGTGGCCGACCCCATCGCGAACTCGTCCATATTCAACCGTCCGAATGGAATGGCTCCAGCCTCTTTCAATTTCTTAATAACAGTTGAATCGTAAGGAGATGTGTAATTATTTTCCAAAAATCGGGAACCACAGGAACAGGACTGCCCGATGGTGTTGATGTTGTCCTTGATGGCGATTGGCAGTCCCCCGAGTGGTTTCGAAAGGTCGGCCTCGGCGGCAGCTTTCAGGGCGAGATCAAGGTCATGAGAAAGGTAAGCTCCGGTCTGGGGATCGCGGGATGCAATCTCTTCCGCCAGCATTGCGATGGCTTCCGTGGGGGTCGTTTCACCGTCCAGATAACGGCGGCGCAGGGTAACTAGGGACATGGTGGGTAAAATGGAAAATTACGCGTCGGCGACGACTTTGGGGACGCGGATCTGGGATTGGGCTTGGTCGGGGGCATTCATCAGCATGGCCTCGGGCGAAAGGCTGGCGTGCGGCAGATCATCGCGCATTGGGCCGAGCCTTGTGCCGTCCATCGCGGCGATGTCATCAGGAAGGTCAATGGCGGAAAGGGATTCCACATGGCCGAGGATCGCATCGAGCTGGGATTGGAAAACGGCAACCTCCGCCTCGGTCAGATCCAGGCGAGCGAGTTTGGCCACGTAGCGGACATCGATATGTGCTTGGGACATCGGCGGAAGATTTGTGGAGAAGGCAACCGGAAGCAAGGGCTTTCCGGATCCATGCGAAACCTGCTGAGCATCATCACAATCTTGTCGCAGCGCGTCAAAATGTCATACCCAACTGTGCCATATCGTTCCAGATCATTCTGCCGGGCTTGCTTCTTGGCCTTTCCAAACCCTTTTGAACAAAAGGATCATGCCCCGTTTTTCCAAAGAGGCACAGTCCCTGCGAAAGGCACCGCAGCAACCACCACCAACTCCCATGTCAAAAATTCTAGGAATCGACCTCGGCACCACCAACTCCTGTATGTCCATCATGGACGGCGGCGAACCCACCGTTCTTGAAAACTCGGAAGGTGCCCGCACCACCCCCTCCGTCGTCGCCTTCGCCAAAAACGGCGAGCGCCTCGTCGGCCAAGCCGCGAAACGTCAGGCCGTCACCAACCCGAAGAACACGATCTTCTCCGCGAAACGCCTCATCGGCCGCAAGTTTTCCGAACTCACCGAGGCCGACAAGCGCATGCCTTACAAAATCGTCGCCGCTTCCAATGGCGACGCCCATATCCAGGTCGAAGTCGCCGGCGAAACGAAAACCTACTCCCCGCAGGAAATTGCGGGCATGGTGCTCGGCAAACTGAAAGCCGACGCCGAAGCCAAGCTCGGCGAGAAAGTCAGCCAGGCCGTCATCACCGTCCCCGCCTATTTCAACGACTCCCAGCGCAACGCCACCAAGGCCGCCGGTGAGATCGCCGGACTCGAAGTCCTTCGCATCATCAACGAGCCCACCGCCGCCGCCCTCGCCTATGGCCTCGACAAGAAATCCGACGAGAAAATCGCCGTCTATGACCTCGGCGGCGGCACCTTCGACATCTCCGTCCTCGAAATCGGCGACGGTGTTTTCGAAGTCCTAGCCACCGACGGCGACACCCAGCTCGGCGGCGACGACTGGGACAACACCCTCATCGAACACATCGTCGGCGAGTTCAAAAAGGATCAGGGCATCGACCTCTCCGGCCAGCCCGACGCCCTCCAGCGCATCAAGGAAGAGGCCGAGAAAGCGAAGATCGCCCTCTCCTCCAGCCAGTCCTACGACATCAACCTCCCCTTCATCACCGCCGACGCCACCGGACCGAAGCACATCCAGCTCACCCTCTCCCGCTCCAAGCTGGAGCAGCTCACCGATAAGCTCTTCGAGCGCACCAAGAAACCCGTCCGCGATTGCCTCAAGGAAGCCGGTGTTTCCGCCTCGGACATCGACGAGCTCGTCCTCGTCGGCGGCATGACCCGCATGCCGAAAGTCGTCGAGATCGCCAAGGAACTCGCCGGTCAAACCCCGCACCAAGGCGTGAACCCCGATGAGGTCGTCGCCATCGGCGCGGCCATCCAGGGCGGCGTGCTGCGCGGCGATGTGAAGGACGTGCTCCTCCTTGACGTAACTCCCCTCACCCTCTCCATCGAGACGGAAGGCTCGCGCGCCACACCGATGATCGAGCGCAACACCACGATCCCGGCCAAGAAATCGCAGGTTTTCTCCACCGCTTCCGACAACCAGCCCGCCGTGGACATCCGCATCTGCCAAGGCGAACGCCCGATGTTCATAGACAACAAGCTGCTCGGAAACTTCAAGCTCGACGGCATCGCCCCCGCCCGCCGCGGCGAGCCGCAGATTGAGGTCACCTTCGACATCGACGCGAACGGCATCCTCCACGTTTCCGCCAAGGACAAGCAATCCGGCAAGGAGCAGAAAATCTCCATCCAGGGTTCCTCGGGACTCTCCAAGGAGGAGATCGAAAAAGCCAAGCAGGATGCCGAAGCCCACGCCGAGGAAGACCGCAAGCGCGTAGAGAAAGTGGATGCCGTCAACAAGGCCGAGAACCTCGCCTTCTCCGTCGAGAAACAGCTCGGCGAACTCGGCGACAAAGCCCCCGCCGAACTCAAGTCCGCCCTCGAGGAAAAGGTAAAAGCCGTCCGCGACGCGATCTCCAGCGACGACGTCGCCAAGATCAACGCCGCCTCCACCGAACTCGAAGGCCAGCTCCAAGCCCTCGCCGCCGCCGCGCAACAAGCCGGTGCAGCCATGGGCGGAAACCCCGACGTGGAGCCTGCCGAAGACTCCTCCGAATCCAACGAACCGAAAAAGGCAAAAGGCAAGGTAGTCGATGCCGAAGTCGTGGATTGAACCCTGAAAACTTTCCACCTCCGCGAATGCGGCGGTGGCTTCTCAAACCAAACCAACAACCAAAGAAATAAAACATATGGCAAACATCAAACCACTCGGACACCGTGTCCTCGTCAAACGCCTCGAAGCCGACGCCGTCAGCGCGGGCGGAATCGTCCTTCCCGACACCGCGAAGGAAAAGCCGCAAGAGGCGGAAGTTCTTTGCCTCGGAACCGGCGGCAAGGATGAGAAGGGCAACGACATCGTCTTCTCCGTTAAGGTCGGCGACAAAGTCCTCATCTCCAAATACGGCGGCACCGAAGTCAAACACGGCGGCGAGGAAGTCCTCATCATCTCAGAAGGCGACATCCTCGGAATCGTTGCATAAAACCAATCAACAATAACCAATAATCAATCGACAATACCACTATGGCCAAACAACTACAATTCGACGAAGCGGCACGCCAGGCACTCCTGCGCGGAGTTGAGAAACTTGCACGTGCCGTCAAGGCGACCCTCGGGCCGTCCGGACGCAACGTGATCCTGGACAAGAAATTCGGCTCGCCGACGATCACCAAGGACGGCGTTTCCGTCGCCAAGGAGATCGAGCTCGAGTGCCCTTACGAAAACATGGGCGCCCAGCTCATCCGTGAGGTTTCCTCCAAGACATCCGACATCGCCGGTGACGGCACCACCACCGCCACCGTGCTTGCCGAAGCCATCTACAAGGAAGGCCTCCGCAACGTCACCGCCGGTGCCAACCCGATCTCGCTCCAGCGCGGCATCATGAAGGCCACCGAGGCCATCGTGGCTCAGCTCAAGGTGATTTCCAAAACCGTCTCCGACACCAAGGAAATCGCGCAGGTCGCCACCGTCTCCGCCAACTGGGACACCGAAATCGGCGGCATCATCGCCGAGGCGATGGACAAGGTCGGCAAGGACGGCACGATCACCGTTGAGGAAGCCAAGGGCATCGAAACCACCCTCGACGTCGTCGAAGGCATGCAGTTCGACAAAGGCTATCTCAGCCCTTATTTCGTCACCGATCCGGAGTCGATGGAAGCCAGCTTCGACAACGCCCTGATCCTCATCCACGAGAAGAAGATCAGCTCGCTCAAGGACATGCTCCCTCTCCTCGAGAAGGTCGCCAAGTCCGGCAAGCCCCTGCTCATCATCGCCGAGGATGTGGAAGGCGAAGCGCTCGCGACCCTCGTGGTCAACAAGCTCCGCGGCATCCTCAACATCGCCGCCGTGAAAGCCCCCGGCTTCGGCGACCGCCGCAAGGCCATGCTCGAGGACATCGCCATCCTCACAGGCGGCCGCGTGATCACCGAAGACCTCGGTATCAAGCTGGAGTCCGTTGAACTCAGCGACCTCGGCCAAGCCAAGCGCCTGACCATCAGCAAGGAGTCCACCGTTATCGTCGAAGGTGGTGGCACCTCCGAGGCCATTACCGGCCGCGTGAACCAGATCCGCCGTCAGATCGATGAAACCACCAGCGACTACGACCGCGAGAAGCTCCAGGAGCGCCTCGCCAAGCTTGCGGGCGGTGTCGCCGTCATCAACGTCGGTGCGGCCACCGAGACCGAGATGAAAGAGAAGAAAGCCCG
Organism: Verrucomicrobiota bacterium; assembly: GCA_046051965.1. GTDB lineage: Bacteria > Verrucomicrobiota > Verrucomicrobiia > Verrucomicrobiales > Akkermansiaceae > Luteolibacter. The sequence continues at coordinate 52,912 of JBJONG010000011.1, forward strand.
CGTCGAGGACGCCCTCCACGCCACCCGCGCGGCGGTTGAGGAAGGCATCGTTCCCGGAGGTGGCACTGCCCTGATCCGCGCCCAGGCTGCCATCGGCGACCTCGGCCTCACGGGTGACGAACTCACCGGCGCAGGCATCGTTGCCCGTGCCGTCGAGGCTCCGCTCCGCCAGCTCGTCGCCAACGCAGGCCGCGAAGGCGCGCTCGTTGTCGAGAAGGTCAAGAACGGCAAAGGCGGCGAAGGCTACAACGTCGCCACCGACAAGTTCGAAGACCTCATCGTCTCCGGCGTTGTCGATCCGACCAAGGTCACCCGCTCCGCCCTGCAGAACGCCGCGTCCATCGCCGGCCTCCTGCTCACCACCGAAGCCCTCATCACCGACCTTCCCGAAAAGGAAGCGGCCGGTGCCGGCGGCCACGGCCATGACCACGGCGGCATGGGCGGCATGATGTAACCCTCACGGCGGAGAGATCCGCCGAGCCGAAACACAATCCAAAGCCGGGCAGGGAAACCTGTCCGGCTTTTTCGTGTGATTATCCCGTGCCATGTACAAGCTGGACGCACCCGCGCCTCCCTGCCATTTTCACCCCGCCATGAAATCCTTCCTCATCCTGCCTCTGCTCGCATTCCCCCTGCTCCACGCCGCCGAGCCGACCGTGACCTTGGCGGGCCTCCAGGTGGTGTTCGATGACGGGGAGAAGGACTTCGACGGTTTCAAGACCTTCAACATGTCGAAAGGCCACAGCGTCGCGCTCATCATACGCAGCGAAGGCAAGACGATGGTCGATTTCGACGAGGACAAGGCGACGATCACGCTGGGCGGAGCCAAGACCGAAACCACCTTTTTCAGCAACATGGCGTTTTCCGACAACCGCCTTGCCATGAAACTCGAATTCAAAACGGACGATCCGGTCAAGATGGAGGCCGACGGCAAGATCAAGGTCGAGGGAGGATTGCCCGTTACGCTGGCCAGCGGAAAAGCGGAGACGCGCAGCGCGCCGTTCGCAGTGAAAGTCGGAACTGCGGTGACATTTCCCGGAGGCGGCAAGGACTTGCCCGAACTCAAGGTCAAATCCGCCGGCAAGTCCGACTATGATGATGACATCTTCGAGATCGAGTTTTCCACGAACCGCCGTCTCGACGACTACGCAGGATTCCGTTTCTACACGAAGGACGGCAAGCCGGTCGAAGCGGATCGGGGAGGTTCGAGCTGGATGGGCGGCTTTCTCGGTTCAAAGGGTTCCGGCGACGTTTCCTACCGCTTCAAAGCCAAGCCCACAGACCTGATCCTCGCCGTGGAGACATGGACGGGACGCGAGGAGATCACCCTCAAGGTCGATCTCTCCGCCGGTCTCGCGTTGCCGAATCCGTGATTTTTTCAAGCCGATTCACGCGACATGCGCGCGATCGCCGCATCCTGGATCGGATCCTCCGGCCCCACCGCATAACGCAGGAACCGCAGGAAGCAGCGCGTAACCGGCACCACGATGCCGCGAGGCATGACCCGCAGACCGATCATTTTTTGGTGACGTTCCGGCAAGGTCAGATAGGCCGCCTGAAATAAAAGCCGATATACCATTCCGGCCATCCACGGCAGCGGCGGGTGTCGCAGCCATTCGAGCACCTCGCGCGTGTCTTCCGTCACAGCGAGCTGTGAATCAAATTTCGCTATATCCTCCAGCATTCCGGCTTCATCCAGCGGTGCATCCGCCAAGCCCAATGGCTCGACCGACTTTGCCCACAAGCGTATGTAGGCATCCGCGCCGCCGGGTATCGGTTTCGCGGAATAGGCCTGATGGCAGCGTAAAAAGGAATCCATGAACGCGATATGAACCCAGAGTAGAAGATCGGGGTCGGACGCGTCGTAGTCACGGAGATTTCCCATGGCGTCGCGATACGTTCCACGCACTTTGCCATGCATTCCACGGACGCGTCCCGCCTCCCGCAAAATCGACTCGCGCGAGGCATAGGTCGTCACGGTAAGCCATTGGATGGTTCCTGCCAACCGTCCCAGCGGATCGCTTTTGTATCGCGAGTGATTTTTCACACCCGCGAGGCTACCGGGATGAAGCGCCTGCACCAGCAAGGCGCGCACGCCACCCACCAGTGTCGCCATATCCCCATGCACGACCCACGGCGCGTCCTCCGGCACGAAAAATCCCGGCCCATTGCCGCCCGCCACCGTCCCGAGCCACGGAGGAACGCCGCTCGGATCACCGCACAACAGGACGCGGAAACGCTTGCCGATCAGTTTCTGTAAATGGCGGATCAGCATCGTTCCAAAAACTCTCTCGCCGCACCGATGATCTGCTCCGCCTCGCCTTCTCCGTATTTCCTTTTTCCATCGAAGGCCCATACCACGCCGGGCCATGCCGGATCATCGGTTGACCTCCCTACGACGTGAATGTGCATCTGCCGGACAATGTTTCCGATGCAGGCGACGTTGAGTTTCTCCGGGCGGAAATATCCTTCGACGAAACGCGAGGTTTTCCTCACCGCGTGCATCACTTCGAAAAAGGTTTCGTCGTCAAGTTGGTGAAGATCCTCGATTCCCTGCGGCACTTCCGGGACGATGATGAACCATGGGAAATTCGTCTCATTTTTCAGCAAGATGCGGCATCCGTGCATGCGGATCACCTCGAAGCATCCGCCGGAGAGCCGTTCGTTGAGGGTGAAATCCATCTTCATCTTCCCCGTATGCCCGCCGCAATATCGGCGGAGAGTTTTCCCAACAACCGCGACTGCGCGGCGACGACGGCCTCGTAGTCTCCGGAAGTGATCGCTTCTTTGGCAATGAACGTTTTGGAGCGGATGAGCTTCGACCCCGGCAGCGAATAAATGCGCCATGTCGCTTCGATGTGGGCGTAACCATCCGCACCAGCGAGGAATTCTCGGATATCCATCGCAACCTGGTAATCGATCTCGCTGTCGCGCTGCCATGGATAGGTGCGGACGTTGCCGGTGTTCAGGCGACGTCCAAGATTTGTCGCGATCACGCGCGCCACGGAATCATCCAGATCGCCCGCCCAAAGATGGCTTTCAGCGAGTTCCAGTTTGTTAGGTCCACTTTGGATCACAAGATTTGAGCGATCCACATATTCGGCAAGAGTCACCGGACCGATCCCGATACCGGTGCCACCGCCGGACGGCAGATTTCCTTCCGCACTGAGGACATAGAAAGTGGGCGTGGGACTTGTGCATCCGAATAAAAATACAGCGGCAAGGAGGATGGCGGAAAATTTCATATCGGTGGCGAAAATGTTCAGCGTTTGCCTGCCGCTTTTGGTTTCGGGTTTCCGGAATCCTCTTTTCCGAAAAGAAGTGAGTTGGGCTTCTCTTGAATCGTATCAGACATGGCCTCGATGGAACGGATCGCACCGCGCAATTCGTCGAGTGTTCTCAGCAGATCGCCTTGCACGTTGCCATCAGGGCCTACGCTGGAGAGGGATTTTTCCAACTCCGCGAGCGTGCGCCGGAGATCCGCGGGAAGCTCCCGGAAATCATCATCCTCAAGCGTGACTTTGGCAGCGGCGGCGACCTTTTCGATTTCCTTGATCGCATCTCTCGCTTCGGTGACGGTCGTCGTGATTTCGGTGACGGTTTTATCAAGCGGCAGGGAGTCGATTTTATCCAGAATCGAAGCGATCTTGACCTCGAATTGGGAAAATCCAGAAGGCAAGGTTGGCAGCACGGGAAACTCGCCCTTGTAGCCTAGATCAGCCACTTTCTCCATTGGGTAGTAATCGAAATCCACATATAGGGCACCGGTCAGCAAACTTCCTGTTTTCAGCGTCGCACGAAGCCCGTTTTTAACGGCATTTCCCAGCATCAGGATATCATCCTCCTGGGTGCTCACCGTGCCGAGCGCCCGTAATAGACTTGGATCGACTTCGACAAGAACCGGAATTTTCTGATTATCGCGTTCAGGTGCATATTCGAAAGAGATGTTTGTCACTCGCCCGATCTCGATTCCCCTGTATTCCACGGGTGCCGCTTTCGTGAGTCCCCGAACGCTTTGGTCGAAAAGCAGCAGGATGCTCAAGGTTGGCTCGAAAGTGGAGGATACGGCATCGTCCATATCTTTGTGCAATTCGAAGGTCGTGCCGTCTTTTGCCACCTCACCAGCTTCCATTCCCTCTTGGATCGCAAAGGACACACCACCGCTCACCATGGCTTGGAATGAGGGAGTCCTGACTTTGAAGCCATCCACTCCTGCCGATATATCGATTCCGCTGGTGTTCCAGAACTTCGTATTTTCCCGAACTAGAGTCCGGTATTTATCATTTATGAAGACCTCATAGATAATGCGTCCCGCATCGATGTCCAATTTACGGCTTTCCACTCTTCCCACTTCTATTCCGCGGTAATAGAGCGGCGAGCCGACGGAAAGCGAACCCGCCTCATCGGAGACGAGCGTGAGCCTCAGACCCGGGACGCTGCGACTGGTCGCGGGCGGTGTTTCACGGCCTTTCCATTTCGTCGGCCCTGTCGGTCCGGTGCCGGGTTCCATCTCGATATAAACCCCGGTGAGCAGTGTTCCGAGTCCGGAAATGTCCGCCGCCGAAACGCGCGGCCGCACCACCCAGAAACGCGTGCCTTCCCGCAGCAGGTCTCCGTAGGCGCTGTCCAGCGTGCAATAAACGAAGACCGATTGGAGATCTTCCGCCAGCTCCACCCTTGAAACCTTGCCGACACTGACAGACCGGCAGCGCAACTCCGTGGTTCCCGCGAAAATGCCCTCCGCCGTCTCGAAGCGGATCCGCACCTCCGGTCCCTTCGAGCTGATGTTGCGGTAAAGCATCCACCCCCCGATCAGAAGCGCGAGAATGGGTACGACCCAGACAAGGTTCCAGCGCTGGGCGGCGCGGAGCTGCGGGGTGACGGCGATGGGCGGTTCTTCACTCACATTCTGAAAGGGGTTGGGCGGATGATGTGTCCTCCTCGCGCTCAAGCTGGTCCCAAAGAAGCTTCGGGTCAAAGCTCATTGCCGCGAACATTGTGAGTAAAACGACCCCGGCGAAGGCCAATGCACCCGGACCGGGGGTGATGATCATGTAATTTCCGAGCTGCACCATCGCCACCAGGATTGCCACGACGAAGATATCCACCATCGACCACCGCCCGAGCAATTCCGTAATCCAATAGACCTTCCCGAGGATCTTCGCCGAGTGCGGGACAAGCCCCTTCGCGGCGGCGCACAGCCAGAGAAGGGAAACGATCTTGAGCAGCGGTATCACGATGGATGCGGTGAAAATCACGATCGCGATCGGATAGGAACCTTTGTTCCAGAACTGGATCATGCCCGCCACGATGGTGCTTTCCGTGGAAATGCCCAGCTCCCGCGTGGTAAGGACCGGCAACAGGTTCGCAGGCACATACATGATCGCCGCCGCGATCAGCAGCGCCATGGTCCGGGCGATGCTATCCGGCTTCCTAAGGTGCAGATGGCTGCCGCAGCGCGGGCAATGCACCCCGCCGACGGGTGAAACCTTTTCGCAGACATGGCAACCGGCCAGGCCCAGCTCCACGCCGCGCGGCACTTCCTTTCCGTTCACTACGCTCATTCCCCCCGCGCCACCTCCAGGCGATCCCAAAGCTCCCTCTTGTCGATCGCCGCGACCGCCGCCGCCATGCAGACCATCAGCCCGGCGAAAGCCCAGAAGCCGAACCCGAAATGCAACTCCGCCACTTTTCCGAGCTTCAGCAGGCTGACCAGAACGCCGAGAAGAAAAACCTCGATCATGTTCCAAGGCTCCGAGCGGCTCATCCACCGGGTCACAAACATAGCCCCGGGCGCGATCCTGCCGAACATCAGCGGCGCGCATACATAAAACAGCCCTCCCGCCAGGATCAGCGGCGTGATGATGGTGAAAAGCGCCACGCCCATGCCGACCAGCATCGAGCCTTCGTCGATGAGCGCCATGGCCGCACCATACAGCGTGAGTTCCGTCCGGAGCCCGGCCGCGTCCATGTCCACGAAGGGTGAAGTATGCACCATCAACATCAGAAGCAGGGAGCTGAGGGAAAAGGAAGTCACCCGTACCAGCGAGGCCGGGCGGTTCTGGAAAAGCGTCGCTCCGCAAAGCAGGCAGATCGCCCGCGATCCCTCAGCGATCGGCTTCGCCTCATGCACCGTATCGCAGTAATGGCAGATCGCACGGTGCGGTCCGCCTTTCGGCTCCGGCCAGGTGAGGATGGATAATCGCGTTCTCAAGATTTCAGTGCGGTCTATCTCGTCGCCACGACTCTTTGTGTCAATTCCCCTAAGCCCTCCACGCCACATTCCACCAGATCACCTGCTTGCAGGTAGCGCGGCGGATTCATACCCAGGGCCACCCCGCTCGGTGTTCCCGTCGCGATCACATCCCCAGGCAGCAGTGTCATGAAACGGCTGATGTAGCTGACAATCTCACGCACACCGAAGAGCATGTCCTTTGTCCAACTGTTCTGCCGCATTTCACCGTTCACCTTCGTCCACAGCCGCAGCTCCTGCGGATCGGAAATCTCATCCGCCGTCACCAAGCACGGCCCCATCGGAGCGAAGGTGTCCGCGCTTTTTCCTTTCGTCCACTGCCCGCCGTGCTCCTTCTGGAACGCCCGTTCCGAGTAATCGCAGAATACCGCGTATCCCGCCACGCAGTCCATCGCCTCCGCCTCGTTAATGTAGCTCGCTGTTTTGCCGATCACCACTGCCAGCTCCACTTCGTAGTCGAGTTTCCGCGCCCCTTTGGGAATCAGCACATCATCATAAGGTCCGCTCCATGCGGAACTCGCCTTCATGAAAAGCACCGGCTCCACCGGAATCTCACCGCCCATCTCTCTCGCGTGTTCCGCATAATTCTGCCCCACGCAAACGATCTTCGATGGCCGCGCCACCGGCGGACCAATGCGCGACCCTGCATCGATCTCAAAGCCTCCCGGACAACCCTGCTCCACCCACTCCGCCAAACTCTCCAAGCCCCCCATTGCAAAAAAGCCTTCGTCGTAATCGAAAAACTCCCCGCTTGCGTCGATCATCCGCCCGTCCTCCAGCAACACCCCCGGCTCCTCCCGCCCCTCTTCCCCGAATCGGATCAGCTTCATAGTCCCGCCATGCTACCGGGACGGATCGGGATTTCCAGCCCTTTCAGAGCGGGATCCATGCGGTCTTCACTAGGCGCATGGTCAGGCCTCATTGTGGATTTGCGTGTTTGATCTCGCGTGCAAACTCTCTCGAGAAGTCGTCATTAGTGCCAAGCTTGCCATCGAGGCCGACGCTTGTAACGGTGACTTCAAGTTTGTCGCTGATTTCCTCGAATCGGATATGCAAAGGATATCCCCAACTGTCGATCAGTTGGCCGGAACCGTCCCGTGTGAACAGACCTCGTACATCGTAATCCAATAGGAACCCTTCGATGTCGGGTGGTTTGCCTGTATTGTCAGTCTCGATGAGATAATTGCCAATTTCCGCCGAAAGAACTGCGCACTGGGATACCACCTTTGCGCGCCTGAGCTTCAAGTAAAAACCGAAGCCGTAAAGCGCCGCAAAAAGAAGCACGATAGCAGTAAACACCCATTGTATTTTTCGCAGCATTACTGGATTGCGCGGATATAAGGCCAAATAGTGTATCTGTTCCGCCCGCCCGGACAACCCTGCTCCACCCACTCCGCCAAACTCTCCAAGCCCACTATCGCGAAAAAACCCTCGTCGTAATCGAAAAACTCCCCGCTTGCGTCGATCATCCGCCCGTCCTCCAGCAACACCCCCGGCTCCTCCCGCCCCTCTTCCCCGAATCGGATCAGCTTCATAAGCTCACAGGCTACCGGAACCGCCTGCGATTTCCAGCGTATTTCCGCACAGTAAAGCGCGGTGCGACTATTCAGCTTTAGCAGGTGGCCCACCGAGACGGCTCATACCCACCACTACCACTGATCCTAGAACGGCAAGAAGGCAGACCCAGATCAGGGCAGAATCCACATCGGGCATGGTGTTGATCTGATATAGAGGGACTGATTCGCCCTTGCTGTTAAGACGGGTAGTGAGCGTTTCCTTCCACGGCCAGACCGTCCGCAGCGCGCCGGTCATTATACCGGTGAGAGCGATCAGCGTGACGCGACGGCGATGATGAAGCAACCAGCTCACGATGCGCACGAAGGACAGTATCCCCACGGCAATGCCCGAACAAAACACGGCCAAGCTCACGAAATCCCTCGAACTGATCGCCTCAAGCACGAGGTGGTATTTCCCAAGAATCACAAGTAAATAGGAACCTGAAATACCCGGTAAAATCATGGCGCAAATCGCGATGGCACCGGACAAAAAGAGGAACGGCATCGTTTCGGGAGTCTTCATCACCGGCAATCCGACGAGGAGGTAAGTAAGCACCGTCGAAATCACAAACGCGCTCCAATCGCGAATATTCCACTGCCAGGTCTCGCGAGAGAGCAGTAAGATCGAGCCTAGGATGAGTCCGAAAAAGAATGCCCACAACTCCACGGGATGGTGCTGGAAAAGATAGCCAAGAAACCCGGAAAGTGAAAACACGGCAGTGACAAGGCCGAGCCCCAGCGGGATAAAAAAAAGGAAGGGAATTTTCTGCCACAGTCCCTTAAAATCGAGGCGAAAAATCATCCGGATCGCTTCAAGATCGAAAGATTTGATGCCCTCAATCAAGCGCCCGTAGATTCCTGTGATAAACGCGATGGTGCCGCCGGAAACTCCCGGTATCAGATCCGCCACACCCATCAGAAATCCGATGACTGCGATGCGGAGCAACTGGATGGGCGGGAGCTTGGACTGAGGTTTGGAAGGTTCTTCAGTCATGTTCGGTGCGCGTGTCACGAGAGAGAAGCTCCATCAAAGCGGCGGCGGCGGGCTTATCGAGATAGAGAATGGAGTGAACCGCGTCGATGATGGGCGTACGCACGCCCGCGCGGCGGGAAGCCTCATGGATGGAAAGGGTGTTGGGCACACCCTCGGCGACCATCCCGAGTTGCTCGACCGCCTCCGCCAGTGATTTCCCCTGCCCCAGCGCGAGACCGACGCGATGGTTCCGCGAGTGCTCGGAGAAACAGGTGACCAGCAGATCCCCTACGCCGGAAAGCCCGGCGAAGGTCTCGATGCGACCGCCAAGAGCCACGCCGAGACGAGTCATCTCCGCAAGTGCTCTGGTCACCAAGGCGGCCACGGCGTTGTCCCCGAGACCGAGTCCGTGAGCGATGCCCGCCGCGATGGCATAGACGTTCTTGATCGCGCCACCCAGCTCAATGCCCGCCAGATCCGTGCTGGTATAAGGGCGGAACTGCGGAAGGCAGAACAGATCCTGCAAGGCGTCCGCCACCACCCTGTCCTCACAGCCGATCACCGCGCAAGCGGGTTGCCCGATGGCGAGTTCTTCGGCATGGTTCGGCCCGGAAAGCACGGCGACGGGATTACGCGGCAAGTTCTCTCGCAGAATCTGGCTCATGCGATCCCCGGTGCTTTTCTCAATCCCTTTCGCGCAGGAAAGCAGCACAGCGGTATCCGGAAGACCGGCTTTGGCGAGTTCCTCAGCGCAGCCGCGTGTAGCTGCGGTTGGCACGGCGAAAATGACCAGCGGATGCGCGGATGCGGCTGAGATTTCGGTACTAGCGGTGATATGCTGCGGCAGGAGGATATCGGTGAGATAACGAGGATTGCGGTGGGATTGGTTGATACCGGAGGCGACCTCTTCCTCGCGCCCGATGATCAGGATGTTCGCGAGCTTGGGAGCAAGCAGCTTGGCGATGGCGGTGCCGAAAGATCCTGAACCGAGGATGGCGGCGCTGGCATATTTCATTGCGCCCCCTCCCCCTTCTTAGCGCCCCGCACAAAGCGGGACTCCGTGCCTTCGCGCAAGCGCCGGAGGTTGGTTCGGTGTTTCCAGATGGCCATCGCGGCGATGACGATGGTGAAGGCGAAGAGTGGCTTGTTCCATGTGCCGTCCTGAATCCGGCCATGGTGCCATGAACCCCAGACTGTCAGCAGCGGAAGCGATGCGGCGGAAACCACACTGGCTAGCGAAACATAGCGTGTGATGAGGAAGACGGTGAGGAAAACGGCGAGCAGGATGACCACCGCAAACGGCATCAGCGCGATAAGAACCCCGGCCGAGGTGGCGATTCCTTTGCCTCCCTTGAAGCCGACCCACGGTGAGTAATTATGACCCAGCACGGCAGCCAGCGCGGTGAGAATATGCGAACTTTGCCCCTTCAATGCTTCAGCGGCGGGCAGCACGAGCGCCCATGCTTCTGGCAAGCCCAGCGGCACCTGAACCGGACGCCCGGTGATGCGGATTACATTCACTCCGATAGCCACCGGCACGAAGCCTTTCAAAGCATCAAGCAACAGGCAGGCGATACCATGTTTTTTCCCCACAACGCGAAGCACATTCGTCGCCCCGATGTTGCCAGAACCGTGCTGCCGGATATCGATGCCCTTGGCGCGGGCGATAATTAGCCCGAACGGAACGGATCCTAGCAGGAAAGCCAGCAGTGGGCAGAACCAGAGTTGCATGGGATTGGCGGGAAAGTCCGGCTCAACCTAGTTAGTTAACGACGGTCGCGCTTTCAATCACGACCGGTTCCACTGGCACATCGCCCGCCCCGGTTTTCACGGACTTGATCGCATTGACCACATCCATTCCCTCGATGACTTTCCCGAACACAGCGTAACCGCCACCCGAAGGAAAATTCAGACCGTCGTTGTTCACCACATTGATGAAGAACTGTGCCGTCGCACTGTCCGGATCTGGCGTACGGGCCATCGCGATGGTGCCGGTGTCGTTCTTGAGACCGTTGTTGCTTTCGTTCTTGATTCCCGCGCCGGTGCGTTTCTCCACGAGCCTGCCGCCATCCAGCACCATGCCACCGCCCTGGATCATGAAACCATCGATCACACGATGGAAAACCGTGCCATCATAATGTTTGTCGCCTACGTATTTGAGGAAATTCTTCACGGTGATCGGCGCTTTTTCGGCGTTCAGTTCGATCACAATGTCACCTTTGCTTGTTTTAAGACGCACCTTTGATCCGGTGGCGACCTCGGTCTTCTCCCCTGTCTTCTCGGTTTCGGTGGTCTCGGTTTTTTCAGCGTTGCAGGAACCCAGCAGGGCAAAGCAGACCATCGAAAGGATTGCGTAACGTCTTTTCATCGGGGGAGATTTAGGCGCATCGCCCCGACTTGGCAAGCGGAGTCACGGCAGCCGAGGAAATCGTTTTCTGGCCTCACCCACCTCGCTAGTCCGGCCTATCTTGCAGCTGCTAATAGATCCTGTTGCGGTCACCGCAAATCCTAGGATTCGGAATCCAACAAGGAAACATACCGGTTCTTCTGAAAATCCATGATTCCACTTTCCGTTTTTGTAATTCCCGCTTCACCTGCCGACGTATCCTTTGCACGCTGTCGTACCCAAAGCCCATGAACCTCATATTTCCCCATATCCTCGCCGCCGGATTCTTCGAGAGCGGTGCGCTCAGTTACATGATCGACGGCGGCATCTTCATGTGGCCCATCCTGGCGCTGATGATCCTCGGCATCGCCGTGATCATCGAGCGCTACCGCAGCCTGCGCATGCTGGATACGGACGCCGCCGCGCTGCGGGAGCAGGTCATCGCGCTGCTTTCCGAGGACAAGGTCGAGGAATCGCTCGAACTCTGCGATTCCGCCCGCGGCCCGGTGCCCGCCGTCCTTTCCAACGGTTTGCGGAAATACCTCGTGCTGCGGCGGCTCAACTACGATCCCGCACAGATGGAGCAGCAGGTCATCAAGAGCATGCAAAATTACGGAGTGAACATCGTCGCCGCGCTGGAACGGCACCTGCCTCTCCTCGCCACCATCGCCTCGGTCGCGCCCATGCTCGGCTTCCTCGGCACGGTGCAGGGCATGATCGTCGCCTTCGGTGACATCGAGGCGAACATCGGTCAGCAGAACATCGTCCAGGCCGCCGCCTCCGGGATCCGCGTCGCGCTTCTCACCACCGCGTTCGGCCTCATCGTCGGCATCCCGGCCTACATGGCGTTCAACTATTTCACCGGCATCATCAACGACTTCGTGCTTGAGGTGGAATCCTCGGCGGCGGCGCTGATCGAGGTCGTCACCCTCCGCCTGACACTCGAAAAAGGTGAGCTATGAAACTGAAGCGCGGAAAAATGCTCGTCGATCCGCCCGCCTGCGCGAGCTCCGACATCGCGTTCACGCTGATCATCTTTTTCCTGGTCTGCGCCGCCGTGCAGCCGGAAACGGGAATGTCGCAAGCCCTCCCGAAGACCGAGGAGAAATCCGAGGAGCGCTACCAGAGCAAGAACCTGGAGGTCTCGATCACAGCCTCCAGCATCGTCCTGAACGGCAATCCGTTGCAACTCCCCGAGTTCACCCGCCGCATCGCCGCCGAACTGAAAACAAAGACCCGCGAACAGGACAGGATCGTCGTGGTGAAAAGTGCGCCCGACACCCCCTACCCCGCCTGGATCGGCGTCTCCCGCGCCATCGACAGCGCCGGCGGCATCATCACCCTTGAATTGGAGAGCGAGAAAACCATCGATATCAAATGAAGCTCCAGCGCAAAAAGCTCACGGCTTCGGTGCCATCCTTCGCGATGGGCGACATCGCTTTCCTGCTGCTCATTTTCTTCGTCATCCTCGCCCGCTCCCAGGACGACAGCCACATCCAGTGGCAGCCCGCGCGGCTCGACAAGGTCGAGATGGCGCCCGCCGCCCGAGCCAGCGTCGCCATCGACACCGGCTCCAAGACCTACCTCGACGGCAAGGAAATTTCCCCGGAGGAACTCGCCGCCAAGCTCTCCGCCGTTCTCGGCGATGCCCCCGCCGGGCAACGCCACGTCTTCCTGAAAGTCGATCGCGACGCGAAAGCCAAGGTCTTCGAACCCGTGATCGCCGCCATCAGCGAGGCGGGCGGCGACCTGATCCACATCCTCGAGCCCGAGGAACAACCCGCTAAAAAATGAAAAGCAAACCCACCGAAACCCGCACCGCCATGGCCAGCACCAAGGCGGATCTCCGCGAACTGCGGGACAACTCCCGCGCCACCGTCGGCGAGATCCAGGCCTTCCTGCGCGAACTGAAAGGCAAGAGTCCGCAGGAAATGCTCGGCGTCGTCTCGGCGAGCGGCCTGTTCCGTTCCCTCGTTCTCTCCACCGTCCTCGTAGTGGGCGGCATCCTGCTTTTCACCGCCATTCCCTACTTCATGGGCGGCGAGGAAAAGCCCGCTCCCGTCGCGGAGAAACCCGCTCCTGCGGAAGTCCCGGTGGAAACTCCGAAGCCTGTCGAACCCGCTGAGGAACCTGCGCCCGATCCGCTTTCGAAACTCGGTGTCGGCGAGGAACTTTCCGCACCACCCAATACGAACCCGCTCGAAAACAAGGGCGATGATTTCCTCAAGGATCTGGAATGATGGATACCCGTCGGCTCTGGGAAGTCTTTTGGAAACGCGTCCGCCAGCCGGATGCGCTCACCGGGATTTTCGCGGCGCTCTGGTGCCTCGTCTGGCTGGACGCCCAGGTATGGTTCCGGTTCCCGCCGTGGTTCCACGCGCTCTTCTTCCTCTCCGCCGCGCCGGTGTGCATCTACTGGATTCGTCGTAGCAAATCCGTCATCCGCCGCCGCGCCGTCCTCAGCTGCTCCTACATCCCCGCGTGGCAATTCATCGCCCAGCTCCCGCTCGTTTTCTCCGCCTACTCGCTTTCCTCCTCTCTCTCGGCGGTAGGCGCTTTCGGCGCGTTTTTCATCGGCTTGGCCTGGGCGGTGTGGTGGATCGACAAGGAGACGAAACGGCTGTCAGGCACGGAAAGCCGCCAGCGCACCTGGGATCCCCGCAGGCTGGCGGCATGGTATTTCGGCCAAGAAAATCCGCGCCTCCGCCAGTCCGCTTTCACCCTTCTCAGCTATACACTGCTCTTCGGCCTCATCTCGATGGTGCTCACCCGCATGACCGGTTGCTCGGTGTATGAGGCCCCGCTCGGCGGCGGCGAGCAGAAGCAGCTCCGCCAGGTCGTGCAGATCCAGAAGGTGGTGAAAAAGAAATACGTCATCAACCCCTACAGCAGCGTCCTCTTCAATCCGCCGCCCATCGACAACGTGAAACTCAACGTCCTCGAAGTCACCGAGCACCTCTACAAGATCGGCCAGGGCAAAGGCGACGGTGCGGGCTACTCCGCCGGAACCACACGCGGCAAGGTGCGCTTCATCCGCCTGAAATACGAGGGCGGCGATTGGGATCAGGACATGTCGCGCGGCTCCGATCTGAACCTGCTCACCGAATACGGCGTCCGCCTCGGGCAGCCCGTCAGCGATAGGCCGGAGCCGATGGAGATCGCCCGCCTCAAGAGCTTTCCCGCCCGCAAAAGCCCGCCCATGGTTTACATGACCGGGCAGCAGGGAATCAACCTCAGCGACTCCGAAATCAAAACCCTCCGCACCTACCTCATCGATCACCACGGCATGCTGTTCGGCGACAACGGCGGCAGCTCGGGATGGGAAGGGCAGTTCGTCGGAATGATGAAACGAGTTCTTCCCACCGTGGAGCCGATTTCCGTTTACCTCGACCATCCCATCCACCGCATCCCCTACCCTCTTCCCAAGCTTCCCATCGTAGCCCCCCACGGCCGCTCGAACGCGCTCGGCTGGGTGGTGGACGGACGCCTCGCCGTCTATTATCATCCCGGCGATATCGGCGACGCCTGGGCCGACGGACACTCCGGCGTCCCGCAGGAAATCTGGGAATCCTGCTACCAGCTCGGCGTGAACATCATCCACTACGCCCATTCCGAATACAACCAGTGGCTCGAAAGCACGAAGGAATGAACCCGAAATCCCGAAACGGATTGCATTCCGAGAGGCCGAAAGTAAGGTTTTCCCACCATGACGAGGGTTCTCTCGCAAAAAGGCCAGATCGTCCTGCCCAGTGCCGTGCGGGAACAGATGCACCTTGAGCCTGACCAGGACTTCGAAGTCCTCATCGACGATGAGGACACCATCCTGCTCCGACGGGTATCCCGTCCGCCGAGCCGCGGACTCATCGACCTCTTGCAATCCTGCCCCTATCCGTTCGAACTCCCGCCGCGTGCCAAAGACCTGCGGCGTTCCAACGAGCTATGAACTATCTGGTGGAAAGCAAAGGTCTCCCCATCTCCACTCTCGACAGCCAGATCGCAGCAACCGCCCAGCGACACAACCTGGCCATCGTGACACGGAACGTCCCGGACTTCCAGAATACCGTTTTGAAAATATTGAATCCCTTCGCCTCCTGACCGGAAAAGGAAAGCCTTTCCCCATGGAGGGTGGGTATCCGCGTGTTATTCTTGTTTGCGCTCGAAGGATTTTGTCTTACAATAATCACCATGAGTAACACAATCACGATCCGTATCACGGAAGATCTGAACAAGTGGCTCGAGGAAGAGGCAAGAATCACGGGACTTCCGAAAGGCCGCATCGTCCGCGAGCACCTTGAATCTTCACGCACCAGAAAAGCACGCAAACCCTTCCTCGATCTCGCGGGATCCGTGGACGCGGAGCCCGATCTCAGTTCCAGAAAAGGGTTTAACCGATGAAGGGAATTGCCGACACCGGGTTCATTGTCGCGTTTGCCAACCGACGAGACAGGTATTTCCGATGGGCGCATGGACTTGCGGAAAAGGTTTCCTCACCCCTCCTCACCTGCGAGGCCGTTGTCGCCGAAGCTGCTTACCTTTTGCGGGACAGCGCTCTCGTCCTGAGATTTCTGGAAACCGGCCTGATCAAACTGGATTTCGAAATGGCCGCCCATCAGGAGGAGCTATCCAAGCTGGCCAAAAGATATGCGGACCGCTCCCCGGATCTTGCCGATCTCTGCCTGATCCGGATGAGCGAGCTGAATCCCAAACTGCCGGTGCTCACGGTCGATGAGGATTTCACGGTTTACCGAAGAAACGGAAAAGAAAGCATTCCGGTGTTGATGCCGCCGAAGGCTGGCTGACTTTGTGGAAACACCCCAAAAAATCATGAGACTTCGCCTCTCCATCCTAATCGCCGCGTGTTTGTCGTTACTTCTCGCACCCTGCTCCCACGCCCTCTCCCCCCTCGAGCAGATCCCCGTCGGCACCTTCGAGAAAATGAAGGAAGTCGAGCGCTACCAGATGCGCATCGCGGAAAAGCATTACACGAACGGCGAATTCAAAACCTCGCTCGCCGAGTATGAGAAATTCCTCACCCTCTACGAGAAAAGCCCCGGCGCGCCCTACGCGCAGCTCATGTGGAGCCACTCGATGATGCACCTCAAGAAACCCAAGACCGCGCTGCGCGAGGGTTTCCAATCCGTCATCGACTACTGGCCGGAATCCGAGGAGGCGGTGATCGCCGCCTACTGCATCGCCGACGCCTACCGCACCATGGGAGAGGTCAAGGACGCGCAGAAAGCCTTCCGTTTCCTCATCAAGGAATATCCGGATCATGTGATCGCCATCCGCTCCCGCCTCGATCTCCTGCACTACGCCCGCCTCCACAAGGACGAGGCCGAGCAACTCTCCATCCTCAATGACCTAACCTTCAAGGTCGCCCGCAACGAGAACTCCAAGGCCGCCTGCGAAGAAGCCAGCCGCGAACTCGCCCAGATCCATTTCTTCGCCCAGCGATTCGATGAGGGGAAAAAGGCGCTCGCCACCACCCACGAAGGCGACGCCCTTTTCGATGCCGTCTATGGCATGTCCGCGAAAACCGTCGGCCACCTGTTAGGAAAGCCGGAGACCCGCACCGCCGCCCTGACGCTCGGCGACCAGCTCCTGAACGAATTGCGCGTCGAGTCCAAGCGCCGCCCCTCCATCGAAAAGGAACTCCTCTACCGCGCCGCCGACCTCAACGGCACCCTCGGCCGGCCTGCGGAGATCTGGAAACTCTACACCGAGATCGGCGAGCGCTTCGGGCGCGACGACGGCCTGCTCGGGAAGATGGCGGATTATTACAAGGCCCGCGAAAAGCGCACCGAGGCGCGCGGCATTTACGGCGAGTTCAAGGATCAGGTCACCGGCCTCAAGAACATCGCCGCGATGGATCTGGAGGAAGGGAAAATCACCGAGGCCATCGAGGTTTACCGCAAGCTCATCGAGATCGACGGCGACCATGCCGACGAGCATCTCTGGGCCATCGCCGGCTGTTACGAAAAACTCTCCGATTGGAAAAAAGCCATCGCCACCTACCGCCAGACCGACCGATTTCCCGACAACCATTTCCGCATGGCAGGCTGCCACCGCCAGCTCAAGGAACAGAACGAGGCCATCGTCCTCTACAACCAGATCAAGGTCGTGGACAACGCGGCCGCCGAGGCCACGCTGCAGATCGGCTTCACCTACGAGGAGGCAAAGGAAAAGGAAAAGGCCATCCGTACCTTCCAGCTCACCTGCAAGCGCTACCCGAAGACCGAGCAAGCCAGCAAGGCCCACGCCCACCTCCAGAACGAATACAACATCAACGTCACCCTCGGCGGCGCGGAGGAGGAGTAGACAGCGCTATTCCCGGAACACGTTAGAACGAATCTTCGCGGAAAAATCCGGCGTCCCATCGGCGGCGATGATGGCGGCGTTGGCGTGGGCGCGTTCCTTGAGTTTGGGAAATGTCAGGCCGCGCGTCTCGAACGCGCCGATCTCATACATCATCTCATCGCCCTTGCCGTTGACGAGGATGCGCCAGTCCCAGGGAATGCGCTCGCCTTGCGGATGCTGGGAGCGGATGCCGGTGGTGCAGTTGGTGGTGATCGCGTTGTACCAGCGGGGCTTTTCCGCGAGCGAATTGATGGTGGCGATGTATTCGAGCAGACGAACCCGCGCCTTTTCCGCCGAAAGGGTGGTGCGGTAGAGGTAAACATCCTCGCCCTTGCGGTGGACGGCGCGCACGCCGAGCACATCGCGCTCCTCCGCGACGATGCACGTCAGCGAATACTGGCGGTAGAGGCCGCCGATGGCGGAGTAGCTCTGGCCCGCGCGCTTGCGTGTCTCGATGGAGAACGCGAGCGGCGGCGCATCGGAAAACGTGAAGCTTACAATCGGATGCGCCATCCACGGGGAACCCCAATAATTGATCGCGATGTCCACGCCGGTCAGGGAAGAGAGCTTCACCTGGCGCGTGATCCAGCGCGGAGTGAAATCCTTTTCGCTGCGGTATTCGAAATCGCGGACATTGCGGAAGGTGATGACATCGCCATCGACATCAGCGGTGGCCACTTGCGCGACATCGGCCTGCCATTCGGCGGCGGCGGGTGGTTTCAGGGAGAACCACCATATCAGGGCTGCCGCGAAGAAAACACCCCATGCAGCCCATGCCCGCCAGCGGAACTTCTGCCAGATCATCGCGCCCAGCAGGCAAAGCATGAGCAGAGCCGAGATCCAAGCGCCCGGCCCGTCGAAGCTCAGCGCGCCGAACAGCCAGATCGAAAAGGCGAACGCTAGCAGCACAAAAAACGCCCGCGTGATGCGGAGCATGGAGGTTCCAAATGGATGATCAGTGGGCATGACGTGACTTGCTTGAAATCATTCGTATATCGCGACTGTCTCCTAATTCAATCCTACGTGCAGCCGCAGGAGCCTCTGGAGTTCGGCGATGGTCTCCGGAAGCTCGCAGGAGCCGTGGGGGCCGGGAACGATTTTCTCGGACTTCGCGGATCTCAGATGGGAACTCCAATAGTCCACCACCCCGTCCGAGCTGTGCGGAGTATCGCCTTTGCCCCGGTCGCCGATGATCGAGTGGTGGGGAACTTCGATGGGGCGGGAATCGAGCACTTTGACGGTTGGGTTTTTCGGGGAAAGGCCATCAATGCTGGTTGGAACGCGATGCGCTTCACCCGTGATCACTGACAACGAGTTGCCGAGCGTATTGGCGGTGGCGGCGGCTAGGTCGCCAGGCAGAGAAATCAACTTTACCGCGATACTACCGAGCGTGCCTATTGCCATGTCACTGCCACGGTGCGGCGAGCAGATGAAGATGGTCCGATCCACATTCGGGTTTGCGTTGAAGATGGTGCATTGATGGATGAGATCACCGGGTTTGACTTTGGCGAAAAGTTGCGCGGCCTTGTCTTTGCCGATCACATCCCATGAATCGCGCTCCACGGTCGTGACCTGGGCATGGGACAGGATGCCGCCCATGCTGTGGCCGACGAGCACCATATCCTTCGAATCCGGATAGCGCTTCTGCACTTTCGCAAGTTCCTCACGCAGGCGGAAGGCTGAGTAAAGCGGAGGGTTCCCGGTGGGATAGGCGAAAACCCAGCATTGGTAGCGGCGACGCAATTCCGGGTCTGTCTCGATTTCGTTGATCACATTCCGCCACATGCGGGGGGTGGAAATGAGGCCATGGACGAAAATGAGAGGGATGCGATCGGGATCGTATGGCTGAAGCATGTAGAGCCCGGTGATGTCCATGTGCTGCTGCACACGGATCGCGCCCAACAAGCCTTCCAGCATTTCATTGTGCTGAGGGTAGTAGGCGAGCGGCGCGGAAAAATCCGCATCCAGTGTGCGGTCTTTGGCCGCCACCCGGCTTTTCGTTTTCTCCGTCGGATCGATCAATGAAAGCGTCACGTCATTGCCCTTGAAATCAAGCACTGCGGTGACCGGCGCGGTGACACCGACGAGCGGTGAAAAAGCCTCCAACGGATCGGTCTTGCGGATGCCAACGAGCGCGCCGCCGATGCCGTCGATGCGGTTGCGGCGTTTGATTGTTTTCAAGTCCACTCCATCGGCGGGCACGAAGCTGGTGAAATGATCCGCATTCCACACCCCATCCCGTGTTCCTTTGGCGAAGCTCAACCGGTAGGTCGAGCCACCCTGGCTGACGGTCAACGGACGGTTCCACATCGATCCGTTTCGGGAGGATCGCAACAGCACGACGAGATCGGCGGCGGCCTCGTTGTAGATCTCGCGCGAGGCTTCACCCGAATCCGCGGAGTCGAGCAACGCGGAGGATTCCTTCGCGGCATCGAGGTAGAAGACCGCTCGCTGTTCGTCGGAGAGCGTTGTCTTTTCCGCTTCGCTCAAGCGCCCGACGGCGGACTTGTGCAAGCCTTCCGCAGGCGGGAGATGGCTTGGACTGCATGAGCATAAAGTAAGGCCGGCGAGTATCGCGGCGCGGGAAAGATAGGAATCCACTTGGGTATCAGCTATGTTAGAAACTGTATTCGTAGCCAAGCAGCAGTCCATGGCTGACGACATCGTAGGTGAAGCCGCCGTCCGTGAAGTCGGTGCCAAGGCCGCGATAGCCGATGCTCAGTGCGGACTTTTCGTTCAGGCGGTAACCGAGGGCGATGTATGCCTGCCAGGTCAGGTCCGACTCGATGCCGAAGCCGCCGATGTCCGCGACGCCGCGTAGGAACATTTTCTCGGAAAGGTTGCGGTTCACGCGCACCCCGATGATGGGATCCACCCAGGTTTTGCTTTGGGAGGCATTGATGGCAGCCGGCGTGATCGTGAGGTCGGAACTCATGTAATTCACGCGGGCACCGCCATAGACGTCGAAACGGGTCGTACCGTCATCGACCAGATTGCGCGCCACGACGAAGTTTCCGATGAACTGTTCCATCTCCACATCAAAACGATTCGGCCCCACCGTGTTATCGGCTCCGAGCTTGGCGTAAAAGAGATCGCTGGCGACGCTCCATTGGCCGCGCCCGACTTCCAGGATGCCCATGAAGGCGAAGTCGATCTTGTCAACGATGTCGGAGAATTTCACATCCACGGGTGCGGTGTTTCCCCGGATGGCGACGTCGCCTTCCATGGCGGTGAACCAACCGTAGGCGGCGGCGCGGACGTTCCACTCGGAGTCGGTGCTCGTGGTGATGACTTCCGAATCGGTCGATGGCATGGTGCTACCCGCGAAGGCAGGAAGCGAGGCGATCAGAAGCGAGGATGCGATGGTGCTGATTGTTTTTGTTTTCATATGATTTGTTGGGGCTGTGTTTTGAGAGATATTTCGGGTCAACGGCGTCTTCCGCTGCCACCGCCACCACTACGTCCGCCACCGCTGCTGCGGGCACCGCCGCCGCTGGGAGCGGAGCGTTGGAAGGACTGGGTGCGTTGGGTCTGGACGCTGCCGCGCTCACGTGAACGCGACATGGAATCGAGCGATTGCCGGGTGGC
Source organism: Verrucomicrobiota bacterium (assembly GCA_046051965.1). Taxonomy (GTDB): domain Bacteria; phylum Verrucomicrobiota; class Verrucomicrobiia; order Verrucomicrobiales; family Akkermansiaceae; genus Luteolibacter. Next base: position 74,025 of record JBJONG010000011.1, read on the forward strand.
GGGCTGGGTGGTGGGTCGCTGGGGTTGGGTGGTTGGACGCTGCGGTTGGGTGGTGGGGCGAGCGGGTTGGGTGGTGGGGCGCTCGGGTTGCGTGCCCGCTTTGGGTTGGGCTGGCTCGGCGGGTTTCCATCCGTTTCCGGTGTTGCTGCTCCAGTTTCCGTCGGAGTCCTTTTTGTAAACGTTGCCGTTATGGGCGGCATATACGTTGTCGTTACGGGTTTTGGCAACGCCGCCCTGGCCGTTTTGGGTGTCCCAGGCAACGGCACCGGTGCCTTGGTTGGTGCGGCCTCCGGCAACCGTTCCTCGTTCCCCTGACGCGTATCCGGCCGTGGCCGCTTTTCCGGTCACAGGATTATAGGCGGCAGCGCGACCTGCGGAACCGTATGCCGTGCTGACACGACCGCCGGCGGCGGATGCGCCCGTGTAGGGATTGTAAACCCGCCCGCCGGAGACGGTGCCGTAAGGGGTGGCGCGATAACCCGCCGCCGCGTAGGTGCCGGTGTAGGGATTGTAAGCCTGGCGATATCCCGCGCTGCCATATGGGCCGTAGGCGTATGCCCCGCGCGAGTAAACTCCGGTCGCGGGATTGTAAGCGGCAGCATAACCCGCCCCGCCGTATGGCCCGTAAACGCGACCCGCCGCGCCGTAATAGCCGCCGTAGCCGTAATGATAGACCGCGCCGCAGCCGTAGGAATACCAGGCGGCGGGCGGATAGCAGTAGTGGTCGTGGTAGTCGTTGATCAGCGCGCCGACGATGAGTCCCGCGCCGAACATCAGCACCCCGTTGGCGGCGACATACTCTCCGCTGTAGCCGGATGTCTGGGTGTAAACGACGGTATCCGGTGTGGATTCCTTGACGGTCACGTAGGTCACGTTGTGCGCCGGGCTGGAAACGGGGATCGTGTAGATCGCGTCCGGAACGGATGTGGACCACGCCCACGGGCCGGTCGCCGCCTTTGCGGTGAACCACACGCCCTGGTCGCAGCAGTAGTAACCATTATCCACAAGGAACACAGAGTAAGGCGAGTTCACCGCGTATTTCACCGTGGTGGTGGGGATCAGTTGGAAATCGGGCTCGCCCTTGTAGGTGACTTCAAGCGTCGGTGCTTTGGTGGAGTCCACGAAGGTCGATTGCGGAACAGAGGCAAGCAACACGGCGTCCTTCGCCTCCTCGGTGCCGGGCACGGTGGCTTTCACGAAGGAAAGCGGATGATCGTCCGGGATCCTGGTGAAATCCTCGGGCAGATCGCTACTCGCCGCTTCCCATGGTCCCTCCAGCTTCGGCGCTCGGAACCAACGTCCGGCCACCTGATAATAGAATTTGCCACCCGCGCTATCCAGCATCAGCAGGCTTTCGGTGTTCGTGATTTCCAGCAATTTCGTTTCGGGGATGGGCGCATACTCAGGGTCGCCGGTGGTGATGAGCAGTTCGGCGGGTTCCTTGGATGGGAAAACATGCTCCGCGATGGCAGCATTCTTGCCGGGGATGTTTTTGCGGATCTCAGCCCAGTTTTCATCGTCAGGCAGATTCTTGAGCTGGTCGGGAAGCGAAGTGGCGACCGACCATGCACCGTCCGCAGACTTTGCGGTCAGCCAGTGATCGCCGTTGAGCAGATAAAACGCCTTGGTGGATGGCTGGTAGAAAACGTCCCAGTTCGTGTTCACCGCGAACATGAGTCCCGGATCGGAAGCGACAACCGGCTTGAACTGCGGCTCGCCCATGAAAATCACCAGCACGGCGGGCTTGTTGCTGTAGAAAATCTTCGGGGGCGCGAGGCTGACATCGACCTGTTTCTGGACTCCGGCGGTCTCCGGATCGAGGCAGGGCAGCACACGGTCGAGCGACACGGTGATGAGCTGCGAGGGAGGCCTGATCTTGTCCACGGCATCGCGCAGGGATTTCTCCTCCGCCTCGGAAACGCCTGCGAAACGCAGTTCGCGCTTCGTCGCGAAGAGTTTCACAGTGCGTGTGGTTTGATCGACAAGCGTCCGCGCTTCGATCTCGGCCACGCCGAATTTCGGCTCCGCCAGCACGCCTTCGATCTCGATGGCGCAGCGGACATGCATGGTGCTGTGGTCTTTCCACTCATCGACCTGCGGCTGATAGATGGTGAGCTTCTTGCTCTCCATGGTGAACTCGCGAGGCCAACCGGGATCGGTGAGCGCGGGTGGCGCCTCCTCGGCAAGACCGATGGGGGAAAGGCACAATCCCGCCGCGACAGGCAGGATGGCGGAAATACGGCGGACTATCGTTTTCATGGTTTGGTTGCGGTTGGATTTTCGAGAGAAAGGAAATTCAAAGTCAATGGCAGCTTGGGCGCTCATTCCTTAAGCCAATGTCGCGCCTCGGATTCCTTTCCGGCCGGAAAGAACTCGATGGGGAAAGGACGCAGCCCCCTGGCGGTGAACATATGAGCCAACTGTTCCCACCGGGTATCCCCGACAATCGCCATCTTGCGCACAAGCGGGTCGTTCGCCGTCTGGAAATCCAACGACTCCCACGCCGGATCGTCGGACCATCCCTCGAACCGCTCTGCAAGCACGAGCATGCAGCCGCCACCCCATTCGGAGAGATGAAGCGCCGCTTGCCGGTGGACGCTGGCGAGTTCGGCGGGTGTCAACATGCCAACGACTTCAATCGCGACAGTTCCGTTCAATGCATCAATCAGATCGGCACTCATGGTGTGGATGGGGTTTTAATGTACAACAGGGACTCTTTCGACAGGAATTCGTGGACGGCGCCGGTCCGGGCGGAGTCGGGGCGCGAACCGGTGAGAAAATGGCAAAGGGCGGATGGTTGCGACTCGAAGTCGCAATGGGTGGCATCGGGCACTTCGATGACGCGGCAATGCGGAATGGCCGCGAGCATCGCCGACGCGTTGCGGTTCGCGTTTCCCGGGCCGGGCCTACCGAGCATGGCAAGGGATGGAACGCGGACTTGGGAGGCTGCTTCGGCGCCGAGGTTTTGGTGATCGACGGGGTCTAACAGAACCAGGCTTTCGCAGGCGGAATCCTCGGATGCGGCAAGCAGCGCGGAAAGTCCACCTGCGGAAAAACCGGCATACGCCACCGTTTCCCAACCGAGCGCCTCGCGCAGGGCGATGATGTCGCGGGCGATTTCCGCATGGTTTCCAGCCCACGGTTTCGAGCGATTGAGGGAGATGCAGGCGGTCTCGATGCCCGCATTAGCGAATGCTTTGGCGATGTGCTCCATGGTTCCGGCGTCGCGCAGGAAACCATGCGCAAGAATCACCCGCTGACGCGAGGGCTTGTCCGGTGAATGGAGCGAATATCCGATCTCGCCGCGCGTTGTTTCGATTTTGGAAAGGGGCGCGGAATGCGAACAGGCGGCACCGAAAAGGCCGAGGGACAATGCGGCGAAGACGGAGGAAACTATCCCCCGCGTAATCGCGCCACGTTGGTGATTCAGGTTCAAAGCCTATTGCGGGAAAAGGAAGGTGAGGCCGAATCGAATCCCCCAATCCGGGCCGCCGGCGGGTTTCTCGGCGTAGTAGCGGGCGCCGACGAAGGCCTGCATGGGCTGGTCGCAGATTTTGAAAAGCTGGGAGACCTGGAAGTTGAGCGGCACCGTCCATTGATCGTTCGACCAGTCGTAGGTGCTCTCCGTGTTCAGCGTCAGGGTGGTTTTCGTCGGCAGGATGTAGGAAACGAAAGGCTGCAGGAAGGTGGCGTTGACCGATGCGCGGCTGTCATCCCCGGCAACATCCCAGAGATGGTTCACAAGGGTGCCATACGTCCACGGGCCGTCCTGCTTGAGCACGACCGCCGTGGGGCCGACACCCCATTTCTCCACACCCAACAGATCATCCGTGGCGCTGGGAAATAGGAACACCGGTCCGACACCCCAGATCGGGGAGCTCTCCTTCGGCGAGAAAAAGAAGCTCTGGGTGATGTCGCCGAGACCGGAGGCATCGAGTCCATCACCGGCGGCGGCCAGCCCTTCCTGATCGACGACGGGGAGGATCGTACGCGAAATCACATTCCAATCCTCGCTGATACTGAAAGGAATCACCGGCTGGATGTTCGTGCGCCAGACCGTGCCGTCGCCGGGGCCGACGCCGAAGTCGATGTTGCTCTGGATCGGGACGCTGATGAGATCGGCGACGGGATTGGCGAGCTTCTGGGCAAGGTCGGCCTCTTGCGCATGGAGCGCGGTGGCGGCAAGGGCGAGAGCGGTGATCGCTGTTTTCATGGGAAGCGCTTGTTGGGGAAATTACCTGAGCTGAATGATGAACTTGTCGATGCCGTAGTTGGTGGACAGGCCCGATGTTTTTCCGGTGAGGTAAATGACCGTGCCTTTATCGTTGGCAAGGCGTGCGGACATTTTGCCGTTGAGAATCGTCAGGCCGCTGCGCGCGCCGGTGTAGGTGCCGGGGAAAGCCGCGAGGGATTTGAGATGATAGACCTTGCCGGTGGCATGGATGGTCTGGGCGCCGAGACCGCCGCCACCCACCGCATTGACCGAGATCGGGTAACTGCGTCCCTGGTAAATGAGACGACCCCCGCCGGAGGTTGCGGAGCCGTAGTAGGAAGCCTGGGCGATGTCCACGCTGAGGGTTGCGTCCGGGGCACCGGTGGGTGCCGTGGGGTCGTTGGACATCTTGGTGGCGCAGCTTGCGAGAAGCAGGGCGCTGGCGGCGGCTAGGGCGGTGGTCAGTTTGGTTTTCATGGATCGTTTATTCTGTGGGAGACGGGTTGTTTCGATAAGTTGCCAACATGAGAAATGAATCATTCCGTTCGATGGTGAAGTTGTCGATCACCAAAGGTGGTGATAACCCGGCGGTAGCTACGGTGGGCGCTGGGGAAAGCGGTTCGAAAGCCTAAGCTGGAAGGAGTATGCATGAAATGGTTTTAGAACACAACGACAGCGATCACCGCGATGAGCAATAGCAGGCCGAAATAGGTCAGAGGGAAAATCCAGCGGCAGCGGCGGTCGATAAGCTCACCAAGCGCGTGCTTTCCACTCTTGTCGCATGCGCCGACAATGAGATTGATGACGACCGTGCCGCACATGAGGAAGAAGCTGAAGTTGAGGAAGGCATGCATCACGGTGATGTAGGACACATGCGGCAAGAGGTCGCCGACCACGATCTGGTAGGCCACGGCTGTCAGGATACCCACGAAAGATACGCTGATGCGATCCCCCAGCGAGGAGCGCTCCATCCAGAACACCGACCATGACAGCATGACGATGAGCGCAAGCGGCAATCCCACCAGTCGGAGGGTGAATATCGGATCACGCTTGATGTTGAAGGCCACCACGAATTCGGACGATTTCCCGGGCGAACCCACCGAGATGGATTCCCTGTTCCGGACCGCGGTTTCGATGCCGCTGAGATCCCACTGGGAAACATGGATGGGCCGATCCTTCTTGCCGGGGCCGGCTTCCAAAACGACCTCGCCGGTGTGGAAGCCGATGAGTTCGAAAACAGCCTCCAGTCTCTGCGAATCGAAGGGGTAAAGGCGCATGTTGAAGTCGGTCTCGGCCACCGCGTTGACCGTGCTGATCAGGGTGCTGGTTCCGTCCGGCTGCACCCGGAGGATCGCCGCATCCGTTTCATAGAGCCCGCTCTCGTTGGCGAGAACCACCTGAGGATACCAGGCGGACGAAATATCGTCGCCCTGATAGATCTTCTCAGCAACCCGGGCGACCAGCGGATCGAAGGCTTGGCGCGGGTCTTTCCATGTGAGCACGAGGACACCATTGAACTCGAAGGTTTCCGCCTCGTCGTCGATGCTGTTGATGTCCTGAAGCTGGAACTGCGCCCGCACGACGACCGGGCCGTTTTCGCTGGGCGGGCCGGGTGGCGTTTCCGCTGCGAATGCGGCGGGAAGCGCAGAGACCGCCATGAGCAGCCACGCGAAAAACACGGGGTTTGCGAGACGGCGGGTGGTGGGAAGGAAAGACATCATCGGCTTTTCAGATGGAGCAGCAGGATGCGGCGGGCTTCTTCTATACCCTGCGGATCTTGGTGGGAGCTGTGGCCGGAGGGCACGATTTTTTCCGATACCGCGCCGTCCAGATGGGAACTCCAGTAGGCCACCACGCCATCCGAGGAGTTGGGTGTGTCGCCCTTGCCGCGATCACCCACGATGGTGTGATAGGGAACACGCGGCGTGATGGGATGCTTGTTGATCTCCTGAACAAACGGGTTGTTCGGCGAGAGCGTGCCGATGCTGTTCGGCGCGCTTTGCATCGTCAGGCCCGCGATGTCGGCGGAGGCCGCGGAGATCGCGGCGTTGCGGACATCGGTCACAAGGCTGGGCACCTGCACGAGACGCGAGGCCGTGGCGCCAATCCAGTTGGAGGCGAGGATGGAACCGCGGTGCGGGCCGGAGAAGAAAAGGACACGGTCAACCTCCTTGCGGTCGCTGAAGACCAATGACTTTCGCAAAACATCGCTGCTGTTGCCGGTTAGTTTCGTTGCCGAAGGCGGTTTCCCGAAAGCCCTGATCCAGAGTTTGTCCCCGACATCGGTAACCATCAGGCGGCTGACAAGGCTGCCCATGCTGTGGCCGATAAGAACGATGTTCTTGTGGCCGGGGTGCTCACCCTTCACTTCATCGAGTTCGCGGCGGAGCAGCGATGCGGAGTAGGGATAAGGATAGCCGCTGGGGTAACTGAAGACCCAGAACTGGTAGTTTTTGCGGATTTCCGGATCCTGCAGAAGCTTGTAATACATGGGGGCGAACGAGGCGGGCGTGTCCTGCAGGCCGTGGATCATGAGCACGGGGATGCGCTTCGGATCGTAGGGCTGCATGAAATTCAGGTTCGCGGTGTCGTTGTAGCGGGACGGGCGGAGCAGGCGCGCGAGGCCGAGCTTGTCGATCCGCGCTTTGGAAAGACCCAGCATGGTGGCCGCACCGTAGTCCGCGGCGAGCGGGCGGGATTTTCCGGCGAGGGCGATGGTTTCCACCTGATAGGGATCGATGAGTTCGAGCGTCGCTGTTTTCCCCTCGAATCGGACGATGGCGGTGAGATTGCGCAGCGGCAGATTGCCGCGGAGCTGTTCGTGGCCGATGCCATCGAACGCTGTCACAAGAGCCAGAGGAGCCCCGATTCCGGAGACCTGGGCACGGTGCTCGGAGTATTTGCCCTGGAAAGCGAGGGTGTCCGCAGGGAACAGCTTGTCATTCACCGGCGAAGTTCCGGATGGCGCGATTCCTTTGAAGCGCTGGATGCCGGAAAGCGCCATGGGCTTGCTCCAAGGATCCTCACCGGTCTGTTCAAGGCGCTCGATCAGCCGCGCCACCCGGTGGTTGTAGGAAGGGATGGCGGAGTCATCGCCACGGCGGATCCTATCGTGGTCATCCCGGATGGCGGCGAGCAGGGCATCGGTGGTTTCGGCCACGGCGGCTGTGCCGACCGGAGCGACGGGCTTCACCATCCGCACGGACACCGGCGCGGTGCATTGGGTGAGCAGGGCGATGCCAAAAACCAAACCGAAGGAGCGGATCAGCGTGGCGGGATTCGATAAGGTCGGTGGATTCATGTTTTCGCGTAGGGATGGGATCTGCGGATTCACCACTGGAGTGAACAGCCGATGGTGAAAGTGTCGTTGTCGGAACCGGTGTCTTCTTGGGTGCGGATGCCGATGTAGGCGAGCTTAAATCCGAAATGGCGGTTGACCGGGATGCCGGCGCTCAGGCCGAAGCCGAGGTTGCCTTTGTGGTCGTTCGCGGAAACCCGGTCGATGGTGGATTCGCCGCCGTAGCCATAGCCGGCGCTGGCACCGATCCACAGGCCGGGCATGAAGTTGTAGATGAGATGGCCCTGGCCAATGAAGAGCGGGTCTTCCTCGAGTTTCTTGCCGTTGAAAAACTCGTCGTTGTCGGTGAAGAAGTTCACGGAGGTGGAAAGTTCCATCGTCCACTTGCCACGGGTGTGGACGACGCCGAACTGCGGGGTGAAGGTGTAGCGGTTGGCTCCGAGGTTGATAAGCTTGTCGCCGAAATACTCGCCGGTGGGCAAGGTCACGACCAAGCCCGCGCCGACGATGGTTTCGCAGTGGGCCGCCTTGCGGTATTCGATGAACTCTTCCCCTTCGAGCGGCGGCGCACCGTAAAGATTCACCGCGAAGCGTAAGGTTGTGTCCGCCCAACCATCACGCTCGATGGCGGCGGGAACCCCATTGAGCAGGCCGCTCCAGGAACCGCTCTGATATATTTGGGTGAGGTCGATGCGGGCGGATTTTTCAAGGAGTTCAAACGCGTGGATGTATTTGAATGCCACCGTGTCCATCTCGAATTCGCCATCCTCGATCCGCAGCACGGGATTGAGGAAGATGTCACCCTCGGTATAGGCATAGGCCACGCCGCCGAAGTTGCCACCGAGCGGCAGGTGGCTCCAGCGGCGCGGTTCAATGTCTTGGGAGAAGGCGGGAAGGGTGCTGAAGATCATCCCACATGCCAGAAGCATGGAATTCCGAATGGGGAAACGACTGGGGGATGTCTTCGTGGTCATTTTTGCGTGGGCACCTCATCACGCGAGCACTAGCGGCTGCCGCGATTTCATGAGGTTTCTTCTGGCAAAAGCCTGATCCACTTACAAGCCCCATCCCGCAAGATCCGCGATGCGCAGCTTGTCGCCGAGGCTCGGGCGTTCTTTATTCTCATTCAGACGAACCACCCGCCATTCCACGCCGCCCTCGCGGTGGAGCACGAGCACCTTGCCGTAAGACGAGTGCGCGACGCCAGCTTTCGGGACTTCATCACGGCGTTCGAAATGAAATTTTGGTTCTGCCAACAGCACGCCGTCCGGTGTTTTGCGATCCTTCACACCGACTAGGAAATCCGGGAAAAACCCGCGCCCGTCCGGCAGCAACACATTCACCGCCCATGGTTTGTGCGGCTGGTTGCGATGCCACCACGTCACCGTGCTGCTTTGATCGTGATCAAGAATTTGGGCAAAGTTCTGTTCCCACGAATTCAAATCGGCGGGCATGATGCCGTATAGATTCCGATTCGAGCTTGGCAGGGCTTCGTCGGACTCCCAAATCACGGGCAACGGGTCTGCCGGGAGAATCATCGCGTGTTTGGCCAAGGCCGAGCGCTGGGCCTCGTAGAGCATCTCCGGATGTAGCGCCAGCAGGTTATCGAGCATCCGGCGCACGGCATGCGGGTCGTTCGCCTCATCGAGAAACTCCTCGCGCAAGACCGCCTCAACCTTCCCTAACAATGCCCGACGCAGCTCCCGAGGATCGAACACCGGCGAATGCTGCAAGGCCCGCAGCGCCCGCCGTTCAATCTCGCCCGGTTCAAGCTCCGCGCCCATCAGATCGAACTGCATCTGGCCGGTGAAAACATCCAGCGTCTTGCGCTCCACCTTCACCCGGCTGCGGATGGCTTCGAACAGGGCCCGCGTTGAAATCAGGAATCTCTGGGCGCAATCCTCCTCCGTGGCCGTGACATTGTCAGAGAGTTCCTGTGTCTGGAAAAATCGTGGCGCATCATCGCGCAGCGGATAGGTGAAACGCCTCATTGCCGCCGGACGGCTGCCCTTGCCTACTCCCGCCACGCTCCCGCCCGGATCATTCGTCGGATTCCCGAAAAACCCTCCGAGATCGAAATCCGAGTCATCATATTGATCCGGCTTTCCATCCTCCTCCTGCGCCTGCCCCGCATCATTCATCGACCAGCCCGGGGTGCTCTGCGGGAAAAGCGAAAACTGCCCGCCCGGATCCACCGCTTGCACCATTGAGCGCCCGCCGACGTTCACCACCGTCGTGCGCTGGCTGACCTTGGCATATTCCGTCTGAATCCGGTTGATCCGCTGCCCGGCGAGATCGATGCCGGTTTGCAAGGTCGGATCGGCTAGAAAAACATAACCATATCGTAAATCCTCCGGGAGTTTCCCCTTTGCGGCCTTTGCTTGCAAGGTCCGGTGCACTCGCAGGATACGCCCGACGAGTTGCACGCCGAAATCCTCGTCCCGCGCCGCCCGCATCGAACACAGAACAAAAGCTCGCGGCGCATCGAAACCCAGCGCCACCGACATCTTGAAAACCAACACCTCGCGTTCTTCGTCGTCCGCCAGCGCCAGGATATCGGCATCCGGTTCGTTTGCCGTATGCACCGCTACTTGTTCCTTCTTGAAACCCAGCTTCAGCAATCGTTCGAGCGCCTTGTCCGTGCTCTTCGGCGAGGAGTCCACCTGCACTAACAAGAGCGGAGTAAGGCACACCCCATCCGCCGCCAGCCGGGCTTTGATCCGCCGATGCGCCGTCACCGCATCGCGCAGCGCCACCTGTTCGAGATCCACCATCTTTGCCTTGTCCGGTTCCACGAAATAGGCCGCGCAGCGCACGCCGTCCTTGATCAGGCCGGCATCCACCGCATCCTGGCGGGCGATGCTGGTGCGCTGCATGACCGGGCCGCCGAGACGTTTTTGGAAATCCGCCACATCCGCGTCATCCGGCGTGGCCGTGATCAGGATCGTGTATTCCGGGGCCAGCACCTCGCGGAAAAACTTCGCCGCCTGCGTCTCGCCATGGAAACTGTGATGCGCCTCATCCACCACCACGCCGATCCGGTATCCCAACTGGCGGAGCTTCACGATCATCGAGTCGATCGAATCGTTCTGCTCGCCATCGCGGCGCACGTTGCGCTTGTCCGCCACCCGCGTGGCCACCGTCTGCCAAGTTGTGACAAACACATCTCCTGCACGGCTCACTTCCGCCGCACGATCATCCTGAAGCTCTCTCACCCGGATTCCGGGAAATTGCCCCCGCAAAAATCCCGCCGTCTGCCCCACCACGCCCTTGAACGGCGCGAACCAGAACCAAACGACGTCCTCCTCGGCGGAAAACCCTTCCACAATCCCGCCCGCCATCAGCGTCTTGCCCGCGCCAGTCGGTGCTTCCAACAGCAAGTAGCCGTTGTGGTTGATCGCCTGTGCCCGGCTATGCGGGTCGTCCGCCGCTGCGTCGAGTTGCAGGCGTGTCTGGCGGAACATGCCCAGCCCGCTGTCGATGCTGAGTTGTTGGAAAGGCTTGTAGCTTTTGATGCTCATCGGCGTGAAGAGGGAAGTTAGAGCCTGAGTCCGAAGGGGCGGCTCAATCCGGTGGGCAAAGACTCGTGAGTGACCAACGGCCGCCGCAGGTGCTGGCGCAGCAATCCTGGCTGCCATGAGTAAATCACCACGTCTCCCGCCGCATCCACCCGCTCACGCAGGGCCTTGAGGTCTTCCTTGCGGAAACGCGGCAGATAACACAGCGCGGAATCTCCCTCTTCCGCCCATTGGAACGGAGCTTCCGGATCGTAAGGTGAAATCGCTTCCAGATGCCGCAGTTGCAACGCCGTCCATACCGCCGGATGCTCCAACTCTAACAATCCGCCGACCGGCACCCGCCTGCATCGGAGATAAGCAAATCCGCCGCCCAGGCCGGGAACTTCCGTGCCGTCGGTTTTGGTGAAACCTTGCGCCACCCGCCGCAAACGCTCCGCGCACACGTCGCGGCAAAGATTCTTGTCCGGCTCCTCCGCCGTCGCCTCGCTGTTGGAAACCATCACGAATCTCCGGCTTCCACCATCCGCTGCATTCGCTTTCAACACGGCGTGGCCCGTGGTTCCCGATCCGGCGAAAATGTCGAGAACGATGCCTTTGGCGTCGCAGCCGATTTGCAGAATGCGGTCGAGGAGGCGTGTGGGTTTTGGCGTGGAGAAGGCTGTTTCTTTACCCATGATCGCATGAATTTCTTTTTTGGATTCATCCGTGTGCCCAACTTCTTCATGAGGCCACCATGTCCATGGAATGAGGCCCTCAACTTCCGATAGATAACGAATAGTTGATGGTTGCGAACCACCTGTTTTACCCCAATAGATACGCCCAGCTTGTTTCAACTTGATAAACTCAGGCTCGATAGTGGACCAACATCTTCCCTCTGGCGGAATATGAACAGTGCCGTTAGGACTTGTAATAGGATACATCTGGTTAGGTCTGAATCCTTGGGCTGTCATTGGAATTCCACGCCAACGCCCTTTTGGGTCTTCATTCGGATTCTTGTAGACTGCCGCCTGTTTCTCATCCAACGGAATCTTTCCCCTAAGCTTTTTGAATTGATCAGGGTCGATTGCATAAATGAGCACGTATTCATGGGCATCACCAATTGCCTCTCTGTTCTCGCGGGAATACCGTTTCTGCCAGATGCAATTCGCGATGAAGTTGCTCTCGCCGAAGACCTTGTTCATGAGCAGCCCGAGATTGAACACCTCGTTGTCGTCGATGTGGATAAAGGCAGCGCCGTCTTCGGCCAGTAAGTCGCGGGCGAGGGTGAGGCGCTGGAACATGAATTCGAGCCACTTCGAGTGCCGCCAGAGGTCTTCCTTGTCGATGAAGCGGTCGTTGTAGAGGAAATCGCGGTTGCCGGTGTTGTAGGGCGGATCGGTGGCGAGGCAGCGGACTTTTCCCGAGAAGCCGGGTTTCAGGGCGCGTAGGGCATCGAAGTTGTCGCCCTCGATGACCAGATTCCGCCACGGCGGCGGACCGCAGCAAAGTTCCGGCACCAGATCGAGCGCGACGTAATCACCGTTGATTGCCTGTTCCGCTTCAACTCCATCGGTTTCCCAGACCAGCCCGTAGCGCGTCGCCGCGCGGCGATCACGTGCCTCCAGCAGCGAGACAAGCTGCTCGTGGGTGAGGTCGCGGTAATTCTGGCGGGACATCGGCGGAAGGACGTGAAGGATCCTTCCGGTGGACGGGGAGTTGAGAGAGCCGCACTAAGTCGACCGCAACGGCCTTTAGCCGCTCCCCGTGGGGGGCGACCTGGACATGCGCCGCCGCCTCCCCGGCCTTTTGGGTCGGTTTGGCGGCAATGTTTGCGGTCATTGCCAACCGCTTAGTGGGAGGACTCTCACATCCCCATCCGCCGAAGCGGACGCCCACATTCAATCCGTCCGGGGATGCCGGGGCAAGGTCAAATGGCGACAGTAAAAATACGGCGAGCCCCCATCCACCGGGGCCGTGAATGCAACGACTCACTTCTTCCAGCGCAGCTCTTATCGCTTTCCAATCCAAATTCGCGCCTCGGCATGCGCCAGTTCGTGGTGGTTCTGCTGCGTGCGGATGACGGCGCTCGCCGGGAAGTTGCGAAGGCTTACCGGGCCATTGCGGGGGGCGACCGGGGCGTTGCGAGGACCGACCGGGCGAATTCGGGGGGCGACCGAGCGAATGCGGAGGCTTACCGGGCGATTGCGGGGGCCGACCGAGCGATTGCTGGGACCGACCGGGCCGTTGCGAGGACCGACCGGGCCATTGCGAGGACCGACCGGGCCATTGCTTGGGTTGATTTGTCGATTGCGAGGGGTGAGACGGCGGTTACGAGTGAAGTGGGCTCACTTTTTGTTCATGCCGAACACGAAGGGCTTGGCATCAGCGAGGCGGTCGGTCACCTCGCCGTTTAGGGAGAAGATTTGTTTTTCCACCTGCAATTCTTTTTCGGATTGGCCGGGGCTGAAGTCGAGCTTGCTCATGTCGATCCAGACCACGTTGGGTGCGTAGGTGCTTTCGAAATAATAGCGGCTGCCGGTTAGGTCTTGCACGCTGCGGAAGATGGTGCTGGAGACATTCGGTTTTTCCGGATCGGGCTTGCCGAAGGGGACGGATACGTTGCGGATGACGCTGAACATGTAGGCCGCGCCTTCGCCCTGGCTGGTCGGCTGGGGCAGGCCGTCGGCGTAGTAGGCGGCCCGCACAAAGCGGTCGGTCGGCGTCCGCTCGCCGGGCAGCGGCTTGTCGCCGCCGAAGGTGCGGTATTGCTTGAGGTTCTCGATCTGCTTGTCGTAGGTCGGCTCATTGGTCATCACGGTGAAACGCTTGTCGTGATAGACCTGCGCCTTTCCACCGACATATTCGATCACGGCGGAGTCGCCGGATTTGTCCGAGAGCGACATGTGCACCAAGGTCGGGAAGCCATTCGGCAGGATCAGCGAATCGATCTGGAATGGGACCGTTTTCTGCGCCTCGACGGCTTCGGCGACGGTCGCGTAGTTATCGAGGAAATACTGTACCCATTGTGTCACGCCGATGCCTTCCTGCTTGGGGTCTCGCTTGCCGTAGTCACAATCGCCGGCAAGGTAGAGGATGCCCGCGCTCAGGCCTTTCTCGTTGATGCCCTCATGGGTGGCGATGTCGTAGCCGGTGATGATCAGGCTGCCATACTTGGAAGTCCATTTGTGGGGATTTTCGGCGACGGCACCGGTTCTCTCCATTCCTCGTGGAAACAAGCGGAAGGCGGAGTTGGCTTTTTCCGTCCAGTCCTGGGTGCGGCCTACGAAGACGTGGCCGTTGCCGGAGTTCCAGAGGACGCGGGTGCACGGCAGGGCGGTTTGGGTTAAGGCAAATGTAGTGAGCGCTGCCAGCGTTTGGGCGAGGCCGCGGGCGGGGTGGATGATTTTATTCATAACTCTAAAGGAGCTGGATGATCAGAATGGGGCGCGTTCGGCTTTTTGGAAACGCGCCGTCACATCGCCGGAGAGTGCCATGTCGTCCGGATCGAGCGTCAACACGGGAGCGCCGGGCTTAAGATCGAGCTTCGTGAGGTCCGCCCAAAGGACGTTGGGGCTGGTGGTCAGCTCGAAGAAGTAGCGGCGGGCGGTGAGGTTGATGGCGGTGCGATATTCGGTGTTGTAGATGCCGAAGCCCTTGTAAGGCGCGCCGAAGGGTACGGAGACGTTGCGGGCAATGGCTAGGATGCTGGCGATGCCCTCGCGCTCGGTCTTGGGTTCGGGCAGCATCGAGGCAAAGTAGGCGGCGCGCTGGAATCGGTCTGTGGCCTTGACGTTGCCGGGCAGCGCCATGTCGCTGCTGGGCTTGGAGAAATCCTGCTTTTCCAGGAGCGCAAGCTGCTCGTCGTAGGTCGGATCGTTGGTCATGAGGCGGAATTCCTTGCCGTGATGCACCACTTTCTTGCCATTGACGTATTCGATGATGGCGGAGTCGCCCGAGGCGTCCTCGATGGCGAGGTGGACGGTGGCGTCGTGGCCGCTGGCCGCGACCATCACGATCTGGACTTCTTCCAGAAGGGCCAACGCTTCCTTCACATCGGCTGCCTGATCGAGCAGGTATTGGAGCCAAAGTCCGGCTTGAATTCCGGGCTTGGTGGCGTCGCGCGGACCGTAATCGGTGGCTTTCAGATAGAGCATGTGTCCCGCGAGGCCTTTTTCGTTCAAGCCGTCGGCGGTGCCGATGCCGTAAACGGAGGTGATGAGGCTGCCGTATTTGGAAGTCCACTTGGCGGGATTTTCCTTCACGGCCTGCTCGGGTCCGGCCATGCCGCCGTTCCTTTCCATTCCGGCGGGCAGTACGGTGAGGATGGGCATGGTGGACTCCGGCCAGTCCATGGTGCGGCCGGCGATGACGGCGAACTGGTTGTTGTTCCAGAGGATGCGGCTGCAAGCATTGGCGGTGGGTTGGATGGCAGCGACTAGTGTGGCGGCGGTGACAACGGCGAGATGGTGGGTTGTTGCTTTCATGGCGTTAGATTTCATCTGAAATCGCCTAATCAATTTCAGAAATCGTTCCACCTGTCCACCTCGATCAAGAAGCTTATGATTATCAAACTAATAGGACTTATGGACAATTTGCCGGAAAATGCCGGATCGGCGGGTTGATTCCACCCGAGCTTGACGCACAATCTCCTGAAGTCAGGAGTTTTTGCTATCTTCAGGCGGCAACAGAAAAACCCTGGCCAGCCCACCGGCTCCGAGGTGGTGGTTGAGGGCGGAAAGCAGATTGTAGAAAAGCAAGGCAGCCGTAATACAGATCGTGTTCGCCCAGACGTGCGGCATGTCGCGGTGCTGGAAAACACCCATGAGAGCGAGCCCGAAACCGCCCTGCTCATGCCGTGATTCGAACGCTTTCTCCAACAGGATCACGATCAACGTTCCAAACGCATAGAGGAGGGTGCGCACGATGACATCCACCATTGCGGGTTGATTCCGCAACCACGCGCCGAAAGAAACATGTTCCAGTATCAGGACGACCTTCCCCAGGATCAAGGCACCAACCAAGACGGCGGAGACACTGCCGAAACGGATCTGATAGTCTTCCAGGATCAGAACCTTGAGTCCCATGAAAACTCCCAGCCACGCGGCGAAAAAGAGCGTGACCAGGATCACCGACTTCAGCTCATGTTTGATTTTTTCCTGAATGCTCATGTTTCCGGGGGATCGGGTGAAGTCGGTCAGTCGGCCTTTTGGAAGCCCGGCGGGTTCCACGAACCTTCGCCCGGCGGGAGAATGGAAGGCGCTTCGGTCTTGGGCCAGTAGAGGCGCATGACCATGTAAACCGGCCCGTCCGGCGCGGGCAGCCAGTTGGCTTCCTTGTCCGCGCCGGGGCTGTCCTTCCGGATATGAAGTGTGAGCGAGCCGTCGGCGTTCTTTTTCATACCGGGAAGCATCGGGGAATTGATGAGATAGCGGTTGATCGGGTTTTTGATCAGGAGCTGGCTCTTGCCGTCATACATCGTGACCGACCAGAACGCGTTCGCGGGCGGAAGTTGTCCTGCTGGAAAAGTCAGGGTGTAGTTGTGCTTGGAAGTGTCGATGATCTCGCCATCGGGCAGCCAACGGCACATGGGATAGAGGGCTTCCTCGGCGGTGTTTCCGAAAATACCTGCCTGCGCTGCGGCGGCGCGGAGCAACCAGTCGCCCTTGTAGAAATCACGGTCACCGAAGGCCGAGCCGACCTGCCAGCCGTTGATCCGCTTGCCGATGCTGTTGGTGCGTTCCTGCACCTTGGCCATGCCGGCTTTCACGCCTTCGAGGGCGGCGGCCTTGTGAGTGGCAGGGAGATCCTTGAAGTCGAATTTCTTGCCGGAGCCGATGCCGATGCTTGCGAGCTTGGCGCGGATTTCCGTTTCCTCGGGGCCGGATGGTGAGAAGCCCATCACAAACTCCATCAGTCCGAAGAAATTCGCCTTGGCGAGTTGGGCGTTGCTCACCGGAAAATCAATGGCGGGAGCGGCGGGCGGTGCGGGTTGTTTGAGGAAGGCGGAAAGCGGTCTCACCTGGTAGCCGTCCTGGACTTTCGTGACATTCGGCATGTCTTCCGCGCCGAAGAGCTGGGTGCGAAAGATGGCGATGGTGAATTGCGAAGTGGCACGCAAAACGCCTTTGATCCCGGCGGGCGTCTCCCCTTCCCACTCTGGGCCGACGACAAGAAAATCGCCCGCCTCGTTTCCCGTCGCGCGACTGCCGATATAGCCGTAGTTGAACGTGTTCCAATCGACGAACTGGATCGAGTAGTAGCGCTCCTTTTCCATCTCCGGCACCGAGACCACGTAGGGCTCCGCCCGGAGGTCGAGGCAGATGAACGAATACGGTGTGTCGCTGTTCGGCACGATGACGGCGGTGTCCTCGTAAGTGAAAACGCGGCGGCTATGGACCAACTCGCCCATCGGGCTCTTGTATTGCGAGGACGACTTGTCCAGCCAGAATTCGTAACTGGCTGTGTAGGCCATCACGAGCGGCAGCCCGTAGATGTAGGCCTCTTCGGCGATGGATTTCACCTCCTCCGCCGCCGGCACATCGGCTTGGGCGGCGCACGGATGCATCGTGGCGGTGAATGCGGCGACACATGCCGCGAGGAAATGAGGGGAACGGATCATGGGATAGGATCTTGTTTGTTGTTGGATGCGGTCATTTCTGCTCCACCGTGACCTTGATGATCTTGCCGGTGAAGGTGCTGGGCAGGCCGGGCAGGTAGTCGGGCGAGACGTTGGTCTCGGCATCGATGCCCACATCCGCACCTTCGTCGGCGGAGAACATGAAAGGCTGCGTCTTGGGGATCTGGCCTTCGGCGACTTTCTTGCCATCCACGCTGAGGATGGATTTGCCGCCGGTGCCGGGCTTGGCCTCGTCGGGGATGAATTCGTAGCGGATGATGTGCTTGCCTGCGGGCAGCGGGGATTCGCCGCCAATGTTGGTGCGTTCGAGGGCGAAGAAGTTGTATTCGTGGCGCGGCTTGCCGTCCTTGAAATAAAGCGTCCAGCCGCCGAAGTAGCCGGCCTGGGCGATCACGACACCGCTGGTCTTGCCGTCCTTCAGCTCGATCTCGGCCTCGATGGTGTGGTGGCGTCCCTTCACGTTGATGAAAGCGTTCTCCATCATGCCGGTCATGCCGGGATAGACGGTGAGCGATTTGCGTCCGTCGAGCAGGTCGGGCCGTCCGGCGATCTGCGGGTCGAAACGCTCGCTGCGGCGGTCGTCGATGGGGAAGACGTGGTTGCGCACGGCTTCCTTGTCGAAGACGGCCTGGAGTTCCTTGAGCTTGGCGGGATTCTTCTCCGCGAGGTTCTCCGCCTGACTGAAGTCTTCCGCGACGTGATAAAGCTCCCACACGTCGTCCTTCAGCGGAGGGAGCGGCACCATGAGCCAGGGGATGGAGTGGCGCGTCGCGGCGACCCAACCCTCGTGATAGATCGCGCGGTTGCCGAACATTTCGAAATACTGTGTCGTGCGTTGGTCGGGCGCGTCGGGTTTCGCGGCGGCGTAGAGCATGGAGACGCCGTCCATGGGGCGCTGCTTGATGCCGTCCACAGTCTTCGGCTGCGGAACTTTAGTCGCCTCCAGCGCCGTCGGCGCGACATCGATCACATGATGGAACTGGCTGCGCACGCTGCCGTCGCCCTTGATGCCCTTGGGCCAGTGCATCACCATGCCGTTGCGCGTGCCGCCGAAGTGACTCGCCACCTGTTTCGTCCACTGGAAGGGTGTGTTCGTCGCCCACGCCCAGCCGATCGCGTAGTGCGGGAAAGTCGTCGGCCCGCCCCACTCGTCGATGTGACCCATCATCTGTTCGGCTTTGCCGACGATGCCGTTGAGCGCCATCATCTCGTTGTAGGTGCCCTCGGGGCCGCCCTCGGCGCTCGAACCATTGTCGCCGACGATGTAGAAAAAGAGCGTGTTCTCCAGCGCGCCGATCGCATCGAGCTGGGCGACGAGGCGCCCCACTTCGTGATCCGTGTGCTCGGCGAAACCGGCGAAGGTTTCCATCTGCTTCTCGAAAAGCCGCTTTTGCTCCGCGCTCATGCTTTCCCAGCCCGGGATTTCCTTGGGGCGCGGCGTGAGTCTCGTATTCGCCGGGATGATGCCCATTTTCTTCTGCCGCTCGAAGGTCTCCTCGCGCAGCTTGTCCCAACCGCCCGCGAACTCGCCCTTGTATTTCGCCGGCCATTCCTTCGGCACATGGTGCGGGGCGTGCGTGGCACCCGGGGCGAAATACATGTAGAACGGCTTGTCCGGCGTGAGCGACTTCTGCGCGCTGACCCACTGGATCGCCTTGTCCGTCATGTCGGTGGTGAAGTGATAGCCGGGCGTGGTCGGGGGTTCGACGCGCGTCACGCCGTCGTAGATCGCGGGCGCCCACTGGTTCGTTTCGCCGCCGATGAAGCCGTAGAACTTGTCAAAACCCGAGCCCGTCGGCCAGCGGTCGTAGGGGCCGGAGACCGATACCTCCCAGGGCGGCGTCTCATGATATTTTCCGAAGGCGGCCGTGCTGAAACCGTTCTGGCGGAGGATCTGCGCGAGCGGGGTGATCTCACGCGGACGGATGCCGGTGTTGCCCGGAAACGCCGTCGCCAGCTCCATGATCGCGCCCGCGTTGTTGGCGTGGTGGTTGTGGCCGGTGAGAAGAGCCGTGCGGGTCGGGCTGCACAGCGCGGTGGTGTGGAAGCGGTTGAAGCGCAGGCCGTTGCCCGCCATCTTCTCCAAGACCGGCATACGGATCGGGCCGCCGAAGGCGCTGCTCGCGCCGAAGCCGATGTCATCGATGAGCACGATCACCACGTTCGGCGCGCCGTCGGGAGCTTTCACCTCTAAACGCGGCGGCGCCTTCGCATCGCGAGCGTCGAGCGTCGTGATTTTTTCCGGAGAAGGTGCGGGGATGGGGAGAACCGTGCGGTCGAGTTCTGACTGGCCGTATGCGGGGGTCAGCAGGACGTTGAGACTGAGGAGCAACTTGATGGTGATTTTCATGGTGATCGTTTTTGAATGATGGGCTGGGTTAAACTCACTTCGCCTTGAACGGGCCGTCGTCGGTCAGGATCACTCCGTTTTCCTCGACGTATCTGTCCCACAGGGCGAGCAGGGCTTTCGTTTTCTCGGGTTCGTCTTTGGAGAGATCCTTGGTTTCGCCGGGATCGTTCTTGATGTTGAAAAGCTCCCACTCGCCGGTGCCGCCGGCGGTTTTCTGGATGTAGCAAATCTTCCAGTCGCCCTGCCGGATCATGCGGTTTCCGAAAAGTTCCTCGCCGATCCAGTCCTCTTCCGTGCGCACGGATTCGGTCTTACCGGTGAGCAAGGGGGTGAGCGATTTTCCGCGCAGGGGCGCGAGTTTCTTGTCGGTCTCCGAGGGATGTTTCACTCCGGCGAGTTCGAGGAAAGTGGGCACGAGGTCGGTCACGTGCAGGACGGCGGGCTTGATGGCACCCGCGCTTTTCACACCGGCCCCCGCGATGACCATGGGTGAGTGGATGCCGCCCTCGGACGTCCAGGCCTTGTAGAAGCGGAACGGCGTCGAGCCGACCTGCGCCCAGGCCGCGCCGTAGTCCGTCGCCGAACCCTTGCGGCCCCAGTTTTCCGGGCGGGTGTCGAAGTTCTCGAAATACCATTTCTTGGCCTCCGCGCTGAAAACGGACTCGACCAGCGCGGCGAGTTCCACGGGTTCCGCGCCGTTGTCCGAGAGGAAAACGACCAGCGTGTTCTCATACTGGCCGGTTTTTTTCAGATGATCCACCAGGCGACCGATGTGGAAATCCATGTTCGCCAGCATCGCGGCATAGACCTCCATGCGGCGGGCGGAGAGCTTCTGCTGCTCCGGCGTGAGGGAGTCCCACGCGGGGATCGTCGGCAGCCTCGGCGAGAGCTCGGTGTCCTTGCTGACGATGCCGAGTTCCTTCATGCGGGCGAGGCGCTCGGCGCGGATGGCGTCGTAGCCCTTGTCATAGACACCCTTGTATTTGTCCAGCCAGTCGTCCGGCGCGGCGAAGGGCGAGTGCACCGCCTGGAAGCTGAGGTAGGCGAAGAACGGCTTGCCGTCGGCCTTGTGCTCCTCGTTGCTCTTGATGATGAAGTCCGTGTAGGCCTCGGAGGAAAAATGGTCGTCGGGAAGCTTGTCGAGGATCTTGCCGTTGAGCGTGAAGGTAAGCTTCGGGTGCGCGGGGTTCGGATACGTCATGTCGCTCCAGTTGCTGCCGCCGCCTTGCAGCAGGGTGAAATCCCGCTCGAAGCCCATCGCGGCGGGCCATTGGGAAGGTTCGTATCCCATGTGGGATTTGCCCGCCCAATAGGTGTGATAGCCAGCGTCTTTCAGGACTTTCGCCACCGGCACCACGCGGTCGTTCAGATAGCCCTCGTAGCCCGGTTGGCCTTTTTGTTTCGGCCCCGCGAATTCATCCATGTTACCGAATCCCGCCACGTGATGATCACAGCCGCTCAGCAGCATCGAGCGCGTCGGCGAACAGGTCGGGCCGACATAAAAGTTCGTCGCGCGGATGCCGCTCTTCGCCAAAGCGTCGATGTTCGGCGTCTGGACTTCACCGCCGAAGCAGGTGATGTCGGAGTATCCCATGTCATCGGCGATGATGAGCAGGATATTGGGCTTCTTGTCCTGCGCCTGCGCCATGGCGGCGGCGAAAAGCAGGGATAAACCGGTGCGGAGCAAATGGGAGGGGGATTTCATGGTGATTGGCACGAAACTGAGCGTCAGGATTCAGAACCAAACCGCCGAGAAAGAAAGCGAAATCCTCCATTCCGCAGCAACGGAGTGCTAAATTCAATTGCTGCGGAGCGAGCGTCGGATTCCTGCAAGTCCGCACCCGCCGCGTCGCCACCGCCTGGCACCCCGTACCTTTGCTATGGGATGATAAAGTCTCGGCAGGCACTCCCCCCTGCATCTATGCCGATTCGTATTTCAGGAGTAAGCCGGGCTTACAGGTGGATCAATTCCACCAAGGGCTTACTAGCGCTCAAAATTCTCCCGCGAGAAGATTCGCTAAGTTGACGTATCGCTGCGGGGCTTGCGTGAAGGATGATCCTGGTGTTTCACGCCCGCTCCCCCACGAAAAGGGTATGGGTGAAGCGCTTCGCCTTAGGATAAGCTTTGGCTCCGATGGCTTGGACATTGATGAAATGCTTCGCGAGGGAGCGGGCGAAGGATTTATCGGGATTGGCGGACCAATAGACGATGCGTCCGCCGGGATGGAGTGCCGCCCTTGCCCGGGAGATTCCACCTCCGTCGTAGAGCTTCGCATTGCTCTTCTGCACGAGGGGATCGGGGCTGTTGTCCACATCGAGCAGGATCGCGTGGTAACGGTTTTCCCCGGCGCGGGAGATCATCTCCTCCACATCGCGGATGTGGACATGAACGCGCGGATCATCGATGAGCAACCCGTTCACACCGGTCAGGAACTCGCGGTTCCAATCCACCACCACCTGCAGCAATTCCGCGACATCCACGGTGGCGTCGGGCGGGCAAAGCTCCAGCACGCGACGCAGGGTGAAGCCGAATCCCAAACCGCCGATCAGCACGCGTGGCCTCGGAGGGAGATTCGCGCAAGCGAGATCCGCCATTTCCTTCTCCGACGAGGATGCGTGGGTACCCATCAGCGGCACGCCGCCGACTTTCATGTAGTGCTGCCCGTCGTGTTCCTGGAGGATCAGGGGTTCGCCGTCAGGTGTGCGCGAGGTGGCGAGGGTGGTCGTGGGCTTCATCGGCTGGAAATGCGAACGTCCGGTCAATCCTTTCCGCCGAAGGCGATGGGTGCAATGCCCAACTCGCGTGCCTCCTTGATGGAGATGATCTGAATCGCCGGATTGCTGCCGTCCTCAAAGGCATCGGCGTGTTCCTCCATGGACGCACATCCCACTTCGATGGCGTTGCCGAAAGTGTTGTAGGACGCTTCGAAGCCTTTGATGAGTTCCTTTTCCGGCAGGTTGGACAGGTCGGAGACCGGTTCCAGGTCGTCGTTACCTAGCATCGTGGTCTCCAGACCCAGAATGACATCGTCCTCACCTTTGCCTGTGTCGAAGGCGAGGAAGCAATGACCGGGAACCATCACGAGGTAGGAATTGATGCCGATTTTCTGCAGGATGGAGGCCATCAGGACTGAGCCGTCCACGCAATTCGCCTGGGTCGCATCGATGGATTGGTCGAGGAAACGCACGGTCTGGCTGACGACGAACTTGCTAGGGGTCGTGGAGGAGATGTCACTGTATTTGATGCCCTTTCTCTGGAGGACGTTCCAAATGGCGAATACCTGCATCATGACCTCGTCGGGATCACCCGACTGGTATCCGGTGAAGGATTTGACCAATCCGCTCTTGATCGCCTCCTTGAGTATGCCGTCCACCCACGGATGGTTTTCGTTCACATAGGCAGCGAAGAGCCAGGATAAATCTTCGTAGTCCTCGCCCTCCTCATCCCAAAGCACGTAGAAGGGGCAGTCGTTGATGGACTTCACCACGCATGTCTCGTTTTGCTCGGTGAGGGCTTTGCCGTTTACGGTAACGCGGAAAGTGGCGTTCGCAGGACGTTGCTGCGTCGCCTTGTGCAACGCAGCGTAGTCCCAAATCCCTTTGGGAATGACATGAGCCTCTCCGTCCTCGGTGAGCAGGTCGATGGTGCCCTTCCATTTCGAAGGTTTCATGAATCCGTCCACGGAAACCTCCACCTCGACCTCCGCCCCCTCAGGCAGGCCGAAAAGCTCAACCCCAAGCCATCCGTTCTCATCGCCGTAAAAGGGAATCTCGCCATCCTCCAGTTCCTCGTCCCCGTCGGTTTTCTTGTCCTCCGCGTTCTCCTGCTCACCGTTCCAATCCACCGTTGCTGTGGAGATGATCGCGCTTGGGAAGAGGTCTTTCTCGGTATAAGACCAGGCGCTGAATTCCGTCTCCGCGCAGGACAGGGAACCAAGGAAGACGAGAGACAAAAGACTGCTTTTCATATCTGATCCGTAGCGAATGTTATATTTGAGTCACCCATGGATGGCGGGTTGGGTGATGTCGGTTCATTCCCACAAACAACCTGCTGGTGTCGAGTTCATTAAAGGGAGCCGCCTGACCAGCGAGCCCGGCGATGCGCAAATCACTCTTCGGTCGTCAGGTCAACATCCGTCAGGATCTGCTGCCCTTTATTGTCATTAACGCGGTTCGCGGTATAGGCCTCGCCGGAGATTCCTTTGCCGAGCACCAGGCCGGGGCCGCCGTTTTCGCTCATCGTATTGGCTTTCACGACCGCCTTTCCTGCTTCTGTTTTTATGACCATGCCGCCGAGGAAATTCTCCGCCATCATGTTTCCCCTCACCTCGCCGCCGCCCGCCGAACTGAGCACCATGCCGAATTCGCGGTTTCCTGAAAGCGTGTTTTCAAGGATCGTTATGGCGTTCGTCCCGCAATCCAGATGGATGCCGTTGCGACTGTTGCCGGTGCATTTGTTTTTCGAGAGGATCACCTCCGCGCCGTCCCATGCCTCGATGCCGTTCTGGAAATTGCCGTTCAATGTGTTAACCTCCGCGACGAGCAGGCTCCCCTGCCCCATCGCCGCAATGCCATTCCATCCGTTCTCAGTGAAACGGCAGCGCAGCACCCGCGCGTGACCGCCCTCCGTGACCGCGATGCCGTGCCCGC
Source organism: Verrucomicrobiota bacterium (assembly GCA_046051965.1). Taxonomy (GTDB): domain Bacteria; phylum Verrucomicrobiota; class Verrucomicrobiia; order Verrucomicrobiales; family Akkermansiaceae; genus Luteolibacter. Next base: position 98,670 of record JBJONG010000011.1, read on the forward strand.
TGCCCTGCTCGAAGCGGCAGTCCGAGAAATCGACCTTCGATCCGCGCACCAGAGCCAGCGAATAGCGTTCCGCGCCCGCATCGAAGGAGAGATGCCGCAGCGTTAGACCGCTCACCCGCGCACCCTGCACTCCCGGCGCGAAGGTAATCACGCTACCCGCGTCCGCCGCGCATTGGATGATCGTTTTTCCCGGGATCCCCTCCAACTCCACTGCCGCAGGGATAAGGAACGGGCCATCCCATATCCCTTCCGCGATCACCAACCGATCCTTTTCGCGAGCGGAGGCGAGCGCTTCCTGAACGGTCTTGAAATCGCCGGGGATGCGGATTGTCCGCGTGTAAGCGGCCATTTTCTCATACAACGCAAGGATCTCCTTATCGTCCGGAGCCAGCGCAAGCGCCTCGCGCATGAGTTCGAGAGCTTTTTGATCGAACTCCCCTTTATCCCTCTCGGCGGCCTGTGCCATAAGCTCCCGGGCGGCGAGGTGATCCGCGTCGGCCTTGTCCTTGGCTGTCTGAGCTTCGTTCAGCAAAGACGCGGCCAGAGCATCCGTTTCCGAAAGCTTGCGCGCGGCGGAAATCGCCTCATCGAAATTCCGTTTCGCGATCATATCCCGGATCGCCGCGACGGCTTCTTCGCGCCGTTCCTCACGCCTCGCCTCGGCGATGCGTGCCATAAGCGCCGTAGCTTCCTTTTCGTTCGGAAACTTCTCCAGCACCTTGCCCGCCGCCTTTTCGGAATCATCCCAGCGACTGGCCTCGAACGCGGCGATTGCCTCTCCTGTCCAGTAACCGATGAACTGGTTCTGCTCCTCGGCCATCCCCGCCTCGATGCCACGTCGCCCTTTGAGCGCCAGATCGGATTCCGGATCGATCTCCGCGATCTCATCAAACGCCTCCGCCGCTTCGGGCCAGCGGCGGTTCTCGATAAAAATCGCGCCCTGGTTCTCCAGAAAAGCCAGGCGGGCGTCGCGCATGAGCCGTTTTTCCTCCTCCACTTTCAAATAGGCCCAACCACCGAAACCAAGCAGCGAGAGAAGCAGCAGCGTCCACGCGACCACTCGGAAAATCCGTCCCGATGGATGCTCTGCCTCTTCCTTTAACTCCGGGACATGCCGCGCGGACTCGGAAAAGGCGGGCAGCGCGACCTCACCGGAGACAAGGTTTTCCGCCACGAAAACCGGATGCCCCTGCTCCGGCACCCGCACATCCGCCTCGCGCGGCACAAGACCCAGCGCCTCCAGATACTCGCGCACCGCCGCCAGCGCCCTGTCGAACTCCACCAAACCCTCCTGGTAGCGCTGCGCGAGATGATCGTTCGGCGCCGTCCGCACCATGTCGGCAATCCTTTCCCTCACAGCCCGGAACTCGGCAAGGTGTGGGCGCGGGTCTTCATCCGGCCCCAGACCCAGGATTTTCCTCGCCTCCGTCAACGTCATCGCACTCCTTATCTTACCACCTCAGGAAAAAGGAAAGTCGGAACTCACGGATCGGAGGAGAGTGGCCCAACCCGCTCTCCGATCTTCGAAATTCTCACAAAGCCGAATCATGCCCTTTACATGAAGCCCGAACTCCGTCCTCTGCTCCGCATGGGCGATTCTCATCGCGCTGCGGCACAAGGTGCGCAGAGCACCCGCCTCGACCTCCTTTGCGACGATGAGGAATGGGGCGAGCGCCTCAGCAAGAATCCGCCGACCGTGAAACAGTTGCGCGCCGTTCCCCATCAGACGAACGGACGGGAACTGCTGAATCTCAAGGAAGCCTGGCTGCGCCCGCCCTACATCGCCGTCACCTCGCCGAATCTTCCCGTCGGCATTTCCCTGCTGCTGCTCATCCTGCTCGACGCGCTGATCACCCGCACCGGATGGAAACTGCCGGAGTTCGGAAACCGCGTGAAGCCCGCGAAGCTACCGAAGCCGATCAAGGTGCGCGCGCCGAAGGCTGTCGTGAAGGCTCCGGTCATCGTCGAGGAAAAACCGAAGGTGAATCCCGACACCGAGCCTGCCCCTTCGGAGAGGCGCTCCCGTTTCCAGAAGGCGAAGGATAAGAAGTGATATTCCCACCCGCGAGCTGCTGGCAGAACTTGATGTCGAGTTTGCCGGAGGCGAGGGAGAACTCAATCAACGCAGATCTACCAAATCTTACTCCCCGTATGACACCTTCACCCGCCCAAATAGATTTTGCTGCATACTCCCACTTATCTTCACTGTGACTCGTTCCCACATGTCGTCGATGGTTTGCACTGTTTCCGTCCCCGTGAAGTCAGCCCATTCATCGAGACTCGATGAAAACTGAGGGGTATAGTTCAGCCTTGCTGCGGAGGAAGTCTTGCGGCGGATGTATTGGATGGAAAGAGTGCGCGGTGATTCCGTTCTGCGGATCAGGGGCAACCCGGAAGTGCCAGTAGCTCGGATGAGAATGGAATCACTGGAAATCAAGGGATTCAAATTAAAGGCGCACTCCAAGAAATTCACCACACCATCACCGTCCGGGTCAGCTCCGGGGCCACTGATGAGCGGGGTTAATAACTGCGGGGAGGAAAAGCTCGTAGCTGCCCAAGTCGAATAGACGCCCAGTGAGCCTGACGTCGTGAAGCTCATTATGGAGCCTGCTTGCGGCACAGTGTTTTCTGCATTGCTCGCTACCACGCGGAAATAGTAAACAGATCCGGCTTCCAAGTCCGAGATATTCGCTTGTACGGGCGTATCCGTTGAGCCATTTGGCAGGGTGCCTGCGGAGGCCGTGCTGTAAATCGCGAGGGTCGGGTCTTTGCCGTATCGGAAGGAAACAGTCGTAGCATACCCTCCGGGATTCACCTTCCCATTGAGGGTGACGCTTGAGTTTGTCACATTCGTTTGAGTATGGGTCAAAACAGTTGGCCCCATCCGCAGGCGGTAGATTTGGCCACCTCCGGCAGGTCGTCCGGCGTCTGTGCGGCCCCCTGAATGAGTCGTCCCGTACAGATGCCCGTCGATTCCTCTTATGAGCGCGGCAGCGGGATAGCTGCCATTTTCCCCCGTGAAATCCATGATGGTTGTGAGTTCCCCCGTTGGTGTCATTTTGAAAACGTAGCCAAAACCGTATAAACCCCCATCTTTCGATGTCCCATAGAAATTCCCATCGTCGCCCTCTACGAATGCTACGGGAGAAG
>JBJONG010000012.1:0-95069 GCA_046051965.1 Verrucomicrobiota bacterium
CGTTCGCAGCCGCGCGGGAGAGGTTTACGGAGAGGAGGAAGGATGGCGCGCGGCGGATGCGGGGGAGTGGTGCTCCGGCGTCCGGGGTGCTGTGGAGCGTGAGGGATCTGCGGGTGGGGGTTTGAAGCAGAGGACAGGAATCTCACGGCTGCGGGTCTTGCTCTGTCCAGGCAGGTGGCGGCGATGGGGGGGTGTAGAGCGCAGAGATACGAATATCTGTAATCGGTTAAGACAGAAAGGGATTTGTCTTCCGATTGGGGCGCGTTTTCGGTGGCCACGCAGAGGCCGGCGCCGACTTTGGAAATTCTCCGAGGATAAGTTTTGGAATCCGCACGGGATCTGCTTGAGTCTGCGCAGATGAATCAAAGACAGAGATTTTCACCGACGACAGGTGCGGTCGTGGCGGAATCACCTGTGGACGGGGTATGGAACGAGCTGCTTGATAGGCAAGGCTCGGTGCGTCCTTGCTGGGCCGAGATGTTCGCGAAGATCCAGCGCTGGACGCCGGATGAGCGCCGTGCGCTTTCTGAGGAAACGGGACGTATGCTCGATAATCTCGGCACGACCTTCAACGTCTATCGGGATGTCGGCGGGGCGGGGCAGCCTTATGAGATCGATCCGATCCCTTTCATCATGGAATGGCGGGAATGGGAGACCGTGGCGAAAGGTCTCGCCCAGCGGACGCGGCTGCTTGAGGCTGTGCTTGCGGATCTCTACGGCCCTCGGAGGTTGCTCAAGGATGGTCTGGTGCCGCCGGATCTTGTTCACGCCAGTCCCGCGTTTCACCACTCCACCCGCGATATCCAGCCAGCGGGCGGGAAATGGCTGATGGTCAGCGGGTGCGATCTGGTGCGGGCTGCGAACGGGGTGTGGACGGTGTTGCGCGACCACACGCACACTCCCGGCGGGCTTGGGCAGACTCTGGAAAACCGCAGCGTGGTCTCCTCGGTGCTGCCTGATCTATTCGAGGCCGCGCGGGTGTCGAAGCTGCGCCCGTTTTTCGATGCCGAGCACGCATCCTTGCGGAATCTGGAGACATCCCGCGGCGAGGTTTCGAATGTCGTATTCCTGACTCCCGGCTATCAGCATCCTTCCTACTTCGAGCACGCCTACAAAGCCCGGCTTCTGGGTATTTCGCTGGTCGAGGCGGCGGATCTCACCGTCCGCGAGCGGCGGCTTTTCCTGAAAACCCTCGGCGGGCTACGCCGCGTGGACGGGGTGATCTGCCGACTCGACAGCAACGGCATCGACCCGCTGGAGTTCTGGACTTCGGGCGGGCGCGGAGTACCGGGGCTGATCGAGGCGTGGCGTTCGGGAAACGTCGCGCTCCTCAACGCACCGGGTGCGGGTTTCGCCGGTTCCGCCGCGCTGCAAGCCTTCCTGCCGTTGATCTGCCGGAAATGGTTTGGTGAGGAATTGCTGCTGCCTTTCGTCGAGAGCTGGTGGCTCGGGCAGAAGGCGGTGCGCGACAAATTGCTGCCGGATCTGACGGGATACGTGATGCTCTCCGCCTTCGGGAAAGACCCTTTCCTGCCAGTGAAGTGGGATAACCTCAGTGCGGTTTCGCGCAAGGAGTGGACGGTGGCCATCTTGCAAAGACCATGGGATTTCGTGGTGCAGCGTGACATCACGCCGAGCCTTGTGCCCTCCCTGCAAGGACGCATCGTGCAGAACCGGCCGGTGGTTTGGCGGGCATACGCTCTCAACTCCACCGACGGACCGCTGATCCTGCCGGGTGGCTTGGCGCGAGTTGGGAAGCCGGGCATTGCACCACAGCTTTGGACGGAGCATGAGGGTTTCACCAAGGATGTCTGGCTTACGGGAAGAACCACCACCCATGACTCCTCCGATTTCCAGGCACCCGTCGTCCGCGACCGACTCGGCGCGGCTCCCGAGGTGCCCAGTCGCATCGCCGAGCAACTCTATTGGGTGGGGCGTTACGCCGAGCGGGTGGAAAGCGTCACCCGGATGTTGCGCGTCACCCTTCGTTGCATCGAGGGTGAAAGCGGTCGTAGCCAGCGTGATCCCCTCGACGCCTGCCTAGCCCTTATGGGCGGCTCCGGTGTATTGGGAAAGGGTGTCGATAAACTCCGCACGGTCGCCGGGCTTTCCACCCTGATGTTCGGAAAGGAGATGCCCGGCAGCCTGACCCGGCTCGTTGATTCGTTGATCGGCAATGCAGCGAGTGCGAGAGACCGGCTTTCCGATGATACCTGGATTTGTTTCACCCAGCTCAAAGGCATCGTGGATACCGCAAGCCGTGTGCCCAGGGCGTCGGATCTGCTGCACACGCTTGACCGGATGGTTCTCCAGCTTTCCGCGTTCTCCGGGTTGCAAGCGGAAAACATGATCCGCGGCCAAGGCTGGCGTTTCTTGGAAACCGGGCGCCGCATCGAGCGCGGACAGGTGAGCCTGGGTCTTCTCCGCGCGGCCGCACCCGAGCAGACGATGCTCGAACCGCTCATCGAGATCTGTGATAGCGTGATGACTTACCGTCGCCGTTATTTTTCCCGCCCGGACTGGCAGGGTGTGGTCGAGCTTCTGTTTTTCGACCGCAGCAACCCCCGCTCCGTTGGCTTCCAGCTTGCAGTTCTTCTCCGGGAGTCCGACTCCTTCCCGGGCGACCGCGCCTTCGGCCTTTTTCCCCGCATCATCGCCGAAGTGAAAAAGCTGGATGCGCGCCTCGCCTATCCCGTTCCACCCGACGGTGAGGAACTCGACAGCCTCGCAGAGCAGCTCGCCGCGCTGTCCGATCTACTCACCCAGCACTACTTCAGCCACTCTGTGAGAAGGGTTTACTAAGTGGGGGTAAATTCAGCCTCAAACCGCTACCCGTAAGCCATCCTCAGCGCGAGTCACGAATGACTAAAAGCCGGATTTCGGTCATGTCTTCCATGGCAAAGCGGATGCCCTCGCGGCCAAGCCCGCTGTCCTTGACGCCTCCGTAGGGCATGTGATCCACGCGCCATGAAGGCACGTCTCCGATGACGACGCCGCCGACTTCGAGATAATCCCATGCCCGCATGGCCTTGTGAATGTCCCGCGTGAAGATGCCCGCCTGTAGTCCGAAAACCGAGTCGTTCACGGTGGCAAGCGCGGCGTCGAATGAGGAAAATTTCGAGAGAACCGCCACCGGCCCGAAGGCTTCCTCGCAAACGATGGATTGTCCGGCGGGGACGTTTTCCAACAGGGTCGCTTCCAGGATGGGGCCGCTGCGCTGACCTCCGCAGAGAACGGTGGCACCTGCCGCTTTGGCCGAGGCGATCCAGGATTCCAATCGCTGGGCTTCCTTTTCCGAAATGACCGGGCCGATGAAGGTTTTCTCGTCGAGCGGATCTCCGGAGACGAGCTTGCGGGTCGCGGCGACGAGCGCATCCCGGAAGGTTTCGTAAATCGCCTCGTGGACGATGATCCGCTGCACGCCGATGCAGCTTTGGCCGCTCTGATAGAAGGCGCCGAACACCACCCTTTCGACGGCGGCGGGAATGTCCGTATCGGAATCGATTACGACAGCGGCATTTCCTCCCAATTCGAGAACGACCTTCTTCTTGCCTGCCTTGGCTTTGAGCGCCCAGCCCACATCGGGCGAGCCGGTGAAGGAGAGCAGCTTGAGGCGGTCATCGGTCGTGAAAAGCTCCGCTCCGTCGCGGCTGCAAGGCAGGATGGAGAAAGCTCCCTCGGGAAGATCCGTTTCCGCGAGGATTTCACCCATGATGAGCGCGCCGATCGGGGTGAGGCTGGCGGGCTTCAGGACAAAGGGGCAGCCGACCGCGAGCGCGGGAGCGATCTTGTGGGCGGCGAGGTTCAGCGGGAAGTTGAACGGGCTGATGAATGAGCAGGGGCCGATGGGGACGCGCTTCCACATCCCCCGGTAGCCTTCCGCTCTTGCGCTGATGTCCATGGGCATCACTTCGCCCATCATGCGGGTGGCCTCGCCGGCTGCGACCTTGAAGGTGTCGATCAAGCGTGTGACTTCGCCGCGCGAGTCCTTGATCGGCTTTCCCGCCTCGATGCAAAGGGCGTGCGCTAGCTCATCCTTTCGCTCCTCGAAGCGGCGCACGCAGTGGAGCAGCACGGCTTCCCGCTTGTGAGAGGGCATGGCAGCCATCGGCGCGGTGGCGCCGACGGCTGCGGAGATGGCGCGGTCGATCATCGCGGTGTCCGCAAGGGGCACATGCGTCGCGACCTCGCCGCTGAACTTGTTCGTTACGGCAAGGTCGAGGTTCGGAGTTTCCGGACGCCCCGCGATGTAGAGTGGGTAGGATTTTTTTAACATGACGTGGCCTTCCGATGCCCGGCGGATCAACGGGTTTTCACCATTTTCCAGACCTCACCGAACAGCGCGGTGTTCGGGCCCGCATCCTTGATGAAATCGAGTTTCTTGGATGTCGCTTCATCGGGATAGACGGACGGGTTCTTGAGGGTTTCCTCATCGATCATCGGCAGGGATGCCGCGTTCGGGGTCGCGAACATGGTGAAGTTGGAGAGTTGTGCGCCGACCTTTGCGGTGAGGATGTAGTCGATGAACTTGTGGGCGAGTTCCTTGTTGGGAGCGTCCTTGGGGATGCACATGCTGTCGCACCAAACGACGGAGCCTTCCTTGGGGATGGAGTAGCCCAGGTTTTCATCTTCGGCCATGGCTGCGAACGCGTTGCCGCTGTAGCTGACGCTCACATCGAGGGTCTTGCCCTTGATTTTTCCGATGCCGCTGACGTTCGCATCGAAGCCTTTGAACCCCTTGCGCTGCTTGGCCTTGATCATCAGGTCTGCCGCCGCTTTCAGGTGATTTTTGTCCGTGGAATTGATGGGATGGCCGAGATAGGCAAGGGCGACTCCGATCATTTCCCGCTCCGAATCAAACAGGCTGAAACGCAACGCGTCGTCCCCTTTGAAAAGGACTTCCCAGGAGTTGAGCGGCTCCTTGAAGGTCGACTTGCTGTAAATCAATCCCACCGTGCCCCATTGGTAGGCGGCGGAGAACTTGTTTCCCGGATCGAAGCTCGGATTTTTGAATTGCTCGGAAAGGTTTTTCAGTTCGGGCAGTTTGCTGTGGTCGAGAGGCGCGAGCAGGCCGAGCTTGATCATGGACGGCACGATGAAGTCGGAAGGGAAAACAAGATCATACTGGGATGATCCGCCGGCCTGGAGCTTGGCGACCATTTCCTCGTTGCTCTCGAAGTTCGATTCAACGACCTTGCAGTCATACTTTTCCTCGAAAGCCTTGATCAGCTCAGGCTCGAGATACTCGGTCCAGATGTAGAGGTTCAGCTCCTGCTTCGCGGAAAGCTGGAGCGCGGACATCACAAAGGCACCGGCCACTGCCAACGCTTTGAGGGAGTTTGATGGGTTCAGTTTGTTCGTTTTCATAAGGTTGATGTATTTTGGTGACTATAGGTTCTGTTGTTGCCGATGATAGGAGAATTTCTGGATGGCGAGCACGCACACGACGGTGAGGATCATGATGATGGTGGAAAGCGCGTGGATTTCGGGGGTCACGCCGCGTTTGACCGAGGCGTAGATCAGGAGAGGCAAGGTGGTGGACTTCGGCCCGGAGGTGAAGAAGCTGATGACAAAGTCGTCGAGGGATAATGTGAATGCAAGCAGGGCACCCGCCATGATGCCGGGTGCGAGCATGGGCAGCAGGATCTTGGTCAGGACACGCGGGTAGCTGGCGTAGAGATCGCAGGCGGCCTCCTCGATGTCCGACCCGATCAGGGCGAGGCGGGCTTTGACGGTGAGTGCGACGAACGAAATCTGAAACGCGACGTGGCCGACGATCATCGAGGGCATGCCCAGTTCAAAGAAGCCGGTGAAGTGGCGGATCACACTGAAGGCAATGACCAGCGCGACCGCGAAGATGATATCGGGCGTGACCACCGGCAGATGGAGCAGCGTCTCGAGCTTGTTGAGGGATTTGCGCTTCCATGGCGAGCGATACATGCCGATCGCCAGCAGGGTGCCGAGCACCGTGGAAATCGCGGTGGAGACAACTCCGAGGAAAAGCGTGTTAACCGCAGCCTTGAGGATCACCTCATTGCCGAGAAGTTTCCGGTACCAATCCATGGTGAAACCGCCCCAGTCCAAGCCGAATTTCGAAGCGTTGACCGAAAAGACCGCGACACACAGCAACGGGATGTAGAGGAACGCAAAGGTGGCGATCGCGGCGAGAGAAACGAATGAAAACGGGCGTCTCATGTCAGTGAGTTCCGAAGTTTTGGTTTCTCCGTGAGGCCATCAGGGCGGACAGGGTCAGGATCATCAGCACGAGGCTGATCGCCGCGCCGAACGGCCAGTCCCGCGAGGTTCCGAATTGTTGCTGGATCAGGTTTCCGATCAGCATCGTGCGGGATCCGCCCAACATGTCGGGCACGACGAACATGCCCATCGTCGGCACGAATGTGAGGGTCACGCCGACCGAGAGACCGGGCATGGTTTGGGGCAGGATGGCGGTGCGGAATACGCGCAACGGGTTCGCATAAAGATCCTGGGCGGCCTCGACCAGCGACCAATCCAGTTTTTCCACGGCGGTGTAAAGGGGCAGTGCCACGAAGGGCAGGAACGTCGAAACCATGCCCACGTAAACCGCAAAGGTTCCCGGATACAGCGGCGTATCCGCATCAATGATTCCCAACAGGGAAAGGATTTTCGCCAGCGGCATCTCCGGAGCCAAGGCCAGCAGCCACGCGTAGGTGCGGATGACCAGGTTCGTCCAAAAGGGAACCAGCAGGAGGGTGAGCCAGACGATCCGCGTTTTCTGCGGGCGTGAAGCGAGGAAAAAGGCAAGCGGGTAGGAAAGCAGGATGCAGATCAGGGTGGTGAAAAAGGCGATGACGATGCTGCGCCAGATGATGAGAAGATTGTCCGCCGACCAGCCGAAGAACCCGTATCCGGCGAGGCGCTTGAAGTTGTCGGTGGTGAAAGTCATCACCAGCTCGCCGTAGTCTCCGCGGCTCAGAAAGGAGACCACGAAGAGCGAAAGGCCAGGCAAGGCAAGCAGCAGGATGATCGTCAGCATCCCGGGTGAGATCAGGAGGGCTTGCCGCAGGCGCATGACCGCTGGGCTCATCATCTCGCCGTTGTGTAGGATCACTTTGGCGCGCTTTTTGGAGCCGGAGGTCTCGCTTGCGGCAGGTTCGCTCATGTCGAACCTCCCTTTTCTGTCATGCGTTGGATGCCTTCCTCATGGAGCAAGATGACGGAGTCGCGCGGCACGCGGAAGCCCAGCACATCGCCCTCGCTGAAACGGTGGTAAACCTCGCATTCCATCGCCAGGCCGTTGTCGAGGATGAGCTTCTGGTAGCAGCCCTGATAGATGTTCGTGAGCACCCTCGCCTGGAAATCGCACTCGGGGGAACCGATGGTGGCGAGCTGGATCTCCTGCGGACGCACCGCCACCGTGCCCGTTTCCCATGGGATCATTTCCGGCAGTTCCCAGTTGCCATACGCGGTCTCGATCGTGCGGTCGCCGATCCTTTTTGCTTCGATGAAATTCTCGGCCTGCAGGAAGTCCGCCACGAAGCGTGAGCGCGGGCGGTCGAAGACTTCCTGCACGCTGCCAAACTGCGCGATCTGCCCGCCATTCATCACCGCCATCCGGTCCGATACGGTGAGCGCCTCATCCTGATCGTGCGTGACCATGATGAATGTCATTCCCAGGCGCTGCTGGATCTGGCGCAGCTCCACCTGCACCTCGACCCGCAGCTTGGCATCGAGCGCGCTCATCGGCTCGTCCAGCAGGAGAAGCTTCGGTTCGTTGGCGAGGGCGCGGGCGAGGGCGACACGTTGGCGCTGCCCGCCGGAAAGCTGATGGGGTTTGCGGGATTCGAAGCCGGTGAGCTTCACCAGATCCAGCGTCTGCTTGGCCTTTTCGATGGCCTGCGCTTTCGGGATTTTCCGTGAAATCAGGCCGAAGCAGACGTTTTCCAAAACCGTGAGGTGGGGAAACATCGCATAGCTTTGGAAGACCGTGTTCACCGGGCGGCGGTTGGCGCGCACCATCGTGCAGTCCTCCCCGTCGATTTTCACAAACCCGTTGTCCGCCAATTCCAAGCCCGCGATGATGCGCAGCAGGGTGGTCTTGCCGCAACCCGATGGCCCGAGCAGCGAGAAAAACTCCCCCTTGTGAACGAGAAGATCCACATCGTAGAGCGCCCGCACGTCCCCATAATTCTTGCAAACGGCTTGTGTCTGTAAACCCATGGGGAAATTGGAAGGAAAGTGAGCGGCGAAGTACTGTCTGAGCACCTGCTGTACCAATCACAGTTCCTTCACTCCTAAGGCTCGGAAATCAGATCCGATTGATCCAGCGAAAAGGCAATTTGCGTTCACGGCATTTTTAGTGAATCGTTCACCGCATGCCCACCATCAAGGAAATTGCTAGGACGAGCGGTTTTGCCTGCAGCACCGTTTCCTACGCGCTGCGGGGCAATCCGAGGATCCCGGAAGAGACCCGTCTGCGTATCCGGCAGGTCGCCGAGGAGATGGGCTACCAGCCCGATGCCCACCTCGGGCAGCTCATGTCCTACCTCCAGGGCCGGGGGCGCGGGAGAAAGGCATCCGTCTGCCCGCTCGTGTGGATCAATTCGACGCGCGATCCGCAGCACTGGCACAAGACGCCATGGGCGCGGGAGTTTTATGACAGCGCGGCTTCGCGTGCGGAAAGCATGGGCTTTGCGCTGAGCGATTTCTGGGTGTGCGATCACAAGGTTCCGCTCGCCCGCATCGACGGCATACTGAAAGCACGCGGCATCAAGGGCCTGATCCTGAGCACCCCGCTGCAAGGCGAGGAATGGACGCAGTGGATCGATTGGAATTCCTACGCCGCCGTGGTGGTCGATGATCCTTTCGGCTTGCCGCAGTTCGACCGGGTCTATGCGGACTACGCCGCAAACATGCGTTATGCCGTCGAGCAAGCGCGCGCCCGGGGCTACAAGCGCCCGAAAGTCTGGCTGACGGAACGCGAGGATTACTGGACGGCCTACGGTTACACTTCCGAGTGCCTGCGGCAAAACCAGCTGAACCCCGATCTCGACACCCTCCTGCCCGAATACGCCGCCGAAGTGACCACCGATGCGGTGAAAGCATGGATGAAACGCCATAAGCCGGATGTCGTGATCGCACCCACCCCCACCGTCGGCATGGAATTGCAAAAACTCGGCCACCGCATGCCGCAGGATCTCGGCTACATCGCGATGTACATGCTCAAGGAGGACGCATCGTGGAGCGGATTCAGCCAGCTCCACGTCCAGCAGTCGGTGATCGCGGTGGAAAGGATCGCGGTCTTGCTCCAGAACAACACCCTGGGAAGACAGGCCCATCCGCAGAAAATCCAGATCGATGGCGAATGGCGGGAAGGAACCACGCTCAAGGCTCCCATCTCGGTGCCCGTGCATTTTTCCCGTTAGTTCTGTTTGTTTGAAATCAGTAACACCGCCTTCGGGGTTCCGATATTGGGACGCCTGTCCGCCGAGGACGTTGTTTACCGGGCGGGTGGGCACTTTGCCCTTCCCGTCCCGCCGGAGGTCGTTAGAACTAGGCACGGCAACACTGTAGGTGCTTTTGATGATGTCCTCCGCGCACTAGACCACGATCACGCACAAACCGCCTTATGAGCCTGACGAAATCAAAACAACGAGTCGCCGATCACGGGGAGGTCTTCACCCCGGAGTGGATGGTTGAGGCGATGCTCGATTTGGTGAAGGGCGAGACCGAGCGCATCGACTCGCGGTTTCTGGAGCCTGCCTGCGGCAGCGGGAACTTTCTCGTGAAAATCCTCATGCGTAAGCTTGCCGCCGTGGAGCTGAAATACGGAAAATCTGATTTCGAGAAGCGATACTTTTCCCTGCTCGGTCTGATGTGCATCTACGGTATCGAGCTTCTGCCGGACAACATCGCCGAGTGCCGCGCCAACCTGCTGGAAATTTTCGCCGCTTACCTGAACCTCACACCGGAGGACGATCTCTACCTTGCCGCCTTTCACGTGCTTTCGCAAAACCTCGTCCATGGCGATGCCCTGACGATGCGCACCCATGATGGACAGGCGATCACCTTCGCCGAGTGGGGGCCGCTCGGAAAAGGGAAATACAACCGCCGTGACTTCCGCTTCGACTCGCTCACCCAGAGCGCGGCTTACAGTGAGGAAGGATCGCTCTTCGCCAACGTCGGCAAGCATGAGATTTTCACCCCCGCCAAGACCTACCCGCCGATGACAGTGAGCGAGCTGGCTGCTCTTGGAAAGGAGGAGGCTCCATGAGTTTGCCCACGGATTCAGAAATCCTGGAAACACTCGACCGGCTGCAAGACTGCATTGCGGATGAGCTCGAATCCCATGATTTGGAGTTCAAGCCATGGAATAACCCGAAGGAAGAGATGCGGGTTGCCGTGGAATACGCCTCTTGCTTCGCCAATGGCAATGGTGGTGTCATCATCTTCGGCGTCTCAGACAAGGTTCTTGGACGCCAGCGGGCGATCCACGGAGCCAAAGACTACGATCTCGATGTCTGGCGTCGCGGTATTTTCGATGCGACACGCCCGAATCTTCACGTCGAAGTCGATGAGCTTGTTGTTCCGGAAGGAACCGGGCGCTTGCTTTTGGTGCGCGTGCCAAAAGGAACAAATCCGCCTTATGGCACTGCCCAAGGGGTGTTCAAACAACGCATCGGCAAAAACTGCATGCCGCTCGATCCGGTCGCTTTCCAGAGGGCGAAAATCACTACTGCGGCCTTGGACTGGAGCGGACAGCCCGCGCACGGCGTAGGCTTGAGCCATCTTGACCCGCTCGAAATCGCACGGGCCCGCAGCATCTTGCGTGGGAAAAATCCCGAGTCCGATCTGTTGCGGGCCGGCGAAGATGAATTTCTCAAAGGCCTCGGCGCGATGCGGGATGGACAGATCACCCACACCGGACTCTTGCTTTTCGGCCAGCCATCGGTGATTTCAGAACGCTGCCCGCAGGCTCAATTGCACTATGTCCACCAACCGAATGACACTTCTGCGGCACGCAACGACCAATGGCGGGAAGGCTTGTTGCGGTCACTGGAAAGAATCGATCAGGCGTTCACCGGGCCGGCCAATCCGGAGGAGGAAATCTCCGTAGGCCTTTTCAAATTGCGCATCCCGGCATTCCCGCTGGAAACCGTGCGCGAGGCGGTTCTCAATGCGCTGACCCATCGCGACTATTCCAACCCGGGCGAGGTACTGATCCGGCACACACCGAAGGAAGTGGTGGTGACAAGCCCCGGCGGTTTTGTCGGGGGCATTTCCTTGGAAAACTTTTTGCGCCATGAGCCGGTGGCGCGCAACAGGACGCTTGCCGATGCACTGGTGCGCCTTCGTTTGGTGGAAGCCGCCGGAATGGGGAGGCGCCGCATGTGGATGCAGGCCTTGAGCATGGGCAAACCCGCGCCGCAGCCGGAAACGGATGGACAGGCCGTGGTCTTGCGCCTCTTCAATACCACATGCGACAGCGCCATGGCCGGGCTCGTGTCCCGCTTGAACCAAGAAGGCCGTGAACTGGGACTCGACGCGCTGCTAATACTCTCCGAATTGCGCAACGCGCCCTACATCGACGCGGACACCGCTGCCCAGCGCCTGAAAATCGGCATCGAAAGCGCCCGCCGTCTGCTCGATGAAATGGGACCCTTGGGTCTCGGTTTGCTGGAAAGGAAATCCCATACGCGTTCCGCCACCTTCCATCTCAACAAGGGCATCGCAATCGAACTGCTGGGCAAAGCAGCCTACACGAAGACGCGCGGACTCAATCCCATCCGCTACGCGGAAATGGTTCGCGAATATCTCAAGGATCACCCTCACATCACCAATCGGGAGCTCCGCGACCTTCTGGGCTTGGGAGCATCACCCAGCGCGCAAGTGGAAGCATCCCGTCTTTTCAAAAAATGGTGCGCTCCATCCGGATTTCTGGTTGCCGAGGGAGACGGCGCCCAGCGCCGCTACCACCTCAAAAAATCATCTTAGCAATGATCTTAACAAGCCCGCATCCACTTTGCAAAACTGCCAAAAATCCCTTGATATCGCGGCATTTGCGGAACTTAGCATGCTTCTTAGCAAGCCTTGAAGCCTGATCGCAGAGTACCAGCCGATGACGTCTGAAAGCCACAAATCCAGCTTCACCCTGCGCGGGCGGAATCCCGATGTGCTCACCTGCATCGCCAACCTCTCCAACGACGAGGTCTTCACTCCGCCGGAGCTGGCCAACCGCATGCTCGACACCCTCACGGAAGCATGGGCCGCCAGCCACGGCGGCGCGAACCTTTGGGCGGACAAGTCCGTCACCTTCCTCGATCCCTGCACCAAGTCCGGCGTGTTCCTCCGCGAGATCACCCGCCGCCTCACCGAGGGGCTGGAAAAGGAAATCCCGGATCTCCAAAAACGCGTCGATCACATCCTCACCAAGCAGGTCTTCGGCATCGGCATCACCCGTATCACCAGCCTCCTCGCCCGCCGCAGCGTCTATTGCTCACGCCATGCCCAGGGAAAACACTCCATCGCCAAGGGTTTCAAGAACGAGGACGGCAACATCTGGTTCGAGCGCATGGAGCACACCTGGGCGGGAAACCGCTGCAAGTTCTGCGGCGCCGCCGAATCCGTCTTTTCACGCGGGGATGCTCTGGAATCCCACGCCTACGCTTTCATTCACACCGACAACATCAAGACTCGGATCTCCGAGCTATTTGGAAAAAATATGCAATTCGACGTCATTATTGGAAATCCACCGTATCAGTTGAACACGGACGGATTCGGCACACAAGCGCGCCCAATTTATCAACATTTTGTGGAGCAAGCAAAGGCTCTTAACCCACGTTTTCTTTCTATGGTTATTCCCGCACGATGGTTTGCGGGCGGCATGGGATTGGATGAATTTCGTCAGTCGATGCTGAATGACGACCGTCTACGGATAATTCACGACTTCTTGACAGCCTCCGATGTCTTTCCCGGGGTCGGGCTAAAAGGCGGTGTCTGCTATTTTCTCTGGGAGCGAGATAATCCCGGAAAATGCAACGTAACGACCTACTACAAGGATGAAGCACCTTCGACATGCGTCCGTCCTCTGTTAGAAAAAGGAGCTGATATTTTCATCCGCTTCAATGAAGGGCTTTCGATTCTAAAGAAAGTAGTGGGCACGGAAACTGGCGACTCAAAATCACTCGATCTGCCCGAGAACAAGAAATTCATGAATCTGGTGAGTTCAATAGGTGCATTCGGGCTTGAAAGCACTTTCAGAGGAAAAGACAAACAATCGAAAAATGATCTCAAGGTATACAGGAACGGTGGGATTGGTTACGTCGCCCGGTCAGAAATAACCAAAGAAGAGGGAGCCTTCGACAAGTGGAAGGTATTTATAGGCCGGGCGGCTCCTGGCACCGGCAATAAGGATACATACCCGCATAGAATCATCAGCACGCCATTTTTGGGTGAGCCTGGCAGTATCTCTTCATGGACTTACATGTTTATTGGCCCGTTAGATTCCAAAGCAGAGGCCGAAAGCGTTTTGTCCTATCTCTCTTGCCGCCTGACACGTCTGCTAATCCTCCTGCACAAGCCATCGCAGGATACCACGCGAAAAGTTTACACCTTCGTTCCGACTCAAGACTGGACGAGAAAATGGACGGACGAAGATCTCTACAAAAAATACGGCATCACCGCCAAGGAGATCTCTTTCATCGAAAAGGTGGTGCGCCCGATGGATCTAAGTAGCCCTGCGAATGACGAATAGACCCACCATCGACGAGATCCTCACGCCGAAGCCGGAAGCGCGCCCGCGCATCTACGCCTACTCCATCGCGGACAAGGCGCATGAGGGGCTTCTCAAGGTCGGCCAGACGACGCGCGAGGTGAAGAAGCGGGTCGCCGAGCAGCTCAAGACGGCGAAGATCGAGAACTACCGGATCGAGCTGGACGAATCCGCCGAGCGGGAAGACGGCACGATTTTCACCGATCACGAAGTGCGCGCGGCCTTGGCGAGGAAGGGTTGTGAAAGGGACGGGCTGGAGTGGATGCGCTGCACGCTTGCGGACGTGAAGACCGTCCTGGCGGAGCTTCGCAGCGGACAGAAATTCACCGGAACGCATGAGGAAAATTTCCCGATGCGGCGGGAACAGGCGGAGGCGGTGGAGAAGACCCACGCTTATTTCCACTCGATCTGGAAGGAGGACATGAAGGCGGTGCCCCGCTTCCTGTGGAACGCGAAGATGCGCTTCGGCAAGACGTTCACCTCTTACCAGCTTGCGAAGAAGCTCGGAGCAAAGCGGGTGCTTGTAGTGACCTTCAAGCCCGCCGTGGAGGATGCCTGGCAGACGGATCTGGAATCGCACGCGGACTTCGATGGCTGGCGCTACCTTTCCCGCAGTTCCGGCTGCGATCCCTCGGAAGTTTCCAAAAAGCAGGCGCTGGTCTATTTCGGCTCCTTCCAGGATCTGCTGGGGCGCGACAGTGCGGGCAATATCAAGGCGAGGAACGAATGGCTGCACACGATCAACTGGGATCTGGTGATCTTCGACGAATATCACTTCGGCGCATGGCGGGAGACGGCGAAGGAGCTTTTCGAGGGTGAGGACGACACTGTCGCCAAGAAGGAGGCGAAGCTCGAATACGCCGCCGGTCTGGAGGGCGTGAACGAGGATCTGACCGTACTTTCCGAGAAGGAGACGGATTTCCTGCCCATCACCACCAAGGCGTATCTCTACCTCTCCGGCACACCGTTCAAGGCACTGGCGACGGGCGAGTTCATCGAGGAGCAGATTTTCAACTGGACCTACACCGATGAACAGCGGGCGAAGGCGGAGTTCGCCCGGACACATCCCGGCAAGCGCAACCCCTACGGCGCGCTTCCGCAGATGCGGCTGCTGACCTACCAGATGCCGGAGGAGCTTCTGGCCATCGCCAGCGGCGGGGAGTTCGATGAGTTCGATCTGAATGCCTTCTTCGAGGCGGCGGGGACGGGCGTGCTGGCGCAGTTCAAGCACAAGAGCGATGTGCAGAAGTGGCTGGACATCATCCGTGGCGGATACGCACAGCGGGCGGTGGAGCATCTCAAGAGCGGTACGCGCCCGCCTTTTCCCTACTCGGATGTGCGGCTGCTGCCCTACCTCCAGCATTCCTTCTGGTTCCTGCCGAATGTCGCTGCCTGCCATGCGATGGCGAATCTGTTGGCGGAGAAGCATAATGTCTTCTGGCACGATTACGGGGTGGCCGTCGCCGCCGGGAGTTCCGCAGGTATAGGGCTGGAGGCTCTGCCGCCCGTGCGCAAGCTCATTGGTAGCGGCTTCGATAGCAAGACGATCACCCTATCCTGCGGCAAGCTCACCACCGGCGTGACCGTCCCGCAGTGGTCGTCCATCCTGATGCTGCGGAACCTGAAATCCCCGGAAACCTATTTCCAAGCTGCTTTCCGCGTGCAATCGCCATGGTCGATCAAGAACCCCAACGGCGACGACCCTAACGAGGAGGAAATCCTCAAGCCGGTGTGCTTCGTCTTCGATTTCGCACCCACCCGGGCGCTGCGGCAACTCTCAGAATATGCCATCGGACTCTCGTCCAACGAGCCTAACCCTGAGAATGCGGTTAAAGAGCTCGTCTCCTTTCTGCCGGTGCTCGCATATTACGGTGGCAACATGATGCAAATCGACGCCGGGGCAATCCTCGACTTTGCGATGTCCGGAACCTCCGCCACCCTGCTCGCCCGCAAGTGGGAAAGCGCGCTGCTGGTGAACGTGGACAACGACACCCTGCGCCGAGTCCTCGAAAACGAGGAGGCGATGGCCGCCGTGGGCCGGATCGAGGGCTGGCGTGCGCTGGGCGATAACGTCATCGAGACGATCATCAACAAGAGCGAGAAGATCAAGGATCTCAAGAAGAAGGCCAAGGAGGGCGAACTCTCGAAAGAGGAGAGAAAGGAGCTTTCCGACGAGGAGAGGGAGTTCAAATCGAAGAGGAAAATGGTTCAGGAGAAACTGATCAAATTCGCCACCCGCATCCCGGCCTTCATGTATTTGACCGACTTCCGCGAGAACACCCTTCAGGATGTCATCACCAAAATTGAGAGCGACCTTTTCGTAACCGTCACCGGACTGACCGTGAAGGATTTCCACCTGCTGGTGCGCCTCAAGGTTTTCAACACCGAGCAGATGAACCAAGCGGTCTTTGCGTTCCGGAGATATGAGGATGCCTCTCTACGCTACACCGGCATCGAAAGCCATGACGGCCTGACCCACTACGGGCTGTATGATACGGTGGTGGCGAGGGAGTGATACGTGCAGAACAAGAAACACTCATGGGCAAGTCCTTCTACCTCCAGAGCTATCAGGCCGCCAGCCGTCGCTGGGCGCAACAGATATAACATGCCAGGCATACAATGAGTATTTGGGTGGGAATTTGATGTGCCACGCCGTTGGCATGAGCCATCCGAAACAAGATAAGAAAAGGGATTTTTGGTGATTCAAAGACGGATCACCGCTGGAGTTATCAAGGATCTGGATTCACATGCGCGATATCCCCACATAATGCGCCCCGCATCCTTGCCCCTTGGGTAAGAGGTAGCCTTTTTCGATGAGTTCCTTCAAGCGCAGCTTCACAGTGCTGGGTTTGCCGTTTGTGAGCGTCACGATCTGACCGAGGGTGAGGATTTCGTGATCGGGGAGGAGGGATGGAATGACGATTGACGATTGATGATTGATGATTGTTGATTGGAAGAGGAGTTGAGTTGGCGGACTTTTGCGCTGTGGACAATTAAGGGTGGACGATGGCGGGATCGCCTACGGGTGATAACAGGTGGCAACATGGCAGTTTTGGCTGATTCGTTAGCCGATTATAGCTGATTCGCCAGAGCTACTTTTGTGCTCCTGCCAAAAGGTCTCGCCTTCGTTCTCGCCCATCCTGCTGGACAGGGAAATTTCCGCAGGAGGTTGGAATCCGGAGCTTCTGAAGGCGCTGCGGAATTCGGATTTCTGCATCGCCTGCCTCGCCCGCGAGAATCTGGATGCGGAATGGATTCACTTCGATGCCGGGGCGTGGCGCTGCGGGGTCGACATGAGCGGCTTACCCTGTTGGTCTGGATCTGATCGGGGTGCGCAAACTGAGCAGGCACCTGATCATTCAAATGAAGAGCCAGGCACATGAAACGGTGTCCGACATTGGGCTCACGACGCCGGGAGAAGTCTTGCTTTGCGGCGTTTTTTTGTTACATGTCCTTCATGCAAACGACTCTCGAAATTGATGATGATGTGCTCAGCACGGCCGAAGCACTGGCTGCACGCTCCCAACGCACTGCTGGGGCGGTCATCTCCGAGCTGGTCCGCAAAGGGTTGAAAACAATTGGCCAGGGGGGTGTGTCATCGGTGACGGTCAATGGCTTTGAAGTGATCCCGGCGGCGGATCGAGTGGTTACGCATGAGGAGGTGCGGTCTTTCCTGGAGGATATGGAATCCCGATGATTTCGCTGCTCGATGCCAATATGCTGATCGCTTTGTTTGATGCGGCACATGTGCACCATGATGCGGCACACCAGTGGCTAACGGCAAATCGCGGGAATGGCTGGGCGACCTGTCCGTTGACGGAAAACGCCTGCATCCGGGTGATCTCCCAGCCTTCCTACTCCGGGCGGCTTTCTGTAGCCGATATTGCCGGGCGGTTGGATCGTGCTATGGCTGCTCTGGATCACCACGCTTGGCCCGATGATATTCATTTGAGTGACCCGCGACGCTTTGATCACGCTCAGATTCATCATTCCAAACATCTGACAGACATCTACCTGCTCGGCTTGGCTGTTCACCATCGGGGGCGCCTGGTGACATTCGACAAAGGCATTTCTGTCGTCCCGGTCAAGGGAGCTGACTCGAATCACTTGCTCGTTTTGTGAATAAGGGGCGGTTTGCGTTTTTTTGTAAAATCCGAAAAGTTAGATGTGGCGAGGCGCTCATTGGCTCCAAATGTGTCTTGGCGTCATGCCAAACAACCCCAAAACTGCGCATCTTCCTGAGCTTCTCCGGCCCGGTCAGCAATGTTTGGGGTTAGGAGCTTCATTTAAATATTTTCCCCGGAATGAGGTGGTTCTTCGTCCAAGCCGGTGAACGTATCACAAAATATTCACGGATCACGTTCACTGATGATTCGACGAAGGCTTCGCATGTTGTAGATTGGGGAGGGTTTACGAAATCCCCGAACGATCATGAGCAAGACACTCCGCGAAATCGATGCCGAGCATCACATCCATCCCTTCACGAACAACACCGACATGCACCGGACCGGTGCGCACATCATCGTTAGCGGGCAGGGATCGTATGTGACCGACGATCACGGAGTCCGCCTGCTGGATGGCCTTGCGGGACTTTGGTGCGTGAATGTCGGCTACGGACGGCAGGAGATCGTGGATGCGGTGAAGGAGCAGATGGAAAAGCTCTGCTTCTATCCGTCGTTCTTCGCGTCCACCACGGAGCCCACGATCCTTCTCGCGGAAAAGCTGCACAGCCTCGGATTGCCCCGCCTGACCCACACGGTTTTTTCCAATTCCGGCTCGGAGGCGAACGAGACCGCCATCAAGATCCTCCTGAACTACTGGAACCTGAAAGGCCAGCCGCGCCGCACTAAGTTCATGAGCCGCACCCATGCCTATCATGGCGTCACGCTCGGTGCGACGAGCCTTACCGGCCTGCTGAGCTGCACCAAGCCCTTCGGCTTGCCTGCGGCGGGTTTCATCCGCATCCCCGGCCCTTACCACTACATCACCAACAGCGAACTCAGCCCCGAGGACTACGCCGAAAAATGCCTCGCGGAAACGGAAACCATCATCCGCTGCGAAGGGCCGGAAACCATCGCAGCCCTCTTCGCCGAGCCGATCCAAGGCGCGGGCGGCGTGATCATCCCGCCTCCCGGCTACCTCACAAAACTGCGCGCACTGGCCCGCAAATACGGCATCCTCTACGTTTCCGATGAGGTGATCACCGCCTTCGGCCGGATCGGCGCTTACTATGCCAGCGACCTGTGGGATCTCGATCCCGACATCGTGATCCTCGCCAAGGGCATCACCAGCGGCTACATCCCGTTGGGTGCCACGCGGATCAGTTCGGAAATTGCCGAGACCCTGAATGCGGGCGGATACTTTGCCACCGGCCACACCTACAGCGGCCACCCTGTCGCCTGTGCCGCCGCGCTCGCCAACATCGAGCTGATCGAAAAGGAAAACCTTGTCGGATACGTCGCCAACGACATCGGCCCCTACTTCGAAAGGAAGTTCCTCGAATTCCAGGATCACCCCGCCGTCGGCCAAGCCCGCTGCTGCAAAATGATGGGGGCGATGGAACTGCTGAACAACGGCGAGAAAGTCACCGACCCGATGGTCGGTCTCGGCCCGAAAGCCGCCAACTGCATCCGCAAACATGGCGCGATCGTCCGCGGCATCGCCAACCTCATCGCTGTTTCGCCCTGCCTGAACATCACCCATGCGGAGGTCGATGAACTCTTCGCCAGCATCAAGGCCGGTCTCGATGAATTCGCCGGCATCCAGTAACCTTTTCTACCCAAGACCATGATCATCGGAGTCCCGAAAGAAATCAAAGCCCAGGAGCATCGCGTGGCCCTGGTGCCTGGAGCGGTCGGCCCGTTGATCGCCGACGGGCATCGCGTCATCTTCGAGAAAGGAGCCGGCATCGGTTCCGGATTTCCCGACGAGGAATACACCGGCGCAGGCGCGACCTTGGTTGAAACACACGCACAGGTCTTCGCCGAGGCCGACCTGATCGTGAAGGTCAAGGATCCCATCGAGAGCGAATTCGGCCTCCTCCGCCAAGGCCAGATCGTCTTCACTTTCCTTCACCTCGCGGCGAACAAGCCTCTAACAGAAGCCCTCATCGCGAGCGGCTGCACGGCCATCGCCTATGAAACGGTGGTGAAAAACGGCCGCCTCCCGCTGCTGGAGCCGATGAGCGAAATCGCAGGCCGGATGTCGTCGATGGTGGGTGCCATCGAGCTTTCCAAAAACAACAGCGGCATGGGCAAGCTCCTCGGCGGCATCCCCGGGGTCTTGCCCGCCAAGGTCACCGTGATCGGTGGCGGCACCGCGGGAGTGAACGCGGCCCGGATCGCGGCGGGTCTCGGGGCGGACGTGACCATCCTCGAAATGGACGTGGAAAGGATGCGTGTGCTCGACGTCACGATGCCGAAAAACATCAACACGCTCTTCTCGAACGCCGCCAACCTCGCAGCCCTGCTCCCTGATACCGACCTCCTGATCGGCGCCGTTCTCGTCCCGGGAGCCAAAGCTCCCAAGCTCATCACCCGCGACATGCTGGGCCGCATGAAACAAGGCAGCGTGATCGTCGACATCGCCATCGACCAAGGCGGCTGCGTGGAAACTTCCAAGCCCACCACGCACCAGAATCCGACTTTCGTTGTCGATGGGGTGACCCACTACTGCGTCGCCAACATGCCCGGCGCGTTCGCCCAGACCGCCACCCAAGGCCTCACCAACGTCACCTTCGGTTATCTCCGCAGGATCGCAAAACTGGGTGTGATCAAAGCCGCCCAAGCCGATGAAGGGCTCATCCCCGGCATCAATGTGATGGATGGGAAATTGCACTGCCAAGCCGTTGCCGCCGCGCTCGATCTCCCTTACACTCCGCTGAATCTTGAAAGCTGATGTCAACATGGCCGTCATTCATCGATCCACGGGATCTCGCGCCAGGGGATCAGGTTCCCCACAAGGACTTGCCCCCCGGCCTTGAGCTATGCCGGGTGGAATCGCCGGACGATCCGCTCTTTGATCGGATCTATCAGCTTCTTGAAGCTGAGTTCAGCCAGGCCAATGAAATCGAAACCCGCGAAGCCCTGACCGATCGCCTTTCGTGGCGTGCGGATCAAGCGAACGGGCAAGGCTTCGCCATGGCCTATGAGCTGCTCGCGCTCAGGGTGGATGGGGAAATCGCCGCCGTCCGCGATCACAGCGCGATTGTTTCCAACGGAGGCGTGACCGTCCACCTCTCCCATGTCCTCGTCCTGCCCGACTGGCGAAGGAAAGGCTTGGCCACCGTTTTGCGAACCCTGCCGGTGACATTCGCAAAACGCACCGCCGCCCTCGCAGGTTTCCCGGATGCCGCCATCACCCTCTTTTGCGAAATGGAACCGGCCGTCGGCGATTCGCTGGCCAGCCAGATCCGCAGGAGCTCTTACGAAAAGGCCGGGTTTCTCTGCATCCCGTCGGGCCATGGTTATTTGCAGCCGGATTTCCGGGCGCAACATCTCATCCAGTCCGATCCCCAGGGAGCGCAGCCCGTCGCCCTCGATATCCTCTTCCGGCGGTTGGGCCGGGAATCGGAAAGTCAAATCACAGGCCCGGAGCTGATCGTTCACATCGAGCGGATCTATCAGATGTATGGCCGCAACATCACCGCCGAAACCATGGCCGCATGCCTCGCGTGGCTCGATGCCTTCCGATCCGTTTCCAAAGAAATCTATCCCCTCCTGCCGCCCACTGCCGCGCAATGATCCCCGTCTATTACCACCCCGGATACGCCGCGCCCATCGGGGACGATCACCGCATGCCCATCCGCAAATTCGGTTTGGTGGCGGAGGTTCTGAAACAGGATCCTGCGGCGGAATTTTTCACGCCGGAACCGGTTTCGCTCGAAGCATTGGAGCGTGTCCACAGCCGAGATTACATCCGGGCCATCGAAACCGGCGAGCCGCGTGAGCTTGCCGAGGGGCAGAAATTCCCGTGGTCGCCGAGCCTGTTCCCTGCGGTGCGCCTGACGAATGGCGGGCTGCTCTGCGCGGCCAGGCATGCATTGGCCAGCGGCGTCGCGTGTGCGTTGGTCAGTGGCTTTCACCATGCTTCTGGTGATCATGGAGAAGGTTTCTGCACGTTCAACGGACTGGTCGTCACCCTGGATGCGTTGTTTTCCGAGGGGCTCATCCGGCATGGCGCGGTGCTGGACATGGATTTGCATTATGGAAACGGCACGGCATCCCTCGCTCCGGATCGTCCCCATATGACCACGCTTTCCATCTATGGGAACGATTACTGGCTCAATCACGCCTACCGCGATGTGGAGACCGTTCGCCACCACGATGGCGAGAACCACTTCAGCGCGATCCTGCCGAACGGAACCGATGAAGCGGGGATGATGGCGATTCTTGAGCGCTCGCTCCCGCTCCTTTTATCCCGGGGAAAACCCGATCTGATCATCTATCAGGCAGGCGCGGATCCTTATCGGGAAGATCCCTATTCGCCCTTGGAATTGGATCACGAAGCCCTGAAAAATCGCGACCTTCGGGTTTTCCGCTTTTGCAAGGAACATGGCATCCCCGTGGTATGGGTCTTGGCGGGCGGCTACACCGAAGATGTTTCCAAGGTGGTGAAAGTGCATACGAATACCTTCGATGCCTGCAAGGAAGTCTTCGAAGCATGAAAATTCCATCCCAACCCCTATGACCGAAGCCTGGCAATTTTCCTCCCCCGGAAACCTGAACGTGAAACTCGATCGCATCGAGCCCACGCCTGTCGAGCCCGTCATTGCGAAGGCGGCGGCGGCTTCGCGGGCTTGGGCGAGACTGGGTTACCTAGAACGGGGCAATTGCCTGAGAGCCATCGAGGCGGATCTTCGCGAGATCAGCGAGGAGTTGGCGATGGGGATCTCCATGGAAACCGGCAAAGTCCTCACGGAGGCTCGTGGCGAGGTGGGAGCTGTCCTGGCGAAGTTCGCACTCACGCTTGAGGATGGGGAGCGTTACCTGCGCAGCGAAACGGTTTTGGGCGGGCCGTTCCAAGCGGAGATCCGCCGCCTTTCCCGCGGCCCGGCGGTGGTGATCGGGCCGTTCAACTTTCCCCTGCACTTGGCGAATGGCGCCATCCTTCCGCACCTGTTGGCGGGGAATCCCGTGATTTTCAAACCATCTCCCATCGGCGCGGTGGTGGCGAAACGCTATGCCGAAGCCTTCGGGCGTCATCTGCCAGAGGGCGTATTCCAGATCGTCCAGGGCGGAGCCGACGAAGGGATGGCCCTGTGCAAGGATGCCCGCGTGCGTTCCGTTTGCTTCACGGGATCGGTTCATGTGGGGCAGGCGATCGCCGTGGCCGTGGCGGGGGATTTTTCCAAGAATGTGGCGCTGGAGTTGGGAGGCAAGAATGCGCTCATACTTCTTGCCGATGGCGATGTGGCGGCCGCCGCCAAAGCGACAGCGGACGGGCTCTGCCTCACAACGGGACAACGCTGCAACGGCACCAGCAGAGCCATCATCCACGCCAGCCGGTTCGATGAATTCTGCGATTCGCTGATCGGGGAGCTGAAGCGCTACCAGCCGGGCGATCCCGGTTTGGAAACCACGAAATTGGGACCCTTGGTGAATGCCGCCGCGCACCAGCGTTATGCCGAAGCCCTCAAAAGCGGAGGCGAATGGCTGGTGGAGGGACAAGTGATGGATACCTGCAACTGCTTCCCGGGATACTATGTGACGCCCGCCGTGCGGGTGTGGAGAAGCCTTGAGGAAGGGATGAAATGCCCGCACATCGCCACCGAACTGTTTGGTCCGCTCATCGATGTCTTCGCCGCGCAGAACGATGAACAGATCCTTGCATTGCACAACGCGACGCCCTTCGGACTCACCGCGAGTGTTTTCACCTCAAGCCGGGATCGCTTCGAGGAAATCGGGCGGGAGCTACAGGTGGGGAACCTCTACGCGAACCTGCCGACGACCTTCTCGCCCTCGACGCTTCCCTTTGGTGGCTGCGGATTGTCTGGAAACGGAAAGCCGGGTGCGCGTGGTTTCATCCGCTTCACCACCGATGAGCAGGCGGTGCAGTTTGGGCATGGATTCATTAAGTTTCCCTGAATTTCTTTACCCATAAAACAATCTTGCCCTAGCAGTGGCATCGGGGGATGCTGTCCGCGCAGGAAAACGATGGGAAACCGAGTCAACAAAAAGCGCGGCCATGTGGAGGAGCCGAAGAAATGGTCCACCGAGATCGCTGGCGTGAGCTGGATGGCGGGCGGTCTAATCCTGCTATTGTCGCAGCTTTCCTACAGTCCCGCAGATCTTCCCGAGTGGCGAATATTCGATCTTTTTGCTGAACCCGGGGAAGCAGGAGGGGATAACTGGCTGGGGCCGGTGGGAGGCATACTTGCTTTTGTGCAGATCCTTATTTTCGGTGCGGCGGGCTGGATGCTCTCCCTAGGGTTCATCTGGTTCGGCGTCATGAAACTTGCTTTCAAAGGCCGGATCTGGCCGCGGATCGCGTGGGGGCATGCTTTGGCTCTCGTGGCAGGAGCCATTTTCCTGCATGCGGCAGGTGTCTTTTTCGTGGAGTGGGCGGCTCGATGTAATATCCCGGGTAAGCCTGGCGGGGTCATCGGGCAGGCGCTCGGCGGTTCCCTGATGATGCCGGTGATAGGGAAGCCGGGCACCATTGCCATCGCCGCTGCTGCTTATTTGCTCGGAATGATCTCGCTTGCTGGCCAGACACCCGCTGATTTCGTCAGCGGCTGTCACCGCTTGCTGAAGGCCAAATTCGATGCTTGGAAGGAAAGCCGCACCGAAGCCGGACGCGCCGCGACACGTGAAAAGGAACTACTAAGCGAGCGCGAGCGCCAGCGTGAGCAACGCAAGATCGAGCGCGAAATGGCTAGACTCAAAAGCGCTGAGACCGACCCACCCGGCCAGAAGGAACTCGCTATTCGCGAAACCCCAACCCCGCAGATCATCGACTCCTCCCAGCGCCGCGCGGCGGGAGTCATGGAACCCGGAGCGAAACCCTTCGAGCGCAAGAAGCCCTCCCATCAATCCCTTTCCATATCCGGCTTCGAGGATTACGAACTGCCGGGATTTGACCTGTTGGATGATGTCGAGGTCGAGGCCGAGGCCGCGAACCATGCGGAACTGCTCGAAATACAGACCACGATCATAGAAACGCTCAAGGCTTTCGCCATCGACGTCACGCCCGGTGATATCACCCGCGGCCCGACCATCACGCGTTACGAAATCTATCCCTCCACCGGCCTGCGCGTTTCCCGTATCTCGCAGCTTGAGGCGGACATCGCCCGCGCCACCTGTGCAGAGCGCATCAACATCCTCGCTCCTATCCCGGGCAAGGACACCGTCGGAATTGAAATCGCCAACTCCAGTAAGGTCGCGGTGCCGCTCCACGAACTCCTGCACGACCCCGATTTCCGCTCTGCGAAAAAGAAAATTCCGCTCGCCTTGGGAAAGGACGTATATGGAAAAACTGTCATCGGCGATCTCGCCGCCATGCCCCACCTCCTGGTCGCGGGTGCCACGGGTTCCGGGAAATCCGTTTGCATCAACTCCATCATCGCCTCCATCCTCTTCAAGTTCGGCCCCGACGAGCTGCGCTTCATCATGGTCGATCCCAAGGTCGTGGAGATGCAGATGTACAACAAGCTCCCGCACATGGTCGTGCCGGTCGTCACCGATCCGAAAAAGACAGTCGCCGCCCTCAAGTGGGTGGTGAACGAGATGGAGAAACGCTACAAGATCTTCGCGAAAGAGGGCGTGCGGAACTTCGACGGATTCAACAACCGACCGCGCGTGGACAAACCCGCGCCCGCGCCGATCCCGGAAGCGGAAGAACCGGAGGTGAACCTCGACGAAATCGAGGCCATCGCCGCCGCGCTGGAGGACGGCGACCTCGGCCCCGAAGCGGATTTCGAGGAGTTGGAAATCGAGGAGGATGAAATCCCTGACCGCTTCCCATACATCGTCGTGCTCATCGACGAGCTCGCCGACCTCATGCAGACCGCCCCGGCGGATGTGGAAATGTGCATCGCCCGCATCGCCCAAAAAGCACGCGCAGCCGGCATTCATCTCATCATCGCCACCCAGACGCCGCGCGCAGATGTCGTCACGGGGATCATCAAGGCGAACATCCCCAGCCGAATCGCCTTCCAGGTCTCCTCCGCGCTCGACTCCCGCGTGATCCTCGACACCAAGGGAGCCGACAAGCTCGTCGGCAAGGGCGACATGCTCTACCTGCCACCCGGCTCCGCGAAACTGGAGCGCGCCCAGGGCGCCTTCGTATCCGACGAGGAGGTCGAGCGCATCGTCGCCCACTGTTCCAAGCAGGCGAAACCGAACTACGAAAAGGACATCCGCGAAACCATTGACGCCGCTGGCGACGATGAGGCCGACGAGGTCTCCGAGGCCGATGAGGAACTCATCATAAAATGCATCGAAGTGGCCCGCCAGGAGCAGAAATGTAGCACCTCCCTGCTTCAGCGCCGCCTCCGCCTCGGCTACACCCGTGCCGCCCGTATGGTCGATATCCTAGAGCAGCGCGGCGTCGTCGGCCCCGGCGATGGCGCGAAGCCGCGCGAGGTTTTCCTGAAATGAGAATGCACGGATGAGTGCGCAATGATATTCGAGCCCGGCCATTACCATGATTCCACATTTTCTCGTAATCGGCACGCAAAAATCCGGAACAACCTGGCTGGATCGGAATCTGAGGATGCATCCTGAAATTTGGTTGCCTGTGGAAAAGGAAATCCATTATTTCAACCTGCCGAAAAACGTACCGTTCACATTTTTCATCATAACCAGGAACAAAGAGGCTCGTCGCTGGGTATTCAAGCGAATGGAAAGAGCTTACCAAAAAGCCAAAGTCGATCCCCAACATATACTTTGGTATGTTCGGTATTATTTCCTACCACGCACAAAACGCTGGTATAGCTCTCTTTTCAGGCCAAGCGCAGGTCAAGTGGCGGGCGAGGTGACTCCGCATTATGCCGTGATGTCGGATCGGGATATTGCCAGCATCAATGCGCTCAAGCCAGATATGAAAATGGTCTATTTGCTTCGCAATCCAATCGATAGGATGTGGTCTCATGCCGCGATGCAATTTAGTGAAAAATACAACCACCAAGGAATCGGTGCCATCGATAAGCAAGCGATCCTGGATTTTTTACTGAAGCCAAACCATCTGGCTCATGCGCGCTATTATGAAAATCTGATGCGATGGGAAAAACATTTCCCGCGAAAACAAATATTCATAGGGTATTTTGACGAAATTGCGGAGGATCCGAACCGCCTGCTGTCCAGAACTTTTCAATTTCTTGGTGTTGGCCACTCTGCCGAATATATTTCCGCGCGATCTTCAGAAAAGATCTATGGCGGCCATTATCCGGAGATTCCCCAAGAGATCGCCACCATGCTTGCCAAGGTTTTCCTGGATGACTTGGAAAAGCTGCACCAGCATTTGCACAGTCCATATACTGGGAAATGGTTGGCAGAATGCCGGGCGCTACTTGCGATAAATTAGGAAGCGGTTTTCAGTGGCGATGACGCGCACGGCAATCGATGAACTCGTCCTTGGCGGCTGATTGCTGAAGCTCAGGAGTTTTCCCGATCCCACTCGGCGTGAAGCTCGGCGATACTTTTCTCTAACAGATCCATGTCGAACTCGTGAACGTCGCTGCCCTCGCCTATTTTTGAGAGGATCAGAACGGTGAGTTGACCGCCCAGGTGCTCGCGGAATTCATCGAGGCCAGCCAGGACGCGGCGTTGGCCTTTTCTATCAGTCCAATCGAGTGCCGGGTGGTAGGTCTTGAGGCCGAGCTTGCTTAGGACTGCGAGTATGCGCGCGGTTTCCTCTGCCGAAAGCAGGCCGATGTGACGCGAGTAAACCGTGTCAAGTGCGAGGCCGACGGCAACCGCTTCGGCATGGGAAAGCTGGTAGTTGGTCAGCGCTTCCAGTTTGTGCGCCGCCCAATGGCCGAAGTCGAGTGGGCGGCTGGAGCCTGTTTCGAAGGCGTCACCGCCAAGTGCAATGTGACGGGCGTGGAGTAGAGCGGAGCGCTTCACGCACTCTTCGAAAGGATCTCGCTCGCCCCTCGCCAGCGCCGTGGCGTTTCCCTCGATCCATTCGAAAAAATCACTGTCCTTCACGAGCGCTACCTTAATTGCCTCGATGAGACCTGCTCGGCTGGTTTCTCCGTCCTGCGTTTCCAGGAAACGGAAATCGTTGATTACCGCGAAGGGCACGGAAAAAGAACCGATCCAGTTTTTTTTCCCGAATGCGTTGATCGCGCTTTTCACACCAACGCCGCTGTCGTCCTGTGAAAGTGTGGTGGTGGGGAGGCGCACGAGTCGCACACCGCGATGGGCGGTGGATGTTGCGAAGCCGACGGCATCGAGGAACGCGCCGCCGCCGATCACAATGACATAGGAATGCCGGTCGATATGGCCGATGTCGATCTCGCGCCATACCTCGCGGACAAGATCTTCATCGGCCTTACATGCCTCGCCGCCGGCGAAAATGCGCACGCCGCGGAAGTCGAGATCAAGCTTCCCGAAGTAGGTGTGGATGTCGTCAGCAAGGTTTTTCCATGAATCGGCGACCGCGCTTTCTAGGAACACCAGCGCCCGCCTGCCGCCACCTTCCGCGAGGACTTCGGCCAGGGCATTGTTCCCACGTGCGAACGCGTTGCGGGTGAAGATCACCCGGTGCCTGAAAGTGACGGGGATATCGAAGTCGTGGCGATCCATTGTGGCGTTGCTTAGAGGCGGTTTGGTATCCCCGTTTACCCGTTTCCGCCAACCTTTCTTTCCGCGCATGCCGCATGTTTTGATGAAAAATCCGCTCTCCATCGCTCTTCCATTAAGCTAAATGTAAGGCATGTCCGAGGAGATCACGCTCTATGAATCAAAATGGCTCGGTCTTTACCGCATCGGGCACTGGGATTTCGTCCGACGTCCCCATTCGGACTCCTGTGTGGGCATTCTTGCGATCACGGATAGCAACGAGATCGTGCTGGTGGAGCAGTTCCGTATCCCGGTGGGGAAACGTGTCATCGAGATCCCGGCAGGTATTGTTGGCGATGAGGAGGAGTATCGTGGTGAGGCGCTGGCCGCAACGGCTGCGCGGGAGCTGATGGAGGAAACGGGGCACCGCGCCATGGAGATCCGGCTTATCCTGAGTTCTCCGACATCAGCCGGGATGACGCCTGAGTTCACGCACATATTTCTCGCTACCGGTCTGAGTCGCGAAACGGAGGGCGGTGGCGTATCTGGCGAGGAGATCACCGTGCATCATGTGCCGCTCGCGGAACTGAGGGGCTTTTTAGCGGCGAAAACATCAGAAGGACTCGTGGTGGATTTCAAGATCCATGCGGCGTTGGCCGCAGCGGGCATTGCTTTTTGAGATATCAAAGCCCGAGGGCCTGGCGGATGAGCGGATCTTTGAGAGCCTCGGAAAGCAGGGGATGGCGCAGCAGGGTGCTGAAGCGACCATCTCGGGCGAGATCAAGCAGCTCAGGGTCATCGACAATGATCGCACGGGGATAGGGTTTGCCTGTTTCGGGATCGATCACAGCTTCAAGCGGCTCGGAGCTGGCGGCGATCATTTTAGCAAGACGCAGGCGTGGTTCGGTGGTGAGGGGATCAAGCCAATCCATGAGCTTCTCCGGCACCGCTACAGACAGCGAATGCTTCAGGCGTCCGGCCACGCCGGGATCGGAGGGGACAGCGCTACCGGCCTCTGCGGCACCGCGGATCTCGGCGACGGAACTGGCGTGATGAATGAAAGTGGCGGCTGTAAGGCACAGCAGGGCGGTGGGGACGAGCGTGATGAGAAGCCGGAAGATGAGCTGACCGACGGAGCGCGGCTCGACATCCTCGCCGGAGCGCGGCATCGGAGCGCTGAAAAATCGGATCAATCTCCGCAGAACAAGTATGCTGGCGAGGAATGCCATGGAGGGTAGTCCTGTCGCGACGACTTCCGAAGGCTTGCCGAACCAATCTATGGCCAGTGAGGGTGCTTGCTGCCAGACACGAAAGCCGACCCATGCGCTAAGTGTGATGCAGGCTACGTTTACAATGGTGCGGACGATGCCGCGGAGGAGCATGTAAACGGCGCAGCAACCGAAGATGATCAGGGCGGCCGTGCCGAGCGAAATTTCCGGAAAGGCGTCCAATTGGGTAAATGCTGAAAGGCTGAAAATCGGTTAGCTGCGCAACGCCCGCTGGCGGAGGAAATGGTCTGTAAGGACGAGGATGGCCATGGCCTCCACGATGGGAACGGCGCGCGGCAGGACGCAGGCGTCATGGCGACCTTTTCCCTGGAGTGTGGTGTTCTCGCCGGATTCCGTGACGGTGTCCTGCGTGGATATGATGGTCGCGGTAGGCTTGAAGGCGACCCTGAAAACGATGTCCTCGCCGTTGGAAATGCCACCTTGCACACCGCCGGAGCGGTTTGTCCTTGTGCGTATTTTGCCCTCCCGCATCTCGAAGGGATCGTTGTGCTCTTTCCCTGTAAGCAAGGTTCCTTGGAACCCGGAACCGATCTCGAAACCCTTGGTGGCGGGGATCGAGAGCATGGCCTTGGCCAGATCCGCCTCGAGCTTATCGAATATCGGTTCGCCGAGACCGGCGGGGCAATGACGGATCACGCATTCGATGATGCCACCCACCGAATTCCCATCAGTACGGATTTTCTTGATATGGTTGATCATCGTATCCACCACTTTCTTGTCGCCAGTGCGGACGATGTTTGATTCCACGTCCTTGGAGGTGATCGTGGCAGGATCGACGTTCGCGTGGATATGCTGAATAGTGCTGACCCATGCTATCACCTCAATGCCGGGACAAAGCGTGGTGAGCACCTGTTTTGCCACAGCGGCGGCGGCGACGCGGCCGATGGTTTCGCGGGCGGATGCACGGCCTCCGCCGGAAGGGGCGCGAATGCCGTACTTCGCGTCATAGGTGAAGTCGGCATGCGAGGGTCTGTATTTCACCGCCATCTCCTCGTAGGCGGAAGGGCGCTGGTCGGTGTTTCGGACAAGGATGGAGATGGGTGTGCCGAGCGTCTTGCCATCGTGGAGACCGGAGAGGATTTCTGCTGTGTCGGCTTCCTTGCGCGGCGTGACGATTTCCGACTGGCCGGGGCGGCGGCGATCTAGTTCGTATTGGATTACCTTTTCAGAGACGGGGATGGATGGCGGACAGCCATCGATGATCACGCCGACCCCACCGCCGTGGGATTCGCCATAGGTGTGGATGCGGAAAATTTCGCCGTAGGTGGATGACATGCTTCAATCTATAAACTTTAAATGCTAAACCTCAACCAAGACCAATCATCAGAGGTGCTTTGCGAGTTTGTGTGGGATGAGAAAGCGAAGGGTTGCACGGGGAGCGGGTGGCCGCAAGTCGATGCACGTGACCGACCCTTTGCGTACTTCGATGTCCGCAGTGCCTCCTAGGCAGTGACTGACGAGGCGTGAGAAATCGGGTTCATGGCCGACGATCATGATGCGCTTGAACTCGGGAAAATGACCGAGTTCAGCCAGCGCTGTTTCCGGCGACATGCCGCAGGAAAGCCAGTCCAGGAAAATCGGCCCGGGCATGCCGGTGGCGGTGGTGAAGGAGATGGCAGTCTGCTTTGCACGGATCACTGGGCTGCTGAGCACAAGATCTGGCAGTAGATCCGCCGCTGCGAGGATGCGCGCGGCATGCCGCGCCTGCTCATGTCCTTTTTCCTCAAGCTCCCGGAAAAAATCGCCGCCAGCAGAAGAGCATCCGGCTTTGCCGTGGCGGAGGAGAATGAGTTGCATACCGTAAAAAATGATTTGTTATCTGATATTGGGAAATCGGAAAGAAAAGGGAAGACACGAATGATTTCCAGCAGCGTAAGCGCTACATTGTCATGCCGCCATCGACTGCGATGACCTGGCCGGTGATGTAGCGGGCGGCGGGACTGGCGAGGAAAAGCACGGTTTTCGCGATGTCCTCCGTGTTGCCAAATGAGCCGAGCGGGATTTTGCCGATAACCGCCTGCTTCACGTTTTCCGGAAGCTCGTCGGTCATGTCGGTGGTGATGAAGCCCGGGGCGATCGCGTTGCAGGTCACGGCGCGCCCAGCGAGTTCGCGAGCCACAGCCTTGGTGAAGCCTATGAGTCCCGCCTTGCTGGCGGAGTAGTTCGCTTGGCCGGCGTTGCCGATGAGGCCGATGACCGAGGCGATGTTGATGATGCGGGAATTTTCGCCTTTCATCAGCGGGCGCATGAAGGCTTTCACGGTGTTGAACGCGCCCTTTAGATTTGTGTCGAGAACAGTGTCCCAATCCTCCTCTTTCATCCGCATCAGCAGGCCGTCGCGTGTCACGCCTGCGTTGTTCACCAAGACGCTGATCGCGCCGATCTCATCGCCAATGCGTTTGGCAAGCTCTTGGACTGCGTCGTGGGAAGACACATCCACCGCATAGGCGGTGCAGGATCCCGGATAAACCATGTTGATCTCCTCGGCTGCTTTACCGCAGCTCGATTCACTGCGGCTGATCAGCGCTACCTTGGCACCCTCTGCCGCGAAGGCGCGCGCGATTTCCTGGCCAATACCTCTGCCTGCGCCCGTTACGGCGATGATCTTGTCGTTAAATTGCATGATTTCTTATCCGTTGATGGTTTGCTCCAGAAGTTTCCTGAAATTTGTAAGCGCGGTCGAGTAATTACCGGCTAGACTGGTATCTGGTAGTAGCCGAGATTGGGCATCTGGCTTGCAGAAAATGGATTCCAGCTCGATGAGATCACGCCCGCTTGCCGTTGCGGCGATCAGTGCGGCTCCCAGCGCGGCCGAGTTGGCCACATCGAGTCGTTCAACGGGGGCTTGGAATACATCCGCGACGAGTTGGGCGATACCGTCGTTTTTCGCGGCTCCGCCGGTGAGTCGGATTTTTTCTGCGGTGACTCCCATCCACTCTGAATGGAGTTTCATATTAAGGAATTGGCCTTCAAGCAGGGAGCGAATGCGCACCGCGGGTGTCTGCTCATCCGAGAAAAGCAAAACGGGTTTGTCGAAGTCATGGCGCGGTGTGATTTCCGCGCCGTAGAAAGGCAGTGTCAGGTTTTTTCCAGCGGAATTCACTGTCGTGGAGATGGCTTCTTTCTCGAACGCCGACCAGTCCGCGCCGAGTTCGTCGCGCAGTGCCTCGCGGGCGAGTGAGCCGTTGCGGAAACAGATCAATGACATGAAACCACCTGCTGGATTTCCAAATACATGACCGAATCCTTGCGGATCGGTTTTAGGCTCTGTCATGGCTGCGAAAAAGGTATCGCTCGTACCGAGTGAGATGACGACTTGGCCGGGCGTTGTCGCGCCCATTCCCACAAGGGAGGAGGGATTGTCACCAGTGAACGGACAAACTTGGCAGCTCGCCGAGAAACCGTATTTTTCTACAAAATAGGAACTGACTCTCCCCATGGGAGTTAGACAAGAAGCGGCAGGCAAAAGTTTGTCTGCAAGACCGGGAGCGGTTGCATCCAGCAAGCCCTGATCCCATACAAGGTTTTTCAGATTGAGAAGATTCATGCCGGCACCATCGCCAAAATCGATGGGTAGTGATTTTCCAGCCAGAACCGATGCGATGAATGAACTTACCAAGTGAATGCGATGAGTTGCGGCGTAGGCTGATGGGGCTCGTTTGAAAAACTTACGGATTTGTGAGCCTGTGAAACGTTCAATCGCAACCGAACCAGAGAGCGCGCAGACCTCGGCATCGCCACCCACCGCACTTGCAATCTCGGCACACTCCGTGCCAGTCGATGTATCCATCCAGATCGGCGATGTGGATCGTGTGAGAGAACTGGAGAGTTGTGCTTTCAGAGAGGATGCTGGATCGAGATCAGCTATGATCGTATCGAACGCCTCGCTGACATAAACCGAGCCGTGCTGTTGGCCGGAGCCAGCTATGGTGGTTACATTTGACAGATCGGTTTGTGCGGAAAGCCGCTCTAAAACCAGATCGAGTGCTTCCAGCCACATCATGGGATCGGCGTGGACTTCACCGGAAGCGCCGCCCGGGATAAAGCCACTGGGTGCGGCGTATTGCGGAAGATCTTTCCCGAAATTCGCCGATGCCTCGGCGGTGATGGTTAGGAGATCGGCATCAAGGATGACCGCGCTGAGGGATTGGGTGGAGGAGTCGAAACCGAGGAACATGGCGCAAGTCTTCGGGTAATTTCGAAACGTTCAAGGATGAAACAAAAAAGAGCGGCTGCCGAAGCAACCGCTCTTAAGTGATTCAGTTTACGTGAACTTCAGATTAGAAGCTGACGGAAAGCATGGTGCCTCCGACGAACTCGTTCTCTTGGCCAAACCAGCCGCCGCCTGCTCCTGCTGTAGGTACTGACCCAGCATTACCTGCTTCGCAGAGAGACCAAGAATAAGCGATGAAAGGCGAAATGGTTGCCGTTTCAGTGAACGCATAGTCGAGCGAGACCTTTGCAGCGAGGTGAGAGAAATCACCCTCCTCCATGAGGTACCCGAGAGTAGCACCGGTATTGAGTGTTACGCATGGGCTGAGTTCGAAGCCCTTGCTCGCTCCGAGTTCGGTGTAGCCATCGTTGTCTGAACCGGAGATATCCCAGAAGTAGGCAAGACTGAAATCGACACCGAAGTAGGTTTGGGCAAGCGAGAAGTAGGTCTCGGCTGCGTCGTCAACGCTACCATTACCGAAGTTAAAGTAGTAGATGTAACCCATTGCTGCGGTTGCGAATCCAAGATCCTTGGAAACTTCGCCGTAAACATCGGTTTCAGTCACTGAGTTGCCATTAGCGTTATTGTGGAACGAA
This sequence comes from Verrucomicrobiota bacterium, assembly GCA_046051965.1. Lineage (GTDB taxonomy): Bacteria > Verrucomicrobiota > Verrucomicrobiia > Verrucomicrobiales > Akkermansiaceae > Luteolibacter. Next base: position 34,575 of record JBJONG010000012.1, read on the forward strand.
GCGGACCAAACGCCTGCACTGAGGCCGAAACCGTTGTATTCGGTAGCCATGTCAACGCCGAGCTCGGTGAGGTCGGTGCCAAGGTTTTGACCACGGAAGATATACTCCGAGGTATAACCGGTGTGGATTTCGTATTCGACTTCAGCCGAGGCGTTGCCAGCCACGAGGGCGGAGGCAGCGGCCAGGGCGCCAATTGTTTTGCGGTAGTTTTGCATAGTGTTGTTGTTGTTTTCGGTTGCTGGTAGCGTCCCTGACTAAACCGTTTAGTTCAGAAAAGGGTGATATGTGATGAGCATCCGGCGCACCAAAGTCTGCTGTTCGCCACCACACGGCTAGGTATTTAACCTTTCCGAAGGATCTGTCCAGACAAATTTTGACACGGGGCTGCCGCGCACAGGTGTTTCGTAGTCCCGAGTATTTGGGCTTGCAAGTCCTTTTGGTGGTTTTTTTGGAAGATGTCTGGTTTGGTGAAAACTGCCCTTGGCGATGACGTGTGCAGAAAGATGTGTGTTGGCACGGGGTTTGCTAAAGGTTCCTCCGCAGCGCCATTCCCGACTCATCGGTGATGGCTCTGTAGTCAAACATCCGACAACTCCCACCAATATGACCAGACGACATCCAATGACATTGCGAGCCCTCGCCCTTGCGGCTGCGGCTTGCTTCGCAGTGCCCCTCATGCCAATGACCAGCCACGGTCAGGAAGAGGCAGCCGAAGCGCCCACCGAAGAGGTGGCGGAAACCCCGGCACCGGCGGCCGAAGCTGCTCCTGAGGCTCCTCCTGAAGAGGCTGCCGCCGATGCTCCTGCTGAGGGTTCCTACGAGGCCTTCATGGCTGGCCCGGATGCCGCCATGTTTACTGTTAACAACCTTTGGATCCTGATTTCGGCAGCCCTTGTGTTTATCATGCACCTCGGATTTTGTTCGGTTGAGTCGGGTATGTGCCAAAAGAAGAATACCGTGAACATCTTGTTCAAGAATGTCTTTATCGTGTGCATAGGCGCTCTCGGCTACATGGCTTGGGGTTTCAACGCGATGTATCCCGGATGGGAGGCAGGCGTATCCAAGGACTTTTTCGCAATGGGAAGTCCATTAATGAATGGATTTGCTGAGGCGGATCGCGCATCGAAAGTTACTGCTGCGTATAACCCTGGATACACTGTTTGGGCGGACTTCATCTTCCAGGCAATGTTTGCTGCCACAGCCGCCACCATCGTTTCGGGTGCTGTTGCGGAGCGTGTAAAACTTGGATCTTTCATGATCTATGCAACGATCCTGGTCACCTTCTTCTACCCGATCACCGGATCGTGGAAGTGGGGTTACGGATGGCTTAACACCATCGGCTTTGCAGACTTCGCGGGCTCCACACTTGTTCACGCATTCGGTGGATTTGCTTCACTCGCCGCCATAATTGTGCTTGGCCCTCGTAACGGCAAGTTCACCTCAGATGGTGTAAAGCCGATTCTCCCCCACAACCTTCCCTTGGCCAACATCGGTGTATTCATGCTCTTCCTCGGCTGGTTTGGTTTCAACGGCGGTTCCGTTCTGAGCGCAGATCCTGAGAAAGTGTCCCGTGTCTTTGTTACCACGGCCATGTCCGGCTTCGCCGGAGGTATCGCTGCGATCTTTGCCTCTTGGGCGCTTCTCAAGAAGCCTGATCTCTCGATGGCACTCAATGGTATCCTCGCGGGTCTTGTGGGTATCACAGCAGGCGCAGACGTTATTAGCCCTTGGTTCTCTGTCGTCGTCGGTCTCATCTCCGGTGCCCTTGTGGTCTGCTCGGTGTTGTTCTTCGACAAGATCAAGATCGACGATCCGGTCGGTGCGGTTTCCGTCCACGGTATCTGCGGTGTCTTCGGAACCCTTGCAGTAGGTATCTTTGGGGGTGGCAGTTTCATGACACAGCTAATTGGAACGCTTAGTGTTTCCGTATTCGCATTCGTCGCTTCGCTGATTCTCTTCCTAATCCTTAAGGTCACACTCGGTGTCCGGGTTGATGCACAGGAAGAAGCCGAAGGCCTCGACGTCGCAGAGCATGGCTCGCCAGCTTATAGTGACGGTCACTAAATCCCTTCGATAGGGTATTCTCACAAAACGGGTGGTTCGGAAACGAGCCACCCGTTTTCGTTTGCCCATGGGGCGGGATGGTTTAGCAATGGCGGGGATGAAACGTCCGCTTTTGCGCCTATTGATCGCCGCGATACTCGTCGCGGTGACGTTTGTTGCAGTGAAGCTTTGGACGGGAAAATACGACAGTGATCCTGATCCTCGTGCTCGTTACCGGATTGAAGCCGCTAGTGTGCAGCGCGACCGCTCCTATATTTGGTTAAAAATCCACCTCCAGAAATCCGGAAGCAAAGAGCATGACATGCTTAAGCCCGTTCGATTGATCACGGCAAACGGCACTGAGCATGAACCCGCTGATACAACCTTCGCGGGAGCCCCCGGAAAAGGTTTCACCGATATCTGGTTGAAATTCTGGCTGGAAGAAACGGAACTGGAGGGGAAAATTGATCTCAGCATGAACGGCGGAACCCTCCGTGTGAAAACGAACGAAGGCGCGCCTTCCATGAATAAAGACGGCAAAGCGGTGATGAGATCCGCAGATTGGGGGAAAACATGGCTTGGCTTCTGATCGACAACTCAAACACCCGCACCAAGTTCGCGCTGGGTGATGCCATGCACTTGCTGGACTGGCGGGCGGCGATCCCAACCGCCGATCTCAATCGTGAAACTCTTGCGAACGCTCTGCAGAATGTTCATTTCAACGGAGTGGCGGTTGCTTCCGTCGTGCCGGAAAAGAGCGCTTTTCTCGCAAAATATTTCAACGGGCATCCTTTTCATGCCGTTTGTTTCGAGAGCCCGCTGGGTTACGGCTTCGATGTGGCAAGCCCGGAACAAGTCGGCAACGACCGCCTCGCGAACCTTGCGGCGCTGAAAAGCAAATACGGCGGCCCGGCCATCGCCATCGACTTCGGGACGGCGGTCACATTCAGTGTGCTTTCCGTTGGTGGAAATTTCGCTGGCGGGGCGATCGCGCCCGGCATGGCCGCGATGACAGGATACCTTGCCAACCGCACCGCGCAGCTTCCCATGGTCGCGCTTTCCGAGCCGACAACCGCGATCGGCACGACTACCTCCGCTGCAATCCTCTCCGGCGCGGTGCTCGGCCATCGTGGTATGGTGAAGGAAATTTTACGGAAAATCATTTCTGAACTCGGAGTGCGGCCTGCAGTCATCGCCACGGGCGGAGGCGCGAAGTTTGCGGCCACAGGGATTCCTGAAATCGATCAGGTAGATCCTGATCTTACGCTCAATGGTATCAGGATCGTGGCCGCCGGGGTGCTGTGAATCATGTGTGATTGTGATGGATTTTTAACGATATGCCGCCTAGGCAGGGCGCAGAAATGAGCGAAATACCTTTGGCCATCGGCATCGACTTCGGAGGCACCAGTGTGAAAACCGGTGTCGTGCGCGGCAGTGAGATCATCGACCTCGCGCCACCTATCGCGACCCAGGATTTCAACGGAGCCGACGAGATCATAGCGGCCATCGTCCGCACGGTGGGTGATCTTCGTTCGCGCCACCAAAGCATTCGTGCGGTTGGGATCGGCGTGCCGGGCTTTGTGGATTTTGAAAGGGGAGGCGTTTTCGATCTTACCAATGTCCGCGGCTGGGCAAACATCCCGCTCCGCGACAAGCTCTCCCAATTACTCGGAATGCCCGTTTCCGCAGATAACGACGCGAACTGCATGGCTTACGCGGAGTGGAAGCTCGGAGCTGGCAAAGGATACAAGCATCTCGTCTGCGCAGCGCTGGGAACGGGTGTCGGCGGTGGCATCATCGCGAACGGCCAGATGGTGCGTGGCGCGAAATTCGGTGCGGGCGAGATCGGCCAGACATCCATCGACTTCAAGGGTCGTGCCGGGCATTACGGGAATTTGGGTGCATTGGAAGATTATATTGGCAACCGCGAGATCGCGCGCGACGCCCAGGCCGCCTATGAGGCCGCCGGAATCGCCAGGGATATCGAGGATTGCTCTCCTGCTGCCCTCGCCGATGCCGCAAGAAACGGCGATCCCATCGCCCGCGCCCGCTGGGATGAGATCGGGCGGATGCTTGCCACGGCGATGATGAACGCCTGCTGGCTCCTCAACCCCGAGGCGCTGGTGATCGGCGGCGGTGTGGCGCGTGCCGGTGATCTGCTTTTCACTCCATTCCGAGAGCACCTTCTCCGCCAGCTTTCCGGCCCGTTTCGTGATGGCCTCGCCATATTGCCTGCCGCATTCGGACATGAGGCGGGAACCGTGGGGGCAGCCGCGCTTGCGCTCGATGAGGCAGGTTTTCAGGAAACTCCACACACCCGGAATGGCGGGGCTTCGAGCATGTCGCCTGCCCGTTTTCCAACCAACGAGCGGTAGAGCGGACTCTCGGGGCTGAGCAGCGTGATCTCCTTCCCTTCGGAAAAAAATTCCATCCCACCCGCCGCCGGGACGAGTAGGAACCACATTTTTTCCGTGCCCCTTTCCACCTCCACGAGGGCACCCGCTGCGATCTCATCGTTTTTTGAGAAATCAACAGGGCGAATGGTTTCGAATATCCGCAGCGTCTCCGCCAACTCTTTGACTTGTCGCGCCTGGCCCGTTGCGAGATAGGATTCCTCCAAGCTGCGCGTGTCATATTTGCTTTCCGCCTTGGAGCCGGGATCGGTCGCCGCCGCGTGCGCAGCCATCGCCGCCTTCGCGAGCCGCTCGAGCCGGGCGCGCAGTTCCGTGCGGATGAGTTCGAGCAGATCAGATTTCATGGGGGAGGGGACTCTCGCCATCCACTTAAGGTTTGGCAAGAGGAGGCTTGACCCCGCGCGGTCGGCTAGGCAGCTTGTGCGCCCGGTCGCTGCCAAGGAGGCGGCTTGCCGGCATCAACGAAATAAGAAATCGATAAGGTATGGCCGCTAAGATCTACACCAACAAGGACGCGAACCTCGCGACGTTAAAGAAAAAGACTCTCGCCGTGATCGGCTTCGGCTCACAAGGCCATGCCCACGCGCTGAACCTCAAGGACAGCGGCCTCAAGGTCGTCATCGGCCTTTACAAAAAGTCCAAGTCCCGCGAGGTCGCCAAGAAGCTCGGCTTTGAGGTGATGGACACCGCGGATGCCGTGAAAGCTGCGGATGTCATCTTCGTCGCGACGCCTGACACCGTGATCCCCGCTGTTTACGCAAAGGACATCGCGCCGAACCTCACCAAGGGCAAGACGCTCCTTTTCTCCCACGGCTTCGCCGTTCACTTCAAAACGATCAATGTCCCCGCTGATGTGGATGTGATCCTTGTTGCTCCAAAAGGCCCAGGCCACACTGTCCGCTCGCAGTTTGTCGATGGCAAAGGTGTTCCCGGCCTGATCGCGATTCACCAAGACGTTTCCGGAAAAGCAAAGGATGTCGCGCTCGCATGGGCACGCGGTGTCGGCTGCACACGCGCCGGGGTGTTCGAAACCAACTTCCGCGAGGAAACCGTCACCGATCTCTTCGGTGAGCAGGTCGTGCTCTGCGGCGGTGCCACCGCGCTCGTGAAGGCGGGCTTCGAGGTTCTCGTCGAGGCTGGTTTCCAGCCGGAGATGGCCTACTTCGAGTGCCTCCATGAACTCAAGCTCATCGTCGATCTCATGAACGAAGCGGGCATCGCCGGCATGCGTTTCTCCATCTCCGAAACCGCCGAGTGGGGCGACGTTTCCGTGGGCCCGAAGATCATCGACGCTTCCGTCAAGAAGCGCATGGTCAAGCAGCTCAAGGAAATCGAGAGCGGCAAGTTCGCCAAGGAGTGGATCGCCGAGTACGAAGGCGGCTACAAGCGTTTCAACGTCCTCCGCAAGGAAGGCGCAGAGCACCAGATCGAAAAGGTCGGCGCGAAACTCCGCTCCACCATGAGCTGGATCAAGCAAACCAAGCTCAAGAAAGGCGCAAGCCAGGCGAGCTACGTTTCCTCCTCGAAGTAAACGAACCAAATCTGAAAAACGCCCGTCCATCGCAAGGTGGCCGGGCGTTTTTTCGCTCTTCACCAGTCCGTGAACGCGCCGCGGCTTTTTGCGGCGATGACTTCCTGGAGAAATATCTTCCGATGCTTGGTTACCCTGCCGCTCACGCGTTTCCTCCACATTCGAAAGCTTGACGGTTTCAGTTCGCTGCGCATCAGCTTGATGACCGCCGCTTCATTGAGACCTGTTCGTTTCTCGATCTCATCGAAGGTGGTGCGATCCTCCCACGCCATCCGGATGATCTTGTCTTTCTCATCTGTCGTCATAGCACACAGATAGGGTGGCTTTCTGCGAGGTGCATCCGCTTTTATGGACAGGGAGAGCATTTCTCTTCCGCGATTTCCCAACGGTGATATGCCTCCTTGTAGCCTTGGCATGATGCGACGAGTTGTTCGTGCGTGCCATCGCCGGTCAGCACGCCGTCTTCGAGGAAAAGGATCCTCGGTGCCTGCCGCAGCAGGTCGATGCGGTGGGTTACCAGCATCGTGGTTCCCGCGCCTTCCCGTGTGCGCTTGAGGATGGATTCGTGGATGAGTGACTCGCTCTCCGGCTCCACGCTCGCGGTAGGCTCGTCAAGCAGGAGGATCTTCGGCTCTGTTAGAAAGGCGCGGGCGAGGCTGAGGCGCTGGCGCTGCCCGCCGGAAAGTTTCACGCCGTTTTGGCCGACCCTTGTCGCGTAGCCGTCCGGAAGATCGAGGATGAAATCATGGGCGTTTGCGGCGCGGGCTGCGGCCTCGATGTCCTCGGGGGTGGCACCGGGTTTTCCGTAGCTGAGGTTGTCGCGCACGATGCCATCGAAGAGGTAGTTTTCCTGCCCGACGTAACCGATGGCGCCGCGCAGATCGGCGAAGCGCAATGCGCGGACATCGTGCGAGTCCACGGTGACCTTGCCGCCTGTGACGTCGTAAAAGCGCGGCACGAGATTCAGCAGTGTGCTTTTTCCTGAACCGCTGCTGCCCGCAACGGCGACGAATTCCCCCGCTGCGACCGTGAAGCTGACACTTCGCAGGATCGGCTTCGAGGGGACATATTGAAAATCCACCGAGCGGAAATCGATACGACCTTGCGGATGCGCCAAAGGCTGCGCGTTCGGCATTTCTGTGATAGCGATCGGCTTGTCGATTAGCTCGATGACACGCAACGCAGCCGCGCGCGCGCGCTGCATGATGTCGCTGGTCTGTGCGATGGTGCGGATGGGGCTTTGCAAGCGCCACCAAAAGCCGCGGTAGGCGAGCAGAGCGCCAAGGGTGAAAAGGTCGCTGCCGCGCATGATGAGCCATGCGCCGAGGCCGAGCATGATCAGGTTATTGATGAAGCCGAAGATGGAGACGATGGGGAAATAAGTGTTGCGCAGGCGGCTGGCGCCCACGCTCGCCTCGTAAAAATGCGCGGCGCGATCATCGAAGGATTCCTTCTCGGCCGCCTCCCGCGCGAAGGACTGCGTGACCTGCACACCCGCCAGCCTGTCCTGCACGAATGATCCGATCTGCCCGAGTTTTTTCCTGACACCTTCGTAAATGCTTTTCACGCGGAGGTTGTATCGGCGAATGAATATGAAGGCTAAGGCCAGCGGCAAGATGGATGCCGCACCGACGAGCGGACTGATCCAAAGAACCATTCCTGCGACCACGATGAAGGTCACGATTTCCTCTAACAAACCGGTGAGTCCCTGGAGAACGGATTGCTCCATCGCGTCAACATCGCTGGTGATCCGGGTGACGAGTTCGCCGGTGCTGGTGTCCCGGTGGTAGGCGAGCGACTGCGCCACGAACTTGGCAAAGAGTTCGCAACGAAGGTCGCGAACAACCGCCTGTCCGGTTTTTTCCATCAGGTAGGAGTGCACAGCGCCCGCGGCAGAACCGATGACATAGGTGCCGAACATGATCGCCAGCCACATTCCGAGGGTGGCGGGAGTGAGCGTTTTACCGACCAAACCATCTGCCACATAACCCCATACGAGGGGATGGAAATTGACGAAAGGCACCGAAAAAATCAGGAGACAGAGCGAAAAAATAAGCCTGCCGCGATAGGGGTGCAGCCGTGACAAAACCTTGCCAGCGAGTTCCCGATTCGGGAGCGGGTGCAACGCAGGATCATTCACGTGGGTGAAAAACAGATGAATATGAACGCAGGCGAACGAAGATCGCCTTCATTTCACCGTGTTGTAGCTGGCAGCCATGCCCTTGCGCCCGCGCTGCGGCGTTCGGTTTCGCGGAAAAAACCGGCAAGCCCGCGCCTGTGTTCAAGGTTCTCAATGGCATCGGCCGCTTTGGGGTGGCGCCAGCGGAAGCCTGCCTCGCGCAGCCGGAGCGGATCCGCCCATCGGCTTTTCAGGACGAGTTCGGTTTCCGTTCCCATGAACGCAGCGCCGATCCCGAGCATCCACTTGGCGGAAGGCACGCCGAGCGGCATGCCGACGGTTTCCCGGAAATGGCGCATTAGTTCGCTGTTGGTGGGGAAATCCGGTGCGGTCACGTTTACGATACCGTCCATGAAAGGATCCCGTGCGATGTATTCCACGGCGCGAAGGAAATCTTCCATGTGAATCCAGCTTACCCGTTGCTTGCCGCTTCCCATCGCACCGCCAAGAGCGCGGTTCGTCAGGCCAGTGAGCACGTCGTAAACGGTATCCGGCTCGTTGGCGAGGACCATGCCGATGCGTAGCGCGGCTTTGCGCGTCTCCGCCGGGACTTTCGCGCCGAAGAACGCATTTTCCCATGCCTCCGCCACGCCATGCGAGAAACCTTCACCAGCCTCACCGTGCCACTCGTCTTGCGGTTTGTCCTCCGCGTGGCGATACCATGTCGCCGTGCTCGCGTTGAGCCAGAGCTTCGGTGGAACGCGGCATTCGGAGATCGCTCGTCCTACCGCTTTGGTGGATTCCACACGGCTGGCCATGATTTTTTCCCGGTTTTCCGGCGTGTAGCGGCAGTTCACGCTGCTTCCACTGAGGTTGATGACAAGTTCCGCGCCCTCCAGTGCGTATGCCCAGGGGCCTGGAGATTTCCCGTCCCACTGGAGGAACATGCCGTCTCCGCTCCAGCCTTTTTTGTTGCGCGCGATGGCCACGACCTCCCGGCCGTTTCTTGCGAAGTGACGGCACAGATAGCGGCCTAGAAAGCCGTTCGCACCGATGATGACTGTGGTTGTGTTCATGGAAATGGGCTGTTTGGAAGTTATCCGAGAATCTTGCTGGCGAGTTGGATCGCAAGGCCGTGTCTCATCGAGGAAACGCGATCTGACATCTTTGACGCGAAGCTAACGAATTCCTCAAGCTGCTTCATTTGTTCATGGAATGCCTTGGCCTCCGCGCCTTTGAGATCCTTCGTCTCTGCCGCGCATTTGTTCAGCAGCGCCAGGGCCGGGTCGATCTCACGCTTTTTGCGCTCGCGGGCAATGATCGTGAAAATCTGCCACACGTCTTTCTCCGCTTCATAGAAGTCACGCCGGTCGCCTTTGACAACGATCATTCTCACCAAGCCCCAATTCACCAATTCCTTGAGGTTTGAGTGAGCGTTGCCACGACTGGCGGCGAGCGACTCCATCACCTCGTCGGTGCACATGGGCTGGGGAGAGGTCATGAGTAGCGCATGAATCTGAGCCATGGTTCGGTTGATTCCCCACTGGGTGCCAAGGGCTCCCCATTGCGCGACGAACTCGTCCCTCGCGCGTTCCAACCTTTGATCCGTCGCAACCTTCATGTTTTCATTATTTACCGAAAATTCGGTATTTCAATGGATTTTTTGAATTTGTTGCCAGGAAAGAAAAAACCGCTTCCCCCGTGGAAGGAAGCGGTTTTTCGATAGGGCTGAGAATGATACCCGATGGATCAAAGGGAAGCTTTGATCGCGTCGAATTTCGCGCGTTTGGCGCTGAGTTCTTTTTCGAGTTTGGCGATATCAAGGCCGAGGGTCGATAGGGCGGTGAGTTTGCTTTGAAAGCCCCCTTTGGTGCTAGCCTTGGAGCTGCGTGCGGCAGTGCCGGAGCCCTTGAGCCAGCCTGAAACGGTGAGTTGCGATACGCCGAATTTCTTGGCGGCGGCGCTTTGGCCTCCGCGTCCGTTGGCTGCGTTGTGGCTTTCCACGAAGGAAACGATTTTGCTCTTTTCCTCGGCGCTATAGCGCTTGCCGCGGACAATATCTTTTTTGGTTGTTGTGCTCATTGCGGGCGCAAACTACATCGCTAAAGAAACGATGCAAGTTAAAATATTAGTGGCTGATTAACTTGTATTATTATTCCTGAAATAAGGAAAGAACACATGGATCGGTAAAAGATTCAGCCCAAACATCGGCTCCGAGTTTGACCTTTTCCCTAGTGATAATGCCTCCGAATCCGACCATGACATCAACATCAGGCTTTGTCTCCAGATCGGAAATCCCATCGCCTATCATCACAACTCGGGAGGCCATCGTTGCCCGTCTCCACTCATTGATGATCTCGTTTTTGCCAAGGTTGCGTGTTGTTGGAAAATCTTTGCCGTAGCCCGCGTATGCCCCGCATTCGTTGAAATAAATTGGAACGGCCTCCAGATGATTGATGCCCAATGAATCCGCGAGCGGCCTGATCAGAGGTTCGAATCCTCCGGAAAGAATTACCGGTATCCAACCCTTTGATTTGGCCAAGCCGATCAATTCCCGTGCACCGGTAACAAGGTGATCCATGTAAAGGCGAGCGACTTCATCTGCCATGGATTTGTCAGGACGTATAATATCCATCCTCTTTCCGAAAACCTCATCCAATGGCACATCGCCGTTCATGGCGGCGTTGGTTAAAGCAACGACTTGTGCAAATATTGCATGATTGGATAGGCGTGCAAGTTCATCAATACCCTCAATAGCGGATAATGTGGAATCACAATCCACGAACAGTATCTTTGCCTTGGGTATGGTGAGCGGGTGAATGATCACCTCTGTTCCATCCGCTACTTGGTCGTATAGGTCGATCATCTCCGCATTCGTCAGGCGGATGCAGCCATGGCTCGCCGGGACGCCGATCAGATCCTCGCGGTTCGTGCCGTGGATGTAGATATTGCGATGCAGCGTGTTTGCATTTTCTTCTTCCAGACCGTCGAGTTGCAGGATTCGGGATAGGATCAGATCACGGTCGTCAGTCTGCTCCTGTTTCCAGATGCCGACGGGCACCCGAGCTTTGAAACGGGTGAAGATCGCCTCGCCATCACCTATTTTTCCAGCGATGGCAAAGCGACCGGTGGGGGTGCGGAAGCTGCCTTCCTCAAAGCCCATGCCTTTTTCGCCGCTGGAGATGCGGTAGGTGCGGAGGATTCGATCATGCTTGTAAAGCTCGAGTTCTTGGCGATCCAGGGAGATTTCTATGCGTGTCATGGATGTGTTTGGAAAACGGCGAGAGAGTTATGGCCGCCCATGCCATGCGCAAGTTTGTAAACAGGACCAGGGCATGGAAGGGGTTTGTCCGGTGTCTGCATCCCGCATGCCCCGATGGTGCCGGGAAGGTTCGGTGGGCACATGCCATCTTCCATGAAACGCAGCAGGATCACGCTTTCCAGCAAGCCGCTTGCTCCGATGGTATGGCCGATGAACGGCTTGAGAATATGCAGGGTGGCATTACCGGAAAGGAATGCTCGCTCGGCGGCGGCCTGCGCTTTCGTGCCGGTGGCGTGGGGGCAGATCGCGGCGGGCTTTCCGCATGCGGCGATCGCATGATCGAGTAGGGCGGATGTCCGTCCTCCGCATTTGGGGATGCCGACAGGATCGGCTCCATCCGAATTGTTGGAGAAATAGCTGATGGTTGACTTCCCTTGCTCCGCTTTCGAAAGCGCGATGGCAGCCGCCCCCTCGGCGGGTATGAAGCCGTCGGTGGCTGGAGAGAAAGGGTTGAGGATGGCCGCAGTGCCGAGCAGACCGGAGTCCGCGTAATTGTCGAGCAGAAGCGGCACGAGCGGGAGATCGACGGCGACCACCAGAGCGCGTTGCGCGTGTCCCGCATCGAGTAGGATTTTCGCAATGCCGAGGGCGTCGAGACCTGCTGAGCAGCCGCTGGCGACGAGATGATTCAGGCCGCACATGCCGAGTTCGATGGAGATGGCGGAGGAGGGCTCACTGTGTATCGTGTTGCTCGCGGCCATCAGTTTGAAGGGGCGACGCCCCGGCCATGGACCGAGCCAACCCGCCGCGTTGCCCCGGCTGGTGCCGACGATGAGTGCAGCGTCCGCGAGTTGCCCCGCCGTCCATCCGGCAGCGGAAACAGCCTGCCTCGCGACATGTAGCGCGGCCATCGAGGCGGGACTCCACTTCCTGTGGGTCAACAACCGCCTCGGCGAGATCCAGGCACCTGGCAGGTCGGCATGGCGGCTGTCCTTTCCGAGCAGGTCACCGAGCGGGTGAATCGACGTTTCTCCGGCGGAAATTGCCCGGAAATGCGATTCGACATCATGCCCCAGGGAGGAAAGCGCGCCTAGGCCGACAATGGATGGGTGGGAAATGATGCCCTCCGGTAGCAAGCTGGACGCGGACGGCAACACCAAAACAAGGGAATGACCTTCTTGTGGGCGGCTGTGGAATCACATCGAGCTATTTCAGCGTGTCGAAATCGATGCAAGATTTCCACCCCAGAATGACTGTCATCGCAAAGGCTGTCTTAGGGCAGCTCATTTTCCCCTTCCAGCCCCTGCCAACTCCACATGCACACAAGAATCTAGGAAATTTCAGCGGGATGCGCCTAGGGGGAAAAGAACCATTGTAGGGATTCATTCCCACGGAAGCGGACGGCGGAGAAAAGTCGGAGGCTTACTTAATGGGTGACGGAATCCTGGGTGTGCGCCGCCGGGATTGCCAGTTACTTGGCCGTCACCGAGGTCAGGATTTTTGATACGCTCTCCCCGTGCTTTTCAAGCGACTCGATCGGGATGATGTTGAACAACATGAAGAAGGTATCTTTTCCTTTTGGTGCAAACACCGCGCAGTTGACGGCCATTTCAACCTCTTCGATGGTCACTTTCGCGTTGAGAAAAGTGACATCCATCCCGTTCATCTCGCCTTTCTCGGGCTTGTCGTCCCACTTGATTCCCTCCAGCTCTTCTGCAAGCGATTCTTTGGCCACGTCAATGGCGGCGTCGAGTGCCTCCGCTTCGAGAGCGATGAGTTCCATGTTCACCATTTCATCGGGTGAAGAGGCGGACACGCTTTCTTCCGCTTCCACATCCCAGTCATCGGGAAACGCGATGGAGAAAATCGGCTCGTCGGCCGGGTAATTGATGGTTTGCTCGGCGGATACTAGGAATGAGGTGACCAGAATGCAGGAGGTTATCGAAAGGATGCTTTTCATAAGTTATTCAAATATCGGACTCACCCCATGCCAATGGAGCCGATAAGTCAATACTCCTTATGATAATGCTCTCGGGCTGCGATCTGGTGAGTGAGACCAGTGGTTTATGGCAGGTGGGATGCAGCTCTGATTATTTAAGGCAGGACTTCCGTATTTTCGGCCTTTGCTCTTCCGTGCTCCGTGCCCCATAAGCGGCGCGGCGATGAAGTCCGTTCTGGAAACGATCAATGGTGGCGCGGAATACCTCGGCAAGCGGGGTATCGAGGAAGCGCGCCGCAACATGGAGCATCTGTTGGCTCATCGCCTCGGCTGCACGCGGATGCAGCTTTACACCCAGTTCGACCGGCCGCTGGAGGAGGCGATCCTCGCCCCGCTGCGCGAATCATTGAAAAAGCGCGGCGAGGGCATCCCGCTCCAGCACCTGCTGGGTAGCGTCGGATTCCATGGCCGGGATTTTCTCTGCGACGCCCGCGCGCTGATCCCGCGCCCCGAGACCGAGGAACTCGCGGAAATGATCCTCGCCCGTCTGCCCGACGGCCCGTTGGAAATCCTCGACATGGGATGCGGCTCCGGCGTGCTCGGCCTCACGCTCGCGGCGGAGCGTCCGGACTCCCATGTGACGCTTGCGGATGTCTCCGAAGACGCCCTCTCCTTAACCGGGGAAAACGCGGAGAAACTCGGCATCACGAACATCACGCTCGTCCGCAGCGACCTTTTCTCAAGCATCAGCGGCACGTTCGATCTCATCGCCGCAAACCTGCCCTACGTCCCGGAAGGCGAGGCGGCGGAAATGGCGCGCGAACTCCGCCATGACCCCGCGCTCGCGCTTTTTTCCGGGGCGGACGGGCTGGATTTGTTGCGGCGCTTCGTGCCGGAGTCCTTCGCTTACCTGAAACCCGGCGGACTGCTCGCCCTTGAAATCGGTCACGATCAGGCTTCACAGCTCGGCGTCAGTTTGGAATCCTCGGGCTTCCGGGAAATCGAAATCCGCACGGATCTCTCCGGCATCGCCCGTTTTCCCTTCGCCAGACACCCGTAAGAAATCACCCAAACCATGGATAAACTCGTCGTCCACGGCGGCTCCGTCATCAAGGGAGCCGTCAACATCTCCGGCTCCAAAAACGCCTCCCTTCCCATCCTCGCCGCCGCCATCCTAACAGGCGAGGACTGCATCATCCGCCGTGTGCCGGATGTCTCGGACACGAACTACATGATCCAGATCCTCAGCGCCCTCGGCGCGGATGTGGAGCGATCCTCCGGCACCGTCCGCATCACCTGCGCCGACATTTCCGACGAGGCTCCCTACGAACTCGTCCGCCGCATGCGCGCCTCGATCTGCGTGATGGGGCCGCTGCTCGCGCGGAAAGGACGGGCCGTCGTCTCGCTGCCGGGCGGTTGCGTGATCGGCGACAGGCCGGTCGATCTCCACCTGAAAGGCATGGCCGCGCTCGGCGCGAAGATCGAGTTCGAGGGCGGCAACATCATCCTCACCGCCCCCGATGGATTGAAGGGCGCGGAAATGGATCTGCGCGGAGAAAGCGGCCCCACCGTCCTCGGCACCGACAACGTGATGATGGCCGCCACCCTCGCCGAGGGCATCACCGTGATCGAATCCGCCGCCGCCGAGCCGGAGGTGCTCGACCTCGCGAATTTCCTCAACGCCATGGGCGCGAAGATCACCGGCGCAGGTACCAGGCGCATCGTAATTGAGGGCGTGAAGGAGCTGAAAGGCGTCGAGCACACCGTCATCCCGGATCGCATCGAGGCGGGGACTTTCATGGCCGCCGCCGCGCTCGCCGGTGAGGGAGTCACCCTCCGCCGCGTGAACCGCGACCACCTCAAGGCGATCACCGACGCCATCGTGAAATCCGGCCACAAGGTCACGTTCAACGAAAAGGGCGATTCCTGTTTCATCGAGCGCGGGGAAAATCTCGTGGGCGTGGATCTGGTCACCGCGCCATTCCCGGGTTATCCGACGGACATGCAGGCGCAGATGACCGCCCTGCTCGCCACCACGCCCGGCATCAGCGTGGTCAAGGACACCATTTTCCCGCAACGCTTCATGCACTGCGCCGAACTGAAACGGATGGGCGCCGACATCAAGGTGGACAACGGAAGCGCCATCATCCGCGGCGTCGAGCAACTCTCCGCCGCCCCCGTCATGGCGTCCGACCTCCGCGCCTCCGCCGCCCTCGTCCTCGCCGCCCTCCGCGCGAAAGGCTCCACGGAAATTTCCCGACTCTACCACATCGACCGCGGCTACGAGCACATCGACGAAAAGCTCCTGATGCTCGGCGCGAACGTTGAGCGGGTGAGGGTGTGATTTGATCCGGTAGGGCTGATCCGGCCCGGTCGGCCCATTTCCAGAATCAAACGCACCGCTCCCTCTCGCGGGAGTGAAACCCCGGAACAAGAAAGCCCGACTCAACGCGGTTTCACCACCATTCCGGGATTCCGGCTCCACCGTTTTGAATCAGGGCCGACCGAGCCGGATCAGCCCTACCGGTATGGGATGGGGCTCGTCGTGAGATCATCATCCATCGGGAAAAATCACACCCATAGCGTGCTTCCATCTGGCTTATGGAAATCCTGCCTGCTAGAACCAGGTTCTCATGCCCGAGGAAGAACATGCTCTGCCGTCTTATCCAGGACATCCCCAACGCCAGATTAATTGGTTTAAGATGGTGTTATGCGTAGTGTTTGTGCCGTCGATTTTGTTTATTCTGACCGCACCCACGACGATTCGTGCGCGAAAAAAAGCCGACCAAAAAGAGGCGATCTCTAACGCCCGGCAGATCGGTTTGGCATTGCGTGAATTTGACACCGACTACGGTGCCTTTCCATCCGCAGCCACTCAGGTTCAAGTTTCGCAAAATTTCCCAGAATCGATCATCAAAGGAGAAACCACCCATTCCAACGGCTTCTTCAAGCAACTTTTCGAAGCAGGTCTGACCCAGTCTGAATCAATGTTCTACGCGAAAGTCGTGGGGGCTAGAAAGCCGGACGGACACATATCCACGAATGACAAAGCGCTGGAGAAGGGCGAAGTGGGCTTTGCTTACATCTCCGGCCTCTCATCGGAAGACGATCCGAACACGCCCATCGTGCTCGCCCCCATAATCCCACTAACAACCAAGTTCGATCCAGAGGGATTCGATGGCGAAGGCAAGGCTGTTGTCCTCCACATCGACGGCTCCGTCCGCACCTACAAAATCGAAAAAGACGGCCACATCTACGACAAGGGCATCGACCTCCTCTCCTCCAAGCACCCGATCTGGAAAGGCAAGAAGCCGGACATCCGTTATCCGGAGTGAGAGTGTGGGCGGACCGCGGGTCTTCAGCCCGCCCCGGTGCCATGGCTTTTCCCATGGGGCTTGATTCTCCGGGGCGGGCTAAAGACCCGCGGCCCCATCTCGCGCCTTTACCGCACCGATAAACCTACCACTATCATCGCGATACCCGGTTTGAACCCCTCTTCCCCAGCACCCGTTGTTGCCGTTTCCTCGCGCCTCGCATGGCTTGATGCGTGGCGCGGGTTGGCCGTGCTGTGGATGATCGAGACGCATTGTTTCAATGCCTTCAGGGATGTGAATTGGTTGGAATCGGCTTGGTTTCCGTGGCTCAATTACGCGAACGGGCTGGTGGCTCCCTCTTTCCTGTTCATCGCCGGATTCGTCCAGGGGCATGCCATGCGACGGGTGTGGGAACGCGGGGAATCGCTGCGCATCAACCGATCGCGGGTCACGCGGCTGGCGCTGATTTTCGCGCTGGGGTATGCGCTGCGATTGCCTTTGGTCGCTTGGTTGGGCGGGACGGAGAGCTTCGTCCTCGTCCTGGTGCGGTGGCTATGCACGGTGGACATTTTATCCTGCCTGGCGGTCTCGTTGGGCTTGTTGCTCGTGCTGGGCAGGATTTGTCAGGACGGGAGAAAATTCGATCTGATGGCCGTCATTTTTGTCATCGGATGTGTGGCGCTGGCTCCGGTCGCGAGTTCATGGACGCAGGGAAATCAGCTCTCCAGCCTCGCGCTCACATGGACGAATCGCAGTTACGGGGCCTTGTTTCCGCTGCTGCCATGGTTCGGATTTGCCGCCTTGGGAGCGGTGTGTTCACGCTGGCGTGGAAATGCCGGAGTTTTCGCGATGGGAGCGGTGGTCGCTTGGATCGCTTCGCAGCTCATTCCCGGAAGCATCGGAGGTCACTCCCATGCGCAGCCTGCTTTCTTTCTGGAGCGGCTGAGCTGGGTGCTGCTGTTAGGCGCGGGGTTTGCGAGTTGCAGGCCGATTTCCGAACTGAAGTTGCTTCACTTCGTGGGCAAGAACTCTTTGGGGCTTTATGTCATCCACCTTCAGATCATCTATACCCTCCTGGTGAATCTGAGCTGGTTCAAAAACATGGCGTCGCCTGTTGCGGTGTGGATTTCGCTGCCGATCACCTTGGCGGGTTCGTTGGGTGTGGCTTGGCTGCTGTCGCATTATGTTTATCCGAGAATACTGAAACGTAGCTCCGCGTGATTTCCGTCGGACGGTGAGAGCGGCCTTGCGACCGCCCGTATCGGTGCTTTCATGCGGCATGGCAAAACGGGTGGTGATCTACGGGGCGAGCGGTTTCATCGGCGGCGGCTTGGCCGGGATGTTGGTGAAGGAGGGCTACGAGGTCATCGGCGTGAGCCGGAAAGGGGAGGGGAGTGTGGTGGGCGTTTCCGCATGGGTGAGGCCGGACGCGGTGGATCTGCGAGGCTGCGCGGCGGTCATCAATCTTGCGGGCGCGCCCATCGACCAGCGCTGGACGGAGGCGAGGAAGAAAGAATTCCATGCCAGCCGTGTGGGTGTGACGGAGGACATTGTGGCGAGGATCGCGGCCTTGCCTGCGGTGGATCGGCCGGAAGTCCTGCTGAACGGATCGGCGGTCGGTTTCTATGGCGATGGCGGCGATGCGGTTCTCACCGAAGACGCGCCGCTCGGCGAAGGTTACCTCGCGGAACTGTGCGATGCTTGGGAAAAAGCGGCGCTGCCTGCGGAAGCGCTGGGCGTGCGGACTATCCTTCTTCGCACCGGAGTGGTGTTGGGAAAAGGCGGGCAGGCATTCGAGAAACTGATGACAATTTTCAAGCTCGGTATCGGCGGTCGGTTGGGGAGCGGCAAGCAATGGATGCCGTGGATCCACGTCGATGACCTGCGGGCGGCGATGGTTTTCTGCCTCAAGAATCCTGAAATTTCCGGAGCGGTGAACGGCACGGCACCCGAGCCGGAAACAAACGCCGCGCTGACCCGTAAGCTCGCCAAAGCGGTGGGCAGGTGGGAGTTCCTGCCCGTCCCCGGCTTCGCGCTGAAGCTTGCGCTGGGCAACTTCGGCAGCTTTCTCCTCGCCAGCCAACGCGCCGTCCCCGCGAAGCTGGCCGACGCCGGATTCCGCTTCCGCCACCACAGGCTAGACGACGCCCTCCACGATTTAACCGCGTGAATCGATTTTTCCCTTTGCAACGCGTTGGGGCTGTTGTAAGCAAGCCGCCCGCCTGAAATGGTGGTCGTAGCTCAGTTGGTAGAGCCCCGGATTGTGATTCCGGTTGTCGCGGGTTCGAGTCCCGTCGATCACCCCACCTTTTTCTCCGTGTCCGGCATGTCGCCGTGCCCGGAGAAAAGGGTGAAAACGAGGAGATTTTCCCGATGCAACCGCTCGAGAGCCGGATCCAATACAAGTTTCGCAATTCCCTCCTTTTGGCGGAGGCGCTGACCCATCCCAGCCTCGCCTACGAGTCGCAGCGCCCGCATTTCGACAACCAGCGCCTTGAATTCCTAGGCGACGCGGTTCTGCAGCTCGTGGTGACGGAAGCCCTTTTCCGGCTCTTTCCAGGAGCGGCCGAAGGAGATCTCACGAAACTCCGCTCCCGTGTCGTTTCTCGCCGGGCGCTGGCTAGGTTCGCGATGGTGATCCACCTCGGCGATTACGTCCTGTTGGGAAAAGGCGAGGAGGCTACCGGCGGGCGGCGGCGGCTCTCGACCTTGGCGGATGCCTTCGAGTCACTGATCGGTGCGGTCTATCTCGACGCCGGCCTCGACGCGGCGAAAACCCTGATCCTGCGCCTTTTCGAGTCAGAGATCGAGGGCATGGTGGAAAGTCCCGACGAGCGCAATCCCAAGGGCGAACTCCAGGAATTTCTCCAAGCGATCCATCCCATCGCTCCCATCTATCAGATTGTGAACGAGAGTGGTCCGGATCACCGCCGTGTTTTCCAAGCGGAGGTGCGATGGCAGGGGAAGCTGCTCGCTTCCGGCAAGGGCAAGAGCAAGAAGGAGGCCGAGGCGCGGGCTGCCGCCGAGGCGCTGAGGTCGAAGAGCTGGGAAAGTTGAGTGTAACTTTTCTCACGGGCTGCTTGACCCTAGATTGGGGCGGGAGCTAGAACCGCGCGGCTTTTGCCTGACCCGACCTATGAACATCCACGAATACCAAGCCAAGGAGCTGTTTGACCGATTCCAAGTCCCCAGCCCGAAGGGCAAGGTGGCCTCATCCCCGGAGGAGGCGGCGGCCGCAGCGGAGGAGTTCGCCGGCGCGAAACTCGTCATCAAGGCGCAGGTCCATGCGGGCGGTCGCGGCAAGGGACATTTCAAAAACGGCTTTCAGGGCGGCGTGCACCTGATCGAAAGCCCCGAGCAAGCGGCGGAATACGCCGGGAAAATGCTCAACGAAACCCTTGTCACCGTGCAGACCGGCGAGGAAGGCCGCCTTGTGCGGAAAGTGATGGTCGCCGAGGCGGTGGACATCACGCATGAATATTACCTCGCCATCCTCATGGATCGCGCCACCTGCGCGCCGATCATCGTCGCCTCCACCGCCGGCGGCATGAGCATTGAAGACGTCGCGCACGACACGCCGGAGAAAATTTTCCGCCAGGTCGTCCATCCTCTCCTCGGCCTTCAGGCGTATGAGATCCGGAAAATTTCCGCCGAGCTCGGCCTCTCGGGTGACATCGCGAAACAGTTCGGGAAACTGCTTTCCAACCTCTACAAGCTCTTCATCCAGTGCGATTGCTCGATGCTGGAGATCAACCCGCTCGTCACCACCCCCGACGGCCGCGTGCTCGCGCTCGACGCGAAGTTCGGCTTCGACGACAACGCCCTTTACCGTCACCCGGACATCGTCGCGATGCGTGACAAGGAGGAAGAAGATCCGCGTGAGGTCGCCGCTTCGGAATACGATCTCAACTACATCGGTCTCGACGGCAACATCGCCTGCCTCGTGAACGGCGCGGGTCTCGCCATGGCCACCATGGACATCATCAAGCACTACGGCGGCGAGCCGGCGAACTTCCTCGATGTGGGCGGCGGTGCGTCGAAAGAACAGGTCACGGCTGCGTTCAAGATCATCCTCGGTGATCCGAACGTGAAAGGCATCCTGATCAACATTTTCGGCGGCATCATGGACTGCAACGTGATCGCCGAGGGCGTGATCGCGGCCGCCAAGGAAACCGGCCTGCCCATCCCGCTCGTCGTCCGCCTCGAAGGCAACAACGTCGAAATGGGCAAAGCCACCCTCGCCGCCTCCGGCCTCGACATCGTCGCCGCCGACACCATGGCGGATGGTGCGCAGAAGATCGTGAAAGCGGTCGGCTGAATTTTTCCCGAACGATGACGCTAAGGCAATTCTACGACTGGCAGACACTCGGCGGCGCGAAGGACGTGTCCCGCCTTGTCGCCGCGTTGGAAGAGCGTGAGATTTCCTGGTGCATGATCGGTGGTCTGGCCGTCAACCATTGGGCGGCAGAACCGATGGCCACCGCCGATGTCGATCTTGTCATCGCTTCCGAGAAAATTGAGGAAGCCGCGCAGGCTCTGAAAGAACTTGGCTTTGCTGAAAGCCGCTTCGAATGGTCGATCAATTTTAAAGGGGAATCCAAAGTGTCCATCCAGATCAGCACTGAGGAGATGTATCTGGATTTCCCATCGCGTGCCGTCCCGGCGAATGTCCACGGCATCCTCATGCATGTGGCTTGTTTGGAAGACACACTGGCGGGAAAACTCGCCGCCTTTTCCGATAAAGAACGCCGTGGCAGCAAACGCATGAAGGATCTCACTGATATCTTGCGACTCCTCGAATCCCACCCGGAAATCAAAGAAAGAATCCCGGACGAAATCCTCTCCCGCCTCGAATCCTGACAATCTCAAACTGAACACCAGCAACTTCCCATCATGGCCATTCTCATCGACGAAAACACCAAAGTCCTCGTGCAGGGCATCACCGGCAGCTTCGGCGCCCGCCACGCGCAGCTTTCCCTGGAATACGGAACCAAACTTGTGGCAGGTGTGACTCCGGGCAAGGGCGGACAAAAATTCGAAAACGTCGTCCCGATTTTCGACACGGTTTCCCAAGCGGTGAACGAAACGGGAGCTACGGCCTCCGCGATCTTCGTCCCGCCGCCGTTCGCAGCCGATGCGATCCTTGAAGCGATGGACGCAGGCGTGGAACTCATCGTTTGCATCACCGAAGGCATTCCCGTCATGGACATGATGAAAGTGAAGCATGCTCTCAAAGGCTCGAAGTCACGCCTCGTCGGCCCGAACTGCCCCGGCCTCGTCACTCCCGGCCGCGGAGAGAAAAGCCATGGCGGCTGCCGCATCGGCATCGCACCGGGTTACATCCACAAGCGCGGCAACGTCGGTGTTGTTTCCCGCTCCGGGACGCTCACCTACGAGGCGGTTTTCCAGCTCACGCAAATGGGCTACGGCCAGAGCACCTGCGTCGGCATCGGGGGCGACCCGATCAACGGCACCTCGCACCTTGACGTGCTGGAAATGTTCAACAACGACCCCGAGACCGAAGCGATCATCATGATCGGCGAGATCGGCGGCACGGCGGAAGTCGAGGCCGCGCGCTGGGCGAAGGAGAATTGCAAGAAGCCGATCGCGGGATTCATCGCCGGAGCCACCGCGCCTCCCGGCCGCCGCATGGGTCACGCCGGAGCCATTGTCGGCGGCGAGGAAGACACCGCGCAGGCCAAGAAAAAAATCCTCGCCGAATGCGGCATCACCGTCGCGGAAACGCCGAGCGAGATGGCCTCCGCGCTGATGATCGCCTGGGGCAAGTGATTTCCCCTACGTCTTGAAATCCCGCGTCTGGAACGCCAGCCAGCCGATGGTGAACAGCGTCGCGTTCAAACCGAAAAGGAACGCGAAGCTCTCGATGATTTTTGGCCATGAGATGTGCTGTTCCATCAGGAATACCCACGCGCTCATCCGCCAGGTGACAAAGTAGCTTTCATAGGGTTTGAAGAACGGGAAGCCCTGCAGGATCATGTCCACGAACAGGATCGTGAGCGTGATGATCGTCGCCGCCGCGGGCTTGATCTTGAAGCAGGAGAACATGAACGCGATCGACGAAAGTGTGATCATGCTGATCCCGATGCCGCCTGCCGAGAGCGCGAGTCGCGTGGCTCCCTCCCACCATTCCGGATACGCGGCGAACACTTTCATCTTCGGCTCCATCACGAAAAGTCCGCCTTCCCAGCCCACCGCCGCGACGGCCATCGCGTAGCCGCTGACACCCACGAAGAACACGAAGCTGAACGTGTAGAGGCACACAGCCGTATATTTCACCGCTAGCAACCGCAGCCTGCTGATCGGCCTCGCGAAAACCATGCGCAAGTTTCCGTCCTCGTTTTCCTTCGCGACGATGTCCCCCGCCACGAGGGCGAAGTAGATCGAGCCTAACAGGAACATGCTCAGCAGCATGATCGTGAACGTGATCGTCAGCGAACTGTAGTATGTGCCGAACTCCAGCCCGTTCCGCTCCACCAGCCCGCGCATATGCCGTTGGCTCGCTTCAAGTTTATAAACGGCGAGGATCACCGCCTCCATCGCGATGAATGCCCCGTATCCCATCCATGTCCGCGGTCTTGCGAAAAGCTTCCGCAGTTCGCCGTTGAGTTGTTGGATAAAGATCATTCGCTGGCCAAGGGATACCCCTGCCGGACGCAACCGCCACGGATTTTTACGAAAAAGGCCAAAAGACTCACTTCCAGCCGCCGCCGAGCGCACGATAAGCGAAGACTACGGAGAGGAGGCGGTTGCGGCGGGCGTCGGAAAGCTCCAGCTCCGCGTTGAAGAGGCTGCGCTCCGCGTCGAGCACTTCGAGATATCCGGAGGCTCCGCCCTGAAAGCGGTCGGCGGCAACCGCTGCGACTTTCCGGTAAGATTCCACCAAGCTGTTTTGTTGGGCGGCGATTTCACCCGTTTTCACATGGGCGTTGATCGCATCCGCCGCCTCGCGGAACGCTTGCTGGGAGGCTTTGTTGTAGCTGGTAAGCGCTTCCCCGGCGCGCGCCCTCGCGGCATCGGCCCGAGCTTTGCTGCGCCCGGCATCGAAAAGGGGTCCCGCGAGATTGGGCCCGATCGAATAGGCGGTGGAGTTGCCTTCCAGTAAATTTCCGAGATCGCCGCTGAGCACGCCGCCGTTTCCGGTGAGGGATAGGTTGGGCAAACGCAATGCCTCGGCGACGCCGATCTGCGCGACGGCGGCTTGAAACGAGTGGTTCGCGGCAGCGACATCCGGACGACGCTCCAACAGCATAGAGGGGAGGCCGCCCTTGATCCGCAGCGAACTGTCGAGGCTGTCCAAGCTGCCGCCGCGGGCGATGCCGCCGGGGTAGTCGCCGAGCAGGGCGCGGATCTGGTTTTCCCTCTCGGCGATCGCCTGCTCCGTAATCGGGATCGCGGTCAGCGCCTGTCCGAGCAAAGCCTCCGCCTGCCCGATCTCCAGATCGGAACCGATCCCGCCCTCGCCGCGCGCCTTCACCAGATCGAGGGATTCCTGCCTGCTTTTCACCGTGCGCCGGGAAATGGCAAGCCGCTCATCGAGGTTTTTCAGCTCGATGTAAGCGGTGGCCACGGCAGCCACGAGGCTGGTTTGCACCGCGTCGCGCTGGTAGTAGGCGGCCAGCAACTCTGACCTCGCAGCCTGGTTGCTACGCCGAATGCCGCCCCATAGGTCGATTTCCCAACTGAGCAGTCCTGTTAGATTGTATGTTTCCGAGCTGCGTCCTCCTCCGGATGGAACTTGCCCGGCGTTCACGGAGCCATAGTTGGCGGTGCCGCCCGCGCTGCCGTTGAGCTGGGGAAACCAATCGGAATTTGCGGTAACTGCCTGCGCCCGCGCCTGCTCGATGCGGTAGGTGGCGGCGGCGAGGTCGGGGTTGTTCGCGATGGCGCGCTCGATGAGTTGCCTGAGGGTGGCGTCGGTGAACACCTTCCGCCATGCCTTGTCGCCGAAGGATTTCCCGTGCGGCGCGGAATCACCGCGGATCGCGCCGGGCAGGGCGAGTTCCGGCCTGCCGGGTTCCGGCCCCAGCACGCATCCGCCGAGAAGGAGGGAAACCAGAATGATGGCAGGCGGTCGCATGTGGATTTTTTCGCCCCCGAGGGACTGCAAGGCAAGCATTAGCATCGCCCGAGCCAAATTTTGGGATTGGCAAGTGGAATGCTTGTCCGGAAACTCACATGCAAGTGATTTGCTCGGATGACATTCGTGCGGCGCTTTCAACCAATCGAACCGAATGATGCGATTTTATATACCCTTGCTTGTGTGCCTGGCTCTTCCGGCATGCAACAAACGCGAAGCGCAGGTGCTGCCGCCGCCTTTCGTCGCGGTGATGGAGGTCGTGGCGTCGGATGTCCCCGCCAGCGCCGGGATGATAGGGCGCCTTGATTCCCCGCAGAATGTGGAGATCCGCGCGAGGGTGGAGGGCTTCGTGGACAAAATGTCCTTCGCCGAGGGAACCCAAGTGCAGGAGGGAGCTGTCCTTTTCGAGCTGGACCGGAAACCTTATCTGGAGAAACTCGCCGCCGCGCAGGGCAACCTTGCCGAGGCGAATGCGGCCCTCAACAAATACCAGAAGGACGTCGCACGTCTCCGACCTCTCGCCGAGCGCCGCGCGATCCCGATGCAGGATCTGGACAACGCCCTGGCGGCGGTCGAAGTGGGCGAGGCCGGCATCGCTTCCGCCACGGCCCAGGTGGAATCCGCCCAGCTCGATCTGGGCTACACCACCTTGAAAGCCCCGATCACCGGCATGATCGGAGCCGCGCAGGTGTCCATCGGCGAACTCGTGGGCAAAGGCGAACCGACGCTGCTCGCCACCATTTCCAAGCTCGATCCGATCTGGTTTTACTGCAATGTCAGCGAGGACATCCACCTGAAATCGGTGGAGAAAGCCCGCGCGACCGGCCAGCAGATCGGCGATCTGCCCGTATCGCTGATCCTCTCGGATGGCAGCCATTATCCGGAGGCCGGAAAATTCGTTTTCATCGACCGTGCCGTGGACACGCAGACCGGCACGATCCGGGTGCGTGCCGAGTTTCCCAACAAGGATCTGATGCTGCGGCCCGGGATGTTCGCCAGGATCGTGGTGGATCTCGGCGCACGGAAGGACGTCCTGACCGTGCCGGAAAGGGCGCTGGTGGATTTGCAGGGGCGGACGTTCCTGTGGGTCGTCGGCAAGGACAGCACCGCCAGCCAGCGCAGCGTGGTGACGGGCGAGCGGGCCAACGGGATGGCCATCATCACCGAGGGGCTCGTGGCGGGTGAGCGGATCATCGTCGAGGGCGTGCAGAAAGTCCGCGAAGGCGCTCCCGTCCAGATCCTTCCCGCGAAGGGCTCCCAACAATAGACCCCCATGGCCGATTTCTTCATCCGCAGGCCCATCGTGGCGATGGTGATCTCCATCCTGATCTGCATCGTCGGGGTCGTTTCCCTCACGTCGCTGCCGGTCTCGGAGTATCCGAACGTCAGCCCGACTCTCATCCAGGTCACCTCCAGCTACCGTGGCGCGGCGGCGGAGTCGGTCATGGAATCCGTGGCCACGCCGATCGAATCCAAGGTCAACGGCGTGGACAAGCTGCTCTACATGCAGTCCTACAGCTCGAACGACGGCAAGATGACGCTCAACGTCACCTTCGATGTCGGCACGGACGTGGACATCATGCAGGTGAACACTTCCAACCGCGTGAGCCAGGCCCAAGCGCAGCTTCCCGACGCCGTGAAACGCGAGGGCGTGGTGGTCAACCGTTCGTCGCCCGACATCCTTTTGGCCATCGGCCTCTCCTCGCCGAAGGGAACCTACGACGGCGTGTTTCTCGGAAACTACGCGGACATCAATCTCGTCGATCAGATCAAACGGGTCAAAGGCGTGGGCGATGTGAAGAATTTCACCGCACAGGACTACTCGATGCGCGTCTGGCTCTTGCCCGACAAGCTCGCCTCGCTCGGAATCACGCCGACGGATATCTACAACGCGATCCAGGAACAGAACGCCCAGGCGCCCGCGGGACGGATCGGCGCGGAACCCGCTCCGAAAGGGCAGGAAAGCCAATACAACGTGCGCGCGCAGGGACTCCTGAAAAGCCCGGAGGAGTTCGCGGAAATCATCGTCCGCTCGAACAACGACGGCTCGCAGGTGAAAATCAAGGACGTGGCCCGTGTGGAGCTCGGCGCACAGACCTATGATCTCCGCGCCCGCCTCAACAAGGCACCGGCCGGCGCGCTCGGCGTCTATCTTGCCCCCGGCGCGAACGCCCTGCAAACCGCCGACAACGTGAAGGCGATCCTCGATGAAGCGGCGGACCGTTTCCCGCCGGACATGGAATACAGCATCACGCTCGACTCCACACTGCCGATCAAGGCCTCGATGGAATCCATCGTCCACACGCTCTTCGAAGCCATCGTCCTGGTGCTGATCGTGGTGTTCATTTTCCTCCAGAGCTTCCGCGCCACCATCATCCCGATGCTCACCGTGCCGGTCGCGTTGCTGGGGGTTTTCATCGCCTTCCCGATGCTCGGTTTCAGCGTCAACACGCTCACGATGTTCGGCCTCGTCCTTGCCATCGGCATCGTGGTGGATGACGCCATCGTCGTGGTGGAAGCCGTCCAGCACCACATCGAGCACGGCCTATCGCCGGTCGAGGCGACTAGGAAAGCGATGAAGGAGGTCACCGGGCCGATCATCGCGATCTCGCTCGTCCTCTGCGCGGTGTTCATCCCTGTCGCCCTCATGGGTGGCGTCACCGGCCGCCTTTACCAGCAGTTCGCCATCACCATCGCGGTCTCGGTCGTTTTCTCCACGATCAACGCCCTCACCCTCAGCCCCGCGCTCTCCGCGATGCTGCTCCGCGCCCCGAAACCCGGCCGCGGCCCGCTGGCATGGTTTTTCCGGAAGTTCAACGCGTTCTTCGACTGGGTCATCGACCGCTACGGGAAAATCGTGGGCGGCCTCACCCGCAAGGCGACCTTCTCCATGCTGTTGCTGGTCATCGTCGGTGGCGGCATCTGGGGGCTTGGGAAATTCGTGCCCGGCGGCTTCATCCCGGACGAGGACAAAGGCTATCTTTTCGTCGCCATCGAGCTTCCCGAAGGGGCCTCCCTCCAGCGCTCCGATGAGGTTCTCAAACAGGTCGAGGCGATTGTCGGCGGTACGAAAGGCGTCCGCTCCGCCCTAGCCATCAGCGGCCTGAACATCCTCAACAACCTCAATGTCCCGAACGCCGCGCTCATGTTCATCGGCCTCGAAGATTGGGAGGAGCGCGCGGAGCCCGGACTCTCGGCCAAGGAAATCGCCGCCGCATGGAACAGGAAATTTTACGCCATCCCCGGCGCCCGCGTGTTCGCCTTCGGCCCGCCCGCCTTGCCTGGATACGGCAGCGTCTCCGGCTTCACCATGCAGCTCCAGGAACGCTCCGGCGGAGGGATCAATGAACTCACGGCGGCTCTCGCCAAGGTGCAGGCGGCCGCCGCGAAGCGCCCTGAAATCGGCCGCGTCAGCACGACCTTCAGCCCCAGCACCCCGCAGATCAGCGTGGAGCTCGACCGTGAGAAAGCCCGCACGCTCGGCGTGCCGGTCAACAGTGTTTTCCAAACCCTGCAAGCCTATCTCAGCGGGCTCTACGTGAACGACTTCGTGAAATTCGGCCGCGTTTACAAGGTCTTCCTCCAGGCCGAGCCGGAGTTCACCAACACCCCGGACGACATCGGGAATTTCTACGTCAAGAACAGCAGCGGCGGCATGGTTCCGCTCAGCACCTTGGTGAAAGTCACCCGGATATCTGGGCCGAACTTCGCGACGCGTTTCAACCTCTACCAGTCCGCCGAGATCATGGGCGCGCCCGCTCCCGGCTACACCTCCACCCAGGCGCTCAAGGCGATGGAAGAGGTCATGGCGGAGATGCCCGGCAACATCGGCTACGAATGGTCCGGCCTCACCCTCCAGGAAAAGAAATCCGAAGGCCAGGCCGGCATCATCTTCGGCATGGCGATCATCTTCGTTTTCCTCCTTCTCGCCGCGCAATACGAGAGCTGGTCGCTGCCCTTCTCAGTGCTGCTTTCCGTCCCCACGGTGATCCTCGGAACCCTCATCGGCCTGTTCCTTAAGAATTTCGAGATGAACGTTTACGCCCAGGTCGGCCTCGTGATGCTCATCGGCCTGGCGGCGAAAAACGCGATCCTGATCGTAGAGTTCGCCAAGATGAAACGCGAGGAAGGCATGTCCACGCTCGATGCCGCCCTGGAAGCCTCCAAGCTCCGCCTGCGCCCCATCCTGATGACCTCCTTCGCCTTCATTCTCGGCTGCGTCCCGCTGATGATCGCTTCGGGTTCCGGCGCGGCCTCACGCAGCACCATGGGCACAGGCGTGGTTTTCGGAATGACCATCTCCACGCTCATCGGGCTGTTCCTGATTCCAGTCTGCTATGTTTTCGTCCAGAAATTCACGGACCGGAAAAGCAAGGAAGCTTGATCAGTTCGGGCTGCCCTTGCCGTCGAGGATCTCCATGTAGATGTCTTCGAGCGATCGGCGCACCCTCGCGAACCCGCGCACTTTCACACCCGCTCCGACGAGCCTGCCGACCATTTCGGCGGGATCAACCGCCGCCGGAAGGGTGAAACGGCCGACGTCGAGGATTTCCCCTCCGAGACCCCGGACGATCTCCCCGCATTTCTCCCATGGCTCCACCGATACTTCGTAGATCGGCTCGTCCTCGCGGAAATCCTTCACCGAACCTTCAAAGACGCGTTGCCCCTCGCGCAGGATCGCGACGCGGTCGCACATGATCTCGACCTCGGCCAGGAGGTGGGAGTTGAAAAGGACGGTCATGCCCTTTTCCTCGCGCAGGCCGAGGATGAAATCGCGGAACCACTTGATGCCCTCGGGATCGAGCCCGTCCGTCGGCTCGTCCAGCAGAAGTAACTCCGGCTCCGGCAGCAACGATTGGGCGAGCGCCAGCCGCTGCCGCATGCCGTGGCTGTAGGTGCGGACTTTCGAGGTGATCCGCTTGGTCAACCCGACGCGCTCGACCACTTCCCGCGCCGCCTTTTCATCAAAGCCGCCGGAGTAGCTCATGAGGATTTTCAGATTCTCCCAGCCGCTCATGTAATCGTAGAACGCGGGCGCCTCGAAGATCGCGCCGACCTTGCGCAGCGCCTTGCTGCGGTCTTTCTGGACGGAAACCCCGTCGATGAAAACCTCGCCGCCATCCGGCGCGACCATGCCGAGGATGATGCCGAGCGAGGTGCTTTTGCCCGCGCCGTTGTGGCCGAGCAGGCCGTAGATCTCGCCCTTTTCCAACTTGAACGAAACATCCCGCAGCGCGGGTTTCCCGCCGAAGGCCTTGGTCAGTCCGCGCGCTTCCAGCATATCAATCCTTCTTGTTTCCCGTTGCGAAACGGGCTTTGTTAGAACTACTAGAGTCGGCGTACAAAAAATTCGTGCCGTTCGGATGCCAGCTTTCCTTGTCGCTCACCAGCGGCACCGATTCCGGTCTGTCCTCGATTCCGAGGAAGTTCACCTTGGAAATGTGCAGGCCGTTTTGAGTGATGTTCCAGTTGTAGCTGCTGCCGGTTTTTCCGAACTGCTCCTTGTCCGCCGGGCAGCGGAACACATTTGCTCCGCCGACATAGGGCAGCAGCACCGTTTCCAGTGCCGGTGCTGCCGAGGTTTTGTTCGCGCGCCCGAGCACGAGGACGGGCAGGCGCTGGTTGTTATCGGAAAGATAAGCCTGCAAGCCCGCACCGATCTGCCGGAGATTGCCCAAACACGACGCCTCGCGGCTTTTCGCGATCATGGAAATGCTCACCGGCACCGCCACGCCCACAAGCGCCGCAACGATCGCAATCACCACGAGCAGCTCGGTCAAAGTGAATCCAAGGAGGAGCCGCATCCTGCTGCCCGTTGCCCCGTCAAACGGCTTTGGTTGCCGGGCAGCAGAATGCGGCCCCTCGTTGTTGCAATTTCTCATCGTGGTCCGAACTCGTTGCCTCTCAGCCCTTGCATCACCTCGTTCATCGCCTCCATCAGTGGTGCGAGATCGAGCTTCGTGTCAGCGCTGGCCTTATCGAAATAGGCTCGCATGCCCTCCTCGCTGATCTTCGTCAGCAAGGTCTCATCCAATTCCTTCGCGCGCGCCATTTCCTCCTCCGTCCGCCCCTCTTGGATTTCCTTCAGGCCTCTCTCTACAAAGCTTTTCCGCTGCTCCTCCGGCATCTGGTCGAGAGCCTCCATGAACCTGCTCATCGACTCCATGATGGTCAGATCGATGAAAAGGTTCTTCTCGGTCGTGCTCAGCTTTCTGAAAAAATCCTCGCCTCCACGGTTCTGACGGTTTTTCTCGCGCTCCGCGAAATCGAGTCGGTTCACCATATCGGCAATGCGACGTATCTCCTCCTCGCGCTCTTTCGCCACCGCACCGGAACCCGGGTTCTCCGACCAATCATCGAACTTCAGGTCCCGCACCTCGCGCTCAATCAGCTCAGCGGTGATTTTTTTCGATGAGGCGAAGGAACGCACCGCGAAAACCGCCGCCCACACCAGCGCCAGCACCGCTATGCCTTTTAAAATGATCGCCTGCTTTCCGTTCACGCGCCGAAGCTAAACTCGCCGCGTATGGGTGCAAGGGGAGGTTTTGTGTTTTCGGCAGGGCAGTTTCCGCTCGACCCGACAAGGCTTTCACGGTTCCCTATTTCCTGATTATGACCTTGCCCATCGTCCAATACGGCGACCCCATCCTCCGTCAACAGTGCCGTCCTGTTGAAACCATCGACGACAGCATCATCTCGCTTGTGGCCGATATGCTTGAAACCATGGCCGATGCGAACGGTGTGGGATTGGCCGCCCCGCAGATCGGGCGAGACTTGCGGCTCGCGGTCATCGATGTCTCCCACGACCCCGAATGCGTTTCTTATCTGAAAGTGAATGGAAAGGACGCGGAACTCGAAGATATCATGCCGCTCATTTTCATCAACCCCACGCTGGATTACGGTCAGGAAAAGGATATCGCATTCGAAGGTTGTCTGAGTATCCAAGGCATACGTTGCGAAGTCCGCCGCCCAATGGATGTGAAGGCGACCTTGCCGCAGCTTGACGGCTCCACGCTCGTCATTGAAACCGATGGTCTTTTGGCTCGCGCCCTCCAGCATGAGATCGATCATCTCAATGGCATCCTTTTTACCGATAGGTTATCAGCTGTCGGTAAAGTCAGTGTGAAAAACCGCCTGAAGAGGCTGCTTGCCGAAAGAGGGGATTGAATCGGGCTATGTGAATGTAAAGATATTCTCTTATAGTGCTCGACATTTAGTATGCGCTAAGTTTAATTTATAGAAAAGCGACACGGTATAAGTTGCGGACAGTTCAATCCAACCACTACGAAACATGAGCACACCAAGAGGAATTTTCGAAACATATCACAACGCAGCCGCTCCTGCTGCTGTCAGCAGTGCCGCTCAGACCTCTCCGTTCGCAGTCCCGGCAGAGAGCCTCGCCGAAAGTCCATTTGCCTCCGCAAATGCGAATCCGGCTCAAGTGCGCAAGGAGTCGCCGTTCTCAGTTGTCAGTGTAGCCGAGCCGCAGGAAGATTCGAAAACGATACGCTTGCCCGAACGGCGGAAACCTGTCGAAACCCCTTTCCAGATTGCCGAACCTCAAGTTTTCGGATTTGAGGCTGCTCCACAGGTGGCTAGAGCGAATTCCCCCGAAACCGCGCCTCAGCCGCAATTCCGAGCGAGTCCCTTCGAACTTTCGCCACAGACTCAACACTCGCCGCCGCCCTCTCCTTTTGCAGTGGAACAAGCTCCTGTTGCTCCCGCCCCGTATCCTGCCCACGTCAGCCCATACGGTGGGTGGGCGCAGAACGAAGCCGCTCATGTCCAGCCGGCATACACGCCACAGCCTCCGCCTCAGGTTCAAGCACCCGCTCCGCAATACCCGCTTCCTCCTGCCGGGCAGTCCGATTCCGATTCCTTCCAGATCAAGCAACTCGAACTACGTGCCATCTTTGGCGTGGATCGCGAGATGTCCAAGGATGAGATCATCCAGCGCGCCCGCTCGCTCCCCGGTGTCCGTCAGATCGCGATGGTCAGCGCCAGTGACATCGCTGCGGTGGACGCTCTGAAACAGGTCATCAACAACCTTGGATTTGGGAATGGTGCGCTGAAACTTTACTCAGGCTCCGTGCCGATCGAGTTCATCCGCGAAGGTCACACGCTGCTCGCTGTCCAGACCGATGGCGGCTTCGCCCCGGGTGTCCGCGAGACCTTGATGCTGGTTGCCCGCGAGCTTTCCCGCTAAGCGCTGCGGAAAAAACTTTCCGCCACCACCTCGACCTCGCCGAAGGGCAGGTCGGACAGCATGCCGTATCCATCGAGCCGGTTAAGCCGCGCCCGCATCGTGGCCGGGCTGGACATGCCGCACAGGAAACGCGCCATCTGCCGCGGCGTGCCGAGCGCGGCGTGGTTGTCGTCCGCCAAGGCACGGATTTCCAACAGCTCCTGCGCTGAAACCTTTCTAGGCTTGGAAACCTTCAGCTTCATCGGCGCGATCTCCCTACAGCGGTCGCAGTGCCCGCAGGCCTGCTCCATCTTCTCGCCGAAATGCTTCAGCAACGAACCGGTCAGGCAGTTCTTCGTCGATGAAAGCACGAGCACCTTTTCCAGCCGTGCCAGATCCGAGGCCTCGCGCTCCCGGAATCCCGCCGCCATCGCCTCCGCAAGTTCGCGTAAACTATCCGGCTCCTTTTTCAAACGGTAAGCCTGCCGCCAGTTCGATTTCTTCAGAACCACGTCGCCCGCCGCCTCCAGATCGGAAATGAGATTACGCAGTGAGTCCGCCGGAACCCTGAGCCTCTCGGCCGTTTCCGAAATCCCCACCCGCAGCCATTTCCATTCCGCGTCCAGCTCCGCGAAAACACCTTCCAAAATTTTCCGCTCCTTCGCCGGGCGACCCGCCAGAAGCCGATCCAAAGGCCGCAGCAGCTTGATCCCGAAGCGGTCAAAGAAACTCCCCCGCGCCTCGATGATCCCTTCCATTTCCAGATAGGCGAGGATCGTGGAGACGACGGTCTGGCGTATGTCGCAGGTTGTCGCGAGATCATACAGCGAGACATCGAAGTCCTTCCCGATTTTCAGTGTGCGCTCCAGCAGATTGCGCACCGCGCGGTCGCTAGGCGTGTCGGAGAAAATGAAATTCTCCAGCGTCGTCCGGTCATCGCCGCAGGCCAGCCATTCGCAGACGGCGGGTTGCCCGTCGCGCCCGGCGCGCCCGATCTCCTGGGTGTATCCTTCCAGGCTCTTCGGCATGTTGTAATGGATCACCGCCCGGATGTCCGCCTTGTCCACGCCCATCCCGAAGGCGATCGTCGCGACAACGGTATCGACCGCGCCGCCCATGAACTCCTCCTGGATCTCCCGCCTCAGCTCCGTTCTCAAGCCGGCATGATATGCCCTCGCGGAAAGGCCGTTTTTCGCAAGGAACGTCGCCACCTCCTCGGCGGTTTCCTGCCGCGTGACATACACCACCGCCGGAGTGCCGTGCGACGCGATCCTTTCTAACAGAATCTGTTTCCTCTCCGCCGACTTGCACGGCGAGATGCGCAGATCGAGGTTGGGGCGGTGGAAACTCAGCTTCACCACATCCGCCTTGGCGATGCCGAAACGCTTGCGGATGTCGGCCTCGACCTTCGGTGTCGCGGTGGCTGTCAGGGCCAAGAGTCGCTTAACGCCGAGCTGCTTGCGGATCTTGCCGAGCTTCAGGTAGTCGGGCCGGAAATTGTGCCCCCATTCGGAAATGCAATGCGCCTCGTCCACCGCGATCATGGAGAGCGGCACGCCTTTCAGCAGCTTGCGGAATTCCGCGTTGCCAAGTTTCTCCGGGGATACGTAGAGCAGTTTCAGATCACCGCGAAGCAGCCTCGCGACCACTTCACGATACTCCTCCGCGTTGAGCGTAGAGTCCAGCCGCGCCGCCGCCACCCCTTTCGCGACAAGGCGATCCACCTGGTTCTTCATCAGCGCCAAAAGCGGTGAAACCACCAATGCCGTGCCCTCCAGCATCAGCGCCGGAAGCTGGTAGCACATGGATTTTCCGCCACCCGTCGGAAAAATCGCCAGCGCCGACCGCCCGTCCATCAGCGCGGAGATCACCTCCTCCTGCCCCGCCCGCAGCGCGTCGAAACCGAAAACCTCTCGCAGCAAATCCTTCACCGCCGCGATTCCTAGCAGCCCCGGGAGCCGAAGGAAATCCCTTCCCGAACGAATCTCGCAAGCCCATCATGCGATCGCACGTAACCGCAACACTATGAAAAAGATTTTCCTCATAGGCCTCCTCATCGCCGTCACAGCCTTCGCGCAGGAACCCGCGAACGTCCCCGCGGAAATGGCAATCGCCGCGAATTCCTTCCTCGCCTCGCTTGATGAAGCAAAGGCGAAGAAAGCGAAGTTCCCCTTCGCCGCCGACCAGCGCGAGAACTGGGGTTTCGTGCCGCGCGAGCGCAAGGGCGTGCCGCTGGAGGATCTCGATGAGAAACAAACCGCCCTTGTCCGCGCCTTCCTGAAGACCGCCCTCAGCGATCCCGGTTTGGAAAAGGTCGATGCGATTATGGCGCTGGAAGCCTTCCTCGGCGAGATCGAGAAACGCCCGGACTTCCGCAACCCGAAAGCCTATTTCACCTCCGTCTTCGGCGAGCCGAAACCCGGCGGCACATGGGCGTGGCGCTTCGAGGGGCACCACCTCTCGCTCAACTACACGGTCGTCGATGGCAAGACGGTCGCCGTCACGCCCTCCTTTTTCGCCACCAACCCCGGTGAGGTCATGATCGAGCACAAGATGAAAGGCACCCGCCCGCTCCACGCCGAGGAAGACCTCGCCCGCGCCCTCGCCACCACACTCATGGAAAGCGGGAAGGCGGTTGTCTATTCCGAAAAGCCGCCCGCCGACATCCTCACCGCCGAGGATAGGAAAGTGAAGCAGCTCGATCCCGTCGGCGTGAAAACCTCCGACATGACCGCCGCCCAGCAACAGGCGTTGAAGGAACTCATCGCCGTTTACGCGAACCGCCACCGCAAGGAACTCGCTGAGGCCGACATGGCGAAAATCAGCGCCGACATGGAAAACCTCCGCTTCGGCTGGGCCGGCGGCCTCAAGCGCGGCGAGCCTTACTACTACCGCATCCAAGGTACTACGTTCCTAGTGGAAGTCGCCAACGTCCAGAACAACGGCAACCACGTCCACGCCGTCTGGCGCGACAGCGCGAACGACTTCGGCCGCGACCTCCTCGGCGACCACATCGGGCATGACCATTGATAACCTCCATTCCCTTCGCGATCTCCCGCCCGCCCCGGAACCGCTTTTCTGGGAACACGCTCCGGGACTTTCGCTGGCATGGAACGAATTCGGTGCTCCCGACGGCGATCCCGTTTTCTACTACCACGGCTGGCCTAGTTCACGACTCCAGGCACGGCTCGCGCATCACCTCGCGGCGGAGCGTAGGCTGCGGCTCATCGCGATGGATCGGCCGGGGATGGGAAGATCGACCCTGATCCGCGACCGCAGGCTGGAGGATTGGCCGGGGCAGATGGCGCGTTTCGCGGATCATCTCGGGATCGCAAAATTCGGGCAGCTCGGCGTTTCCGGCGGCGGGCCGTATGTGCTGGCTTGCTCGACGATGATCCCGGATCGGCTCACGCGCTCCGCCGTGCTCGCGGGGATGGTGCCGCTGCCGCTGTTAGGCCATGGCAGGAGAGGCCTGCACCCGCTTTACCGCATGCTGATCCCGCTGCGTAAATTGCCCGCACCGCTTTTCACCCTCGGATTCCATGCCGCTGCGCTCACTTGCAAATGCCGGCCGGATGTCCCGCCGATATCCCTTTTGCTCCAGAGTCTCGCCGAAGAGGACAGGGCCATCATCCTGGGGATCCCGGGGATCTGGGACGTGCTCACGAAAAGCTTCACCGAAGGCGTCTGCGGCTCGTCCGGCGGGCTGGGCGTGATGACTGATGCGGAAATCTACCTCCGCATGCCCGGCTTCGGTGTGGAGGAAAATTCGCATCCCATCCGCTACTGGCACGGTGCGGATGATAAGAATATACCGATCTCTTTGGTGGAAAGGCTTTGCGAAATCCTGCCCCACGCGGAGCTTGAGGCCGTGGATGGTCTCGGACATTTCTCTCTCGCCGTGCTCCGCGCCGAAGCGTCTCTCGATTATCTGAAAGGACATGCCTGAAACCCTGCAGAACGAAGAGGAGGGGTGGGTCGATGTCGCCCGCTTCCCCAGCCTTGATGAGGCGCAGGAAAACGCCCTCGTCGCGCTCGCGATGGGCGAGGCGATCCGTGTCGATCACGGGGACGTGCCCGGCGAGTACGAACTCCGCGTCGAACCTGCCGCCGCCCCGCGCGTGACCGAGGAACTCCGCGAATACGCCGCCGAGGCCGAGATCAAGCCACCGCCGCCGCTCGTTTCCCAAAGCTGGGCCCATCATCCCGCCGGGGCGCTCCATTACCTCGTTT
This sequence comes from Verrucomicrobiota bacterium, assembly GCA_046051965.1. GTDB lineage: Bacteria > Verrucomicrobiota > Verrucomicrobiia > Verrucomicrobiales > Akkermansiaceae > Luteolibacter. The sequence goes on from JBJONG010000012.1 coordinate 71,713, forward strand.
GGGCGGCGGTTTTGCTGCTCGTTTTCCACCAGCAATCCCAAGCGCCATCCCTCTCGGATCACTATGCGTCATCGAGCCTAGGCCTCATCTCGCGCGGCGAGTGGTGGCGGCCTTTCACCGCTCTTTTCCTTCACGGCGATCTCGGTCATATCCTCGGCAATCTCGCCAGCGGCGCGGTCTTCGGCGCGCTGGTTTCGAAATCCATCGGCCCGTGGAAAGGCTGGGCGATGATCCTGCTCGCGGGAACGGTCGGCAATGTGATCACCTCCGTCGTCACCTACCCCGAATCCTTCGTTTCGCTCGGCGCCTCCACCGCCGTGTTCGGTGCACTGGGCATCCTGTCCGGGGTCGGCCTTGTGGAAAATTCCCGCGAGGAACTGCGCATGCCGTGGATGCGTGTTCTCGCCCCGCTGCTTGCGGGCTTGGTCCTGCTCGGCTGGCTCGGCGGGGCGGAACCCGGCGCGGGCGTCGATGTCTTCGGGCACGTGTTCGGATTTTCAGCTGGAGTGCTGGCGGGAGCGGCCTGCCGCTATTTCGATTCCGCCAAGGCCGCCCTCATCCGCCGCCCGTAAACCATTTCGAACACCGGCGATGCCATCAGCGTCGTGACGATGGCCATCACCACCAGGATCGAGAACAGCGCCTCGCCGATGATGCCGTGCTGGAGGCCGATGTTGATGATGATCAGCTCCATCAGCCCTCGCGCATTCATCAGCGTGCCGACGGCGAGCGAGGTCGCGTTGTCCTCACCGTTGAGGCGAGCGGCGGCCCAGCAGGCGACGCCTTTCCCGAAAATGGAAGCGATCAGGATCACCAGTCCGACCAGCAACAGCCCCGGATCGACCAGCACATCCAGCTTGGTGTTGAGTCCGGAGAAGGTAAAGAACATCGGCAGCAGGAACACCACCGCGAAGGGTTCGATCTTGCGGCGGATGTCTTCCGCGTAAACGCCGCGCGGCATGGCGATGCCCAGGATGAAGCCTCCGAACACCGCATGCACGCCGATGATATCCGTATACCACGCCGATGCGCAAAATAGCGCCAGCGTGACAGCCATCATCGCATGGGAAACCTCTCCGTCCCTTTCGGCCTTACGTCCCAGCCCGGCGAGCAGTTTCTTCCCCACCGTAAGCATCAGCACGCCGTAGAGCACCGCTCCGCCGATCGCGATCACCTCCGCGCCAATGCTGATCCCGCCGATCTGCAACGGCTGCGAGGCACCGAACGAAGCCAGCACGATGGCGAGCACGCACCACGCCGCCGCGTCATCGATTGCTCCCGCCGCCAGCGCGAGGGTGCCGAGCGGCGTGCCGGAAAGCCCCCTTTCCGAAATGATGCGCGCCAGCATCGGGAACGCCGTGATCGCGATCGCCGCGCCGAGGAACAGCGCGCCCTCATGGTATTCCACTTTCGGAGCGAAGATGCCCGGCACATCGATCAGCCAGAGCACCAGCAAAGCCCCCAGGATGAAAGGCACCACCATGCCCGCCACCGAAACACTCGCCGCGCTGCGCATCCTTGAGCGGAAATGATCCGTGCGGAACTCCAACCCCACCAGAAACATATAAAGACCCACCCCGAGCTGCGCCCCCGCATACAGGATGCCGCGCGATTCCTTGGTGAAAATCAGCTCCGTCGATTCCGGCCAGACCAACCCCAGCAGCGAGGGCCCCAGCATCACCCCGGCGATCATTTCCCCCACCACCTGAGGCTGCCCGATGCGTTTCGCAGCCATCCCCACCAAGCGGCAGACGATCAGGATGATCGCCATCTGCAGGAAAAACGAGGCCGAGAGCGCGTGCATGGGCGGAAGGAAGTCCATACTCGGCATTCCGTAAAGGACGAAGCCTCTTGTTTTAAACCCGCCGTTGCCAGCGGGCCGGTTACGGTTTAAGGGAATCCATGCCCGGCGCGGATGGAAAAAACGGAATGGACGACGCACGCCTTTGGGCGGTCGCTCTCTCCGTATCCATCGTGCTGAACCTTCTGCTCCTCGCATGGGTCAGCATCGAGGCGATCCAGTCCGAGCTGGCGCGGAAAAACAAGCCGCCGGTGGTCTTCCAGCCCGAACAGACGGTGCAAATTTTCCCGGAAATGCTGAAGCGCATCGAGGAAGTCCCGGTCGCCGCCGTGAAGCCTCCCGAAGCCCCGCCCGAGTTCTCCCGCACCACCCCCGAACAGGAAAGCGCGGAGCCGCCTGCCAGCCGCCGCTACATCGGCGAGCGCAACACCAACGCCACCAGCGACCGCGCCCCGACCTCCGATGACAACTCCATTTCCCAAGCCGGCCGCGAAGCCCGTCCCGAAGAAGCCCCGGAAACCACCGAAAGCCGCTATCAGGACGGCAAGCTCAACACCCCCGATTCCGTCCCCACTCTCCCCGCCGAGGCCGCACCCCTTTCACCGGATACTCCCGAAATGACAAAAGCGGAGACCGCCAAGGGAGAAAAAAGCCCCGACCCCGGCGAGGCGGAGAAAGCCGAACCCGCCATTCGCGAAAAAATCCTCGACGGCCCGAACCCCATCGACACCCCGGTCGCGAAAAGCGAGGTGCGCGAGGACATCAAGCCCCGCGAGGAGAAGAAAGCCCGCGACGGCGCGCCCGATGCCTTGGCCGAGAAAAAAACCGAGGATCTGCCCAAACCCAAGCCCAAGCCCGTTTCCGATCCCGCCTTTACCGGAAACCAGAGCAAGACCGCAATCCAGGGCAATATCACCCGCAATGGTGAGAGCGCTCTCGATGTCGCCGATTCCCCGATGGGCCGCTACCAGGCCCAGATCAGCCGCGCCGTGGAGTTGGAGTGGCAGCGCAACTGCGTGAAGCACCGCGATTTCATCACCCCGGGCTACCTCACCGTCCGCTTTTTCGTGGCCGATGACGGCCGCGTGAAAAGCGTCCAGTTTCTTGGCGACAGCGAGACCGGAGAGGTGCAGAAAGGGTTCACGCTCAACTCGATCCGCAACGCCCCCATCCCGGCCATGCCCAAGGACGTGAAAAAGGAAATGGGCGGCGATGCCCTCGAACTCATCTTCAACTTCTACTTCTAACAAAATCACATGGACATGCTCGCAATCAGCTCCACCGAGGCGTCACTCGAATTCCTCAACAAAGGCGGAGTCTTCATGATTCCGCTCATCCTCTGCTCCATCGCGGGAGTCACGGCGATCGGCTTCAAGGCGATGTCGCTCGGTCGTTCCCGCACCGTCCCGGACGGCTTGGCGCACGGCATGGCCAACATCGGCTCCGGCGATTCCGATCCGGTTGTCCGCGAGCTGAAGCAGGGCGGCAGCGCGCTCGCCCGCCTCGGCGCGGTGGCGCTGCGCCACCACGGCAAGCCCGCCGAGGACATCACCCGCGCCGTCGAGTCCTCCGCCCGCGAGGAGGTCGTGAAAATGCACGCCGGCATCAGCCTGCTCGATGTGGTCATCACCGTCGCGCCGCTGCTCGGCCTGCTCGGCACCGCCTCCGGCCTTGTCACGATTTTCCAAGGCCTCGGCGAAACCACCGACCACCTCGCCATCGCCCGCGGCATCGCGGAGGCGCTCAACACCACCATCTTCGGGCTCGCCATCGCCGTGCCCTGCGTGATCGCCCACAGCTATTTCACCCGCCGCATCGAGCGACTCACCGCCCGCATGGAATCCGTCCTCGCCGATTTCGTCTCCGCCTGCGCCCACCAAACCCCGCCCGCACACTGAGATGCAATTCCACCGCGTCCAGCGCCGCCGGGCCGAGGTGCCCATCGTGCCGATGATCGACATCCTGTTCATCCTGCTCGTCTTTTTCATCGTCTCCACCACCTTCAAGAAACCCCGCGAGATCCTCCAGATCGAGCTGCCCACCGTCCGTGAAATCCCCTCGGAAACCGTCACCGACACGCGCTCCGTGATCGCGGTGGACGCCAACGGCAACATCACCCTCGACGCCCTCGCCGTCCCCGAGGGCTTGCTCGGCAACTACCTGCAAGCCTACCAGAAACAGAACCCCGGCCGGAAACTCGAACTGGAAGCCGACCGCCGCCTGCCCCTCGAACGCCTCCTCGAAATCTGGGACGCCCTCGGCAAAGCCGGCATTTCCATCAATGATGTCCCGGCGCGGATCAAGGTGGGGAAATAGCTTACGAAGCCGCAAGCTTTCAGGGAACCGCCCAATCCTCCCATAGCAAGCCTGGCACTCGTGCGAACTCACCGCTGTTATGGGTGATCAATGTCAGGCCGTGAGCCAACGCCGTCGCGGCGATCAGCAAGTCGTTGCCACCGATTACCTCCCCGTTTAACTCCAGGTGATGCCTGGTGTTGGCGTAATGCGAAACACACCGGGAATCGAATGGGAGACGCGGGTACAAGGAAAGAAAATCTGCGAGCTGCATTCGGCGACGTTCCGAAAGTGCATATTTTTCGGCACCGTGGTAGAGTTCCGCCTCGACCACCGCCGACAGAGCGATTTGATCCGGCGACGTCAATGCAAGTCTCTTGGCGACCTCACGCTGCGGATCTTTGAGCGCGAAGATGATAATGTTGGTGTCGATGAGGTAAGTCATCAGAAAGGATGCGGTTCCGGAGCTGGATCAGATGGTGCTTCGTATTCAAGATCCGCCCAGCATCCCGCGAAGCGATCCCAATACCCTTGCGGCCAGCCATTGGCATCCACAGCACCGGCTCTTCGCGCGATTTCCCCCACTTCGCTATCCGGACGAACCACCGACAGCAGTTCGTAAATCGCTCGCTCGAATGCCCTGGCTCGCGGTGGATCCAGCGATTTCAGGGTTTCAGCGATCTGGACTTCGAGTGCACTCACGAGCCTAAGGCTATCCGGCTTTATGCATCTTTCAAGCCACGAATCGGTAGGGAAGCGGGTTCGCTGACACCCACCTCAAATCCCCGCATCAAAAGCCTGCACCTTGCTTTCCATTTCCTCCTTGAGCCGTGAGCACATCATTTCGCAAAGCTCGTTCACGATCGGATCCGCGATGAAACAGAAGGAGGAAAGTCCCTCCTTGCGCATCGCGATCATGCCCGCCTCGCGGAGCACGGAGAGATGCTTCGAGACGTTCGCCTGGCTGGAGCCGGCCGCCTCCACGAGCTGGCCGACGGTCTTTTCGCCGCCCATCAGGAGATTGAGCAGGCGCAGGCGCATCGGCTCGGAAAGCGCCCGGAAGCGCGCGGCGATCAGTTCCAGCGCGAGCGGGGAGAGCTCCTTCTTCGGCTCGGATTTTTTTTTGGCGGGCATGGTTGAAATTTAATTTGATAAATCGTTATGTGGCGATATAGTTACCTCATCCGAAAGGAAATCAAGCGAAAAATGATCACCATGAACACGAACCAAGAAATCATCCAGCCCGCCGAACTCAAGTCCCTGCTGTCGTCCGGCTGCCGCCTCATCGATGTCCGCGAGCCGGTCGAGCATGCGGAGGAGCATATTGTCGGCGCGAAACTCATCCCGCTCGGCCAGCTTGAGCAACGCAGCGACGAGATCGACCGCAAAGCCCCCGTAGTCGTCATGTGCCGCAGCGGCAAGAGGGGAGGGGAGGCGATGAAGAAGCTGCAGGCGTTGGGTTTCACGAACGTCCGCAACCTCGAAGGCGGCATCCTCGCCTGGAAGGGCGATGGCCATCCCACCGGCAAGAGCCGCAGCGGCGGCCTGCCACTCATGCAACAGGTTCAGCTCACCATCGGCCTCGGCGTGCTCACCGGTGCGATCCTCGCCCTCACCGTGCATCCGAACTGGGTTTTCCTCTGCGCCTTCTTTGGAGCGGGCCTCACCATGGCCGGCTCCACCGGTTGGTGCGGTCTCGCCATCCTGATGTCGAAAATGCCCTGGAACCGCGTGGCCGGTCAGTCCTGCTGCGCCTCCGGTAACTGCTCCACCTCCAACTAACCAACCTCATGTTCCTCCGCCAAATCCCCGATCACGCCCTCGCCCAATACGCCTACCTCATCGGCTGCCAACGCACCGGCGAGGCGGTCATCGTCGATCCCGAGCGCGATGTGGATCGTTACCTGAAACTCGCCGCCGAGAACGGTTTCCGCCTCGCCGCCGTGGCGGAAACGCATATCCATGCCGATTACCTAAGCGGTGCCCGCGAACTCACCGAGCGCCACGGAGCGATCGCCTACCTTTCCGCCGAGGGCGGGCCGGACTGGCAGTTCGAGTGGGCGAAGGGAAGTCCCAACGCACGCTTCCTCCATGACGGCGATGTTTTCAAGGTGGGCAACATCGAACTGAAAGCCGTCCTCTCCGCCGGGCACACGCCGGAACACATCAGCTACCTCGTCACCGACATCGGCGGCGGCGCGACGGAACCCATCGCGCTCCTCAGCGGCGATTTCATCTTCGTCGGCGATGTGGGCCGCCCCGATCTGTTAGAGAGCGCCGCCGGGCAGGCGGGCGTGATGGAACCGAGCGCGCGGCAGCTTTACGCCAGCCTCCGCGCGACCGCCGAACTCCCCGATCACATCCAGATCCTCCCCGCGCACGGGGCGGGCAGCGCGTGCGGCAAAGCCCTCGGCGCGGTGCCGGTCAGCGTGATGGGATACGAAAGGCGTTTCAACGGAGCTTTGCGTGAAGCCCTCGCGGGTGAGGAAGAGGCTTTCGTGAAAGACATCCTCTCCGGCCAACCCGAGCCGCCGCTCTATTTCGCACGGATGAAACGCGACAACAAAATCGGCCCCGCGCTTTTGCCAGGTGGCGCTTTGCCGAAACCGCGCCGAATCAACGCGGATGAATTCACCGCCCTCGTGAAACAGGGAAAACACTCGCTCCTCGATCTCCGCACCGACCGCGCCGCTTTCATGGATCGCCACGTCACCGGCTCCCTTTTCGCGCCGCTGTCGGGTGGGAAACTTCCGCTCGTCGCGGGTTCTTACCTCGACGAGAACGCGTCCATCATCCTTCTCGTCAACGACGCGGACGAAGTGGAGGAAGCCGTCCGCCAGCTCATCCGCATCGGCCTCGACAAGGTGGAGGCATGGTTGCCTTCATCCGAGGCGCTCGCCGTCGATGAGATCACGGCCCACCAGGAAAGCATCACCACTGTAGAACTCTCCGAGGCCATCGCTGCGAATCCCGCCGCCGCCGTGCTCGATGTGCGCGGCGCTGGCGAGTTCGCGGCAGGCCACGTGAAGGGCGCGGTGAACATCGCCTACACCCGCCTCGCCTCGCGGATCTCCGAGGTGCCGAACGGCGCACCGCTCTACATCCACTGCGGCAGCGGCCTCCGCGCCGCTTTCGCAACCTCGTTCCTCGCGGGCGAAGGGCATCAGGTCGTGTATGTGAACGGTGCCTTCGCCGACATCCCGGAAATCTCCGCCGTAACACCATGAAGCGCCTCCTCACTGCCCTCATCCTTTTTCCGGCATCCTTGATTCACGCGGAAGCCGACCCTGCCAAGGACGGTGCCGCGATCGTCGCCGAGGCCTCCGGGAAACTCATTGCCGCCCTCACCGCGTCGATCGCGGAGGACGGGCCGGCCGGAGCGATCGACGTCTGCTCGGAGAAAGCCCCGGAAATTGCGGAGGCCGTCGGGAAAGCGCACGGCGTGACCCTGCGGCGCATGACCGAAAAGCCGCGCAATCCCGCCAACGCCGCGGGCGAAGCGGGGAAGGAAATCCTCGCCGCCTTCGCCCTGGACATGAAAAACGGAAAGCCTCCCGCGGCCCGCTCCACCACGAATGCCAAGGGTGAAACCACCTTCGTCGCTTCCATCGTCATACCCGGCCCGCTGTGCCTCCAATGCCATGGTGATCCCGCCAGCGACATCGCCCCGCAGACCCGTACAGCCATCCTCAAACTCTACCCCCAGGACAAGGCCACCGGCTACAAAACCGGCGATCTGCGCGGCGCGTGGACGGTCACGTTCGATCCGAAACCATGAACACCCTCGCCCTGCTCGGTGCCGCGCTGATCGGCCTTTCGCTCGGCCTCACGGGGGCGGGCGGTAGCATCATCACGCTGCCGGTGCTGGTTTATCTGGCCGGTGTCGCGCCCAAGGAAGCCGTCGGCCTCAGCCTGTTTATCGTCGGCGCGGCCGCGCTGGTGGGTGCGCTGCAACGGCTTCGCGGCGGCGGGATCCATCCCAAGGCCGCGCTGATGTTCGCGCTTTCCGGCATGGTCGGCGCGGCGGGCGGAGCCAGGCTCACCCCGCTCGTTTCCCCGCAGGCGCTGATGGTCATCTTCGCCGTGCTCATGCTTGTGGTCGCGGTGAACATGCTCATCGGGAAAAACGACGAACTCTCCCCCGCCGCCGAGTGCAAGCCCCTCCGCTGCCTGCTCGCGGGGCTGGCGGTCGGCGTGCTCACAGGTTTCATCGGCGTCGGCGGCGGATTCCTGCTCGTGCCCGCTTTGGTGAAATTCGCCAAGCTCCCTCTCCGCCAGGCCACCGGCACCTCGCTGGCCATCATCGCATTCAACTCCGCCTCCGGCTTCCTCGGCCATTTCGGCGAAGCCCCGCCGCGCTGGCCTCTCGCTTTCGTCTTCGCGGGCATCGCGGCGGTCGGAGTCCTCGCGGGCACCGTCCTTGCCAAGCGCCTGCCCGTCGCCCGCCTGCGCCAGGGCTTCGCGGTCATGGTCATCGCCACGGGAGCTTTCGTCCTCTGGCAAAACGGGGTGGGCTGAGGCCTCACGGCTGGCGATTTCAGCTACTTCACATTTCTCGTAAGCGCATAGACGGCCTGAAGGCGGTCTTTCGCTTCCGCCGTGTTTACGACGGTGGCCGCTTTCTCCCTGAGCTCATCAAGTTGGGCTTTGGTCGTGATCTCGGTCAGGGTATAGCCACCTATGGCTTTGACCTTCGGATCAGTGCTCATGAACATGATCAAGACTCGATCCATGATCTCGCCAGTGCACCGTTCACCAATCCCACGATTACATTCGAGTTCGGCAGCCTCAGATAGGTTTCCCTCGAGCGCCTGAAACATGCTCTCGGTAGCTTCGGAATCCTTGATCTGGGTCAGGCAGCTCGCCGCTCCGATGCTGGCACTTACCGACTTACCCTGCAACTCGTGACGGATAACGGCAAGCAGCCGCGCGCAGCGGTCTTTCACGGTGAGCTTGCCGTGAATTACCGCGAGGGACTTCAGGATCGCGTCGGCTTCCACCCTCATCTTGAGGGTTTCCGGTTCGCCCGGCCTGACCATTTCGGCATAGAGGCATTTGTCCAGGGCAGGATACAGGCTTTCCAAAAGCCCGCTCTCCTCGGGAGAGAGAGGCTCGGTTTGGACTTTGACTAACGGCAACTCGCCCTCGGCCGGTGCTGCGGCGAGCTCCAGCTCCTTGACTCGCTTCGCCGAATCCTCGCTGAGGCTGGAGAGGGGAATGCTGAACTCTTTGCCATCGGCTTTCTTCACGCGGACGGATTCGTTCTCCACAGCCAGAACCGTGACCTTGATCGTCCTCCCATCGCGGCTTTCGATCTTTATGATATCCGCGGTCGCCAGAGCGGCGGAGGTGAAAAGAGCAGCCAAAACGCAGGATGGAGTGCGATTCATGCGCCGACATATCGTGGATACCCAGCTCGCTGTCAACGCGACGCATAGGCTCGATTTCGATCCGGCCAATTTTCCCGAAAAAATCTTCTAAGGATCCCCGATCCCGCGTGTCTTCCTACCAGAGACATGTCAAAAACGATCCATGGAACCCCCGACCTCCAGCGCCGTCGCCCTCAGTTAAACGAACCGCAGCTCCGCGTGGTTGCTTTTCCGCTGTGCTTCTTGCGGGGAGGCTTGCCATCAAGCCAGGCCGACAGGCGGCTCCTCCTAGAAATCCTCATGCCATCTGCGTCGCACCGGACGACCTGAAGTTGCTGCGATACCGGGAAGGTGGCTTGCCGTTCAGCTTCTGGAAAAACCGGCTGAAGTAAAACTCATCCGCAAAGTGCAGATGATCCGCGATCTGCTTTATCTTCAGGTTCGTGTTCATGACCATTTGCAGCGCCTCTTGGTTGAGCCGCCGCGTCAGGTATTCCTTCGGGCTGATGCCGGTGCTGCGGGTGAACGCGATCGAAAACGCACCCTGTGACGTGCCGTGGATTTTCGCCAGCTCGCCCAGCCGCAAGTCCGCTCCGAGATTTCGTTCAATGTGTTGGAACACATCGGTGAACTGCGTGTGCGTCGTCAAATGTCCTGAAATTACCGAATCCACATCCGGAATCGCCCGCACCAGAAAGGACAGAAGCCGGGCGCGCAATTCCAGCAATTCCGCCGTCCCGATGATCCGGCCCGGCTCCAGCCAGCGCCGCCATTCGTCCACATCGATCGCGCCGATCAACCTAGGCTCCCGGCCCGGCCAGTCGAGCAGCGGATCCACCCCCGGCAGCCACTCGCACTGGAACTTGAAAAACAACACATCGCACCGCTCCGAGCTGCGCCGCTCCACGGGACTGTTTCCCGGCAGAAACCAGGCCTGCCCCGGCTCCATTTCAAAAACCCGGTTTTCGTGAACCACCTGCCGCCTGCCTTTCAGCGGGAGATCGATGTGGTGCATGAAATCGCTCTCACGCTGCCCGTTCGAATCCCACTCCTTGCCGAGGCTTTGAAAATACATGCCCACCAGATGCATTCGGAACTTCGCCGCCAACTGCGTCTCCCGCTCCTGTGTCGCGGCGCTGGCCAGTATCTTGATGTCTGAGAGGATCGCAGGGTTGGTCGTATCGATCAGTTTCAAAGCGCTTCTTTCATTTGATTTGTTGTAAAAGTCTATGGAATTTAGCGATTTGTCTATGGGGATTTTCTCGGAACTGTGAGAGTTTCTTATCGATAGGTGTCGCGCATCGCCTCGAGTAGGCACCCCGCTCGACAACCTCCGCCTAGCCAAACCACAAAAAAGTAAGCAACAATTATGAAACTGAAATCAATCCACTTCGCCGCCATTGCGGCGTTCACATTCGCCAGCGCGGCGAATGCCGCTACAATTATCTTCCAAGATAATTTCACTACTCCTGGAACTAACCGGGGCGGCTCTTTCACGTCATCAATTGTAGGAACTGCTCCTGCTGTGGGAAGCGGCACATGGCAGGGTACAAATCCAGATGGTTCGGACGTGGGTGGTTGGGGTCAGACTGGAGACGGCAGAGCCACTCCCACAACCAGCAACTTCCTCGCATTCACACCTGTTTCAGGCTACGACTACACGCTTCAGATGACAGTTGATACTACGGTTCTCGCTGGCGGAGGCGGCATGTCATGGTTCACGGTAGGCTTCACCGGTACCCGGCACAATTGGGATGGAAGCGATGCTGGAACTATCGACACCGCCAATCTAGTTCGTTTCAATTCCAATCAGGTCGCCACCATCACTTACACCCGCAGTGGCGACGACCTGATAACAGCTGGCATCAATTATGTTGGTTGGATCACGGATTTACCGGGAGCTATGAATCTCAATCCTTCCAACGAGCAAGTGAAGATCACCAACTTCAGCCTCACCGCCATTCCCGAGCCCTCCGCCGCTCTTCTCGGCGGTCTCGGCCTGCTCGCCCTGCTGCGCCGTCGCCGTTAATTGAGTTTTGGATTAGGAATGGAAGAGGGAAAGAAAGGTGCCCTGGGCGGTTCTTTCCTTCTTCCCAATCTCCCATCCCACCCTCGCCCGCCGTCATCCCGGGAAGGGTGGGATTTTTCACCCGGGCGCAGTTGCCCGCATGACTCAAGCAGCGGAGACGCAGCAGCTCCTAATCTGAGTCGCAGATACCCAAGGATTTCCAAAAAAGTATTTGCAAAGTAACTACAGCGAGGGAATATCTTTAGTTGTAAGGAAACACCATGGTGATTTTGAACGCAAAACCCAACGCCCTGCGACACCGCCGGCCAAGTCTCCGCTTTCGCGGCTTCGCCCTGATCGTGACCCTCTCGCTGATGATCCTGCTCAGCATCCTGGCGGTTGGGCTTTTGTCGCTATCGTCCGTGTCGCTGCGCAATTCAGCGGCGGGCTCGGATCTTTCGATTGCCAAAGGCAATGCACGGCTCGCGCTGCTGCTGGCGATGGGGGAATTACAAAAACAAGCGGGCTCCGATACGAGGGTCACTGCCAGTGCCGAAGTCCTCAACAAGACCAACACTCAGGATCTTCCCCGGGTGCTGGGTGTCTGGAAAAGCTGGGAGGGAACGGATCACGAATTGACAGGCTCCTACGCCGGGCGACCTGTTTCCCCGGGTAATTACGAGAACGCCAAGAAAGAGAGATTTCTGGCTTGGTTAACCTCGGCTCCCGGCACGGCAGATGCCCCGCCGGATACAAAAAAGGCACTCGGCAAAGTCGCCTTGGTCGGCCCCGGCAGCGTCGGCACGGGTCTGGATCGTGAAAAACTCCAAATCCACCTGACGCCCACGACCATCAATACGAATGGCCTCAAGGGCAGCTATGCGTGGTGGATCGGTGGTGAAAACCAGAAGGCGCGGATCACCAAACCCTATGAACCGAACGGTGACACGGTGGCTGGATGGGCCACCCAGATGAAAGGGCATTCCGTGGCAGATCCCAAACCCTTCCGGATGGAAAACATCATCGGCACTCCCGCCCTGGCGGACAAGATGATCAGTCCCGGCCAAGGCGATCTGATTGCCACAGCGGGCGACATGAAGGCATCAACCGAGTTTTTCCACGATTTCTCCGCAAGCTCCGTCGGCTTGCTCACCAACACCGCGACCGGCGGATGGCGTAAGGACTTCTCGCTTCTCACCGAAAACTGGGCAAAACAGCCGAAAACCAACCTCCCCTTCTTCCGGGTGAAACCCGGCGAGGATTTGTTCTTCAACCTGCCGACCCGTGGCGGCGATTACAAACCAAGCCGCGCCCTGATCTATCCATGGTCGGAGTACCGCAATCCCAGCCAAATGGCGATTTATCAGATGGGGGCGGTGAGTAGTTGGGAGTGCCTCTCCAACTTTGCCACCATCTACAAGAGCATGAAGCGCGATGGTGCCGCCATTGATGTCCAGTTTGCCTACACGGATGACAATAATGCTCTGAGCAACTTCGATTATCATCACAAGATCCGCATTCTTCCGGTGTTTGCACGGACCCAGTGGGTCTTTTCCCATTGGGCGGCGGATCCACCCGAAGGCTCACCGGCGGGAACCCTGGAGGCGCGTTTGTTAGTCACTCCCGTTTTCACCATCTGGAATCCCTACAACGTGGAGATCAGGTATGCTTTGCCGGGTCCCGGAACCACCCGGCAGACCTTGACGTTCTGGCAACGCGCCACCTTACCCAACGCCTTCCGATATAAAGTGGGTAGCGTCGCGAACACCCGATTCAACAGCTTGCTGAACACCACGAGCGGCAATACGCCCTATCTGATGGAGTCCATCTCGGATCCGCGGGCAGGGCCATGGAATGGCACGCTGGTTTACAGCATCAAAAACACCTTCACCTTGAAACCCGGACAGACCATCCTGTTCAGCCCGGTGGGAAGTCCGGCCACGCCCGACACCGAATTGGAATTGCGACCCGGATACCGCCCGACCAGCGGCCACTACTTCCCCCTCGTTCGCGACGATAAATCGAAGATCATCGTGCCTGCGAACACTTCCATGGAGGCGGAGGCCAGATTCGACTCCACCTTCAACGATGGTGTCACCGGTGTGGGACTTTATCTGGACATGCTCACCATGCCCGGCACTGGAACCAACTACACATACCGCACCCTGGCCTACCGCATGGTCGCCAACCCCGCGGTGACGGCGGCGTTGTATCCTCCGATCAACGGCCTCGCCGCCACCACCTTGGCCGAGGCCAAGCTCCAACCGCAGCCCTTCCTCACCACCATTCTTGGCCCCCGCACCGCCAGCAATACTCATCTTGCTGGCAAGGGTTTGGTGCAGACCAGCCCGATCAGCAATTACACGGAGATGGGCAAGCAGATCAACCATTCCGGCATTCAGATCAACTACCCCGGAACTTTTCACCCGATCAACTCCCTCTTCGACTACAGTTTCAGACCGCTTTCCGCAGGCGACAGTTTCACTCCCAACTCGGGACCGAACAATTCCAGCTACATCATCACCGGCTTCGAGTCTGCCAAAGGGCTGTCACGCTGCGTGCTTACCGAGCTGCCGACGCGCCCCCTCCAATCTTTGCCCGAACTGACAAACTGGGATGCCCGTCTCGACAACCCCGCACCGCCCTTTTCGTATAATGTAGTGGGTAATAGTGATGCCTCTCCCCTGTTTCCTAAAGACGCTGTATGGAACACAGAAAATTCGACGGTCGGTAAAATGGATTTGCAACATGATGATTCATACTGCATGAATCATATCTTTTTCGATGACTGGTTCATGTCATCCCTCGCGCCTTATACTGCCGGGTTGGGTGAACTTGATCCGGGTGACACGTTGAAAAAAACCTATACCGAGTTTCTCCAGGGCACCACTCCGCTGGCCAATCGCGCCTACAAGGCGATCACACCCGATGTCTCGATGGCCGCCCAATCCACCGCTCAAATCGACGCGCTCTTCGCCAAGCACATCGATGCGGCAGATTCATGGAAATCAATCGCCTCACGGCTCCAGGTCGAAGGAATGTTCAACGTCAATTCCACCTCGGTGAAAGCGTGGCGGGCGCTGCTCGGCCATGCCCGCGGCCAGAAAATCCCGTACTACAATGCCGCCGCCACCCCCGTTCTCTCCACGAAGAAGGATTATGCGTTCACCCGCTTTTCGATCTCGGGCGATGTCGAGGCCTCTTCTCCCACAGCGATTTCCGGAACCTTCCCCGGTGCCGCTCAGTTCTCGGGATACCGCACGCTCGACGATGATTTCCTGAACCTGCTGGCCGAGGAAATCGTCAACCAAGTCCGGCAGCGCGGCCCCTTTCTATCACTGGCGGAGTTCGTCAACCGCCAGCTCTCCAGCAACGAGACCCTGGCCGTGGGGGGGGCGATCCAGGTGGCGCTCGATACCTTGGCGAAAAACTCGGCCACGAATATTTACGCCGGGCTCCAGAGTCCCGGTACCGCGGCCACCGCCAATCCGCCCTCAGCCGCTCAGGCTGGCTACAAATTCCCCAACGCCGCCGTCGGCTACAATGCCTACGGCCTGCCCGGCTGGACACGCCAGGCCGATGTGCTCCGCCCGCTGGCACCGATCCTTTCCGCGCGGGATGACACCTTCACCATCCGCGCATACGGAGACTCCCGCGACAGCACGGGCGCCATCAAGGCAAGCGCAACCTGCGAAGTGGTCGTGTGCCGGGTTCGTGATTTTGTGGATCCTGCGGATGCGGCGGAAATCACCACCCTGCCCACAAGGGCGACCAACCAGGCTTTCGGGCGGCGTTTTCAGATCATCTCCTTCCGCTGGCTGGAAGCCAACGAGATCTAAAAGCATGCGTTCGTTATTCCAATTTCCACAAGGTCCCATGCGCGTCCTCGCCCTCATCTGCTGCCTGCTTCCCCTCACCGTTTCGGCCGAAAAGGTGGCGAAGCGCACCTGCCGCATTCTCTTTCTCGCCGCTCCGCAGTCCGCACCGCAGAAGCTGTTTCTCCACGACGGCAAGACCTCCCAAGAAGTCGAGTTGCCGCGCATGAACTTCTCCCCGATCTACGAGATCATGCCCGGAAATATCCGCGTTCACATGCTTCCCGCGCCAGTTCTCGATGCCGGGGAGATTCCTGCGGGAGCGCCCGTCGCGGAGATTCCTGAGTCCATCCGTGATTGTTTCATCATCCTCGGTAGTGATCCCACCAACTCGATCGCTCCTGTGCGCTTACAAGTGATCAACGCGGGGTCGAATCAATTCAAAAACGGCCAGATGCTCTGGTTCAACCTGACCGCCAATCAAGTGGGCGGGATCATCGGTTCCGAATCCCTGCGCATGGCTCCCCATTCGCGAGCAATCCTCAATGCTCCGGCATCCTCAGCCTCCTCCTATCGGGTGAAAATTGGTTACATCGTCCCCGATGAAAAAGTGCTCCGACCGATCTGCGAAACCCAGTGGCAGTTCAATCCCGCGACGCGCATGGTGATGTTTGTCTTCAACCAATCTGGCGAAAATGTGCCGCGTGTGATGGGTTTTTCGGATTTCCGCGTGGCGGTGCCCGGGGACAAGGTTTCGCCGTAGTCTTGCCTTAATTTCTGGCGGATTCAAATTCAGATGAATGAATCCCAGAATTAGTATTTGCAAAGTAACTACTGCTTAGGCATCGTGTTTACAGGTAAAGACAAACCCACTGTCATTTTGAAAACGAAACCCAATTTCGCATCCAGCCGTCGTTCGAGTCTCCGCTTCCGTGGCTTCGCGCTGATCGTGACGCTCTCGCTGATGATCCTGCTCAGCATCTTGTGTGTAGGCATGCTCACGCTTTCCTCGGTCAACTTGCGCTCCACGGGGAGCGGTGTGGCGGTGGCAGAGGCGCGGCAGAACGCGCAGCTCGCCATGCAACTGGCAATCTCACAGCTCCAGCGCCTTTCCGGACAAGACACGCGCATCACCGCCCCTCTGTTGCCCGCGAATCCAACCGATGCGGTCGAGTCCGTGCCACCGGTAACCGGTGTCTGGCGCAGTTGGGAAGGTGGCGACCGCGAGGCGGACGGCAGGCCGAAAATTCCCGATTATAACTCAAAAAAACAAGGGGGTGATCCCTTTGCCGCGCCCGATCCCTCAGCAAGCGGTCGGTTTCTCGGATGGCTGACTTCCTCCACGGCGAACGCTGCGCCCAATCCCTCCGTCCTGCCGGACATCAATACCATGGCAACGGATGGCTACGTCAAACTCGTCGCGGAAGGCAGCGCGAATGACTCCCGGCGCCACGTCTATACCAAGCCCACCATGATCAACGCGAACAAAGGGGCCATCGCGTGGTGGACGAGCGGTGACAACTCCAAAGCCATGGTAAACATCCGCCGCAGCGCCAAGCCCACATCCATCGTGCAATGGCAGCAGCAGGTGCGGGCGAACGGGCGCATGGACGCGCAGACCTTCGGTCTGGAAGCGATCAACGACACCGCGGTTTACCCGCCGGGCAAAGTGGCTCCCAGCACCGCCAGCCTGAAGCTGGTGAACCGGTCCGCGGAACTGAGGAAAATCCACGACCTCACTTCCTTCAACCGCGGCCTACTAACCAACTCCTCGACCGGCGGCTGGAGAAGGGACTTGTCATTGTTTTCCGAAGGTTTCGCGACCCTCCCTTCCACAGGGCTTCCTCTGCTCACCATCCAACCCGGAAGAGTCCAAACCTATGCAAAAGCTCCCACCTCCGGTAACGTCGCCAACCCGCTACTATACCCTTGGGCAGGATACCGAAACAACGCGACAGGCGCCGCATGGATGCAGGTGCCGCCTATTTCATCATGGACAGCCCTGGTGGACTACATGACCCAATATCGGAAGCTTACGACTTCCGGTGCCTCCCGCACCGCCATGCCCATCCAAACCGGCGGCACCAACACAGGCAGGTTTCAGTTCGTTGACGAAGTCCGCCGCTTGCCTCAGATCGCGCGCATCCATTGGATCTATTCGCTCTGTTCCGACAAGGTGGACAATCCTGCCGATCCTTCCAAGCCCTTCCGCGCGGGGTTGATGATCACGCCCGTCCTGACCCTGTGGAACCCCTACAATGTCGAGCTCGCTTACAGTTCCCTCCAGCTTAGGATCCAGCAGACCACTCCGCTGCGCTTCCGCTTCAGGGTCGGTGACAACCCGCGTCAGACGTCCAGCCTGGCGGATATCACCAAGACCGACATCGGTTCCTACCACACATTTATCATGAACATTCCGGCGGATGTCCTGCGCCCGGGTCAAACGCGGATACTAGGACTCAACGACCCCACTCCCAAGCGGGATAGCCAGGCGTCCAGCGTCAATTTGACCCCCGGATACCAGCCCAACGGCGGTTTCATGTTCTTCGGGATCGACAAAGGCGCGGAAGTCTATGCGGCGGGCACAGACCGGTATGCCGTGGAAAATGTTTCTTACGACGGCCTCACCCGGGAATCGGGAAGGGATGGAGTGCCGAAAGAGGGAATCGGAATCATCTTCGACCTCGTCTCCAACGGGGCTTCGAATTCCCACCGCATGATCTACAACGTCCCGGAACTGGGCGGCGGCTCCGTGGCGGCCGCCCTCTATCCGCCGCTGACTGCGGCCAACCTGCCCTCCAGCACCGTGGGCGCTGTGGAAGGAGTCAGGAACATCCCTTTTGCCAGCGCCATCTTCGCCTACCGTATGGCCAGCCCGATGTCGCGCGACATCAACAGGCACAAACACCTTTTCACCAAAGGCATGCTGCAGGCGAGTCCGCTGGTGCACTACACCGAGATCGGCTTCGGCGACGATGACGACGCCGTTACCTCAATGAGGGGAACCGGCGTCTATCACCCCGTCAACGCGCCCTACGATTTCGCGTTCGTGGATATCCTCGGCGGCTGGAATGACAGCACCGACATCCCCCATTTCGAGAGGACAACAAACAGCAGCTACATCGTTTCCGGCATGGGTTCCAACGACGGCCTGACCCGCTGTGTGATGGCCGAGCTGCCTACCCGCCCGCTGCAAAGCCTCGCCGAGCTCCAGCACTTCGACGCCCGCTATAACAACCCCATCACACCTTTCCAGTTCAACCTGCTCGGCAACGGCTCCGCCAATCCGATTTTCGCACCGAACCAGACCATGGTGGCCACCACATTCAACAACGGAATGTGCAACGACGACACCTACCTGCTCAACCAGTTGTTCTTCGACGATTGGTTCGTCTCCTCCATCGCGCCGGATCTCAATGATTTCGCCGCCACGGAGAGGCGGTCGATCAATGACGTTTACAAGGATCACTTGGAGTTGACCACGCCATTGCCGAACCGAAATTATCTCCCTTCTCCCGATGCCGCGGTGGTCGCCGGGAAATTGGATGTGGCTAAAGCTGTTACGGATGCGGTTTCCAGCTCAAGGTTACCCCCGGTCGGAATGTATCCCTTCGAGACCATCGCATCCAGGTTGCATGTGGATGGCATGTTCAACATCAACTCGGCATCGCTGGATGCATGGAAATCCCTGCTACGCCAGAGCCGCTCCATCGAGGTGCCTTACCTCGGCGCGGATGGTGCCACCAAGAGTGGCGCGGCCTCCACCCACTCCTATCCGCGCACCTCCATCGCCGGCGACCAAGGGACGGATTCCGGTTCCAACGAATCGAACGCCACTTTCCCGCAGGCTGTGGAATTCGCCGGCCACCGGGTTCTCACCGATGAGCAGATCGACGCCCTCGCCGAGGAAATCGTGAAGGAAATCCGGAAACGCGGGCCGTTCCTATCGCTCGCCGAGTTCGTGAATCGCCGTCTTGACGCGAGTAACAAGGACATGGCCATCGCCTCCACGATCCAGAAAGCGCTCGATAATCTCGCCGAGCTGGGCGACACGCCCAAAAATCCTTACCGGGCGCTACAGGCAAACTCGGTGAAAATCACATCTTTGCCCCCCGGCACCACCCACGACTACAACTTCCCCGAAGCGGCTCTGGGCTGGTCTGCCTTCGGTGTGCCTGGGTGGGTGCGCCAGGCGGATATCCTCAAGCCGATCGCGCCCGTCCTTTCCGCCCGCGATGATACTTTTACGATCCGCGCTTACGGCGATGCCAGGGATCGCTCCGACCCTTCGAAAATCCTCGCCCGGGCCTGGTGCGAGGTGGTGGTCGTGCGGCAGGCCGGTTACGTGGATCCGATCGATCCGCCCGAAATCTTGCCGAACTCCGCTGCGATGAAGTCGGAAGCGAACAGGCGCTTCGGGCGTCGCTATGAAATCGTTTCCTTCCGCTGGCTCAACGAACGCGAGATTTGAGCCGATACCCAGATAATCCCATCGAATCCATGTCCACTTCCTCACTCAGCCGCATCCTTCTTTTCGCTGTCTGCATCGCGGCCTCGATCCTTCCTGCCGACGCACGCAAGGCGCGCGCGATCTTTGTCCAGCCGCCGGATCAGGCAGCCGGGAAAGCCGCTCTTTTCACCGGCAAGGAGTATCTGGAAATCGAATTGCCACGGCGAAATTTCTCACCGGAGGTGGATCTCCCGGCGGGTGACCTGAACCTCGCCATTCTCCCCGGACAGCTCGCGCCCGATTCGGAGGTTCCCGCAGGTGCCCCGAAAATCCATATCCCGGAGGCGTGGAGCCGGTGCCTGCTGCTGTTTTTACCCGATCCCTCCAACAAAGTCTTTCCCGCCCGCGTGATCCCCGTCAATGCCTCGGGCGCTGACTTCCAAAAAGGCCACACGCTTGTCTTCAATGCCTCAACCGCAGCGATCATGGGGAATTTCGGGGGACAGTCGGTCAAGGTGTTGCCGGGCAAGTTCGGTATCATGAAGGAGCCTGTTTCCGGCTTTGGCGCATATCCGGTGGACATCGCGTGTGTGTTTCCCGGAGATGCGAAGCCGACTTACATCTGCCGCTCAAGCTGGCAGCACGACCCCGAAGCGCGCCAGATCCTCTTCGTGACGCCCGCCCCCGGCTACAAGATTCCACGTGTCTGGGGTATTCTTGACCACCAGCGAACAGAGGACTCGCCAAAGAACTGAATGTGGCTTTTGATCTTGCCCGTTGCCCATGCAAGACATCCTCGAACGCCTCATCCGCCTTTCCCATGAACTCGGCCGCGAAGACCGCGAGCTGGCCATACTGGGGGAAGGTAACACCAGCGCCTACCTTGGTGACGGCACATTTCTCGTGAAAGCCTCCGGCAGCCAGCTCGGTACCATCGATGCCGCCGGCCTCACACAGGTGCGCATCGATCCCGTGCTCGATGCCATCGACCATCCGGAACTCACCGATCAGGAAGTCCGGGAAAGGCTGGAAGCCGCCAAGGTCGATCCGTCCGCGCGCCTGCCCTCCGTGGAAACGTTCCTGCACGCCCTCTGCATCCGCGAGGCCGGGGCGAAATGGGTGGGCCACACGCACCCCACATCCGTCCTGCGCATCCTTTGCAGCAAGCTCGGTGCCGAGCCTTTCCTGAGACACCTTTTCCCTGATGGAATCGTCGTTTGCGGAACCCACCTCGCCGTTGTCCCCTACATCGATCCCGGCCTTCACCTCGCCGTCGCGGTGCGTGATTCGCTGCGTGAATTCATGGATCGGCACGGTGCCGCCCCGAAGGTCATCCTGATGGTGAACCACGGCCCTGTCGCCCTCGGAGCGAACGATACCGAAGTGCTCAACATCATGCTCATGCTCGACAAATGGGCCAAGGTCATCGCCGGAACATACCTGCTAGGCGGGTCGCAATTCCTCGACTCCAGCACCACCGACCGCATCGAGAACCGCCCGGACGAGCACTACCGCCGCGCCGCCATCGCAAACCGAGCTTGATTTCAGAAAACATGAAGAACATGCCAAAGATCGGGATACGCCCGACCATCGACGGGCGCCTGGGAGGGGTGCGCGAATCTCTTGAGGAAAGCACCATGGCGCTCGCCCAATCCGTGGCTGCGCTCATCGCCGGAACCCTGCGCTACCCATCCGGCGAGCCGGTGCAATGCGTCGTCGCGGACACCTGCATCGGCGGCGTGGCAGAGGCCAGCGCCTGCGCCGAAAAATTCGCACGCGAGGGAGTGGGCGTTTCCCTGACGGTAACCTCCTGCTGGTGTTACGGATCGGAAACGATGGACATGGATCCAACCATCCCCAAGGCGGTCTGGGGTTTCAACGGAACCGAGCGGCCCGGTGCCGTGTATCTGGCCGCCGTGCTCGCGGGACACGCCCAGAAAGGCCTGCCTGCCTTCGGCATCTACGGGCGCGATGTTCAGGACGGCGGCACCACCGGGATACCCTCGGATGTCCGCGCGAAAATCCTCACCTTCTGCAAGGCGGGTCTTGCCGTCGCGATCATGCGCGGGCGCTCCTACCTCGCGATGGGCGGCACCTCCATGGGTATCGCCGGCTCCGTGGTCGATCCCTCGTTTTTCGAGTCCTTCCTCGGCATGCGCGTCGAGTCCATCGACATGACCGAGTTCGTCCGCCGCATCGAGCGCGGGATCTATGACGAGGCCGAGTATGCCAAGGCTCTCGCCTGGGTGAAGGAGCACTGCCCCGAGGGCAAAGACTACAACTCCCCGGAAACCGTCCGCAGCCGCGCCCAGCTCGATTCCGAATGGGAAACGTCGGTGAAAATGGCGCTCATCGCCCGGGATCTGATGGTCGGAAACCCCAGGCTGGCGGAAAAAGGCTACGGCGAGGAAGCGCACGGCCATCACGCCATCGCGGCGGGATTCCAAGGCCAGCGCCAGTGGACGGATCATTTTCCGAACGGCGATTTCATGGAAGCGATCCTGACGACCTCCTTCGATTGGAACGGAAAACGCGCCCCCTACATGCTGGCGACGGAGAACGATGCCTTGAACGCCGCCTCCATGCTGTTCGGTTATCTGCTGACTAACACGGCGCAGATTTTCGCCGACGTGCGCACCTACTGGAGCCCGGAGGCCGTGGAGCGCGTCACCGCCCACAAGCTCGAAGGCGCAGCGGCGGGCGGTTTCCTGCATCTGATCAACTCCGGCCCCGCCGCCCTCGATGGCACGGGGCAGCAGAGCAAAAACGGCCAGCCCGCGATGAAGCCTTTCTGGGAAATTTCCGATGAGGAGATGGCCGCCTGCCTCAAGGCGACCACATGGCATCCCTCGATCACCGAGTATTTCCCGGCCGGCGGCATGTCCACCCGCTACCAAACCAAGGGCGGAATGCCCGCCACCATCTGCCGCATCAATCTGGTCAAAGGCCTCGGCCCTGCTCTGCAGATCGCCGAAGGCGAAACCATCGCCCTGCCGCAAGATGTCCACGACATCCTCGACGAGCGCACCAACCCCACCTGGCCCACCACATGGTTCGTCCCGAAAACAGGTGGAAACGGTGTTTTCCGGGATGTCTATTCCGTGATGAACGCCTGGGGCGCGAACCACTGCTCGATGAGCTACGGACACATCGGTGCGGATCTCATCGCGCTCGCAGCCATGCTCCGCATCCCCGTCTATATGCACAATGTCGGCGAGGAACGGATCTTCCGCCCGGCCGCATGGAATGCCTTCGGCACCGCCGAACCGGAGTCCGCCGATTTCCGCGCCTGCGCCGCCTTCGGCCCGCTTTATGACTAAGTCCTTGGACTGCGTGCAGCCTGCTGCCGCTTTCCGCCATGCAGCCTGCTGCGCGCGGGGCAACCCAAGGTTTAATCAGGTAACTCCGCATGCCAATGCCGTCGGGCTTGCAGCAGGCTGCTTTGCCCAAAGCGGCAGCAGGCTCTGCCCATTACCCACAATTTGCCAAAAATTAGACCGTTTCTCAGAAGTTCGTTCATCTATGGCGAATGGGTTGCGCAGACGGATCGCAAGGTTTCGGGGCTGGCGAGCAGTTGCCGGATTGAGTCGAAGAGCTTGTCGGAGAGTTCCTCGCCGCG
>JBJONG010000013.1:0-87559 GCA_046051965.1 Verrucomicrobiota bacterium
CGACGAAGGTCACGTCTGCGACGCGCCACGGCTTGGGGACGGATGAAGAGGACATCCCGCGAGACTACGGCTGGTGCCGGAGCTGCCGCGAGATCTCATGCGGGGCAGTGTTTCCTTCGCTTACCCTCAAAAGGATAGCCTCGCTCCTGCCCCGCATGCCCAAGGATCGCCCGATGTATCGCGGCAATCACGCGATCACGATCCTGAGAGTCTTCCTCTGGCTCATACCTTCTCTCTTCATCCCGCTGGGTATCGTCCTCTGCGTCATCCTTGGTGAGTATTTACCAAACGCAGGCAGCTTCAGCCTCACGCTCCTCCTCGCCATAGCCGCAACGGCGGGGATCGGCTTGTTCGAGCAATTGCTCATTTTTCAGCAAATGAGACAAGCTCCAGCCAAAGCAGAACTCGAATGGGTCATTTCGGTCATCGTGTTCGTTTTACTCCAGGTCGTCATTGCGCCCGTCATTTGCTTTGGAGCAATCCTCATGCTTGGAACTTTCTGGCACTGATTTCACATCGGAAGGAATTTTCGATCATCCCGGTTTCTCACCCTCCAAAAGCCGGATTTTCCTCAACGCGAACCACAGCGGCGGCAGGCAGAAAATTCCAAACGAACAATCAATCATCCGCCACCAAAAGGGTATCCCCCGGATCGGGCCGCAGATGTGCGCGAGCGGAATGACCAGAAGCGACATCACCACCCCGATGTGCAGAACACCCACGTAACGCACGGGATCACGCCACGGCAGGATGAAGAACAGCGCGATCATCAAATGGGCGAACGCCAGCCAATCCGTGCCATAAGCGATGAAGGGATACCGATCATAGGTCACTTCCAGCCCTTCACGAACGGTCAGAATCCATTTCACAAATCCCTCATGCATCGCCGGATCCTTCGATTCCCCGGCGATCACGTTTGAGATCCAGTTCATCTCATGGAGCAGCGGAAAAGCCGTCACGCCGCTCAAAACCAGCCCGAAAATCACGATCAGTATCGAAAGCCGGATTTGCCGCAAAGTGGTCACAGGAGAGATCTTTATTTCAAAAGATGAACGGATCGAATCAAAAAACCACCCCCTTGACATAACGAAATATTTCGTCACGTTATTTTTCGTCACGATGAACTCCGCCCCCTCCTTCTTCCGCGCGCTTGGCGATGACACCCGCTGGCGCATCGTCCGACTTGTGGAGAATCGAGCGCTCTGTGTCTGCGAGCTCGCCGACATCCTCGGCATGCCACAGTCCTCCGTATCCAGCCACGTGCAGATCATCCGCAAGGCCGGGCTGCTGGAGAGCGAGCGTTGCGGGAAATGGACGTATTTCCGCATCCACCGCAAGCACCTCCCGCTCCTCACCCACCTCATCGAATCCCTCCCCGACGACCCGCACCACAAGACCGACCTAAAAAAAGCCAAAGCCCGCCTCAAGGATCGCGAAAGCAGCTGCTGCCCCGGCCCCATCAAACTCTCCGCACCATGCAACTCTCCGAACTGAAATCCCTCCTTTCCGAAAACGCCGACCGCCATTTCCGCATCCGCCTGCCGGACGGCGACGCGATCCCGCTTTCCTTCCACGTCACCGAGGTCGGTCATGTCCGCAAGACTTTCCTCGACTGCGGCGGCACGCGGCGCGAAACCGAAACCTGCCAGCTCCAGATATGGGTCGGCGAGGATTACGACCACCGCATCGAAACCGGAAAAATGGCGAGCATCCTTGAAAAGGGAAAAGCCGTCCTCCCCGATGATTCGGTGCCCGTGGAGATCGAATACGAGGACAGCGTGATTTCCCAATACACGATCACCGGCCACGAGATCACCGGCGACGCGGTCATCCTCGCCCTCGCCCACAAACACACCGAATGCCTCGCGCCGGAGCTTTGCGGACTCCCCTCCATCAACCGCCTCCCCGCCCTCGGCGGGAAATCATCCTGCTGCGCACCCGGCCAAACCTGCTGAAACCATGAAGCATCGTTTCTTCGCGGAATTCCTCGGCACCTACATCCTCGTTTTCGCGGGGACGGGTGCCATCGTCGTGAACGAAATCACGGGCGGCGTGATCGGCCACGCAGGGATCGCCCTGACCTTCGGACTCGTCGTGGCGGCGATGATCTACACCTTCGGAGAAGTCAGCGGCGCGCACCTCAATCCCGCGGTGTCCATCAGCTTCGCAGTGGCCGGGCGTTTTCCCGCCGCCGATCTGCCCGCCTATCTGGCAGCCCAGATGCTCGGCGCGCTCAGTGCGAGCATTTCGCTGAAACTCCTGTTCCCGGATTCGTCGAGGCTAGGCATGACGCTTCCGGCGGGCACGGCATCGCAGAGCTTTATCCTGGAGATCATCCTCACCGCCATCCTCATGCTCACCATCCTCAGCGTGTCGCACGGGGCGAAGGAAAAAGGCATCACCGCCGCGATCGCGATCGGTTCCGTGGTGGGGCTCGAAGCCATGTTCGCCGGGCCGATCAGCGGCGCATCGATGAACCCCGCCCGCTCGCTAGGCCCCGCGCTCGCCAGCGGGCACTTCGGCCATATCTGGCTATACCCGTTCGCCACCATCCTCGGAGCGATCCTCGCCATCCCTCTTTTCAAAATCACCCGCAAACCGGAAACGAATCCATGAAACCACCCGCCATCCTCATCCTCTGCACCGGCAATTCCTGCCGCTCCCACCTCGCCGAAGCCATCCTCCGCAAAGCCCTCGGGGAAAACTTCCGCGTCGAAAGCGCCGGCTCGAACCCCGCCGGATACGTCCACCCGCTCGCGATCCGCGCGCTGGAGGAAATCGGCATCGACATCACCGGCCACCACTCGAAGCACATGAACCTGTTCCTCGATGACCGGGTGGAAACCGTCATCACCGTCTGCGGCAACGCCGACCAAGCATGCCCGATGTTCCCCGGCCAGATGAACCGCCACCACTGGCCCTTCGACGACCCCGCCCACGCCACCGGCACCGAGGAAGAGCAGTTCGCCGTCTTCCGCCGCGTGCGGGATGAGATACTAAAAGTCTTCGGTGCATATGCAGCTGGGAGGCTCGATGGCCGGAAGGATGAGCGACAGTGATAGAATTCCCAATGATCGAAACAAACCGCTTGCTCCAAAAAATGGTCATGCTATGGTCATTCCATGGAAATCACAGTGACCGAATTCAAGGCCAAGTGCCTTGGAGTGATTGAAAAAGTCAGGAAGGACAAATCTCGCGTCACCATCACCCGTCATGGCCAACCGGCCGCAGAGCTGATCCCGGTTTCCTCCAGCTCGCCCGGCAAACTTTTCGGCCGCGCGAAAAAGACCACGGTGATATCCGGAGAAATCCTAAGCACGGGGGAAGCCTGGGATGCCGAAGATTGAGAATCTCGTCGCGGCGGTCTTCGACACCCATATCTGGGTGTGGGCTGCGGCCGGTGACACGCGAGCCGCGAAAATTCGCGACTTTTCGGGCACCGCCTTCGTCTCCGCCATTTCCCAGTGGGAAGTGTCCATGCTCGTCATGAAAGGTCGGCTGGAGTTGAAACCGGACGAACCGACATGGTTCTCAGAAAACCTGAAGCCTCCCGTCACACTCGCCCCGCTCACTTCGGAGATATCGACGACAAGCTGCCAACTGCCGGATTTTCACGGTGATCCCGCCGACCGCATCATCGTGGCGACAGCCATGACTCTCGGAATCCCACTGATCACAGCGGATGAGAAAATCATTCGTTGGAATGATGAGCATGGCGCGCTTCAGATGATTACTTTGTGAACAATGACATCCGGGATCAATCGTGATCCATGAGTCGGTAAATGGAATCTCCTCCAATTTCGGCAGACTTGTGTATTGATGAAGGGGAAGCTGGTAGTGCCACAACAATTGGCAAATCTTCCACTCCCCAGCGCATGCCGGGGAAAGACATCTCGCCGTTATACGCAACAAGAAGAACGTATAGTTCCCTAGTCTTGGGATTGAATCTCACTCTACCTCCAGAAATCCCATATCCGCGCCCTTTTACCAAATAAAGCTGGCAGCCTGATGGGACGATGATCTGCTTTGCGGGAAATAGATCATCCGGTGCGAGCGACAACTCTTTGTAACGTGTCTCGCTAATGGCTACGAAATCCTTATTTGCAAGAAGCTCAAGCGCTTCCGTCCGCTTGCTATAGCTCAGACTCCCCCAACTATTGGTTGAAATATGCCTCCAACTCTCAACCTTAGCCGGGACGGGTTTGGATTCTTGAGGCGGAGGATCATAGCTGACGCATGAGTTCAGCAAAAAACTGCCGAGAGCCACCGCAACGACAATGGCTGGTTTCATCTGTCGCTTGAAAAAGGACATCGTTCCTAGTTCTTTGAAACGATCGAAACCATCGCCGCCTTGATCTCCTCCAGCTTGCTCCGATCCGGTGCGGCGCCCCTTGCCTGATCCGGCTTACCGCCGCCTTTGCCGCCGGCTAGGGCGGCTAGGTCGCGGAGGAGGTCGCCGGCTTTCAGGCCTTTGGCGAGGGCGTCGGCTCCGCAATGCACGGCGAGGTGGAGTTTCTCGCCGTCATCGACGATGAGCAGCGCGGGGCCGGGGAAGTTCTTTTTCTTCAGGCCGTTCTGGAGTTCCTGGAGCAGCGAGGCGTCGGACTCGAAGGAGACGACGATGGGTTTCCCTAACTCGATGAGTTCCGCGAGCGCCTCGTCGGCGAGCGCGGCGGCTTGGGCGGACTGGATTTTCTTGATCCGTTTCTCAGCCTCGATGGCGGCTTCCTTGGTTTCCTCCAAAGTGCGCATGCCGTGGGCGAAGGTGGCGTTGAGTTCGCCGATGTCCGCGCGACCGACGAGCATCGCGCCCATGATGTGGGGGAATTCGTTGACGCTCAGAGTCTCCCCGCCGAGTTCGGCGAGCTTCGCGTTGGCGGCTTTCAGTTTCTCGGTGGCGGCCTTGAGATCCGCGTCCCATTTCTCGACGTTCTCACGGATGAGATTCCATGCGGCGTCCCCGCAAGCCGCCTCGATGCGGCGCACGCCGGAAGCGATGGCTCCCTCGGACTTGATCTTGAAAAGGCCGATCTCCGAGGTGTTGCGGACGTGGGTGCCGCCGCAAAGCTCCATGGACGGGCCGTCGAGCTGGTTCGCATGCCCGCCGATCTGGACGACGCGGACGGTGTCGCCGTATTTGTCGCCGAAGAACTGCATGATGTCGGCGCGACCCTTGATGTCCGCGTGTTTCACCTCGGTCCATGAAACGGTGAGACCTTGTTTGATCGCGCCGTTCACCATCTCCTCCATCTCGGCAAGCTGCTCCGGCGTGACCGCCGCGCTGTTGAAATCGAAACGCAGGCGGTTCTCATCGACCGAGGAACCCTGCTGCGAGGCGTCCTTGGAAACGACCTCGTGCAGCGCCCAGTGGAGAAGGTGGGTGGCGGTGTGGTGGGCTTCGATGGGGCGGCGGCGCTTTTCGTCGAGCTTTAGGGTGACTTTGTCGCCGGGGGAGATTGATGATTGATGATTGTTGATTTCGGATTTTTGAATGACGAGGGCGCGGGCTTTGCCGATTTGTTGGACGCCGGTGACGGGGATGTCGTTGAGCGTTCCGGTGTCTCCCGCTTGGCCGCCCATTTCGGCGTAGAAGACGGTTTTGTCGGTGATGAGGAAGAGCGCGTCTTCCTGCGGGTGGATTTCCAGGATCGTGGCCTCGCATTCGTCGTTTTCGAAACCGAGGAATTCGGTGACCGCTTCAGAGGAGATGTCGAGGGCGCGGACGATGGAGGATTTCTGGGCGGCGCGAGAACGTTCCTGCTGTTCTCTTTTGCATTCCTCATAGCCAGCGATATCAACCGAAATCCCACGCTCTAAACATAGGAGTTCGGTCAAATCCACGGGAAAGCCAAAGGTATCTTCCAATTCGAAAGTGAATTGCCCGTTAAGTCCTGCGACGTCATTGATCGTCCACTTCGAATTGATTGTCGTAGCCCACTCGCAAAGTTCCTTGAAAGATAGACCTTTGGTTTTTTCGTCGAAGTCGACGTTTTGATCGATGGCTTCGAGGAGACCAGCTTCAGCACTGTTAAGACTAGAGATAACGCTTACGCGACAGAATTCCTCAAATCGCTTCAACCCCCGGTCCAGCGTCTGGTTGAAGCTAGCTTCCTCCTGCGAAAGCGTTTGCTCGATGGTGGATTGGCGCACTTTGAGTTCCGGGAACACGCCTCCCATTTCCGCGACAAGTGTCGGAACCAGTGCCGCGAAGAACGGCTTTTCCCCTGAGAATCCGAGCTGCCTTCCGTATCTAACCGCACGCCGCAAAATCCGCCGCAGCACGTAGTTCCTACCGTTGTTCCCCGGCATGATCCCGTCCGCGATGGAGAAGCTCAGTGTCCGCAAATGATCCGCGATCACGCGGAAGGCGATGGCGGTTTTCATTTCCTCGGTGAAGGCGGATCGATCGGCTCCGAGTTCCGGGTAGATGTTCACGTAGGTCTTGCCGCTGAGTTCCTCCAGCTTGCGAAAGATGGGGGTGAAGACGTCGGTGGCGTAGTTCGAGGGCTTTTTCGAGAAGTCGGTGAAGCCCTTGGTGTTCTGGATGATCGAGCAGGCGCGCTCGAAGCCCATGCCGGTATCGACGTGTTTCGCTGGCAGCTCGCGGAAGGTGCCGTCGGCCTCGGCGTTGTATTGGATGAAGACGAGGTTCCAGATCTCGATGCAGAGGTCGGAGTCGTTGTTGACGAGGTTGCGGCCGGTGACGGGATTGCCCTCGGGCGTGAGATCGACGTGGAGTTCGGAGCACGGGCCGCAGGGGCCGGTCTCGCCCATCATCCAGAAGTTGTCCTTCACGTTGCCGTGGACGATCTGGACTTCCGGATCACAACCCGCCGCGCGGAACAGCTCCGCCCAGATGTCGTAGGCTTCCTGGTCGAAGTTCCCCGGATCGCCCTCCTTCGGCGCGTAAACCGAAGCGTAAAGGCGATGCGCAGGCAGCCCCCAGCGCCCGATGACCAGTTCCCAAGCCCATTGGATGGCTTCCTTTTTGAAATAGTTTCCGAACGACCAGTTCCCCAGCATCTCGAACATCGTATGGTGGTAGGTGTCGTAGCCGACATCCTCGAGGTCGTTGTGCTTGCCGCCCGCGCGGATGCATTTCTGGGTGTCCGCGGCGCGCGGCGGATCGTAGGGGGCTTTCTCGACGCCGAGGAAATACGGCACGAAGGGGTTCATCCCCGCGTTCGTGAAAAGCAGGCCCGGCGACTGCGGGAGCAGCGAGGCGGAGGGCACGATGGTGTGCTGTTTCTCACGGAAGAAATCGAGGAAAGACTGGCGGATCTCGGAGGCGGTCATGGGCGGGGCGGGAAATTGGCGAAAGACCAGGAAACTTTAAACCCTAAACTTCAAACCCTAAGGAAGAGTTCACCGCAGTGGTAGCGGAGGGGGCACAAAGCTGAGCTAGGGATCTTCTTTGAGGTTTAAAGTTTAAAATTTAGGGTTTCACAGCTAGTGGCACGTTTTCCGCTTCAATTTGTCCATTCCCGTGGTTAGCGGATGGGCTGCGGCGGATTCATGCTCTCCCTTGTGGGTGCTGTGTCCGCCGCAGCGATCCTATAGGGCGGGGAGGCGATGCTCACGCCTCCCCGCCCTTTCTTTCTCTTGCCGCCGCGTGCCTCCTGTGTTTTTCTCCGCGTCCCCGAAAGCGGGAAAATTGATATGGCAAACAAGGATGTTACAGACCCGGTGCGGATGGAGAAAATCGTCTCCCTCTGCAAACGCAGAGGCTTCATTTTCCAAGCGGGAGAACTCTACGGAGGCCTCAACGGCTGCTGGGATTACGGCCCGCTCGGCGCGGAGCTGAAACGCAACCTCAAGGACTACTGGTGGCGCAAAACCGTCCAGGAACGCGACGACGTGCTCGGCATGGACGGCGCGATTTTGACCATGGAACAGGTGCTCCAATCCTCCGGCCACATCGGCGGTTTCAGCGATCCGATGTGCGATTGCCTGCTTTCCAACGCCCGCCTCCGAGCCGACCAGATCGAGCCGCAGGATGGAACAGTGTATCATTACACCGGAGCCTCCATCGCGGATCCCGCATGGAAAACGGACAAGGCCTATTCCGTGTTGCAACTACCCGGCACCGATGAAGCAAAGGTGCGCAAGACCGCCCGTGAGTATTATTCCAAGTTCATCAACGAATCCGTGATGGGCAAAAAGGACGCGATCAAGGCCATCGAGCTCCAGGGTGAAACCACCGAGCAGGTCACCGGCACCACCAGCTACAACCCCGCCAACGGCTCCCTTCTCACCGAGCCGCGCGAGTTCAACCTGATGCTCCAGACGAACTTCGGAGCCACCGGCGAGCAGGTCGCCTATCTCCGCCCGGAGACCGCGCAGTCGATTTTCTGCCAATACAAGAACGTGCTGGATTCGAACCGCGTGAAGCTGCCCTTCGGCATCGCGCAGGTCGGAAAATCGTTCCGCAACGAGATCAACCCGCGCAACTTCACCTTCCGCTCCCGCGAGTTCGAGCAAATGGAGATCGAGTATTTCTGCCGTCCGGAAGACGGCATGCGCCTCACCGACGAGTGGCTGGAAACCCGCCTCTGTTTCTACGAGGAAATAGGCATCCCACGCGCCAAGCTCCACATCCTCGATGTCCCGGACGGCGACCGCGCGTTTTACTCGAAGAAAACCTACGACATCGAATACGAGTTCCCCTTCGGCATCCAGGAGCTGGAAGGCGTGGCTTACCGCACGGATTACGACCTCGGCGTCCACGCGAAGGGCTCCGGCAGGCCGCTGGAATACTTCGATGAGGAGACCAAGGAACGGTTCCTCCCGCATGTCGTCGAGCCATCCGCCGGTTGCGACCGCACGGTGCTCGCGCTGATCTGCGAGGCCTTCGACGAGGAGGAACTCGGCACCGACGGCAAGAGCGACATGCGCACGGTCATGCGTTTCATGCCCTCCATGGCTCCGATCAAGGTCGCCGTTTTCCCGCTGCTCAAAAAGAACGAGGAACAGGTCCGCATCTGCCGCGAGATCCAGAAATCGCTCCAGCCTTGGATGAATGTGTTCTATGACGACAGCGGAGCCGTCGGCCGCCGCTACCGCCGCCAGGACGAGGTCGGCACGCCGTTCTGCATCACTGTGGATTTCGAGACCCTCGGTGAGGAAAGCCCGGAGCTGAAAGGCACCGTCACCCTCCGCCACCGCGATTCCATGGAGCAGGAGCGCATCGCCATCGACGACTTGCTACCGTGGCTGCTCGCGCGGGTGAGGTAAATT
Organism: Verrucomicrobiota bacterium; assembly: GCA_046051965.1. Taxonomy (GTDB): domain Bacteria; phylum Verrucomicrobiota; class Verrucomicrobiia; order Verrucomicrobiales; family Akkermansiaceae; genus Luteolibacter. The sequence goes on from JBJONG010000013.1 coordinate 9,238, forward strand.
GAAGTTGCAATCAGCCCCTTCCCCATGCATCCAGTGGGGCGGAATAATCATTTAAGAACATGGCAGACAAGGAAGACAGGAACGAGGAGAACGTAGCGGGAAAATTCTACGTGGACAGCCAATGCATCGACTGCGATCTCTGCCGTGAGACCGCGCCGAACAACTTCACCCGTGCGGACGACGAGGGATATTCCTTCGTTTTCAAACAACCGGAAAACGCCGAGGAGGAAGCCCAGTGCCGCGAGGCGATGGAAGGATGCCCGGTGGAGGCCATCGGCGAGGACGGTGAAGTGTGATCGCAATGGCCGCGCCACGGAACAGGAAACCCACGCGGCGCGAGTCTATCCACGAAGAGTTGACGAGCGAGTGGCTGGGTTGCGAGAAGCCGCTGAACACGGGGAAAAACATCTCCGCCGCCGCCGACTGGGTAGATGAGATCCTGCGGAAACAGTTTTTCGCCGACAGCCTCGACGAGGAGGAATTGAAAGCGGCGTGGAAGGAAATCGCCGGGGATTTCATCGGAGCCAACACCGAACCGATCTCGGCGAAAGAAGGACACATTGTGCTGCGCGTCACCCAGCCCGCCATGCGCTTTCACCTGGAGCAACTCAAACCCCAGCTTCTCAAAACGATACAGAGTCGTTTCGGGAAACAAAAAATCAGATCCATCCGCTTCAACCTAGGGTAAACATGTTCAAGAATCTCATATTCGATTGGTCCGGCACCCTCGTGGACGACATGGGGCCTGTGATCGAGGCCACAAACGCCGTACTTGGCAAATACGGCATCGCTCCCTACGACCGTGAAGGTTTCCGGCGCGGATTCCGCCTGCCTTACCGGGAGTTTTACGCGGAGATTCTGCCCGGAGTCTCCTTGGAGGAACTGGAAGCGCATTTTCGTCCCGCCTTTGATGCGGCGGTCAGCACGGTAACGGTGCTCCCCCATGCCAGGGAAAAACTTGAATGGGCGCGGGCCCGTGGGATGCGGATGTTCGTTCTCACCTCCATGGATGCGGATGCCTTTGTCCGGCAACTCCACGAATTCGGCATGGAGGATTTCTTCGAAAAAACCTATGCGGGGGTGCTCGATAAACGGGATCTGATCGACAACATCATCGAAACACACGGCTTGATTCGGGAGGAGACCGCGTTCGTCGGGGATATGACGCACGACATCGAGACGGCGCGCCACGGCGGCATCTCCTCCATCGCGGTGTTAACCGGATACCATCATGCGGAGGTTCTGGCGGAAGTCAGACCTGACATCACGGTTCCGGATCTGGGAGTGCTGGTGAGGATGTTGGAGAAACGAAGAGCGGAGCGCCCCATCGCCACAGTCGGCGCCCTGATCCATGACGGGCAAGGGAAAATATTGATGATCCGCACCCACAAGTGGAGCAACCTGTGGGGCATCCCCGGCGGCAAAATCGAGCACGGCGAAAGCTGCGAATCTGCCCTGATCCGGGAAATCCGTGAGGAAACGGCATTGAATATTTCAGACATTCGTTTCGTGGTCGTGCAGGAATCCATCTTCTCACCTTCGTTCATCCGCCCGGAGCATTTCATCCTGATCAACTATCTCGCCAAGTCCGACTCGTATGACGTCACGCTCAATGACGAAGCGGAGGAATTCCGCTGGGTTACGATGGAGGAAGCGTTCGCCCTGGATTTGAACAAAGCCACGATCGAGCTTCTCAATCGCGTCATCGAAGACAACCTTCTTCCATGATCCATGAAGATGAAATCGAGATCCGCCGTCTCGCGGTGGTAACCCACATCGGAGTGCCGGAAGAGGAACGCTCGGTTCCGCAGACTCTATGGCTAACCATCCGGATGCGCCCTTCACAGGGCTTCCCCGGTCTCCGTGACGACGTGGCAAACACTGTCGATTACTACGAGGTTTCCCGTAGATTGATCGCCCTCGCAGCGGCAAAACCGCGACAACTCATCGAAACGCTCGCCACCGAAATCGCGGATTTTCTACTAAGCAACTATCCCCTCTCGTCTGTGGCGGTGGAGGTGGAGAAGCGTATTCTCAGTGACGCAGAATACGTTTCCGTGAGGATTCGGAGAAGGCGCGTCACCGCGCCTTGAGTCGTGTCAGGCGTCCCCGCCCGCTGTTCTCTCAGCGCCCGCCGTTGATGTTCTGGATCATTAGGTTGCAATTGTGACGCAGACCGGCGGCGAGGTTAGCCGTTTTGGCATTTTTGCTACCTCCGATGCGGCTGAAGAGATCGCGTTTCTCCGCTTCCTTGCCTTCGCTGACCTTGCGCATTTCCATATCGAAGCGGTTGAAGAGCTCGATGATGAGTTCCTCAGAGGCATTGAAAGGCATGACTCGTGGGGCTGGCTGACCTTCAACGGCGGCTGGTGCAGCGGGTGCTTCCGGGCGGCGGACGAGGCCGGTATCAATGGTTTTGCGACCGATGGTCGAACGGAGTTGCGCGCTGAGAAGAGTGCCGCCGGAGCTGAAGGTCATGTCGATGTGGGAGATCGCGCCAGCACTGCCGAATGCGATGAGATCGACTTGGGTGGAGACGTAGATCCCGCCATCGGACGTTTCCGTGATCGTGGGAATATAGGTGCGGTAGGCGGCATCGGTGAAGTCATAGACTGCGGAATTCTTTTTGTTCCAGCCGCCGAGGCTATGGCCGAAGCCTTCCGTGTCGAATCCGACTGCGAAGGCCGGTGTGATGAGGGCGAGTGCGAGGAGGATTGATTTCATGTTCTTGGATTACTTGGTTGGTTGTCTGTTAGAATGAGATTTGTGCGCCGGTCTGCCAGGTGAAGGCCTCGGTATTGAACGCCTGTCCGACCTCATCGTTGAGGATCATGTATTCGACGCCGTTGCGGATTAGGAGGCTGTCCTTGTAGAGGTGGAGGTTCGTGCCGAGGTAAAAGGAATGATATTCGTCGCCAGTGAAGAACGGCGACGAGTCGTAGCGGAGATCACCGGAGTTCCCGGGGGCCACTACGATGCCGCGGGCATCATTCGTGCCGGCGTATTGGTAGCGGCCGACTAGGTTCAGCGTGCCGGGCACGAGCCAATGCGTCGCGCCTAGTGTAAGCCCCCAGACGCTGGCATCACCTTTGGCGAACTGGAAATCGCCGGATAACGAGGATGTGGCGGTATCCATTTTCACGCCAACGGAGAACAGGTGACGGTAGGCGGGATTCTGGACGATGAGTTGGTTACCGTTTGCGGAGCTTTGGCCTGCAATGTCGTAACCTTGCGGGTTCGAACGTCCGGCATCGAAGTTATGCAGATAATCGACATGCCATTTCGTGCGACCGATGGTGTCACCCTTTTTTTCCACGAAGCTTCGGGAGAAGCTCAGATTCAGCATTCCATCACCGCCCATGGAGCCGAAGTCGGGATCGTAATCGCTGGAGAACCAACCGATATCGTAGTCGAACGTTTCCCCCGCGTGATGGATGCTGACGCCGAGGGCGGCGGATGGCGCGACCATGTTTGTGAGCGTGGCGCGGTAAGGATAGGGGGAAAGCGAAGGTTCCACTCTCGACTCCGCGCCAAAGTTCGGGCGGAATTTTCCGTAAGTCACGCCGGTGGTTTCGGCAAATTGGGTATAGCCCTTGAGCCGCTCGACGCCGCGGTATTGAGAGTCGCCGGCGAACTCTCCCATGGCCTCGATCTCGGTGTTATTGAAGGCACGGATGCGGGCACCTAGACGGGCGCGGCGGGTGCGGGAGCCATCGAGTTCGGTGCTGGTTGAGGGTGCGAGGCCTGAGGAATCCGTCTCCGCCTCGCCGAGGCTGGCGCTGAAATCGAATTGTCCGGAGACAGCGAATTGCTGGATGATAGGATTTAAGGAGTTATCGTAAAGGATGGAGCGTGACCAAACGGCATCAAGCGGACTCGGCTCCCATTCCGGCTGGAGATAGATGATGTTTTCCACCCGCCCGCTACCTGCGTCTTCGCCTTCGGGGATTTCGCGGGGCGGGAGGATCACGCTGTTCGCGTCGATCTTGCCTTCAAGCACATCGAGAGCCTCGTTCGCATGGGCGAGCGGTGAAGCGAGCAATAGGAAATGGAGCGGGGAGAATCTCATGGTTCCTCTTTTTTCTCACGGTCTTCCTGACGGTCGGACGCGCGGCGGACGCGGGAAACGTATTGCTCAAGGCTATCGCTTTTCTTGATGGTGAGCGCGGCTTGCAGGTGCGGCAACGCCTCAGGGTAGCGGCGCTCGCGGACGAGCATCTGGCCGAGGGCAAGGTTCGCGGGGTAGGCAACGGCTTCGTTGCGGGCGGCGAGCTGGTAGTTCGTGCGGGCATCGACGACGAGGGCGGCGCGCTTTTCCTCATCCGCCTCCTCGCGGGAAAGAAGATCCTTGTGGCGCGCAAATTCGAGGAGGACATCGCCGTTCGCGGGATTCATTTCCAAAAGCTGGCTCAGCAACATTTCAACGCGATCCGGTTGCTTCTTCGTCTGAGCGACGCTGACCTCGGTGAGCATGAGGGAGACTTTGTCGGCATCGGAGAGCGAGTCGCCGGCTTTTTTCCTGACCTCCGTGATGAAATTGTCCGCCTTGTCGGGGTATCCGTAATCACTGAGGATTTTGGCGGACTTGAGGGTTTGCGCGACGTTGAGTTTTTCCGATTTCTCCATCGCGGCGAGATAAGCGTAGAGCGCGAGCTGAGGCTCGTTGCGATCCATATAGAGGTTGCCTAACAGGTTGAGGTTCGATTCGTCGGCGAGACCCTTGAGGCGGAGGACTTCAAGATTCACTGCGGCTTCCTCTTTTTTCTCCATGGCAAGGAGAGCGTTGGTTTGCTGGAGCCAGAGCTGCTTGTCATTGGGATTATCCTCAATGAGCGTGCCAATGAGGTTCACCGATTCCGCATATTTCTCCTGCGCCATGAGCGCCTGCGCGAGGCCGAGTTTCCAATCGCGGGAGGCCGGGTCTAACAGGTATGCCTGACGGTAGGCATTCTCCGCGGCGAGGGCGTTTTTCTTAAGCAGGTGGCAGTAGCCGAGAAGGCCGTAGGCGCGACTGGAGTTCTCGCCGAGTTCGATGGCTTTCTGCAACATGGGCAGCGCCTCATCGGTCATGTTCTTGGAAATGTAGAGATAACCCAGGTTCGTGTGGGCGCGGCGGAAGCGCGGGAAGCGGCGGATCGCCTCAAGGAAGGCGCGGCGCGCCTCGTCGGTGCGGTCTGCCTGGAAATAGAGATTTCCCAAGACAAACACCATCGCCGGGCTGATCTCACCTTTGGGAACTTCGGGGTCGGTCGGGTTCTCGATGAGCTGGATGAAGCGGACGATCTCCTGCTCGGCTTCGCGGAATTGGGAAGCTTCGAATTTTTCGCGGACGATCACGAGAAGTGCCTGCTCCTCGCTGGAGACTTTCGGCTCCACGTCAGAGAGGAAGCCGTAGCTACCAACGAAATCTCGGACAAAGGCGGGATCACGGAACAGGTTCGCAGGAGGGATGATGCGCTCGGCGTGGACGGCGAGCGTGCCGAGGAGGGCTATGGTAAGGATGGGACGGAGCATGTCGGTTAGCTTTTCTTCACTTCGAAATTGAATGGGACGACGGCGACGGATTTGACGGGTTTACCGCCTTTGGTGCCGGGTTTGAATTTCCAACGGTTCACCGCGTTGATAGCGGCCTTGTCGAGATCGGGATGGCCGGAAGAGGATTTGATGGTGGTGCCGATGACCTTGCCGGAGGCATCGATCGTGCAGGAAATGAGCACGCGCCCGCCGATTCCTTTGCTTAGCAATGAGCTGGGATAAGTCGGGGGGATCTTGCTAGTGGGTTGCGGCGGCGCGTCGAGGTCGCCACCGAAAGTGTCGTCCCCCCCCTTCATCGAGAAGCTGGGTATTTCCATCACGAAGCCGCCACCAGTGCCTGAGGTGAGGTCTCCGAGGTCGATACCAAGATCGAGATCGGTGGATTCCTCGACCATTTCCTCGGGTTCCGGTTCTTCTTCCACTTCCTCAGGGGGCTCGTCGGTCTCGAAGTCGATGTCATCCGGAGCCTCCACGGTGAGTTCCGGCGGCTCGGGAGATTGCTTATCGAGCATCTGGCTGAGTTTCTGAGAAAGCGGTATGGCGATGAAGACGGCCACAGTTGCAATAACACCGCCGATCACCGCAAAGATGCCGGTGAACTTGCCTCGGGGCGGCCTGTAAACGTGGCGTGACATTATTTCGTGGAGATGGAGATGCGGTCTTTCATGGCACCGGCGAGGAGGGCTTGGCCATGCACTTGCTGAACGAGGCCGTGGGTGGCATCCTTGTCGCCTTGAATGATGACGCTCATGTCAGGCGTTTCTGTTAGAAGGGGTTTGATTTTGCCGATCACTCCCTGAACGCCGACGCTATCACCGCCGTAGAAGACCTTGTCCTCTGCGGTCACAGCAAGAAGGATGGAGTTTTTCTCCAAAGCGCTGGCTCCGCCGACATCCGGTTTATTCACTTTCACGCCCGTTTCCTCCACGAAAACGGTGGAAACGATGAAGAAGATCAGGAGGATGAAAACGCAGTCGATCATCGAAGAGAGGTCGATGATTACGGGTTCGTCGGGTTCGTCGCCTATGTTTCGGCCTAGCATGGTGTTGGATTAGTTGGGTTCGCGGTGGAAGCGGGAGGTGAGGATCTGGCTTTCGAGACGGACGAGGGTTCCGGCAATGCGGTCGCGTTTCGATTTGATGATGAGGCCGATAAACAGCCCGGGAAGGGCGATGGTGAGGCCGGTCTGGGTGGTGATGAGCGCCTGCTGCATGCCATCCGCGACTTTTTCCATCCCGGCTGGGCCGGTGCCTTGCGAGAGGCCTGTGAACATGGCGAGCATACCTGTCACCGTTCCGAGCAATCCCGCCAGCGGTGCGGCGGCGACAAGGGTGTTGATGACCAGCAGGCGGCGGTCGATACTGGAAACGAGATTGAGGCGAATTTCCTCGAAGCGGCGTCCGACAGTCTTGATGGAGAGTTTCGGACCATGGAGGACATAGCTGAGAGCCTCACCAATGCGGCCTTTCGCCTTCGAGGGATCAGCGATCCACTCCGCCCATTTGTCCACATCCTTTTCGTTAAGGTTGCCGTGGTTCACATAAGCGAGAGCGGCGAAGCAAAAGCCGTAGAGGATGCAGGCGACACCGCCGAGCATGTACATGATCTCCCCTCCTGAGATGAAGAGATCGAGGCCGTCCTTGAAAATGCCGGTCATAGGTGGGTTCAGGCAAGGGTGGGGACGAGGTCGGTGTCGTCGTCGGAATCGTCCTCGGCGTCACGATCGGCTTTGGAGTGCTTCGGCTTCTCACGCTCGGTGGTGCCGTTGATGAGTGCGATGGCGGCACCCTCGATCTCGCCGAACTTCGCTTTCACCATGCTTTTGAGAAGGCCGTGGGCGACGAGGACGGGGATTGCGACGATAAGACCTTCCGCAGTGGTGATAAGTGCTTCGGAAATACCTGCCGTGAAGGCTTTCTGGTTGCCGCTGCCATAGAGCGCCATCGCCTGGAAGGTTTTGATGATACCGAGGACGGTTCCAAGCAGACCCATCAGGGGGCCGGCGGCGGCAGTGAGGGCAAGGAATGGAAGGTAGCCTTCGAGCTTTGGCTTTATGGTGACAAGTTTCTCCAAAAGCGATTCTTCCAACACCTTGCGTTTTTCGTGGAAATTGTTCACCCCGATACGGATCAACTCGCCTGAATCTCCCTGGATTGCGGTTGCTCTTTTCATGGCTCCGTCGCGATTCCCGTTCAGCAGATCATCGAGGATCAGGTTCATATCGCGGCGGTGCGGCACCTTGAAGCGAGATACTTGCAACACTTTGTAGATGGCGATCAGGAAAGAGATGGCGCCGAGAATCAGGATTGCATGACCGACATATCCGCCCTTCTCGATGGTTTCCCAAAGAGTATCCTGAGCTGCTGCCGCTTCGATTGCCTTGCCCATTGATCCGTCAAAAGGCAATTCGCCTTTCATTTCGGCAATCGCCTTTGAGATTCCACCGTTGGAATCGGCGATGGCCACTACGGTCGGCAGGGTGGTGCCGGTTTCCGCAAAGGTGGCAACCCCCTCGAAATCTCCGTCCTTCTGCGCGAAAAATACGGACGGCCCCATGACGAGGATTCTCCCCTCGATGGATTCGCTGCCGTTACGCAGTGCCTTGCCATCGAATCGATGGCCACCCGCGATGTCGCCTATGCGGTCGATGCCTGTTTCAAGAGCCTTGACCCTTTCAAGAATTTCCGTTTTCGGATCATCCGCCGAGGCTGCGGCTTTTTGGTCAATGGCTTCGAGTTTCTCGCGGTAGATCTGGTTCTCGCCGGGGTGGAGGCGGGTTACCAAAGCCTTTGAATACTGGCTGAGAATGCCAGCGGTATAGTTGAAATTCGTTTTACGCCCCTCCACCTCACGCTCGAGAGTTTTGATCGTAGCGGTGCGGCGCTCTTCCTCGCGTTGAAGGGAACGGAGTTCCTTTCCTAGCGTCAGCGCCTCGTCGTCGAGGGTATTGATGTCTTTGTAAAGCGCGCGGCGGAGATCGGCGTATTCCTTTTTTGTATCGCCGAGTTCTTTGACGGCCTTCGAAAGGTCGGTCTTTGCAGTCTCTATGGGTGTCTGAGCGAACGCGATAGGCGCGAGCGCGAGGCTGAGTAGCAGTGGAAATCTCATGGGAATATCAGTTGGAAATGGGTAGGGAGATGAAGGAGGGATCGCGATCTCCTTTGGTGGATGCGATGAGATCGCGTATCGCGCCGGCGAGATCCTTGCGCTCCACGAACTTCCAGCCGTCCTTCGCGTCCGGCTTGCCGACGAGGGCTAGGCTGCCGTCCTCGTTGACAGCGTATGCAGTGGATAGACCGAAATAAATGACCTCCATGTTGAACTCACGTCCTTCTCCATCGGTGCGCAGTTCCTGTCGGAGGACGACGGTTTGCTGGAATTTCTCGATCTCAGAGGTGAGGTTGATGAGGTTTTGCAAACGTTTTGAGACACCCTCGTTGAGCTTGTCGCCGGAGAGCTTGAGGTCGCGCTCGAGATCTTCAATGGCTTGGGAAACCTTCGGTTCGGCACGCAGCGGAGCCGGAATCAACGGCAACTTGGCGGCCATGTTTTCCTCCAGGCTGCGGACGAGTTTTGCGAGTTCGTCATTTGCGGAGGCGTAGCGGTCGCGCTCCTCAGTCTGTTTGAGAGATTCCGAATCGGCACCCTCTTTGCGTGTTTTCGCATCGGCAATCTTTTCCTTCAGATCGGCGATTTCCTTTTCAAGACCCTCGCGGTAATTCGTCAGAACTTCCTGATCGCGCGTCCATTCGTTCTCCTCCTGCTGGATCCGGCGCATTGTCTCGACCCATTCGTTGACGGTGACACGGAGTTCCTCCGTAGGTGTGATTTTCTGCTCCTGCCCTTGTAGGACGGAGGAAAAACCAAGTATGAGTAGCAGAGTTGAAGTGCGCATAGCGGTGAAGTGCGGGGAGTAAAAAGGGGTCGCCAGCATTTGCCGACGACCCCAGTGTGACATTTTCGTCAGATAGCTTATGGAGCTACCCGGAAGCGGTAGAACTGCTTGGTAGCTGGAACGTTCGGGATCACGAGTGTAGCGTTACCCACGGGAGTGAACGGAGGCACCAGGTTATTGGAACTCTCAACAGGGATGTTGAGCGTGGCGGTGTTGCCAGACTTCTGGACGATGATGTCGTCCGCGCTCAGATCCTGGATATTTGACAGCGTGTATAGGTTGAACGCATTCGGATCGGAAGAAACCGAATTTTGACCTGCTGTGAAGTTGGCGTTGAACTGCGCCGTTGTTTTGAGGGTTCCCAATACAGTTGCGGCGTCGTTCACAGCGGAGTTGAATCCGAGTGCCGAATTTGAACTTTCAACAGCGTCTGAGACTCCGTCACCGTCGGCATCGGCAAAACCGCCACTGTTGGTGCCTACGAGAATACCATCAGCACTGACCTTAGTCCAACCGGCAGCCCAGTTTTCCGAGCCGAAGGCACCACGATACAGAGCCTGCTCAGGAGCGCCGCCCTGAAGGGTGGCACCGTTGGCAGGAAGCAGTGGCGAATTGGCAGCCGGGCGTGGATCGATTGCGGTCAGGAAGGTTCCACCAGACACCGAGTTACGGGTATATGTGCGGAAGCTTGGGTTAGTGCCGCCGTTCGAGTTGCCGTTTTGCGGTGTTCCGAAGGCATTATAGAACAGGTTGTTGCTGTTCGTGTTGGTGATGTACGTGCTGTTGGTTCCTGGAGTAGCATCGCCGAAGCTGCCGATCGTGTTGTGCGCAGCGGCCGGGGTTGCTCCCGTCGATGTCGCATTGTCACGGAAATTGACGAGATCCTGCGTGAAGTCGTGAAACACCGAGTTGTAGAACTCACCGTTGAAGTAATCCTCGATGATGAGAGCGTTGTTACCCTTCTCAGTGAGCACCTGTCCGGTACCCGTTGCGATGGAGGACTTGGTGTTCGTGCTGCCGGGGCCGATGAGCGTCACGTTGTAGAAAACCGGTTTCGACAGGGTCAGGCCTGCATTGAAGCCGAGCCCTTGGTTCGTGCTGCTGCTCGGGGTGGACTCGATGCCGTCAAGCTCCATGCCACCGTCGGCGAGGCCGGGGTTCTGGATGGAGAAGAGGAACTGGTGTGTGCCGGTGTGGCCGCTGTCGAAGTCGAAGCTATCGTCCTGGTTGAATGCCGAAATCAGGTTCTTCGTGGAGACGGTGCCGCCGAACCACTCGAAGCCGTCGTCCGTGTTGGAGGAAACCTCCACGAACTGGATGATGGTGCCGCTGCCGACGCCACCCATGGTCAGGCCGTTGATTTCCCGACCCGTGGCGAATTCGTAGCCACCGTGGCGGATCTGGACATAGCGAAGGACACCGGAATTATCCGCGTCATCCCGAGGGAAGGTGGCGTCGAAGCCGTAGGTGGTCGCATCGGCGAGACCGTCAAGAGGGGCGGTGTCGGGAGTTCCTGCCGGAAGGAAGCCTTCGATCTCGGCCTTTCCGATATTGGAACCGGTGCTGGAGGATTGCGACACATACGCGTTGCCAAGCAGGACGATACCGCCCCAGAGGCCACCCTGACCCAATGCCGGGGCGGGGCCGACGACCGTATTGTTGTCGAGATCCAGGCCTGTTTCAACCTCAAGCTCCTCAATCGCCGTGAAGATGATGGGTTCGCTGGGCGTGCCATCGGCAATGAGACGGCCTCCGCGACAGGCGATGAGGGAGCCGACCAGGTCGTCGGTGCGATCCCCAGGGGTGTTGTTGTTGTTGAAGTTGGCGTAGATTCTGGTGCCAGGTTCAATGGTCAGTGTCTGGCCGCTCTTGATGAAGAGACGGTTATTGAGGATATACTCGTTGTCTTTCGTCCATGTCGTATTGTCATTTGCCAGGACTCTTACGCCGAGGGCGGCGTCAAATACTGAGGCTGCGCTGTTGGTGACATTGATCCGGGCGGCGTTCGCGCTCCCGGTGATGCCGAGGGCCAATAAAATGGCTGTGGGGATGTGTTTTGGTCTCATTGTTGGTATTGGTGGTTGGGATGCCGGATGGAAATCACGACAGCGAGCGAAGATTGGCCGCTCACAGCCACCTGTCACCCGGCTTCAGGTGACGATTCCGCCAGATAGCGGTGGCGATCAAAACGAGACCTCGGCCTCGAAGTAGTAGGTGCGCCCCAGATCATCGCTGGAGAAAGTCCGCCCGTTGTAGATGTAGGTGTCCTCGGCACCCAAAAGGTTCTTGATGCCGACGCGGAACGTGTAATCCGCCTCGTTGATCTCCATCGTTTTTGCAAGGATCAGGTCGAATGTCGTTATGTCCTGCCTCCCGACCTCCGAGTCATCAGGCTCACGCTTGAGGATGCTCGGATACTCGCCTGTAAAGTTATAAACGAGGTTTGTGGTGAGATTCCACGGCTCATATTCGTGGGTGAGAGTGAAGTTCGCTATATATTCGGGCTGGTATGGCAACGCGCTCGTGACAGGGATGGGATCAACCGGTCCTTCTTGGAAGTAATCAAGCAGGGCGTCGATGTAGGTGAAGTTTCCGGAGAAGGTGAAGGGGCCGATGTCCGCGATCTCCGCCTCAAGCTCGATGCCGCTAATCTCCGCCTCGAAATTCTGGGTGACTCCTCCCGATTCGATGGAATCGCGGTAGATGATCTCGTTCGCCGGGCTGAAGATGGCAACAAGGGGGCGGTCGAGTTTTTTGTGGAATACGCCGGTGCGAAGGGTGAGCTGATCATTGACGGCGTAGGTCAGCCCCAGATCGAGGTTTTCAATCTCGGTATTCGAGAGCGCCGCATTGCCTCGGCGTCCGATGCCCGACGCCTGATCTACGCTGACCGTCGGAACGAACTCCCAGAAAGTAGGGCGAGCCGTCGTTTTCGACCACGCCACCAACCACGAAAACTTGTCTTCGAAGGCAGCGGATCCAAGAGTCACGGCGGGCAGGTAGTCCTCGCGGGGATTGCGCGACAGGACATCGTTTTCAATGTTCGTGAGAACGGCCTCCAACGCGGCTGAAACTTCGGGAGGATTCCTGAACCTGACTTCGTAGGATTCCTTCTCATAGCGCAATCCACCCGTTAGGAAAGTCTTGTCCCACTGGAATCGACCGTTGAGGAACCACGAGGACTGACGTAGCTCCGTATCGAGGTTTTCGACACCGCCCTCACCCAGAAAGTTCGAGTAGTATGGACCACCTTGGAGTGTGCCGTTGAAGTAGGCCGAAATGAGGTCGGGGTTCGCAGCCAGCGCCTCAGCAAGGCCATTTGATGTCAGCACGCCCGAATCAAATCCGGAACCATCACCAGAATCGTTCCTCAGCGTGAGATCATAGACGCGGGAACGCACGGAGCGATCCTTCGAATACGCGGATGCGCCTGCCCGGATCTCAAAGAGACGTTCGTCGTTTTCTTCATCAAGATAGAACGGCAATTTGAAAGCAGCCTGTTGATCAAGGGCACGCTCGCTGGTGATATCGGAACGACGCTGGAACCTGAGGCGACCTTCCGCCGATCCCGTGTATGTGTTAATGTCGACAGTATTGATCAAGGTCTGCCCGCCGAGCACCCCATTCGGGGCGATGCGCGGCAGACCATTCGATATCTCCGCGTTGCGGACGAAATCCTCCGAAGTCAGCCCGACGATGACAGGTCGGAGGCCGTCCCATGTGGTGATTGATGGATCGTAAGGGATACCGGCGCTATCGAGGGCGCCTGTGAACGAGTTATAAAGGTTGGTGTTCGCTTTCTCGGTGAACGGAGCCAGGGCTTCCGGAGAAAAATCCATCTCACCGAAACTGAAAAAGCTTGAGTAGGGGCGGGTCTCGCTGGCCTTGCTGTCTGTGATGTTCCATTCGAAACTCGGGCCACGATCTCCAAACTGATGCTCGCCTTGCAACTGAACGATCCGCAAATCACGGGCGGTGGATCCTATGTCCCAGAAACCCCGTTTGTAAACCGCGTCTCCGCCGAAGATATCGAAAACAGCCGGACTGGTGAGAAGACCGAAGTTCGAACCATCGTCCTGACCGGAACCGCGAGCCACCGTATCCTCCGCGATGTGCTTGTCGAAATATGTGGCTTTGACCGTGTGGTTCTCACCCAATGAAACCGCCGCCGAGAAGAAAGCGGAGGTGTCAACGGATCGGGAATAGTCATCGCGAAGGAACCCGGATTGGAAAGCAGGATTGCTGTTATTGGAGGAATTGTTGTCATCTCCGGATGATTGGCTTAGCGCCGTGATGATTCCGAGCTTCACCAGATCATTTACCTGAAAGCTTTCACCGTAGGTGAAACCATACGACTCTCCGATACGGGTATCGTCTTTTGCGGGAAGAAAGCTCTGTGAATCATGCAGGGTGCGCCAGCGTTCAGCTAGATCGGCGGGAGCGGTGTTACCCGTATCCCGAAAAACGACATCCCCATTCGCATTGGTCGTCTCCAGGACGGGCGGCAGTGATGGGCGCACGCTGCCCAAAAAGTCATAATCACCGCCGGGATGGATGAACATTTCGTCATCATCACTATCGTTGAAGGAAAATTTCGTCTTGAAGGTGAGGATGCGCTCATCCGGGAAGGCACGTGTGACGATGTTGATGGCGCCTCCTCCGAAATCCCCTGGCAACCAAGGTGAATAGGTTTTATCGACATTGATCGCCTCGATGACACCCGTTGGAAACAAGTCGAGTTGAACCGCCTTGCGTGAAGGATCCGCCGATGCGATTTGCCCGCCGTTGAATGTAGTTGAAACATAACGATCCGCCAGACCACGGACGACTGCGTATTTCCCATCCACGATGTTCGCGCCCGCCACTTTGCCGATGGCCTCGCCCGCGTCGCTGACCGCCGTTTTTTCGAAGTCATCCCGTGACATGCTGGCAGTCAAGGAAGGGGCATCCATTTGCAGGTTGAGATTGAAATCCCCCGCCGAGTCGCCCTGATATTCGCCGATGACGGATTCCTCCTCTAGCGTGAACTCACTCGCGGTTTCGTCCGTAGGGCGTGCGCGCAAGCCAAAGCGAACCTCGGACGGTGAGCCTTCGATGACGGTGACGACCGTGGTGTCGGTGAAATAACCGAGTTGTGATGCCTCGATGTTGAACGTGCCGGCGGGAAGGCCAGCAAACTGGAAGCGGCCTTTTGCGTCGGCTTCCGCAGTGAGTCCTGTGCCTTTGATCTCGACGAGAGCACCGGGGATGGGATCGAGACTGGTGGAGTCCGAGACCTCACCCACCACGATTCCGTTTCCAACCGCTTTTTCCAACAAGGCAAGCCCTGCGGGATTGCCTTGCACGGGTATTCCATCCGGGGGAGCGATGGGATCCAGATTCGCGGGCGACCACGGAACGTCAGCGGGAGCCTGCAGCATCAATGGGGAAGCTTGGGGGGCTTTGGTAAAGAAGGCGAAGGAATTTCGGGTGGAAAACATTCCGGGAACTTGGGCGGGTAGCGGAATGGCTGGAGGCGGCCATACGAAAGGAGTGGCTGCCGATCGAGGCGTGTCCCAACTGGCCGCAACCAACGGAAGAGGCGGCATGGCTATGGCGAAGGCCGTCAGCAGAGCAACAAAGCGGTGCATACGACCCGGCATTTGTGGGTTCGTTTCGCCGTCAGAAGCAGCGGCATGGATGAATGTTCGGAAAAAAGCCATGGCATTTGGAATGGCATCCTTGCGAGGCCATCTTTACGCGCTGGGGAGTAGTCTTTGAGGCCGACGCCATGAAGCGACGCTTCGTGACGTTTTTGTAACATGATCAATCTACCCGACAACGGACGTAGGGATGGATGCTCTTCCTAAGATGATCTTTTGCGTGCCAACACATCACTCAATGACGAAGGCAATCATGAGCATCCTGCTCGTCTACACGCCGCTTGCTGCTTACGCCAGCCCTTCTGGAGAGTCACTTGGGAAACTTTCCGGCACGCAGGAGCAAGCGACGATTCCGGATGGCGAGTTCGGGCTTGTGGAAACCTTGAAGAAGTCCGGCTACACCATTTTCGCGGAGCTATTGGAAATCTCCGGAGTGACGAAGGATCTGGAGGAAGGCCAAGCCTACACCTGCTTCGCGCCACGCAACGAGGCTTTCAAGTTGGAGGTAGTCGAAAAGCTGAAAAAGGAACCGAAGAACGAAGAGCTTCTAGAACTACTCAGATACCATTTGCTCAGAGGCTACCAGTCCAAGGAAATGATCCTGATATCCCGCAGGGAGCGCACCTTGAACGGCAAATTCGTTCTCTACTGGATCACCAAAGGAGAAATCAGCATCAACAATCATTCGGTACTCATTGAGACTGATATTATGGCCAAAGGCGTTGTGATTCATGGGGTCTCCCAAATACTGAATCCCGATGTCAAGGGAGCGATCCCCTGAGAGATCAGTTTTTAGGACGGAGCGTCCGTTCGTCCACAGGGGTGGCTTTCGGAGGCATATTTTCTGCGTCGGAATCCTTCGGATTGACCAAGTTGCTCTTAATCAGAAACCAGATCCCGGTTGCCAGAAGCAGACAGAGGATCTTGGCGATCCAGTTTTTCGAGAGTTTCAATTTCATGGGGATGGGTATTCGAACCGGAGAAGAAAATGGCAGAGATTCTCTCGCGGAATTGTTTTTCGGTAAGATTGCGCTCCAGTTTGCCGTTCTCGCAAATGGAGATACTTCCTGTTTCCTCACTGACTACAATCGCCAGCGCGTCCGTGCGCTCCGTGAGACCAATCGCAGCTCGGTGGCGTAGTCCTGTGGAACGATCCTGCATTTCCCTTTCCGTAACAGGAAAGACACATGCCGCTCCCGCCACACGGTCATCCGCGATGATCATACCACCGTCGTGCAGCGGGGATTTCGGGAAAAAGATACTCATGGCCAGCTCAGGCGTGAACTGCGCATCAAGCACGACTCCGGTTTCTAGCTGCTCTTTGAGCGAGATGTCCCGCTGGATTGCAAAGAGTGCGCCGATGCGCTTTTTAGAAAGCATCACCACGGCATCCGCCAAACGCTCTACAAAAGCCAGGCGGCGCTTGCTGGAAAACGAAAAGATTCGGCTACCACCAAGGCGAGCCAGTCCGTTGCGCAGCTCCGGCTGGAAAATGACAAGCAGCGCAAACGCGAGAACAGCAGCGGAACGCGTGATGATCCAGCCGATCACCTCGAAATCAAAAAGCTCCGTGATCAGTGCGAGCACCACGAGAATGAATCCCAGTCCCACAAGGATCTGCGCCCCACGCGTCGCGCGGAAAGCCCGGTAGAGCTGATAGATCAGGAACGCCAGAACGAGTATCTCGATGCCGTCTTTCCAGTGTTCTACTATGAAATCCCACATGTCCTGAATTGAGACTACGTGATCACATCCGTTCTGTCACTTGGAAAGCCGGGATGATTCGCGGGATTTGAAATTCCTCTTTCCGGCGAGGAGCATGTGGTTTTTAGTTCGTCCATGCACGACGAAATCAAACTTTCCCGCGAGGTCAATGCCGTCCAGATCCCAAGCGGCGACTCGATGACTCTTCCCGCCGGCACCCCGGTCTTCATTACCCAACGTCTTGGCGGCACTTACACAGTGGCCACCTCCCAAGGTCTTGCCCGCATCTCCTCCCAAGACGCCGATGCGCTCGGAGTCGATGCCGAGGAGGAAAAACAAAAGCACGCGGAAGCAGTCCGTCTCAAGGACGCCCCTTTAGAGGAGCAGGTTTGGGCGCAGCTCAGAGGTGTTTATGACCCAGAAATCCCCGTGGATATTGTCAATCTCGGCCTCGTCTATGACTGCGTGATCGAGCAGCAGGGTGACAAGAAAGTTGTACAGGTGAAAATGACACTCACCGCCCCTGGCTGCGGCATGGGTCCGGTCATCGCGGCCGATGCACAGGCAAAGATCATGACCATTGATGGGATCGACTCAGCCAACGTCGAACTTGTCTGGGACCCGGCATGGAATCAGGACATGATCACCGAGGAAGGGAAAATGAAGCTAGGGATGATCTGATCCGATGCGGCGTTTACACTGTGTACCATCGATATAGCCTATTATCGCCGGTATCGCCTGGCTGAACACTTTTGCCACATCCTCGTAGGCGCGTTTCCCCATGCCGATGGGATCAGGGACATCGGCACCTACCCCTTTACCGGGCAGATCAATGAACTCGCAGACAAGATAAAATTTCTCCGAGTGCTCGGGAAAACGGTTCTCGAGAATCGCGAGGTGACTGCCTGTCATCGCGAAAACATGGGTTGCCTCTTCCAGTAGAGCAGCGGAAACCGGCTGGCTCGCGAAACCGCCAAGCGACGTATTCATTTTCTCGCAGACCGCTTTTGTCTCGCGGCTGCAAGGGGATCCTTTTGAGGCGGCGACACCCGCGGATTTGACAGAATAATCCCCCCTCCCCTCGACCGCTTTACGGAACATCGCCTCCGCCATCGGACTTCGGCAGGTATTGCCGGTGCAAACGAAAAGTACACTTTTAGAGGCAGACATGACGTCGGAAAGGATGAGCTGAAGAAACCCTACAGTCAAACCAAAGGCGGAATCATCCTTGAAGGATCTTCTTCGCCTCCTCCAAGTTTTTCATAAATTCGGGGCTCTGGAGCAGGCCCCGCACCCAGATGACAACCGGGGTCAAAAGACCCATCGTCGCGAAAACGGACACCAAATACCACGAAACGGATTTCCCGTCCGGTGAAATGAACTCAACCCACCAAGCCTCTTTCTCCACGATCTTCGTACTGAACATCTGGTTACCTTCCTTGAGCTCGGCCAACAATTTTTCCGCCGCCTCGTTACTACATGTCGTGTAAAGGTGCTTGAAACGGCGTCCGGGCTTCTCGGGCAGATCCACCTCCCTAACACCGTTCGGAACATTCTCACAGGGTCGGAGCGTTAGTATCTGGATTTGATAAACAAACTTCTCCTTCAGCCAGCGGTCGAATCGGGTCAGTTGCATCTTATCGTCAGTTGAGTGTTAGATCCCGCTCTGCATCATCTTTGGCCCCATCAGGAAGATGGGCAGGAAAGTGCCAATGAATACCGCAGCAATGATGGCGACGGCGATCAGAAGGACGACGAAACTGATGGTCGCCGCGAACATGGCCATGTAGTTTTCCGCATCCTCCTCATACATTTGGGAAAGCATTTCCAACTGGGCATCGAGAGAGGCGGACTTTTCCCCAATCGAGAGCATGTGCGTCACTTGGGAATCCACAGATGTGTATTTAGCAAAAGCCGTGGAAAGGGGAACACCGGAATGTTCATACTTATCGGCAGCCTCACGAAGCTCTTTGTAAAACGGAGTGCCCATCACGCTGTTGGCAGATACGCGGATCGACTTTGCGAGGTTGATGCCGTTCGAGTGCAGCAACTTGATCGTGGAGATGAAAGTCATCTGCCTCAGCGACATGATGAGCAAGCGGAACAGCCGCCATTTGGACATGGCGACACCCATGATGATGCCTCGAACCTTGGCGGAGCGCGCAATCGTGATACCTATTCCTATGACCGATAGTATGTAAACATGCCAGATTGACTGTGTGAAATGACTCACTTGAAAGGATATCGCAGTAAGACCGTCCGGCTTCTGACCTACACCGCTAAGCATCTCCTCCACCTGCGGCACGATCTTTACCTGTGAGATGATGAAGGCACACTGCAACACGGCAATGATGACCCCCGGCATGATGGTGGCTTTCTTGATCGCCTTCTGAAACTTCAGCTCGCTGGTGATCCGCCCTGCCAGCGAGCGGAACGCCTCGTGGAGCTGGCCGGCATCGGATCCGGCCTGAATGAGACCAATGATCGTCTCGTTGAAACGCTTCGTCCGCCGAAACGCCTCATGAACGTTCATGCCCGTGTTTATATCATTGCGTATAGCGGTGAGGCAATCGGACATGCCCTTGTTCTGGAGACCCTGGGCATAGTATTTAAGCGCATCGGCCGTGTTAATCTGGGCACGCAGCATCGATCCAATTCCGCGGAACAACTCAACCTGCTCCTTCTTGCTGAACTCTTTGACCTTCTTCGGCCCATTGAATAGCGTAATGCCCGCTTTTTTCGCCACGGGTGCAGAACTATTCGCCTTTCCCGACAACAGAGCTGCTTTGTCCGGTGGTATCTCCTTCGATTTTGATGATATGGCGGCGCTAGTCATCTGTGTAAGTCATATCGATCACCTTGCTGACTGCGGCGATGTCGGTTTTTCCCTCGCGTAGAAGCCGCAAGCCACTACGTCGAAGATTGGGGAGAATTCCTTCCTCAGCCACCTTGACTTCGAGTTCGTAAGGAGTCAGCTCGCCCTTGGATAATTGGTCGGAAACCTTCGGAGATATCGGGATGATTTCAAGAATCGCCGTCCGCCCCGAGTAACCCGTATTCCTGCATTCCGAACACCCGTCGTCGTGAGCCTTGAAAAGTGGCACGTTCGTCCACTCGTCACCGAGGGCGAAGGTCTTTCGGTCAATATCGGAAATTCCGTTGGTAGCCTCCTTGCAATAGGGGCAGAGCAGCTTTACAAGACGCTGGGCGCACGCAGCTTTGAGTGTCTGGGCGATTTTCCAACGCTCAACACCGAGCTGTTCGAACCGTTCGATGATCTGGGAAGCGCGCGGGGTATGGATCGTCGTAAGCACCTTATGGCCCGTAACAGCGGCCTCGATGGCTAGTTCCGCGGACTCAAGGTCACGCACTTCACCCATCAGGATGATATCCGGATCTGACCGCATGAAGGATGCGATCATCGGTTTGAATTCCTTGGCACTCTTCAGGTCGCAGTGCGTGATGCCGGGCACCTCGTCCTCCACGGGGTTCTCCAGGGTGAGAATGTTCACCTCGGGGCGATTCAGCTCGCGCAAAATCGCGTTCAGAGTAGTAGATTTTCCTGAACCGGTCGGCCCGGACATCACGATGATTCCAGCCGGGATTTTCATCACCTTGTTAAGGGCGAACATTGTCTCATCGTCGAACGCAAGCGTGCCTTTGCCGAGTGTGACGTTGATGTTGCTCTTGTCGAGAAGACGCATCGTAACGTGGTATCCGCGGTAAGTACGATGCCTCTCGTAACGGATGTCGATGGGGCGGTGAAAATAGGAGATGGTGAATCGGCCTGAGATACCCGGTGCGGTGTTCCGGATCTCCGTGGGCAGCTTCATCAGGTTGAGAAGGAACGCATCGAGCCGATCCTTCAGTTTCATGGGAATCTCAACCTTGCGTCCGATGTCACCGTCCACACGGAATGCGTAGTAGAACGTTTCTTTCTCGACCTTGAAATGAATATCAGAAGCGCGGGTGCGGACGGCATCCGCCATGACAGCAGCAATGAGTTGCGCCATCGGCTCGGAGTAGTCGGTGGTGACATCGAAGTCGTGTATGCCATCGTCAAGATCCTCGACATCAATCGCTTCGAGTTCCGAGCGACTCGGGCCATTGTTGGTAGCCACCGATTCGATGGCGCGTGCGATCTCCGATGCGAGAGTGACAATTTTCACGATCTCAAGATCGGGAAAACGCGGAGCGAGGTACTCCTCCGCAAGCGGACTCCATGGGTTGGCAGTGGCCACAATCAGCTTATCCTCACCGGACATGCATAGCGGAGCAAAGAAACCTCGCGTCATCACTGTCGCATCGCAGTAAGCGTGTAGGGAAGCGTCGCAGAACTCGGCCACTTTCGGGAAGAAAGGCAGGCCGTTGATCTTCGCAACCGCAGCCATGAAGCTGTAGCGTGTGACACGGTTCGGAACCTGATCCTGATCCAGATCGGCAAACACCGGATCATGGCCGGCGAGTTCAGTCATAATCCGCCTGCTGATCAGGTCGTTGAAGGATATGCCGTCGAAATCAATCACTTAATTCGTTAGTTTAGAGGTCAAAATGTTTACGGCAGAGAAACGCCCAGGATTCGTATTCCATTCTGGCTACCGTGACAAACGGGCGAATTCCGAACCGTTTGGAAACGGCGTGATGAATTTCCTCGCCCAGAACCTGAGCCGCGATGGGGTTTACCGAACCCGTGCCGATCGCATCCGTGTCTTCTGCGAAAATCACGGGTGTTAGAAGCAACTTGCCCAATTCGTGCATTGCATCGAATGAATCGTAAAACGCCGAAGGCGCGATCAGTTTGCTGGCGAATGGAATGCACGAAGGCGCTGGATTCATCGTGGATGCGACAGCGTCGCTGAGAGCGAGAATGGCTACGCCGATCCGCTCCTCCTCATGGCCTTTGACGCGTGCCAATGTTTCCAGAAGATCGAGAGGTTTGCCGTTTTCCATCGAATCGCGAACGATCGCGAGGCTCGCTTTGATCTCATCATCATTAGCGGCACGCGACACGCTGAGTGCCTGCGCCGTACGGACGTAGCAAGACTCCACGATCTCAGCATGCGTTCTGCCGGCAGAGCGGACAAACGGTTCTGATGCTACTTGGAATACGGAGTTCATTGCGTGGCATTTAGGAAGGCAAAATCAGCGACGGACGCTATTGAAACGCGGTTTCTTGGGAGCGGCGGAGCGAGGGGCATCCATCTCCTCAGCACGCGGGTAATAGGGTGCTTCGACGGGTTGCATGCCGCGCAGAGTGCGCCGCAGGTTAGGCTCATGGGCGGGGCCGGGGTTGTATGGATCCACCCAGTTGTAATCGCCGGGCAGTTCTGTCCTATTACGCAGATTGTCGCTCACACGATTCGTCGATGAACCACTTACCGGGTTGTAGGATTTGGGAGTGACGATGAACACAAGGGATGTCTGTTCCCTTGCGGCTTCCTTACTCTTGAAGAAGAAATTGATAATTGGAACGTCGCCCAAACCGGGAATTTTGGATTTCGTATCGGATTGGATTTCGCCGTAAAAGCCACCGACTACCAATGAATACCCATCAGGAACACGCGCCAAGGTTTCCACCATGGACTCAGTGACTTGTGGATAGCGGTTACCTGCGAAACTGCCTGAACCCTGCCCTACAACATACCCTGTGATCTGTGCCGAACGAGGGCGCATCTGCATCCGTATCGTTCCATCGGGAAGAAGCGTTGGCGTAACGACCAGCGAGATACCAATTTCACGGTGGTTCTGAGCATCCTCGGTGATCGCCTTATCGGAAGAATCGATTTTGTAGCGGACTTCCTCACTGACGGTTGGTGCACTCCCCCCGGAAGCCGCAGTGGTTGTCGATGTGATGATAGGAATTCGGTCAATGATCGATATCGTTGCTTGTTCATTGTCCTCCGTGATTAATGTCGGGTTCGATACCTGATTTGCGAGATTCCCGCTATTGAGAGCGCGCAGAACACCAGAAACGGTCATCGGGCTTAGAACGAGATTGGTTGTAGTGGATGCATTCGGCAGGCCGAAAACCGAGTTGAGATCGCGCGCGATCGAAATACCTACGCCGTTCCCGAGCGAAGTCGTCCAATCCACTCCGTTCTTGATACCGTTGTTCGAATTCACTCGCAGAATCTTCGTCTCCACTACAATCTGGCCTTTGGCCTTGTCGATGCCATGAAGGAGTTTCTGGGCGGCTTCGATACGAGTCGCGGTGTCGATGATGATGATCGTGTTCGTCTTTGGCTCGAAGTTCACAATACCAGTGCCGGGTGTAAGCATGGGCTTGATGAGTTCCTTGATCTGCTCGATATCGGTCGGGCGGAGATATTGGAGCTGGTAATGGAACTCGGCACTGGGCAACTGACTGAGTTGAGCCTGGGTGAGTGCGTAGATCGTGTTTCCTTTGGTATGAAGAGACAGCCCGTACATGAATGCCAGCTCCTCCATCTGATTGAGCGGGTTCCCGTCATCAAGGTGCCCCGTGACCGTGAAGTCCGGGCCGTTGATTTTAAGGTTATGGAAGTACTGCTTCCCGGCGGATTTGGCGAGAAACTGAAAGATGTCATTGAGTCCAGCTTCCTTGATGATATAGCCTTCCGACGTTTGCTCCATTTCCTTTTTCTGTTCCTCCAATGGCGCGAAAGGAGCGGCACCAGAACCATCCGCTGCTGCGGCAGGCGGCACATCGTCTCCAATCGTTGGCAAATCTGACGCTCCGATTTCGGGTATATCGGCGCCGGAATCGGGCTGGGGCAAGGCGGGCAAGTCTCCCGGCTCGGGGGAAGCCGCAAGATCCGCAACGGTTTCCACATTACCATCTGAGCCGGTGTTGATGTTCCCCAACAGATCTTCCTGTGCGTGTGAGAACGCCACGCCTAGCAGCAGGAGCGCAAGTGCCAGAAAATGTTTCGGATGTGTTTTCATGGGTGTTAGTGAGTTGGTGTATCGTCAATTATTAGGAACTTCTTCAAGCGGGGAACCAAGATCGAGAGGGAGATCATCAACGGGTGAAACCATACCAGCGGGCTTCATCGTTCCCTTCCCTGCAACCATGCCAGAAGGTAATATTCCGGTTTCCAGTGAGGCTTTCTCGCTATTCTCCAGGTTCGTGAATACAATCCTAGTCGCCGAAACCTCGGTGACCTCCATGCGCATGCGCTTGCCTTGGAAAAGGAGGGAAAAGTCATCGCCTTCAGAGAACGTCCTTACGCCGACAAGAAACTTTTTCTCACCCGGCATGATTGTGGTCACCCGGATCAACTTGACGATATCGCCAAGTGGCGTAGGTGGCAGGGCGGCAAGCCGTTTTTCGGGAAGTCGGTCTATAACCTTCTTCGGCGCAGGCTTGATACTTGGATCCTGATTAAGTCCGAACGGGTCGATCTCGCGTTTTGCCATGGAAAAGACCGCCGCGCGAGCCAGCGTATAGGTGCTTGTATCTTTGCCAGCGAAACGGGACGGAGTGCTGTCAACAGGGATAGGCGCCGAAGCTTCCTTTTTCCCATGCTTCTCTGACGATTTCGCAGCAGGATTGATCGATTCAACTTTTTGCGCAAATGATACCGTGATCAGCCCGCACCATAGACCAAGCGCGAACATGCTAGCCTTCATCGCCATGGATTGGCTGATTGGACTGTATGGTGGAAATTGCATTATCATTATGTTCGTTTCTTCATTTTTCCCAAGCCGTGTATGTGACTTGGAAATTCAGAAGTGTGGATTCGCCAGACGTATTCGGATCGATCTTGATTTCCTGAAGCTGTAGATTCGGCATGCGTGTTTCGAGTTCGAGGAAGGCCTTTTGCACAGTCCTATAAGTGCCTCGGAAATTGAATTTCAATCCGGAGGATTTCTGCGCAGAGACACTGCCGAAGCCACCCGACTGGCCGAGGCGCTCAAAGGCCGTTTGCTGAAATTCCTTCGCTGGCAGTTGCTCCCCGATAGCGCGTAGGTTCGTAGTCACCACTGAAAATGTTTCCTGTTTGGTGAGTTCGTTCCATCTGTCGAAGTCTGCTCGCTGGCGGCTCAAGCGCGCCTCGATCTCCAGTGAACCCATCCGGCTTTTCTCATAACCGGAATAAAACCGAACCTTGTTATCAAACGATCCCGTGATCTTGCCGCGAACATAAGCACAAGCTCCGATCACCAGCGCGGCGATCAAGAACGGAATCACAATTCCGAATACTATGATGGATTGCTTATACATGTGATTTGTCAGGGAGCCATGGCAGAGGAGATCGCAAGCGGATCAGCCGATTCAAAGCGCTGGGTGATTGTTAGATTGAATGTGAATGGGTAGGTCGCCTCATCAGAATCATGAATGTCCTCAAGCGGCATTTGCTTGAAGCTGCTATTCTCCAAAGTCTTCACGTTAACGACGATCGTTCGTGTATTCGGTGCGGGATCGTAGGCGGTGTTCCCCGTTGCTTTGGCAATTTCGGAAAAACGAGCGGAGATGCCTTCACGAGTGTTGAGGGTATTGAGATAGTTAAGCGCCTCGTCCCTTGCCATACCTGTGATAATCCATTCCTTGATGAAGCCTACCTTTGCTTGCCCGGGCGCGGTATCCGGGCGAGTGGTGTGAGTGAAGGTTTTCACAAGAAGTCCCGATTTTGCGGGGAAAAGCCTGGCGAGCGACTCCATTGAGACCCATGCCTTGGAGCGATCTTCGAGAAGGTTATTCCAATGCTCGAATCTCTGCTGCTCCTGCGTCAGGCTGACGAGCCGCTGTTGAACGGCTTTCGATTCACCTTCACTGAAGGCCCATTCGGGCCGGCGGATAACGGAAAACACACCGAAAGCCAACCATGCCATGCCCAACACAGCCAACGCCGCGATCCCTATCCGGGCTAAACGGAGTGCGCTGAGCAAGCGCATCTCATTTCGCGTAGGATACACATCGCTGGCTTCCTTATTTCTCGGAAGAAAGTCCTGTAGAAACCACTTCTCAGCCCTCATAGCACCAAACGTCTGACTAGGATGGATGCGATCATCTGGAACAACCTCCACAGCAAGCACCGGTTCTGGAATCCACATGGGCAAGTTGCCTACATTTGGGAAACTGACAGTTTGCACCCTCGATTCGGGGAAGCTTTTCCGAAGGTCATCGGCGACTTGGGCATCCACATCACCGCCAAGCGGAAGGACAAACAGATCCGGTTCCACGAATTCAAGTGACGCGTTCGTTGTGGACAAGGCCTGACGGAAATTCGGCGGCCTGCGGAGGCCGCGGTGTTGCAAGGTGCGTATCAGGCGCAAGTCCATGTGCTGGTTGAAAAACGCCATCGTCGTGAACCACGGATACTGAAGAATGGCCACGAAGGGTTTGCCTTCGGTAGGATTAATCGCCCCAAGCAAGCCCATAATCACTACCAAGGGGGCACTCAGAGCATGCGTGATAACGGGAAAATTCTGATGCTCGCCGACATCACGCAATACTTGCAGGAAACCCGCCATACGGCGTGATATCGTAGCTGTCGTGGCAATCACTTCGCTGCCATCGGCGGGATAGGGAATCACGCGCCAGGTTGCCTGATCCGGTGGGACTGAGGAATCGTCAAGTATCTCAGCGGGGTTCTGGATTGAGGTATCCCTGAGGTCAGGCAAAGCCCCCGGGTTGTTGAGCTCTGGTTTGAGCTCCGCTGTCGCGAACTCGTCTGCGATATGCAGGATGACGCCAACCGAGTTGCCTTTGAGCGCGCGGACTTGCTCTATGAGCTTCGAGGCGAAAGCCGTGGCCTGTCCGGAATCGGCCATTGCCAGCTCGGAAAGAGACTGGCCTGCGCTCCATTCATTTTTTGGGCGGTCGTAGAAAAAAGTTTGGACGGATGTGCCGTCGCTACGGATGTGGAGCTGATGGTCAAGCTCCAGGCCTTCTTGATACCATGCGGCCAAGGTAGCCCTGCTGGTCTCCTTCAGGAGAACGCATGCTTGTCTGAACTGTTGGTAGGCGTTGAGGTTCGCCGGATGTTCGAGTGTGGCCAAGGGGACTTAGGGTGTGGGACTTTCATGGCGGATTCGGGGGCATCCAAGCTTCGGGGATTCTGAAGGGGGAGTTCGGCTCGCCCCGCAGGGGGACGAGCCGATGAATAATCAAGCGGCACGAATTAGGCCGCGATTCGATCACCAGTCGGTGTAAGTACCGGCACCTGGCATGTAATCCACATCGTCACATTCGACATAGAGCGTGCCGACATCAGGAATTGTGGCAGCTCCTTGCGTGCCGTAAACGTATTCCACATCGGAACCGGCGGGGTGAGCCGCGCCAACTGGGTTGTTCTCGATGAAGTTGCCCTCGCCGAAGACATTATCAGCAACGGAGCCGACAATTCCTTTGGCTGTTAGTTCAGTGGCACCGTCGCCAGGGTTGAAGCCGTTCATGTTCGCGAACGAGCGGACGGCTTGCTGGCAATTGCGGATCTGCAGGATGGATGCAGCACGGTCCGAACCCTTCTTCCACGCGCGGGCGCCGATGAAGAGGATCGAGATGAGGGAAAGCAGGACAAGGATGACGACGGTCAGCTCGAGGAGCGTCATGCCGGACTTGGTTGCTTTCATGTTCTGGGTGTGTGTCAGTTTCATGGTGTGTTTTGTTTGTTTTGTTTTTTGTTTTTCCGAGAACCACCAGGGAGGCGGATCCGGGAAATCTTTTTCACGGGGAAAGGATTCAGAAGGTGTCGTCGTCAGAGCGGTTGAGTTTTGCGGATTCGAATGTTTCCTGGGAGATAAGGCCGTTGCGGCAGAGACGCTCGAGGTTTGCGTCCCATTGGATGTTTCCGGCGCGGCGTATCACATCCTCCAGCGAGCGGGCACCACCATCGTAGTTGCTGATCGCCGAGGCCACAGAGTCGTCGTTATTTTGAAGGAACTCGTAAGTAAGCACCCGGCGCTGGATGCCGTTCAGGAGACCTTGCGAGTGGATGAAGATGAGGATTTCGGAAAGGCGGGAAAGGACGGATGCATGGCTCTCGCGTGGATACAGTTCAAGAATACGTCCAATGGTTTTCACGGCACCTGTGGTGTGGAGGGTGGAAAGAACAAGGTGACCGGTCTGGGCGGCCTCCATGCAGGTTTCCATCGCCTCCCGATCACGAATCTCACCAAGGAGAATCACGTGCGGAGCTTTCCGCAGGACATCCTTGAGACCTTGCTTGTAGTTAAGCACATCGCGCCCGACTTCCTGCTGCGTGACAATCGAAGGAGCGGGGATGCGGTGACCGGGATAGACCGGATCATCCATATCGTCGGGATACTGATACTCGATCGGATCCTCGACGGTAACGATGTGCTTGGGATGATTCTGGCGTAGCCAGTCGATCAGGGAAGCAAGCGAGGTTGATTTTCCGGAACCTGTCGGACCCGTAACGAGGCAGAGACCCGCACGCTTGAGAACGCTATGGCGCAGGGTTGCGGCGGTGTCTGGATCAATTCCGAGACTATCGAGAGCGGGGATGAAATCGTTGAGAATCCGGCAGGTGACACCGAGACCGGAGGAGGAAAGGTGCGCCTGGATCCGGAGTCGCCCGGACTTCTCTCCATTCTCGCCCATGGGGATGCCATCGCATGAGAAATCGGAAACCATTTTCGCGGAAAATTCCTCAATCGCGATCCGTATTTTTTCGTCAACACGCTGCTCGACACCCGCGCTCGTGCCGAAGCCGTGGGAAGCGGACTCGCGATTGCGAATGAGTTCCTTGAGAATCTCATCCATGTTCGCTGCGGTCAGGATTCCAAGGAAGTCGAGTTTCTCCATACCCTTGTTGGTATGGATGTAAACGGGGCGTCCCGAGCGCATCTGGATATCGGAAACCCTCAATTCGCGGCAAACACGGAAGATAATCCCCAATAGTTCGCGCCCTGTCATGCCTGGAGCGAAACGCGAACCGGAGGCGACCGGCGCGTTGCTAGGCGGTAAAGGTGGCGGAGCGAGAGTTTGCATGGTCAGTTCAGATTCGAATCGGCGTGGCTGGCCGTGTCCCTAGTATCGGGAAGTCCTTCAAGGCGGCGGATGGCCTGCTCTTGGCTGTCGCGGATTTTCAGGACGAACTTGAAGCGTTCCTGGGTCTCTGCTAAGCGCATTGCGGAAAGATTCGCCCATAGCCCTTTATCCGCCCACTCGTTCGCAAGGTGAGCATACAGCCCGATGGATTGATCCATGGCCTTGAGGACATCCTTCATCTGCTGGGTAGTGAAGCGCGGTTTATCCGGGTTGACGTGACGGTCGTTGAACATCAGCTCAATCACATTTCCAGCTGCTGCGGCGGCGGTGAGTGCCTGACGCGGATCGTTGCGTTGGTTGAGGCAGTAATTGATCGTATCCTGCGCCAGCTTTGCAGCGTGTGGAGTCAGTTCCGGGCGTGTACCAAGCTGGGGTTCGGTTAGGAAGAAGTGATAAGCATTGTAATTGCCATAGTGGCTGGGATCGAGGCTATACGCGAAGCGCAGCTTGTTCTCGATCTCGCGACGGAGATAAAACTTATGTGCCTCGCTAGCGCCGCGCGGGTTCGTCCGCTCGGTCAGTCCTGCACCCATGCCCTCGATGAATCCTCGTATGCGGTCATTCAGTCCGGTGTTGGTTGCGAAATCTGCATCCATTACCTTTTCATGGTTGCAATGCTCATCGCATACATGTCCCTCCGCTTGGGTGGCGTGGAAGTGCGAATCGATGGGACCCTGCATGGCCATGGCGAAAACCTCACCATATGGGCTGCGGTTGATGCCGAGGACGTTGAGTGGTGCGTCCGCCTCTTTGCTCGCGAGCAGCGGCTTGGAGGCGACCACGAATCCAGCCACACCGCACCCGATAAGGGCGATGGAGATGATGTTCGGGATCGATTTCATGACGGTGTTCGTAAAAGGAATTTTGTTCAGGCGTTGGCGCTTGAGCGGAAGCAGAGGCGGGAAATACCGGTGTGCACCGCTAGGATTGCGGTGAAGTAGATGAGCATATTGGTGAAGACCTCACTGGAGAGGGCTCCGGTCTTGAAGTAGAGGCGCTGAGTGAGATCCGCGAAGCGGTATTGCGGCGAATATAGCCAGAGCGCTTGAAGCACGGAGTTCGCCTCCAGTTTAAGCATGTTATCCAGATAGGATACGCCATAGAGACCGTAGATGGTGATGAATAGGGTCACACCAAATCCCGTAATGCCTCCGAAACGAGAGGCCAGAGCGGTGGCCAGCGCCAGCAGCGGCGCGAATACCAGCAGGAACAACGCGAGATACTGGAAGTTCAGAGTCCACCACATCCCTTGCTCGTTCGGATCAGCAGGCATCGCTGCGAACAGGCAGATGCTTGTCGCGATCAGCGCGAGCGGCACGATGTATGAGAAGAGAGCCAGCCAGATTTCGAAAAGCTGCCGCGTCGCGGAAAGCCCGGTTGTCCGGAAATACTCACCGGTGCCTGATTTCGTATTGGATTCGCCGAGACTGGCAGCCGCAAAAAATCCCCACAGCATCGTGCTGACGAACAGTGTAGCCCACGCCGCTTGAATGCGTGCTGGTTGGAGCAGCACCGGTTTTTCCGTGGCGCTCGAAATCATCGGCAGCGCGAACGGCAGCACGAGCACGGCAAAGAGACAGATCGCCCAGGCTTTCTTGCGAAAGATGGTGGCAAAGGTCAGTTTGAAGAGACGCATGGCTTTAGGAAAATGATGTGGTTCAGTTCAAGAGCGCTTTGAGAGAAGACCACTTCTGGCCGTCCGACGAGTGATGGCTGACCTTATTACCCTCGATGAGCAACACGCTCGGCATGTGCATCGAATCGTAATCCGGATGACAGGAAACAAGGCGGAGAACATTGTTCGCGGTCTGGTTCCACATCTCCTCAAAAGTCTCGCGGGCGAAAGCATCCAGACCGCTGAATGGCTCATCTAACAAAAGGATGTTCCCACGATCATCAGCCACCGAGTTCTCCGCCATGATCAGCGCCGTCTTGCGGCGGTTACCTGTGGATAGCCGCCCATACATCTTGTTCACATCGAGCTCGATGCGATCCGCCAGCGCGAACGCAGCTTCATGCTTTGATTTGTGAAGCAGAGCCTTGAAAATCGCCTTGGGGGTCAATTCTTGATCGAAGCGCATGTCTTCGGGCAGATACTGCATGAAGCCCTCGGTCGAAAAATCACCGGAAAGCTTTTTCAGGCTGCCTGCAATAGTACGAAGCAGCGTGGATTTGCCGCGACCGTTTCTTGCGAGGAGGAAATGAGTGCCGCCTTGAAGCTCGACTGCTTGTTCGAACTTGGCGAGCGGCGACGAATAACCAATCGCAAGGCCGGAGCCGAGTCGGATGGATGGTGTCGTAGCGTTCATTGATTCGATTATTTCTTTCGGATTTCGATGCGTTTCTAAGGAATTCGGAAATTTAGTCAAGTAAGATTAAATATCTGCTTTCCTTATCTGTCCGGCATCTTAGAAGATTTAGGTGGCAAGGCAATCTTTTTTTTGAACATTTCAAGGGTTTTGTGGTCGTAAATTTAAAAAAACCATTCAGGGTGCCGTGAAATCAATGTACACCAAAGAAAACGGAGGGCGGTTTGGAACGTAAAATCGACGCGTTCATGAGACATCTCGCGACCGAGCGGGGACTTTCCGAAGCCTATCAGCTTTCTGTTTCGCAAACGCTGGCGGGTCTGAACGGCTGGCTCAACGAGCGCGGCATAGAGCATTCGGAAACAGGAACCGAGGAACTCGCTGCTTTTCTTTCAAAACGTAAAGAAGATGGTCTCTGCTCCTCATCCATCCGGCTAACGACGGTGCATCTGAGGATTTTTTACCGCTGGCTCGCCTCTACCGGGCAAGCTTCGATGGATCCCGCCGAGCCGCTGGCATCCTCAAAAGATGAACGGAAATTGCCTGACACCTTGTCTGTCTCCCACATGGAATCACTGCTTGGCAGTATCCGCACGGATGAAGTGTTGGGACTCAGAGATAAGGCAATCATTGAGCTATTTT
Source organism: Verrucomicrobiota bacterium (assembly GCA_046051965.1). GTDB lineage: Bacteria > Verrucomicrobiota > Verrucomicrobiia > Verrucomicrobiales > Akkermansiaceae > Luteolibacter. The sequence continues at coordinate 40,963 of JBJONG010000013.1, forward strand.
ACTCAGCGGGGTTGCGGTTGGGCGAACTTTGTGCGGCGCGATTGGAGTGGATGGATGACGATGAAGGCTTCCTGCGCGTGATTGGAAAAGGCAAAAAGACCCGGCTCGTCAGGGTCGGCTCGAAAGCGCTCGAGGCGATCGCCGACTATCTCGCAAACGAGAGACCAAAACTCGTCGGTCGCAAAACCTCATCGCATATTTTCATCGGGGTGCGGGGTGCGGCGCTCACTCCCGAGCGAGTGAGACAGATCGTGAAACGGCGCGCTGAGATGGCAGGTGTGCCAGTTAGAGTGCATCCGCATATGCTGCGGCATTCCTTTGCCACTCATCTTCTCGAAGGCGGCGCGGATTTACGCGTGATCCAGGAGTTGCTCGGCCATGCCGACATCGCCACGACACAGATCTATACGCACGTAAGTCCAAAGGGACTCAAGGACGCGCATCGCAAATTTCACCCACGTGGGTGAAATCACTCCGCACCTTGCACGGGAAGCTCGGGTTTGCCACCCGCACCGTAAGGCTTGATTTCGAGGACTTTCGCTTTCGGAGCCTCCGTATCTTCCCGCTTCTCCTCACCAACCGGTTGCTCGATGACTGGCGTCTCAACCACCTCTTCGGTTTTTATCGACTGAAAGAGCAAGTTGTAATTGTGCCGCAGAGCCGACGGAAAAGAAACACGCCCCGCCTCCACAATTTTTTCACGCAGCATTTTCTCAGAAACATCGGCGATGAGATCTGTCCCGATCTGCACGGCACGATCCACGCCCGCAAGCTTTTGCCCGGCTTCCGTTCCGCCGCGAATCACATCGCTGGTCACAGAGCGTCCTTGGATGGCGATGCTTGATTGTGCGGAAACCACCCTCCCCTCTTTGTCCACGGTGATCTCCAGCATTGCGTGATCATCCGAGGAGAGCCATCCACGGACATGATCGATTCGGATGGAGATAAAAATCCCGCCATCGGGTGTAGGGGTCACCTCGGGGCGGTAGGTGCGGTAATTTGCTCCTGAAAGCGGATACTCGGCAGCCTTCCCATCTCGCTCCTTCCAGCCGCCAAGGCTTTTGCCGAGTTTCTCCTCATCCACGGAAACGCCCGCGCACACCTGTGCGGTCAGAACCAAGAGAACAACGAGCGAAAAGTTTTTTACGTTCATGAAGGAAAGGTATGTTGCGCAGTGATACGGGAAAAGGCGCTTTTTTATTCAGATATCCTGCCCGCGAGGAGCTTCGACATCGTTTTGCTTCTCACCGCCAAGGAACCGATCCGCGATAGCAGCAGCCTTTGACTTGTGATCCTCCTTAATGTGAGCAGCCACGGTAGCGACAGCTCCCAAGATCACACTCCAGTCATCCGTAAAACCCGCCCCGAGGAGCGCGTCGGGGATGAAGTCCAAAGGAAAAATCAGGTAGCCTAGCGCACCAATGATCACGCTTTTCGCCCATGCCGGGGTTTCGGGATCGTTGAGGCAATGGAAAAGGGTCATCGCCAAAATGATGATCTTCCGTCCTCCACGGTTCGCAAGTTTCCCGATGACGCGCCAGAAACCCGAAAGCGAAAACGCGTCCGGCATGTGGCTCTTGAATCTTGAGATCGCGTGATCAGGAAGGTGCATTCGATGCATCACGGTATCTCTTTGATATGATTAATCAACCCGTGATCATTCGGCTCAATCAATCTTGTTTCACCTTGACCGGCCTGGAGCATGTCCATAACGAAAGTAGCTATGAATTGGTTTATCCCCGTAATTGCCGTATTGTTCCTCGCCGATCTTGCCGCAGCAAACGACCAGATACGTGAGTGGGCGCTCGAATCAGGGGAGAAAATACAAGCGGAGATCACAGGCTTCGACGAAGTCGCCCGCATCGTAACCTTGCAGTCTCCGGATGGCAAAACGATCAAGATCGCAGAATCCAATTTCACCACCATCGACCGTGCATGGATTCTCGAATGGATGGAGCAATTCGAGGAAGCTCAGGCACTGCTGTCAAAGATCGGCGGCACCGTCACCCGCCACACGACGAAAGGTGCGTTCGCAACCACCTATTCGGTTTACGTGCCAGCCACTGAGCCGGATGCCTCCGGTGCGAAACCTCCGCTGCTTTTCCTTTTTCATCCGGGCGGGCACGGCGGGCGTGTAATTTACCGATATATCGAGGCGGCAGCTTCCCTTGGTGTAACGCTGGTATCATTCGACCATTTCCAAAACACCGATAACAACCCGGAACGCGAGGCGGAAATGCTGCAGCGATTCACTGCCATCCTGCCCCAGATCGAGGCTGCTGTGCCTCACGATGAGAACCGCATGTTCATGGGTGGAGTGTCCGGAGGGGCGTGGCGCGCTTTCCATTACTCTGCCCAAGTTCCGCGCCCATGGGCCGGGATACTCTCAATCGGCGGGTGGCTGGGCGGGGAGGAATGGTTTGATCTTCCTTACCCCCGACTACGGGTTGCGATGGTTTACGGCGACAAGGATCACGCAAGAAGGGTCATTGAAAAAGATACGGAAATCCTCCATCAAAGCGGCTCGATCGTAAGCGTCCATGCCTTCGAAGGCGGACACCAGATGTCGCCGCCTTCAGTTACCGCAAAGGCGCTACGCTGGCTTTTGGAAACCAAGCTTCCGGTTCAAACCGCACCGTGACGCAGGGCGGCGAACCTATGAAAACCCATCCCCATTTCCTTCTCCTCGCGGCCATGCTGCCCGTGCTCATCTGGTCGGGTTGGCAACCTTACGACAGGACTACGTGGTGGCTGGAGGTATCCCCCGTATTCGCCGGGTTCGTGGCGCTATTCGTGGCACAGGCAAAAGCCTGGCGGCTTTCCGACTTTGCGCTCGTTCTGATCGGGATACACATGTTTGTGCTGATGGTTGGCGGGAAATACACGTATGCTCTTGTTCCACCGGGGGAGTGGGCACGGGAGGTTTTCGGATTTTCGCGCAACCACTATGACCGCATCGGCCATATCATGCAGGGTCTTGTTCCTGCCATCGTCTGCCGTGAGATTTTCATTCGCAACAATGTCGTCGCAAAACGAGGCTGGCTTGCCTTTCTCGTCGTCTGCTTCTGCATGGCGGTCAGCGCGATCTATGAACTCCTTGAATGGGCGGCGGCGCTGATTTCCGTGGAGGCATCGGAATCTTTTCTCGGCACCCAGGGCGATAATTGGGATACCCAGAACGACATGTTCTGCGCACTCATCGGAGCCACCTTTTCTGTGATTTTCCTGCGCATTCCGCACAACCGCTCGGTGCGGAAAATTCCGGTGCGTTCAGTCCGAGGATAGCCCGCTGCGGCGGAGTTTTTGGCGCAAGGTCGCGCGGTTCATACGCAATGCTGCCGCGAGGCGGGTGGGTCGGTTTTCGAATCGCTCCAACAGGTGGCTGAGCATGGCGGTCTCGATCCGCTCCAGAAGGTCGTCGTATTGCCAATTCACCTCGGGCGTCATTTCCAACTGCGAGTCGAGCCAACGGGCGATCACTGCATCGAGTTCACCGCCGACGATTTTCCCGCCCGATGCATGCAGGGCTTCGGCGACGTGCGGCGGCAGGTGTCCGGGCAGCAGCGGACCGCCGCGGCTCATGGCCAAAGCGAGTTCGATCACATGCCGTAGCTCGCGGACATTTCCCGGCCATGAATACGCCTGCAACGCGCTGAGCGCTGCGGCGGAAATTTCGAAAGCGGTCGCGGCATCACGGTGAAGTCCGTGGAAAAACCGCGCCAGAGCGGGGATATCGCCCGTCCGGTCGCGTAGCGCGGGCATCGCAATGGAGAGGGCGCTGAAGGCGTAGAAAACGTCCGCCCTCAGGGTGCTTTCAATCGCGGGATCGTGCGGATCGGCGCGCATGGTGGCGATCAATCGCGGCAGCGGAACGTCCGTTCGCCCCATCCCCTCCGCAAGCACGACCTGAAGCTCCTGCGCAAGGGTATCGATATCCTCCAGAACCAGCGTACCCTTCGGATCGGCCAGGCAGGCGCGCAGCGAATCCGCGCCATGGATCGAGCCGCATTCCACCAAACGCAAAGGCTCGGCGGCGCGGCTGCCGTTCGTGTGGATTAAACGCGCCGACAGTGTTTTCCCCGTGCCGCTGGCTCCATGAATCAGGACAGGCGGATCACCGCCACAGGCACGCGCGATCCCGAGGAAAACCCGGTGCATGCCCGGCGAAGCGCCGATCAGGGAAATCGCCGGACGCTCGGCGGGTTCGGCGATCAGGACGCTTTTCGTGACGAGCGAGGAAATGACCTCCTCGAAGCGCTGGAGATCGAGCGGCTTGATCAGGTAATCGGCGATACCGAGTTTCCTCGAGGTGATCGTATGGTCGAGGGTAGCGTGCGCGCTGATGATCAGGACGGGGATCTTAGAACCGGCGGCGCGGATTTTTTCCAGGATCACAAGCCCGCTGACATCCGGCAGCCCGATGTCGAGCACGATGGCCTCGAACCTCCGCTCGACGAGCAGTTTCAGCGCCGCCCCTCCGCTCGCGGCCAAGGTCGGCAGATGCCCGAGGCGGCGGACGGCGAGTTCAAGGGCGTTTCCCAAAGCGTGCTCGTCTTCGATGATCAGGATGGCGGCCATGTGTTCGTTCAGTATTGCGCCCATTCGATGCGGACGCACGCGCCGCCGCCGGGCTGGTTCGTGGCGGAAATTTTCCCGCCGTGGGATTCGATGATTTCCTTGGAAACGGCCAGCCCGAGACCCATGCCGCCCTCGCGTTCGGAATGGAACGGCTCTCCGAAACGGGCGAGCGCCTTTTCGCTGAAGCCGCCACCCTGATCCTGCACTTCCAGCGCACCGGGCAGGATGCGCACCGTGACCGCGCCGCCGGTGGGCATGCTTTGGATCGCGTTGAGGAAAAGGTTGCAAAGGACTTGCCGCAGCCGCTCCCGGTCGCCTTTCACGGGGTGAACGCTCCATGACGAATCAATTTCCTCGCGGATCTCGACTCCGGCATGCTTCGCCTGCGGGCCTAGGCTTTGCCGCGCCTCGCCCACCAGTTCGGGAAGATCGACCGGAACCATGGTAACCGGCTCGGGCTTCGCGTAGCGCAGCCATTGGTTCACCAGCGATTCGATGCGCCCCGCCTCGCCGACGATGAGCTTCGCGGATTCCCTTTCACCGGGCGCGCAAACCCTTTCCAACAACTGCGCGTGCAGCCGGATCGCGGAAACGGGATTGCGGACTTCGTGTGCGAGACTGGTTGCCATCCGCCCCAGCAGTGCGAGCCGCTCCGCGTGCCTGCGCCTATCCCTTTCCTCCACCAGCGAAGCATGCGTTTCCCGCAACGCGGAGGAGAGCCTGACGATCTCGCGCGGCCCCGTTTCCGGCAAACCGCGCGGTGTCTCATCGCCGCCGATACCGGGCAGCGCGGCCTCCAGTTTCGCCAGCGGGTGGGTCACCTTCCTCCCCAGCCACAGCGAGAAAACAAGCGACAAAGCCCAGAACCCGCCGAGCGCCAGCCGTGCGTCGAGCCGCTTCCAGACGGGCAACGCGCCGCTCTGGCCGACCCTTCGGGAAAACCAAACCTCACGCCCGCTTCGCAGCCCGAAGCCCACGCGGATCATCTTGCCATCGCGCCTTGCCACACCGTCGGCGGCTTGGCTGCTCGCCTCAGCGAAACTCACCTGCGCCCCCATCACACGACCGATCTGCGTGGCCATGTGATCCGTCTGCGGCAGCTTGTTCTGATCCAGGAAAATCGCGTTTGTCCGCCCGATCGACTCCAAAGCCTCCACCTCCTCCGATCTCGCGAGATGTTGGAAAAAAAACATCATCGCAAGCGATCCCACCAACACGAACGCGCCGACACTTCCCGCCAGCCAAACGGCCAGCGAGCGCGACTTCAGAATCAATGGTCGTTTTTTATCCATCGGTGGAAACCAGACGAATCAGGCATATCTTCGAAATTTTGTCGATGAAATCCATACCCAAGGTCGATTCACGCCCGCGATTCATTCGGATGGATAATTTTTACCCCTAGATGCATCTTGTCCGTGAGAAGGGCAAAACCTATCCCATGAACTCCGATGCGAACCAAAAATCTCCTGCCGCTCACCCTGCTGTCCGTCGCGTTGCCCGCCTCCGCCCAGGATTTCCTCGATCCGCTGGTCATCACCGCCACGCGCAGCGCCTCCGCCCTGGGCAATGTCCCCTACTCCGGAACGTATTTCTCCTCGGAGGATTTCCTCGAATATCAAGTCCGCACCTTGCCTGACGCCTTACGTTACACACCCGGCGTACTCGTGCAGAAAACCGCCCACGGCCACGGATCGCCTTTCATCCGTGGCTTCACCGGGCGGCAGAACCTGTTCCTGATCGACGGCATCCGCTTCAACAACTCCACCTTCCGCGGCGGGCCGGTGCAGTATTGGAACACGGTGGATCCCTTCTCGCTCGACCACTTCGAGCTGATCCGCTCGCAGGGTTCCGCGCTTTACGGCTCGGATGCCGCGGGCGGCACGCTCAACGCGTTCACGAAATCCTCCGGCTTCGAGGATGAGGCTGACGGCCAGCTTTTCTCCCACGGCTCCGCTTACTACGAATACCGTAGCAATGGCCGTGGAAGCCACATCGGCCGCTTGGAAACGCAAACCGGCATCGGCGGGAAATTCGGACTCCATCTCGGTATTTCCGCAAAGGAATTCGGCGATATCGAGGACTCCGCCGTAGGCCTCATGCGCGGCACCGGATACCCGGAGCAGGCTTATGATGCCCGCTTCGACTGGGCGATCTCTGCGCAAACGACCCTCACCGTGGTCCACCAAGACCTCGAACAGGACGCCGTCTCCCGCTGGCATTCCACGATCAACAACCCGGGCTGGACACACGGCAATCACGTCACCACCCCCGGCACATTCCTGGCGCGTGATTACGACCAGGACCGCTCGTTGAGCTACATCCGCCTTGCCCATGTCGACGACAGCGCCTCCGCGCCCGTCCGCCGCATCACCGCAACGCTCTCCTTTCAGGAATCTTCCGAGAGGGAACTCCAGACCCGCACCCTTGTGGACCGGCGCCTTCAATTTTACGAGGTGGACACCCTCGGGTTTGACCTCGAACTGGAGTCGCGCTTGGCCGATGGATCGCTGGTCTATGGCCTCGACTACTACCGTGATTCCGTGGATTCCACGGCGTCCCGGGACACCGGTGCCGGATTTGCCTTCCAGCAGTCCAACCGCCCTGTGGGCGACGATTCCACCTACGAACTCTTCGGCGCATACGCCCAATACATTCGCCCTATCGGGGAATCTTTTGAAATTACGGCAGGCCTCCGCTACACGAACGCAAAAGCCGATATCGGGAAACTTTTCGATCCAACCCCTGGTGTCGCAACGGACATCTCCGCTGAGGATTCCTGGAACGACCTTTCCACCTCGTTGCGTGCGACCTACAAAATCGACGAGCAGAAGATGCTGTATGGAGGCATCTCCCAAGCCTTCCGCTCCCCCAATCTCATCGATCTTTCGGGGAACCTCACCTCCGGCTCCGGAGTCGCTGCGGCGGGTTCACTCAACGTGGATCCGGAGGAATTCATCACCACGGAGCTCGGCTACCGCCAGGAGAACGAAACAAGCGGCTTCGTGCTTGCGGTTTTCTACACGGACATTTCGGATCTCATCACGAGCATCCCTGTCACCACCGTCCCGCCCACCTCCATCACCGGCAATTCCAGCGACGGCCACATCTACGGGGTTGAGTTTGAAGGTTTCTGGAAATTCTCTCCGCAATTGACTCTCTCCGGCTTCGCATCATGGCAGGAATCCCAAACCGAACGCCTCGCCTTCGTGGGCGGCCCCACCGTCCAGGAACCCTTGTCCCGGGTCATGCCCCTCAACGGCTCGATCGCCCTCCGCTGGGATCACCCCTCCGCCCCGTTCTGGGTGGAAGGACGCGTTCTCGCCTCCGCCACCGCCGACCGCCTCGCCGCAAGCGACATCGCCGACCCCCAACGCTTCCCCACCAACGGCACACCAAGCTACGCCGTCGCTTCCATCCACGCGGGCTGGAAGCCCACCGAAAATTTCCAAATCACAGCCGCCGTTGAAAACATCCTTGATGACGACTACCGCAACCACGGCTCCGGCCAGAACGAACCGGGCTTCGGCGCGGTCGTTGGGGTGAAGTATGTTTGGTGAAATATGTGCCTAGCCCGACGGGCTTGCGGAACTCAGCCCGGGGTTGGCGGAGCCTACCCCGGGTATCCGCCCGCAAGAAATCACAACGCCGAAGGTGTTGCGTCCGTGCGCTGAGGTTGTGACGACATGGACACAACACCTTCGGCGTTGGATGATCTTCGTTGGTTGTCCCGGGGTAGCCTCCGTTGCTCTACGGCAACCCCGGGCTGAAATACGCAACCCCGATTGGGGTTGATAGTGTCATCTGTCGTTTCCCGCTCACCTCTTCGCCCTCCCCTCCTCACCGCAACCCTCGATAACATCACCGACGAGAATCGATCAGCTCTCGCGTTTGTATCGGATCAACTCCCCATCCATGCCAGATTCAAAGCGGCATCCCCTATCCTCCGTAAGGATCTCATCGAGTTCATCCCGCTTCAAATCGATCCGGTACCGCTTCGCCCGATCCAGCAAATCCTCCACCCTAAACCAGCCTTGTTCATCCGGCTTCAGCGAGACAACCCTGGGATCATCCCTCAGAACAACCCGTAGGAAGTTTTCCTGTGTTTTCCGCCGGGCGATTTTCGGGTCAGGGGCAGGATATTGCCTCGGGTATGAGGTTAAGGGTTTCGGAACCGGTTCCTTCCATTCCACTGGATCCTCACCCTCCGGCAGGCCGCAATGTCCGCAAGTCTCACTCCACGGAACGCGCATGCCACCATCTTCGCCCTCCTCCAAATAATTCTTTCCACATCGTGGGCACTTCCATCGGTATGCCACAAAAATCAATGCGATTCCTGTGATGCCTGCGCCGATCAGTGCCAAGGATTTGCCGGGATAACTTGTGCTCTTCAAATAAAAATTGAATCCCCACAAGCCTAGACCCACACAAAACAGAATTCGTCTGATCTGGAGCCCATACCAAACCGATTGTTTCCCCTTTTTCATCGTCGCAGGATAGGCGGACTGCGTTTAACCCCTCCCCTTCCGCGCCGCCGCGATCTCCGCGATCAGGCGATGCAGCACCAACCGGTGATCCAGCCCGGTCGTCACCAAGGCCTGATCCGCTTTCTGCGTCTGCTCCATCACGTGCTGGAGGCCGTCGAGGTCGAAGTTCTTCGCGTTCGGGACGGCGAGGAAAATGGGGAAAACGTTCACTCCGGAGCCGTCCTTTTTCTGCGGCAGCCACGCGCGGTCGGCGGCGGGGAGTTTGTTGAGCGCACCGGCGAACGCTCCGTAATTCCCGGCGGGCGCCTTGAATTTCTCAAGCACCAGCTTCGCCATGTAGAGGTTGCGGACGACGTTGATGATGGATGCCCGCATGATCCCCACCGCCGATTCCTCGGCGGCGAGCTGCTCGTCGATGAGCTGGATCGCGCGGGCTACGTTGCCCACCTGGATCGCCTGCCCGGTCTCGAAAATCACCGCCGCCCGGCTCAGCGGAACCAGCGCCCGCACATCCTCCACCGTCACCGTGCGCCGCTCGGTTCCCAGATAGAGATCGATTTTCTCCAACTCGTTCGCGATCTGCTTCGTCTGCTCCCCGGCGAGCATGATGAACAGCTCCAGCGCGTCATGCTCAAAACCCAGCCCCAGCTCCTTCGCCCGCCCATCCACCAAGCGCCCCACCTCGTCCTGCCAGCCATCGCGGCTGATATCGATCTTGTCGTAGCTCCGCACACTCGCGGCTTTCTCCAGGAATTTCCAGAACGCCCGCCGCTTGTCCACCTTGTCGGCGGAGAGGATGAAACGGATGCCCTCCGGCAAACCCTTTTCCAAAACACCCCGCAAAGCCTCCACCCCCGCCTCGGTGCGCTGGGAGCGGCCGGTCACATCATCGCCGAGAAAATTCACATTCCGCAGCCAAACCACCTTGTCGCCGCCGAACATCGGCATGGTCATCAGGGATTGGATCGCGCTCGAGCAGATCTGGAACGCACCCTCCGAATTGTCGGCATTGCCGTCGATCGTCTCATGCGTGAAGCCGTCGTCGTTCCCGCCCGTGAGCTGGTTATAAAGCGCCAGCGCCTCCTCCCGCACCAATCCCTCATCCGTCCCCACGATCACATGGAAACTGGCATTGGCGGGGGATGTCTTCGGTTTCGCGGCCACGCGGGAGGTGTAGCGGGAAATTTCGATCTTCAAAATTCATTTCTCAAGAATCAGCTCCCGACCGACTGAACCTTCATTTGAAAGTTGAGTTTTGGGGGTTGAAGTTTCCCCGCCGCCTATCCATCTTCCCGCCCCGCCGCGAACCACGGCGGCACAAAGCAATGGGAAAAAGCCTCTTTCAAAAAGTCTGGGATTCGCACCGCGTTGGCACCCTCGGGGATGGACGCACACAACTTTTCATCGGCACGCACCTCATCCACGAGGTCACTTCGCCGCAAGCCTTCGGGATGTTGCGCGATCTGGGGCTGAAGGTGAAATTCCCGCAGCGCACTTTCGCGACCATCGACCACATCGTCCCGACCATCAACCAAGACCAGCCCGCCGATCCGCTCGCCGCGGAGATGATCGATGCGATCCGCAAGAACTGCGATGACTTCGGCGTGACCTATTTCGACCTGAAATCCGGCAAGCAGGGCATCGTCCACGTGGTCGGCCCCGAGCAAGGAATCACCCAGCCCGGCACGACCATCGCTTGCGGCGACTCGCATACGGCCACGCACGGTGCCTTCGGAGCTATCGCGTTCGGGATCGGCACCAGCCAGGTGCGCGATGTGCTCGCCACCCAGACCATCGCGCTGGAGGAAATGAAAGTCCGCCGCATCGAGGTGAACGGCGACCTCCGCCCCGGCGTTTACGCGAAGGACGTGATCCTCCACATCATCCGCCTCCTAGGCGCGAACGGCGGCATCGGCTTCGCCTACGAATACGCCGGCGATGTCTTCGACCGCATGTCCATGGAGGAGCGCATGACCGTTTGCAACATGTCCATCGAAGGCGGCGCCCGCTGCGGTTACGTGAATCCGGACGCGAAGACCATCGCCTACCTCAAAGGCCGCCCTTACGTCGATAATACCGATTTCGAAGCCACCGCCGCCCGCTGGCTATCCTTCGCCTCGGATGCCGATGCGGTGTTCGATGACATCGTGAAAATCAACGCCGCCGAGATCGAGCCGACCGTCACCTGGGGCATTTCCCCCGACGCAGGAATTTCCATCACCGAAACGATCCCCGACCCGCTCAAGGCCAAGACTCCCGAAGAAAAGGCCAGCATCGAGGAAGCGCTCGCCTACATGAAACTCCCCGCAGGCGCGCCCATCGCAGGTACCAAGATCGACGTGGCGTTCATCGGCTCCTGCACGAACGGCCGCATCTCGGATTTCCGCGAGGTCGCGAAATACATCCAGGGCCACAAGGTCGCGGCGGGCGTGCAAGCCATCGCCGTGCCCGGCTCGCAGATCGTCGCGATCCAATGCGAGCAGGAAGGCATCCCGGAAATTTTCCGCGCCGCGGGCTTCGAATGGCGCGCCGCAGGTTGCTCGATGTGCCTAGCGATGAACCCCGACAAGCTCGTCGGCGACCAGCTCTGCGCCTCCTCATCGAACCGCAATTTCAAAGGCCGCCAAGGCTCCCCAACCGGTCGCACCGTCCTCATGTCGCCCGTAATGGTCGCCGCCGCCGCGATCAAGGGCCACATCACCGACGCCCGCGAGCTTTTCGATCTGGAAACTCCTGCCGCCGTCGCGTAAGATCCCCGTGAAATGAGTGCCAGCGCTGCAAAGCAACTCCCGATCACGCCCGCCGAGTATCTCGAAGGCGAGCGCGTTGCGGAGGTGCGCCATGAATACATCGATGGCAAGGTGTATGCGATGGCCGGTGCCAGCGCGGAGCACAATGAGATTTGCGGAGATGTTTACACGATCCTGAAAAGCCATCTGCGCGGTGGCCATTGCCGAGTCTTCATGGAGGCCGTGAAAGTCGAACTCTCCGATGATCTCGGCACCGCGTTCTACTACCCGGATGTCTTCGTAACCTGCGAACCAGCCGGAGCCGACACCCACGTGATGCGCGAACCCAAGCTGATCATCGAGGTCGTCTCCCCCTCCACCGCCCGGCACGACAAGGGTGAGAAGCTGGCCGCCTACAAGCGCATCCCCAGCGTAGAGGAAATCGTCATTGTCGAGCAGGCATGGCCCGAGATTTTCGTCACCCGCCGCTCGGACAACTGGAAACGCCATCTCTACACCATGATGGATTCCGTCATTGAACTCTCATCCGTTGGCATGGCCATCAAGGTCGCCGATTTCTACCAGTCGAACCCCTTCCCGGAAGACGTCCAACGCCCCTTCTACCTCCGCTTCCGCGAGGACGGTTGATCTCCGCTTAGAGTTTAAAATTTATAGTTTAAAGTTTCCACTTCACCACCATGGCCCTCGAACCCGTCAAACAAGTCACCGGCACCGGAGTTTTCATACCCGGCGCGGACATCGATACCGACCGCATCATCCCCGCGCGTTTCATGAAATGCGTCACCTTCGACGGACTCGGCGAGTTCGCGTTCTACGATGTGCGCTTCGATTCCGAAACCGGTGAAAAAACCAACCATCCCCTCAACGACGAGCGCTTCAAGGACGCGTCCATCCTCATCGCGGGCGTGAACTTCGGCTGCGGCTCTTCCCGCGAGCACGCCCCGCAATCGCTCAAGAAATACGGATTCAACGCGGTCATTGCCGAGTCGTTCGCGGAGATTTTCTACGGCAACTCCACTACCCTCGCCATGCCCTGCGTGAAAGCATCTGCCGCCGACATCGCCGCCCTCCGTGAGGCCATCGAGAAGAAGCCGGACACCGTGATCACCATCGACCTGGAGAAAATGACCGTGCGCACCTGCTGCGACCTCGAGTTCCCCGTGAAAATGCCCGAGTCCGCCCGCGAAGCCCTCGTTTCCGGCCGCTGGGATCCCATCCAGGAACTCCTCGACAACGACGCCGCGATCAACGACCGCGCCAAGGCGCTGCATTACGTGTGATGCTCCCCGCCTCCCCACCGCCCGGCATCGCCCTCTTCGACATGGACGGCACCCTGCTGGCGTGGGATTGCCAGCTTCTGTTCCGCCACCACGTGATCCGCGCGGATCCGTGGCGCGCGTTTTCCGTCCCTCTGTTCCTCGCGTTCCTACCCTTCGCGAAGCTGCTGGGAACGGAGAACATGAAACGCGTGTTCCATTGTTTCCTGTGGAAAATGCCGCCGGATCGACTCGTTGAGCTTTCCCGAGAATTCGCGGAAAAACTTATCCCATCCATCTACCCGGAGCTTAAATCCGCACTCGCGGAGCACAAATCCGCTGACCATCTCACCATCCTCAGCTCCGCGAGCCCCGAGTGCTATGCAGAGGAGGTGGGTCGATTGCTGGGCTTTGACATCTCCCTCGGCACCGTCTTGGAAAACAACCTCCTCTTCCCCGATCTCACGAACCACAAGGGCGGCAACAAGGTCACCCGTCTCCGCGAACTACTACCCGCATCGTATTTCATCGGCGGCAAACTCATGAACTCACACGGCTACACCGACAGCACCGCCGACCTGCCGATGCTCGCCATTTGCGAGAAGGCCACCGTCGTGAACCCGAAGCCTTCGCTCGAAAAACTCGCCATCCAAAATAACTGGCTCATCCTGCGCCCGCTTCGTCCCTGGAAATCGGAGATGGAAAAAGCCCTACGCGTTCTCGCGCTTCTCCTCGCCCTCGGCGAAAATCCCGCCAAGCTCTGAGCTATGCCCGCCCGCGCAATCGCTCTCCGCACCCTCGCCATCGTCCTCTCCGGACTGATGGTCGCCGCGCTCGTTCCGCCTTTCAGTTTTGCGATGCTCGCATGGATTTGCCTGATCCCTCTGCTCAGCGCGTTGTGGACGCTGAAAGGAAAACACCGCGCGAAGAAAGGTTTCCTCATCGGCTACCTCGCCGGAGCCATCGCTTTCGGCATCCAGCTTTCGTGGCTTTCCACGGTCTCATGGCTCGGCCCCATCGTGCTCGCGGCTTACCTTGCGCTGTTTTTCGGAGCGTTCGGAGCCTTCGCAGCGACACTTGGAAATCCGTGGAACCGCGCGGGGGAAACCTCCGAAAGCCCCTTCCGCAGCCTCTTCACCGCCTTCACCCACGCCACCGTCTGGGCCGGGCTTGAGTGGTTGCGCGGCTGGCTCTTCACCGGCTTCGGTTGGAACGGACTCGGAGTCGCTTTCCACGAAACCCTCGTCATCTCCCAAGCCGCCGATCTGTTAGGCGTTACCGGGCTTTCCCTGATGCTCGTGTTTTTCCAATGCGTCCTCGTCCAGGTCGCCCACCGCCTGAAAAAGACAGCCTCGGATGGCATACGCCGCCCCCGCTGGGATTTCGCCGCGACCTCGCTCGCCGTCGGGCTCCTGATCGGCTACGGACTCCTCCGCATCGCAACGGAAAGCGGCAGGGAATCCGTCCCGCTGAAAGCACTGCTGGTCCAGCTCAACATCCCGCACGAAGGGGCGCAGGTGCTTTGGCCCGCCGAGCAGGTTCACATGGGTTACGAGGACGAAACACTCTCCGCGCTGGAAGACATCGCGAAAACCGATGAGGAGAAACTCAAGGCTGCCATCGGAAAAAGCGATGAGGGAGAGATCGAGCTCAGCACACCCGATTGGGTGCTGTGGCCCGAGACGGCGCTGAACGGCCGCATCATCCGCACCGACAGCGGCGAGTGGGGTTCGTGGCGCGAAAACATAGATACGATCGGGCGCGTCCGCGAGGGCGGGAATTTCGACCTTCTGTATGGGGTCGTCGAGATCGAGGGCGAGGCGCGCGAGGACGGCCTTTACCAAAAGGAGAAGGCGAAAATCTACAACTCCATCGCCATCCAGAACGCCGGGGGTGACCTCGCAACCTACCGCAAACGCCATCTAGTCATTTTCGGCGAAACCATCCCTTTCGTGGAAAGCATCCCGCTGCTGAAAAAAATCTACGAGCAACAAGCGGGAGCGGAGTATAACGGTTCCTTTACCGCAGGCCCGTCGCTCGACCCGCTGCCCGCGAAGCTGAAAGGCAAGGAAATCGGTATCATCCCCGCCGTCTGCTTCGAAGATACCGTGCCGCGCCTCACCCGGAAATTCGTCCGCCCCGGCCCGCAGATCATCGTGAACCTCACCAACGACGGCTGGTTCAAGGAATCGCCCGCCGCCGCCCAGCATTTCGCGAACGCCCGCTTCCGCGCCATCGAGCTGCGCCGCCCCATGCTGCGTTGCGCCAACACCGGCGTCAGCGCCGCCATCGACACCATCGGCTCCACCGCCCATCCGAAGACAGGCAAGCCCCAGGTTCTAACGGATGAAAGCGGCAGTTGCTTCCTGCGCGGCCACCTCCTCACCGAGGTCAAGATCCCTCTGCAGCCCGGCTTTTCGCTCTACACCTTGATCGGTGATTGGGGGATTATACTGCTCTCCACCATCGGCCTCGCCGCTGCCGTAATGGAGCGCAGGATTTATTCTACTACGGTGCGCTGACATTGGTCCGCAGCCTCTTCCACAGGGGGCTGAAATCCCCATATCTTGGCAGGATAGATACCACTCTCCTAATTTGTTTCCAGCCATCACAACCTGCCCTGTTAGAGGTAATCCGGTCTTTTTTTCTTGCCGGGTGAGGTGAGGCTGCTTGGGTAGCCGGAAATATTTCACAGGGCGAAAGTGATCCGTGCATCGTCTGGCACACTTTCCGCTCAAGTGATTCAACCCGACCGCCAATTCTAACCCCATATTCCATGACCCATTCACAAGAGCAGTCCGCGCAACCTGTTTCCTCCGTAATCAACACCATTTCCACGGAGTCTCTCATAAGCCGCCGCAACGTGATAGGAACATTCGGGATGGCCACTGCGGCGCTCTGCGCATCCACCGGAACGTCGAACGCGATGTGGAAATGGGGTGGCCATGATGATGTGCCTGTGGTGAAGGTGAAAACCATTCCCAGCGATGCCCGCGTCGGCAAAGTCGCCAAACCCAGCACAGCCATCGGTGGTTTCCCCGAGGAGTGGGTTCGCTTGCAGGGACGCAACCTCAGGGATTACACGAATTATCTCAATTCCCTGAAACTCCGCAACATCAGCGCCCAAGATGTGATCTCGGCTCACGCCAAGGAGCGCGGAGCAGTATGGAACATGCTGCCACCGCGCGAGTGGTGGACGCGCATGGGTTATACATTGCGTGTGATCGACCGGATCTCCTCGGAAATGCGGACTCCCGTGAAGGAAATCGTTTCCGCCTACCGCACTCCCGCCTACAACTCCCGCTGCGGTGGAGCCAAGGCGCATTCCTGGCACCAGGCGAACGTCGCAGTGGATGTGCAATTCGACACCTCCGCGCGCAACGTTACCTCGGCAACCCGAAGCCTACGTGATCGCGGCCTCTTCAAAGGCGGAGTCGGCAGTTACTCTTCCTTCACGCACATTGATACCCGCGGGACGAACGTGAACTGGTAATCGCTGTTTCAGCATTCCCTTTCCGCCACAGGCAGTTAGTCTTGGGGCATGACATTCGCTACGAAACTCACCGTGCTCCGCCTAGTGCTGGTGCCGGTGTTCTCTTTCCTAGCCATCTCCTACGGCCTCGCCACGGCGGCGGGCGCACCTGATGAAACACTTCGCTGGTCGGCTTTCTGGGTATTCGTCACAGCAGCCGCCACGGACGGCATCGATGGATGGATCGCGCGGCATTTCAACCAGAAATCCGATCTCGGCGCTTTTCTCGATCCCATCGCCGACAAAGCGCTCGTCCTCAGCGCCCTGCTTATCCTCACTTTCCTCGATTGGGGGGTATCGGGATGGCGTATCCCGCTATGGTTCGCAGTGCTCGTCGTGCTTCGCGATTCCGTTATCCTTGCCGGCATCCGCATCATGTGGTCGGCACGGAAAAACGTGGAGATCCGACCTCATTGGACGGGAAAAGTGTGCACTTTTTTCCTCTTTGTCGTGCTAGGCTGGGTGATGTTGCGCGTGACCGAGCTATCCCCTGCCTACCCCTGCGCTTTTGCAGCGGTTTTCATCCTCCTTTCCATGCTGCAATACATCCGGCAAGGGATGCGCATCATGAGCGGCACTCAGAAATCAGAACCCGTTGATTGCAAAAAGTAA
Source organism: Verrucomicrobiota bacterium (assembly GCA_046051965.1). GTDB lineage: Bacteria > Verrucomicrobiota > Verrucomicrobiia > Verrucomicrobiales > Akkermansiaceae > Luteolibacter. The sequence goes on from JBJONG010000013.1 coordinate 58,175, forward strand.
CACGCCCGCTGACGCCCCTTCCTATCATTGTCCATCCACGTTGATTCGTGGTTCTAACTCATCTCCTGAAATTGCCTGACATGTGGATCGCAAAAACCAAAGCCGAACTCCGCGCCCGCGTCGATGCGGCTCCCCACCCTATCATCCTCGTGCCGACCATGGGCGCACTGCACGAAGGCCATGCCTCACTGATTAAACTCGCTCGTGAAAAGGCGGGCGAGGCCGGCACGGTCATCGTCTCCATTTTCGTAAATCCCATCCAGTTCGACCGCGCAGGTGATCTCGCCGCCTATCCGCGTCCGCTCACAGACGATCTCGCTGTCTGCGAAAAGCGCGGAGCCGATGGCGTATTCGTCCCGAACGACGGCGAAATGTATCTTCCCGACCGCTCTGTCACCGTCACGGAAAGCTCACTCTCCAAGCACCTTTGCGGAGCCGCGCGACCAGGGCACTTCGACGGCGTCTGCACCGTGGTTTTGAAGCTTTTCCTCCTCACCCGGTGCGATGCCGCCGTCTTCGGAGAAAAGGATTTCCAGCAGCTTGCCGTGATCCGCCGCATGGTGCGGGATCTGGACCTGCGGACGGAGATCATCCCCCACCCCACGATGCGCGAAAGCGACGGCCTCGCGATTTCATCGCGCAACGCCCGCCTCACCCCCGAGCACCGCGCCGATGCCCCGCGCATCCGCCGTGCCCTCCTCGCCGCCGCAGTGGAAAACGATGCCGCATCCATCCTACGAACCGCGCGTGAAATCATCGACGGATCGCCTTTCACGAAAATCGACTACCTCTCGCTGGTGGATGCGGAAACGCTCATACCTACGGAAAACCTCTCCGTTCCCGCCATACTTGCGTGCGCGGTGTTTTATGGAGAGGTCCGGTTGATCGACCATATTGCGGTGGGGAGGTAGTAGAATGCTTATGATCATCACATGCCTGAAGCGGTCAATGGAACGCTTGTGGTTCCACTCGTTGCGTCCGAAGTGAAGGTCAGATTTCCATCAAAACTCTGGACTGCCGTAGGTATAAAGGAAATGGAAAACCTTTTCGAAGTGCCCGGATTAATTATGCCACCCACTGAGCCTCGGAAGCCAGCGGGGTAAGATAAACCACCAATGTTCAGCGGGGAGTTTCCTGTATTGGTAACAGTGAGAACCGTGGTGCTTACCGCACCAACGGCGACGTTACCAAAATCCATGTTGCCGCTGATTCCGATAATTCGAGTGGCGGCGATACCGCTGCCGGATGCAAGACGCCCAAACGTACCGGAAGTTTTGTTAGAAAAAACTGTGATGTTTGAGCTGACTGATTGGATGATGGTCGGTTTGAAGCTAACTGTCACATTTTGAGTGCCACCAGGCGCAATTACGCCGACAAATGCTCCGCTCATACCAGCGGGGTAAGTGATATTGGTAACATTCAACGGAGAATTACCAGAATTCGTGATGCTCAATACTCGTGTCGCACTCGAACCAACTGGCACATTACCAAAGGTGATCGTGCCACTCACGGAGATAACCCTTGTGGCAGCAATGCCGCTTCCACTAAGAGCCAAGGTGTTTGTACCTCCGTTCTGATCAGAGGCCACACTCAGGTCACCACCGTAGGATTGAATCAGAGTAGGGCTGAAGGTGACGGTTACCGTCTGGAAGCCTCCGGCGGGGATCACACCTGTAAAGGCACCACTGAAGCCTGCAGGATACGAGATGCCGGTTACATTCAGAGGTGCGTTGCCGGTATTGCTGATCGTGAGAATTGCTGTCTTGGTCGTTCCCATAGGGACGTTTCCGAAAGCCATATTCCCGCTCAAAGCGATGATCCGGGATATATCCGCAGATCCGGAAACGGCCAATGTATTGCTGCCCGCGGTTTGGTTGGCGGCCACGGTGAGGTTACCGCCGTATGTCGTGGAGGCAGAGGGATTGAATGTCACAATCACATTCTGTGAGCCACCGGCTGGAATGGTTCCTGAAAAGGCACCACTGAACCCGGCGGGATAGGTGATGCCTGTCACGACCAGAGGGGAGTTGCCGGTGTTGCCGATGGTCAGAGTCGAGGTGGCACTTGTTCCAACGGCAACATTTCCGAAGTTCATATTGCCACTCAGCGCAATCACACGGGTCGCGGCGATTCCTGAACCGGAAACCGCCCGGGTATTGGTGCCACTGGTCTTGTTGGAAGCCACTGTCAGATTTCCGCTGAAGCTCTGGACGGCAGTAGGGCTGAAGGTGACGGTGACATTCGCGGAGCCGCCTGCGGGGATCGACCCTGAGAAAACACCGCTGTAACCCGCCGGATACGTGATTCCGGTGACGCTGAGGGAAGAATTGCCAGTGTTGCTGATGGTCAGCGTACTCGTGGCGGTGGATCCGACAGGAACATTACCGAAGGTCAAGCTGCCGCTCAACTCGATGATCCGTGTAGCTGAACCGGTGCCGGAAATCGCCAGGTTGTTGGTGCCGCTGAGAGCGTCTGAAAACACCGATATATTTCCGTTATACGATTGCGCCGCAGTGGGACTGAAGGTGACGGTGACCGTCTGGCTGCCGGACGCAGGAATCACACCTGAAAACGCACCGCTGAATCCGGACGGGAAGCTAATGGAGCCGATATTCAAGGGACTATTGCCGCTATTGGTGATCGTGAGAACCGAAGTGGCTGTTGAACCGAACGGAATATTTCCGAAGGCCATGTTACCACTCAAACCGATAATCTTAGTGACCGGTATGCCGTTGCCCGAAATTGCCAGCGTATTGGTTCCGCTCGTTTGGTCACCGACCACGGTGATATTGCCGGAGAATGGCTGCACCAAGGTCGGATTAAAGGTGACGGTAACCTCTTGAGAGGCACCAGCCGGAATGCTGCCGGAGAACGCGCCGCTGAATCCGGAAGGATAAGTGATCGAAGTGATCGAGAGCGGGGTATTGCCGCTATTGCTGATGGTGAGCACTGCGGTCTTGCTATTTCCTTGGATTACATCCCCGAAGGCCATGCTGCCGCTCAAACCTATGATTCTGGTGGCGGGGATGAATTTCATGGCAAGGTAGTCTTGTCCGGTAAGGGGTGAAAAAACCGTCCCTGAGACGTAAGCATCACCCGCCGCGTTGAGCTTCACGCTGTAAGCGGTGTTATTACTTCCAGCCCCACCTGCCGTGCGGTTATCCCACAGCAGAGCGCCATTCGCGGCAGCGTAAGCGGCAGTGTAAACGTCTGTGCTGGAATCCTCATTGGTTGAGAAGCCAGTCACCACCACGTTGCCGTTGGAATCCACCGCAAGCGCTTTCGCTTCATCATGCGTAAAACCACTGCTTGTATACCTTTTATCCCAGAGTAGCGCTCCATTGGAGGCGGCATATTTCACTGTATAGTAATCTGTACCACTCGCATTGCTGTAAGAACTACCGGTCAAGAACACATTGCCGCTAGCGTCTAAGGCTATCGCAGTTGCCCTGTCTTCCCAGGAATCTCCGCCATCCGAGCGCTTGCTCCACAAAATGGCGCCATCCGCAGCGGCATATTTCACCGTGTAATAATCAAAATAAGCTGCGGAGGAATTGGAATGGCCGGTAACGATCGCATTTCCGCTTGAGTCCACCGCGATCGCATTCGCTTGGTCGTCCGAAAAACCACTGCTCGTATATCGTTTGGCCCAGAGTTGCGCACCGTCGGCTGCCGCGTATTTGAGGGTATAGTAATCGTAGTAGCCCGTGGCACTGTAGGAAAGCCCTGTAACAAACACATTGCCACTGGAGTCCACTGCAACAGCATTGGCTTTGTCTTCATTCGTGCTGCTGCTATTGTAGCGTTTTTCCCAGATCAGCGCTCCTGTCGCTGCGGCATATTTCGCGGTGTAGTAATCGTAGCCGCCCGCGTTGCTGTAGGAATAGCCTGTGACAATCACGTTGCCGCTGGCGTCCACCGCAATCGCTGTCGCCCGATCATCATTATTGGACGCATTATTGTAGCGCCTTTCCCAGAGAAGCGCTCCATCAGCGGCGGCGTATTTGGCTGTATAGTAGTCGTAATAGCCTGCGTTACTGTAGGAATAGCCGGTGACGATCACATTACCACTAGCATCAAGGGCAATCGCGGAGGCACCATCCCAGTAATAATCCAGCGAATTGTAGCGTTTCTCCCAGATCAACGCACCACCCACTGCGGCGTATTTGGCGGTGTAGTAGTCCAAACCGCCGGATTGTGAGGTCGATGATCCGGTGACGATCAGGTTGCCACTGGCATCAACGACGCTTGCGGTGACCTTATCCTCGGCAGCGTAGGAGCCGTTGTAGCGTTGATTCCAAAGCACATTACCTGTGGCCGAGTCATACTTCGCGGTGTAGAAATCATTCCCTGCATCCGAACCCACGGCACCATAGGAATATCCCGTGACCACCACATGTCCGTTGGAGTCCACAGTCACGGCGACGGACTCGTCATTTTGGCTACCGGTACCGTCATAGCGTCTCTCCCACACCAGTGCACCCGTGGCGGCGGCGTATTCCGCAGTGTAATAGTCAATATACCCTGTAACGGCATCTGACACATTTCCGGTAATCACGACGTTACCCGCCGCATCCAAAGCGATGGCATTGCCTTGACTGTAAGTACTTTCGGGGCTGTGGCGTCTTTCCCAAAGCCGCGCTCCTGTGGCCGCCGCATATTTTGCGGTATAGCAATTGTAGTATCCAGTGCTGTCGTAGGAGTATCCAGTGACCACCGCGTTGCCGCCGCTGTCAATAGCCAGGGCGTAGGCACGGTCTTGGGAGTTGCCGGTGCCGTTATAACGAACGGACCAAAGTACCGCTCCATCAGCGGCGGCATATTTCGCAGTGTAATAGTCATCGCCAGGCGAATTGGCATTGGAGTAACCAGTGACGATCACATTGCCACTGGCATCCGAGGCGACGGCATACGCCTGATCGGAGGCGTTACCCGTTCCGTTGTAGCGCCTGGCCCATAACAGCGCACCATCGGCGGCCGCATATTTCGCGGTGTAATAGTCGTCTCCGCCCGAGACGCTGGGTGAAAAACCGGTTACGATCACATTTCCCGAAGGATCCACCGTGACAGCGTTGGCTTGGTCGGTGCCGTTCCCCGTTCCGTTGTAGGTCTTTTGCCAGAGCAGGTTGCCAGTGGAGGAATCGTATTTCGCGGTGTAATAATCAGTATTGGATGTGCTCGCATTCGTTGTGGTTCCCGCAATGACCACATTTCCGGCGGCATCCAAAGCGATGGCGTTAGCCACGCTGATGGTATTTAAAGTATCGTTGCGTCTTTCCCACAAAATCGCACCATCAGCCGCCGCATATTTGACAGTATAACAATTCTGATAGCCGTTGTTGTCTGTGGAGTAGCCGGTAACAAGCACATTCCCGCTGGAGTCGATGACAATCGCATTCGCACGATCCCCGCTGTTTCCGGTTCCGTTGTAGCGTTTTTCCCAAAGCAAGGCTCCCGTGGCCGCAGCGTATTTCGCAGTGTAGTAGTCATCGGAGGAGTTCGCGTTATATGAGTATCCAGTGACCACAATATTGCCCGCGCTGTCCACGGCGGTGGCGGTGGCCTGGTCATCACCATTTCCCGGACCGGAGTAGGATTTTTTCCAATCGATGGTGTGGGCACCGGTGAGGTCAGCTCGCAGGGTTGCCAGCGAAATTACTGACACGAACAAATAGTAAACGATTCGGATTGTTGATGGGATTGATTTCATACTGATTAACGGGAAATGGCCTTACTTTTTCCTTGGAGATAGCATTGAATGAATAAATCGATGGCAGATCATCGGAACGAGGGGGGGGGATTCAACGATCAGTATGCTTCAATACAACTGATACTTATACCTATTCATCAGAATCCCCCAACCCTTACAAGGTTTTTTTGAGTGCCAATCCGATTATTGGCGGCAGACCTTTCGGATTGAGTTGTCTGCTGAATACGGGATCTACCGCAACAGCAGATCCGAAACAACCATCCGATGATCCGTGGTTTTCGTAGCGACCACGCCGGAGCTGATTGGCTCGAACTGGCGGGTCGCGTAGATAAAATCGATGCGTAGTATGGGAAAGCGGCGATGGAATGTATTGCCCCAGCCGCGCCCCGACTCGGCGAAGCTATCATCAAAGTCGCGCGAGAGCTGGCGGTGAACCACATCGGTGGCAGAGGAGTTGAAATCACCGCCGACTATGGCCGGGGTGGTGGGAATCATCGCTGTCTGCTCCAGCACCTGGAGGACTACCGAAAGCTCTTTATTCCTCACATCGCGATTTTGCCGGTGAAATGCTCGCGACTTACCGCTCCACAAGCGCATGTCGATCGCGGCGACGGAAAGATGGATGTTCACGACCTCGATTTCCGTGCCTTCCGGCAGGCGCATGGTTACCTGTTGGTTGCGCATGGCCGGGTTCCTCACTTCACGGCGAATCTCAAAGCGGGTGAGAATCCCGTTTGTCTGATAGGCGCGGAAGTCGCCGCGGCCGCCGTAAAGCTCCTCTGCCATCTGCTTTACGCGGTGAGGAAAAACTTGCTGGAGCAACACGATGTCCGGATTCCATTTCCGCAGTTCCTCCACCGGATCGCCGAAGGCGAAATTCGCGCAGTTCACAGTGGCGACCCGGATCAATCGCGGCCCGGCCTGCGGCGCGGCGCGTACGGGCGTGATCTTCGGGTGGTTGAAGTTGGAAAGCACTTTCGCCTCGTCCATGGCCACGGAAAGCGTGACCGCCCAGACGGCCGTAACGATGAGCGAGAGAGGGGCGCGCAGGAAACAGAAGGCGACGACGGAGAGCGCCAGGCCGATACCGCCCCAGAACCATAGCGGATATACGGTGAACGCAGCCAGCGCGCCCGGTTGGCTGGCGTAAGCCCAGACGGTGAAGACATGTGTCAGCAGCGAGCCGCCAACAAATACCCACCCGACCGCCAACCGTGTTTTTGACATGATGTGAGTTTCACATCCCCGGAATACCCAGACCGCCGGTCAGTTTTTTCATCTCGGCGGCTGCCTGCGACTTGCCTTTTTCGATCGCTTCCTGGACGCCTTTGAGCACCAGATCCTCGAGGAACTCGACATCGGTGGGATCGACTACGGCGGGGGAGATCTTGATTTCAAGGACATCGCCGGCGCAGGTGGCGCGGACTTTCACCTTGTCGCCGCCGACGGAGACCTCGACCTCGCGTGCTGCGAGTTCTTCCTGTTTCGCGGCCAGCCCCGCCTGCATCTGCTGGGCCTGTTTCATCAGTTTCTGTATGTTCATGATTTGGTGGTAGGGATCAGTTTTTTACGAACTCCGCCTCGAATTTCACGAGAGCTGCCTGGATGAGGGGGTCTTTGTAAAAGGTGTCCTCCTGCACGGGTTCCTCGGCTTTGGGAGCGGGCGCGGCGGGTTCCGCTTTCGGCGCAGCGATGGGCATGGCTTGGATTTCCGCCTCGTCTTCCTCAGGTGCGCTTGCGATGAGCGCCTCGAAAGCGGAGAACGTGTCACCGGCTTTTTTCGTGGGAGCGGCGGGCGCGGACACAGGGGCAGGTGCAACGATTTCCTGAACCTGAGGCGCGGCAACGACGGGCGCGGGCGCTGGTTGGGAAAGGTGATCCGCGCCTTTCGTGAGCACGCTGATCACATCGGTAATGCGGACTTCCGATAGCGTTTGGATCGCCTTGATCATGCCGAGTTCGAAATGCAGGCGCTTGTTCGTGGCCCATTTCATGCGGCCTTCGGTTTCGGCAAACACATCGATGGCCGCGAGGATGCGCTCAGGCGGGTATTCGTCGGCATCGGCAAGGAGTTGTTTCCAGATCGCTTCAGGAATTCCCTCGCCATCGGCCGTGGGGTCGAGCTTCGCAACGAGCAGGCCGCGCAGACAGCCGATGAGTTCGCCAAGCAGTTGGGAAAGCTCGCGGCCGCTTTCCGCCTCGGTTTGGATCAGCTTGAGCGCGGCGGGTGTCTCGCGGGAAAGGAGTGTGGTGGTGAGCGCGGCGACTTTTTCCCGGGAGGTGAAGCCGAATACATCCAACACGTTTTCCTCGGTGATGGTCTCGCCGCAGAAGGCGACGAGCTGGTCGAGCATGGACTGGGCATCGCGCATGCCGCCGTCCGCTCCTTTGGCGATGGCCCACGCGGCGGTTTCGTGGAGGGTGATGCTTTCCTCCTTGGCGATGTGCAGCAGGTGATCCGCGATGGTCTGGGTGGGGATGGGACGGAGATCGAAACGCTGGCAGCGTGAAAGAATGGTGGGCAGGATTTTCTGCACCTCGGTGGTGGCGAAGATGAACTTCACGTGCTCCGGCGGCTCTTCCAGCGTTTTCAGAAGGGCATTGAAGGCCGCGTTCGAGAGCATGTGGACCTCGTCGATGTAGTAGATTTTGTATTGGCCGCGGCTGGGAGCGTATTTCACGGATTCGCGCAGATCGCGCACCTGCTCGACGCCGTTGTTCGAGGCACCGTCGATTTCCAAAACATCGAGAGAGCGCCCCTCGGCGATCTCGCGGCACACGTCTTCATCGGGATCAAAGTCGATCTTGGGGCCGCCGGTGCAGTTCAGCGCTTTCGCGAGGATGCGTGCCGTGGAGGTTTTCCCGGTGCCGCGCGGGCCGACAAAAAGGTAGGCATGGGCGAGGCGTTTTTGCTCGATGGCGTTGCGCAAGGTGCGGACGACATGATCCTGGCCGAGGACATCGGCGAAGGTCTTGGGGCGATACTTTCTGGCGAAAACCTGGTAACTCACGAGCGGAAGGATAGGGATGGGGCGGCATTTGTCCAAAACAGATGTGCGCGAGCTGAAAAGCAAAGTCCTCGACCCGCCGCTGCGGGAGCTTACCGTGTCCGCATGATCGCGGCGATGGAACTGGGAGGCACGAAAACCGTAGTGGCTGTGGGCGAAAGCGACGGCACGCTGGCAGAGGAATGGCGTTTTCCCACCACCACGCCGGAGGAAACGCTGCGGCGGGCGGTGGATTGGATTTCTAAAAAGGGAACGCCGGAAGCCATCGGAGTGGCGGCGTTCGGACCGGTGCGGATCGATCCGAAGGCGGGTGATTGGGGCACGATGCTTCCAACGCCAAAGCCAAATTGGAGCGGATTTTCGATCACCGCCCCGCTGCAAACCGCTTTTCCCGGAGTAAAAATCACGCTGGAGACGGATGTGAACGCCGCTTGCCTCGCCGAGGCGCGGATCGGGGCTGCGGCGGGTTTGGAAAACGTGGCCTATATCACGATCGGCACGGGGATCGGCGCGGGGATTCTCTGCGACGGGCGGCTGCTGCATGGCGCGCTGCACCCGGAGTTTGGCCACATCCGCGTGCCCCGGCAGGCGGGAGATGATTTCCCGGGGATCTGCCCGTTTCACGGTGATTGCCTGGAGGGCATGGCATGCGGACCGGCCATTGGCACGCGCTGGGGAAAGCCCGCACACGAGCTTCCCTCCGACCATCCCGCATGGGAAACGGAGGCATGGTATCTGGCGCACGGGATCATCGGATTGCTCGCCATATCACCGCCACAAAGGGTGGTGATCGGCGGCGGGGTTTCGCAGGCGGAGGAACTTCACGAGAAAACCGACGCGCTGCTCCGCGAACTGGCGGGTGGGTATTTTCCGGCGGTGAAGGATGCTCCCTACGTCGTAGCACCGAAGCTCGGCCAGGAGGCGGGAATACGCGGCGCGCTGATGCTGACAGGGATGTGAAAAATCACTCACCATCCGGGATCACATCCACCGCGACACTCAGCCGCTGGCCGCCCGCGCCCAGGGTCACACCACGCAGGGGACTGACGTCCGAGTAATCTCGACCCCATGCGACGGTGATGTGGCGCTCGCCGGGAAGCAGGTTGTTGGTGGGGTCGGCATCGACCCATCCTGCCGCTTCGCCGCAAAAAACGGACACCCATGCGTGCGAGGCGTCCGCTCCGGTGAGACGCACCTGTCCTTCCGGGGGGCGCGTTTCCAGATAGCCGCTGACGTAACGGGCGGGCAAGCCCAGCGAGCGCAGGCAAGCAAGCATGAGGTGGGCGAAGTCTTGGCAGACCCCCGCCTTTTTCCTCAGAACCTCGGAAACCGGCGTCGCCACATCGGTGGCCAGCGGATTGAAATCAAACTCCTTGTGAATGCGTCCCATGAGCGCGGCAGCGGCTGCCAGAATGGGTCTTCCCGGAGTGAAATCCGGTCGCGCGTATTGGGCGAACTCCTCTCCCAGCGGCACCATCGGCGATGTGAAACGGAATGCGCCGGCCTCTGTCCCGGGATTGAGCCGCTCGCCGTTCACCGCATCGCGCACCGTTTCCCAGGATGGAGTCGATGCGGCATCCGGTTTTGTCATCGGGAGCACCTCCACGAGGCTGCGCGCGACCACCTCCAGTTCGCCGTGGGCGCCTTCGCACTCGAAATAGGCGGTTTCGTTTCCGTAAACGTCGTTGTGCAAACTGCGCCCCACTGGCTCCGGTGTAATCTCTAACACATGCCACGGGCAGCGCTGCCCGGGCAGGAAGCGTGGCGCGAGCCGGGCGAGATGGTGCGAGACCGTCACGACGCCCTCATACACATATCGCGTCCGATGAATGATTTTATACCGCACGCAAGCGGTCTATCCCGCGCTGATGACTCGCGCAAGCGCTGGTTCGGTCGCATGTCGCGAATCGCCGCACCTGGACAGGGGATCTCGTCCACCCCCTGAAACGCCATCACCCCAACTCGGAAATACCGGGCTGGGGTGATGGCGGACAGAGAGGGATTCGAACCCTCGGTAACATTACTGCTACACACGCTTTCCAAGCGTGCTCATTCGACCACTCTGACATCTGTCCTTGGAGGGCGGGAAGCTAGGTATGGCAGGCAGTGTGGGCAAGCTCATTTTTCGCCGAATCCGGTTTACGCAGAAATCAGAACGATCCGAGACCGGTGGATTCGTCGAAGCCGTGCATCAGATTGAAGCTCTGCACGGCCTGGCCTCCCGCTCCTTTTCCGAGATTGTCTTCCGCGCTCATCAGGATCACGCGGTTCGTGCGGGGATCGTATTCCCAGCCGATATCGATGAAGTTGGTGCCGGTGACCATCTTGGTGTCCGCGGATTTCCCACGACCGAGCAGGCGAACGAAACAGGCGTCGGAATAGGCGTCGGCAAGGACTTTTCCGATGATTTCCGGCTCCACTCCCTCGCGGAGTTTCGCGGTTGTGGTGGTGGCGATACCGGAGTTCACGGGGATGAGGTGCGGGAGAAAGGAGATAACCACCCTTTCACCGGCGGCGAGGGAGAGTTCCTGCTCGATCTCCGAAAGGTGCCTGTGCTTCGGCACTCCGTAGGCGCGGACGCTTTCATTGCACTCGCAGAAGAGTAGGGAGAGATCCGCTTTGCGACCCGCGCCACTGACGCCGCTCATCGAGTTCGCGACGATGGTGGCGGGGTCGATGAGGTTTTTCCTAAGCAAAGGCAACAGCGGCAGCAGAATGCTGGTCGGGTAGCAACCGGGCGAGGCGATCAGGCGCGCGGCCTTGATGTCGGCGGCACGGATTTCAGGAAGTCCATAGACGGCTTGTTCCAAAAGATCGGGCGCGGGATGCGGATGACCGTAAAATTCCTCGTAAACCGCCGGGCAACGCAGTCTGAAATCCGCGCTGAGATCGACCACCTTCAGCCCGCGTTCCAACAGGGCCCGCGCGATCTCCGCCGCAACGCCATGGGGCAGCGCAAGGAACGCGACCTCCGCCCCGGTGGCTGCAATGGCATCGGCATCCGGTTCGGAAAACGCGAGTTCCGCACCCGCGGCTTTCGAGAAACGCGGGAACACCGTATCGATGCGTTTCCCCACCTCTGCCCGCGAAGTGACCGCGACCAATTCAACGCCGGGATGGGTTAGCAAGATGCGGAGCAACTCCATTCCCGTGTATCCGCTGGCTCCGACGATGGCTGTCTTAATTCGTTTCACGGCATTTACATCCCACGATTTTCCGTGCTTGCCAACCCGCGAATCGACTGCTTGTTTACCCGTCCGTTCGCGTAACGGGCTATGGCGCAGTCTGGTAGCGCGCTTGCCTGGGGGGCAAGAGGCCGTGGGTTCGAATCCCGCTAGCCCGACCACGAAGGTCATTTTCTCAAACGCACGCGGAACTTTATTCCGCACCGCTCCCCTTTGACGGGCTAGCGGGATGAGAACCCCGCGAAGCACCGGGTTCGAACGCAGGGGCGAGCTTCGCGAGAAAACATTCCTTCCGCGCAGCGCAAACCGGCATAGCCGCAGGCAATCCCGCTAGCCCGACCACGAAGGTCGTTTTCTCAAACGCGCGCGCAACTTTATTCCGCACCGCTCCCCTTTGACGGGCTAGCGGGATGAGAACCCCGCGAAGCACCGGGTTCGAACGCAGGGGCGAGCTTCGCGAGCAAACATTCCTTCCGCGCAGCGCAAACCGGCATGGCCGCAGGCAATTCCGTTGACCCACCCACGGTGATCCTCCCATGTGAAAATCACTCCCCTCACGCCTCGACAACTCGTCATGCGGGCGCAAACTCACCGGCATGGAGTCGCACGAATGGAACGAACGCACAGAAGAGGGGAAACGGTTTTTCCGGGCGAATTACCATGGCAACGAGTGGCGCATCATCACCACCTTGAAAACCGATCCCGACTGGGAACCCCTCGAACAACCCTCCGAGGAGGTCTGGCGGGCTCTGCGTGACATCGTTTGGAAAAAGTATCAACGGAAGCGCTGCCCTTGGGAGCGCGTCGCCTCCATCGACAAGATTCTGGGCGATGACAACCCTGATAAGCCTTGACCCATCAGGAATTCCAGGATCACCGCGGTTTCCCCCGGTTGCGTTTACTTGCGCTTTGCCTACGCGGGGCGCAGGTATAGCTTCTCAACTGTGATTTACAACGAAGCGGGCCATCATCGTCTTGCCTGGCTTGCCGCCATGATGGCGGCGCTTTGCCATGCCCGCGCCGTGGAACCCTTGAAACTGATTGATCCGCAGGCGACGTATTTCTCCGGCTCAAGCGCGGAGTTCTCCCGGGTGATCGACGGAGTGCCTGCCGGCCCTGAGGGCTGGTCGCCCGCTCCGAGAGCCTACGAGCCGCAAGCCTTGGTCCTGCGCTGCGAGCGCCCGGTGGAGGCTGCCGAGCTGGATGTCACCTTGTTTTTCCTCGCCGGCCGACCGTTGAACTCGCTGGCCGAGTTCTCGCTTTCCTTCACCACCGATGCGGAACCGTCGCTGGGGGGAAATTGGCGGCCTCTGGAAATCACCCGCTTCACCGCCGATGTGAACACCCTGCGCCGCACGCCGGAAGGCAGCCTGCGCATCGATTTTTTCCCGGATCATGTCACCGGCAACACGCCCGACGACGTTTACCGCCTGGTCACCCGCCTGCCGGGCGGGCGCGCCACGGGCTTCCGCCTCGATGCGATCCCGGTGCAGTTGCCCGGCACGGAAGCCCGGGCTCTAAGCTGGTGGCCGCCGCACGATTTCACCCTCACCGAGTTCCGTGTCGCCACCCATGTCCGGGAAACCACCAACATCGCCCTGCACCAACCCGTCACCGCCAGCCACGAACTGTTCATTCAACGTGACTTCAAGCAACAGCAAGTCGCCTCCAGTCTCACCGACGGGCTGCCCGCCACCATCGCCCACCCGGACGATCCCAACCTCGGGTCGGCTTTCTTTTTCGAAATCGATCTCGGCCGTGTGGTCAACCTCGACCACTTTAATCTCCGCAACCGGGGCGACCAGGAATTCAGCCGCATGAGCCGCTTGCGGCTGAAGTGGTTCGACCAGGCTCCCTCCGGCGGCGCGGCGCCGACTTGGGAAACCTTTCACCGGCCCGACGGCAGCGACCCCGCGCCGGGAGGCATCGATGTCCTGCGGGGCGGGGACGGCAAGGGCCGCTTCCGGGGCCGCTACCTGCGGATCTTCACCGAAAGCGCGGTGCCCAATTCGCCTCAGCTCGCCGAGGTCGAGGTGTATGAAAAACGCACACCGATCATCGTTTCCGCACAAGCCGACGGGAAGATCCTGGAGTCGCACGGAAAGCTGGCAGTGCCGCCCGGCACGCGACGGCTCCATCTGAAGCTCGCCATCCCCCAGTCCGGAATGCCGCCGGGAAACGCCTACCGCTGGCGCATGTCGGACGAATTCCCGGATTGGCAGGACACTTCGCAGTTCACCATCGACATGGCATGCCCGCAGCCGGGCGAGCATCTCTTCGAAGCCCAGGCCCTGCACAGCGACAACGAATGGGATGCCTCCGTATTCCGGCTGCCCATCGTCGTGCGCCAGCATCCCTTGGAAAACCGCGCCTTGCAGGCCGCCGGGTTCTCCGCCGCCATGCTAGCCACGGTTTTCCTGTCGCGCCGTGCCATGAAACGCCGCACCGCGCGCCTGGTGGCCGCCGCCAACGACCGTGCCGCGCTCGCCGAGGAGCGATCCCGCATCGCCCGCGACCTGCACGACGACCTCGGGGCGAACCTCGCCGAGATCGCCATGATCAGCGAACTCGCCCGCGATTCGCTGCCGCAGGAACATCCCGCCCGCAAACCGCTCGACAAGATTTTCGACCGCGCCGAAGGCAACGCCCGCCGCCTCGGCGAGATCGTCTGGGCGGTCAACCCGGCCAACGACACGCTTGAGCATTTCACCAAATACCTCTGCAAGTTCGCCCAGGACTATCTCTCCTCCGCCGGCGTCCGTTCCCGCTTCGACCTGCCGGAATCCATGCCTCCGGGATCGTTCTCCGCCGCCCAACGCTACCATGTGCTGCTTGCCGCCAAGGAAGCCATCCACAATGCCGTGCGCCACGGCCATCCTGACACCGTCATCCTCAAGCTCGCCGTCGCGGACGGGCGCTTCGTCGTGACCATCACCGACAACGGTTGCGGCTGCGACCCTGCGGCTCCCGCCGCTTCTCCCCGCGACTGCGGCAACATGCGCTTGCGCATGGAAACCATCAAAGGCACGTTCCACCTCAGAAGCAGTCTTGGCCAAGGCACCACCGTGATCCTCAGCGCTCCCTTTTCCGCATGAAACCCGAACCCGTGAAAATCTGCATCGTCGAGGACGACGCCGGAATGCGCTCCAGCCTTGAGGAAATTCTCGGCAGCGATCCGGGGTTCACCTGTCCCGGCTCGTTCGCCACTGCCGAGGATGCTCTCGCCGGGATGCCCGCGCTTCATCCGCAGGTCGTGCTGATGGACATCAACCTGCCCGGCATGAGCGGCGTGGATTGCGTCGCCCGTCTTGTCGATCTCCTGCCCGGCGTCCATGTCATCATGCTCACCGTCTATGACGACACGGATGTGATCTTCCAGGCCTTGGCCGCCGGCGCCGGTGGCTATCTGCTCAAGCCGGTGCGCCGCGCCCAATTGCTCGATGCGATCCGCGATGTCCTGCGCGGCGGCGCCCCGATGTCCTCCACCATTGCCCGCTGCGTCGTCCAAGCCTTCCATAAACCTGCGCCCGCAAAAGACGATGGCGATGAAATCTCCCGCTTGTCCCCGCGCGAGCGGGAAATCCTCGACCTTCTCGCACAAGGCCTGCTTCTCAAGGAAATCGCCGACCACTTCAAGGTCACCCATCCGACCATCCAGACCCACATCGGCCGGATTTACAAAAAACTCCACGTCCACTCCCGGGCCCAGGCCGTGGCGAGACTCAAGGGACGGTGAACCCGTTTTCCGGGATCCTCGAAACAGGCATTCCCTTGGCTCCGGCCATCACCCGGCTTCGCACGCAAGGAATCAATCTCCGGTAATCCCTCCCGATCCGGCAAATCCATCGCAATACAGGAAGCCGAACCTCGCCTCCCCGTTGTCATGTGTTTACACGACATGACAGATCCCGGAAATCAGCCAGTGTGTTGTCGGATATTAACGAGTTGTCGCAATCACAACCCGTTGTGTTCTCCCCAGACTCCTTAAACACTCCAAAACACGAAACGGAATATCAACATGAAATTCAAAAGCATATCCATCGCCGCCCTTGCGGCTTTCACGCTCGCCGGTGCCGCAAATGCGGCTACGACGATCAGCTACTCGGCTCAAACCATCGCCAACAGCACCGACACTTCCTGGGTCAGTCCAGCAGGCTACACTTCCGTCGCTGCCTTCAACATGGGCGGCGGGACGGTCAGTTTCGGAGGTCTGAGTTGGTTCACTACAAACCCTAATGCCGCACAGAACATTGACACTGACATCGACATGTCCTTCCATGCCCCCGGAAACGCATGGGCGCTCAACCACCCTTCTTTCTACGGTTCGTCCACTGCATCGACTATTCTGAATACAGGCAACTACAGCGGCTACGTTTCCGGTGGAGTCGAATTCAGGATTGATCTCAACGGCTTCACGGTGGGTCAGGAATACCTGGTGCAATTCGTCCTCGCGGATTCGCGTGCTGGCATAGGAGTTGAAGGCCGCCAGATCGGCATCTACGGTTACTCTTCCAATATTTCGGGTCAGGATTCCGGAAATTACCAATATGCATTTGGTGACGACAGATACCTTGTGGTCACAGCACAGTTTACCCCTTCCCCGGGTGACACCGACTTCGCATTCCGTCCAGGTATCAATACTGGCGCCGGTCTCCAAGTGAATGCCATCCAGGTACTCACCGTTCCCGAGCCTTCCGCCGCTCTTCTGGGTGGCCTCGGCCTGCTCGCCCTTCTGCGCCGCAGGCGTTGATCGGTGATCGGGATCATCCCGCCCCTTGCCGGGCATGGGTAAACTCCACTTCCAACAACCCGGGGCAGGCCGCCATCGCGCGCCAACCCCGGGTTGATTCGTATCAACCTAAAATCCGCAGATGAAACGAAGATTTTCACCGCAAAGGCGCAGAGGCCGCAGAGGGAACGCTGAGTAGAGTTTACGCTTCGGGATATTGCAGGTCATTTTTAACGGTGATTCGATTTCACCCATTGGGTGAACCAAGCAGTTCCATCGGTTTCCCAAACTTCATATCTGCCCATAAGCAAGGCTCTGCGTTCCTTTGCGACCTCTGCGACTTTGCGGTGAAACATCGATACCCAACTGCGGATTCCATGATCAAGCGGGCGGGTTCGTTTCGCGGGAAGCCATCACGGATGCAGAAACCTCGCGACGACCTGCGCCCGTGAGCGGCAGTGGAGCTTTTGGTAGATTTTCTGGATGTGGAAATTCACGGTATGGGTGCTCACACCCATGCTTTCGGCGATTTCCTTGTAGAGCAGGCCGTCGAGCAGAAGGTGGAGGACTTCCTTTTCGCGGGCGGTGAGTTCGGCCTCGGCGCTGGGGACGGCGGGCGGGGTGTCGGCGGGCGCGGGCAACGGTTTTTTGAAGGCCTGGATGACCAGCCGGGCGATTTTCCCGGACATCGGCGAGGCACCGCTCACCACATCCTTGGCGGCGGCTACGAGCTCGCGTCCGGTCGCCGGCTTGTGAAGATAGCCGCAGGCACCGGCTTCCAGCGAGCGGAAGATGGCATCGGTGTTGTCGTAGGCGGTGAGCATCACGACCATGACATCGGGTGTCAGCGCGACCAACTGTTTCACGCACTCCACGCCGTCCATGCCGGGGAGGTTGATGTCCATGAAAACCACCTGCGGGCGCAGCGTCGGCAAGTCCCGCACCGCCTCCTCGCCGTTGGCACAGGCGGCCACGCAATGCAGCGCGTGAGAGGCGTCGAGCACCTCGCGGAGCGATTCGCGCAGTTCGCTCTGGTCTTCGACAATGGCGACGGTGATGACGGCGGGTTTGCTCATGGAGGTGTTGTAATGGAAAAGATCAATAGAACCGCAGATGGACGCAGATTCACGCAGATCATCAAAGAGTGGAGTTGATTCCAGTCTGGCCCTCTTCCGCCATTCTTAAGTTTCATGTCCATTGATCTGCGGTTCATTTTCCTCGTTACGAAACGTTGCCCGCTTTCACAGGAATGCGTAAGCGGACGAGAGTGCCTTTTCCACCTTCGCCGCTCAGGAAATCGCAGGTTCCACCCGCCGCGTTGGCGCGTTTGCGGATGTTGTTGAGCCCGTTGCCGTGGCGGTGGCCTTCCGGCGCGCCGATGCCCTTGCCATCGTCCTCGATCTCCAGGATCAAAAAACCGTTTTCGTAGCGCAGCCGCAGGCTGACGGTGGAGGCCGCGGCGTGCTTGACCACGTTGTGGAGCGTCTCCTTGGTGATCATCAGCAAATGGTGGCGCAGAGTGGAAGCCAGCGGCACCTCGGGAAGATCCATGCCGTCGAAACGGCAGCGTATGCCCGCGATGCCCAGATAATCCTCCGCATGGCCGTGCAGGTATCTCGCCAGGCTTTCGAGCGTGTCGTTCGCCGGATCCACCGCCCAGACGACAGAGTCGAGCTGGCGGGTGATGCCGCGGGCGGCGGTGAGGATGCGCCCGAGCTGGTGGCGCGTCTTGTCGGCATCGCCGATCGCCTGATCGGCCAGTTCGGTGAGCAGGCCGATGCGGGCAAGGTTGGCTCCGAGCTCGTCGTGAAGGTCGCGGGCGATGCGGGCGCGCTCCTCGTCGAGCGATGCCTTTTGTTTCAACCTCGTGACCTCCTGTTTGATCCGGAATTTTTCCACCGACCTCCACAGCCCGAAGACGCCGCTGGATGCGAACAAAACCACCAGCGCCCAGAACCAAGGCTTCCGGCCCAGCGGCACATCCACTCCCAGCTCGATGCGTTGCACGGCTCCGCTTTGCCTGTCCGAGATGGAAATTTTCCAGATCTGTTCCCCGGCGCTGGTGATCTCCCCCACCTTGCAACCGGTTGCCGAGCGCGGCAGCGGGCGTGAAGCGCACCGGACAAAGAGATCGCCAGCCCTCGCCCCGGCGTCGCTGAGCTGGATTTCCATGGCTCCGTGCAATGCGGTCACCTTTTCGAATTCCGAGGCTCCGCACCAGATATGGAGATTCGATCCGACCAACAGCGGCTTCATCGGATCGCCTTCGATCGGAGTGAAACAGAGGTGCTGGGAAGCGTGCGGCTCGAGCACGGGTGAGGTCCATGATTTCTCGGCGATGCCCAGAAAGCGGTTTTCCCAAAACGACCAGACGGCGTAGCTTTGCTTGGGGTTCATCCCGGCCTTGGCGAAATCCAGCGTGACATTCTTGGCCTGCGGGCTCGGATTCCACAGCAAGGCCACTGTCCAATTACCCCACGGGCGGGTCACCTGGCCGACGATGCTCGGCAGCCCGGCGGAGGTGCCGAGGTCGATGGCCCGCGCCGTTTCCTTTGCGGGCGGCGTGAGGATCTCGTGATGACGGAGGTGTGGAGCCATGCTTTTCCAGTGCCACGGATCGGAGGTCATGGCGTTGCCGCCGTTGAGTCCTGTCACGCTCAGCCAGGTGCGAAGCACCGGCCAGCCGCCGACCACAGGCGGTAGCTTCGCGATGTCGGTGGCGAGATAGTAGCAATCGGTATCCACCGTGAACCACCGCCGGTTGAACGCCAGCGAGCGGAGGACAGCATCAAGACCGGGCGCGATCTTGTGCCGCTCCATGCTGCCGGATACGCGGCACGCATCCACCGCTCCCACGGCGGCCCGGTCGGCACCGTACACGGCCGCCAGAAGATAGGCGTCCTCTCCGGCCGCCTCGCGGATCGCTTGGTAAAGCGCCCGCTTTCTCTCGAAGAAGGTCAGACGCAGGTCGGTGCTTGCCGGAACATCAAACTCCGTGATTTTGAGATAACGGAACCCGTTCGCCACCGCATGGCGGATGGTTCCAAGAAACCGGCTGATACCCTCCGGATCATTGGTTTCAAGGCGCACCATCAGGCCGGGCATGGCACCGCGGGCGGCGATCTTGGCAGCCACGTCACGCATGTCGGAGGGAAATTTCCCGTTGAATCCCGGTTGTCCGTCCTCCCGCTGATAACCGTGGTCGATCTGGATCACGCCCGGACGAATCCTACCCCCGGATTTCACCGCGAAGTCCGAGATCTCCATCAGGTTGTTTTCGGTAGCGTTCATGCCGAGCCAATACCACGTCAGCCAGCCGCTGAGGGGTTCGCGCGGCGGGCGCGCCCGGTGGGAGGCCGCCACCCAGGAAATCCACCGCTCGCGTGCCGCTTCCACTCGCTCACAGGAAATCATGACTTGTTGGCCCCAGCGTGTTTCTCCGGGCAGAACCTCCACCGAGTCCATGGCGCATTCCAGATCCAGGGTGGCGCGCTGGTTTCCCAAATTTCCGACGCGACCGCTGAGGTAAGTGACCGGCGTGCCGACCGGCCCGAAAAACAGACCCCGACCGTCCGCGTCATACAAACCGGCCGCCTCCTGCATGGTGAGCGGATCAAAGGTGCGATCCAGCGGGCGGGCCACCACCGCACCCGCCTGACCCAGCATCGGGCTGACCAGCCAGTTCCCATGCGGACTGCCCAACCGGATGGCTGGCATATCGGCGGGAGGCAGCACGCTATCGAGTCCATCGACGGGCGTGAGGCTGGCATCCGCCCAGTTCGCCCAGTCGAAGTTGCTGCCGTCGCCCGCATCGGTGACCACCAGCTTGAGCTCCTTCATGCCGGTCACATCCAGATCAATCACGCGACCGGGTTGGCCGGGTAGCGCCAGTCCGGAGTCAAAAAGTTTTTCCCCATCGCCATAGACCTCGAAGGTCACCGAGCCGCTCCCGGAGTCGTCCACGCCCGCCACGGCTTGGAAGCGGATGAACTTCCCATCCAAGGGAAAGCGCATCTCGCTCGGCGACTGGCAGCCGATGCCACGGGTGAAACTTTCGCCGTGAAATCGAATCGGGGTCTTTGTGTCCAACGCATTCCCAATCGGGTGGTGGATGGAGCTGGCCATGCCGGTTTCGAGAAAAATACGTTTGCTGGCGATTCCCTCCTGCGTTCCCGCCATCGCGACCGGCGAGACGCTGACCAGGCTCAGGCGTTCCGCGCCGGTATTGCGTACGCCGCTCTGCACGGTCACGCCGGGCAATCCGGGAATCCGCCCGAAGCGCAGCAGCAATTCGCAGCCCTCCTCCTCAAACGGCAGGCTCACCGCCTGCACGGCGGCGTTTCCGAAGGGCGTTTCCTCGGTTTCGGAAACCAGCTCCGCGTTCGCCACCGCCGCTTTGGAATCCAACTCGACGCGCCGCCCCCCCCGCTCCACCACCGCGCCGAATCCCGCCCGCAACGTCAACACTCCCGGCGAATCCAAGACGATGGAACGACAGTCCTCCGCCAGCGATGACTGGAACTCCGCCGCCCACCCGCCAGCGCAGCCCCCCCACGCGGCCAGCATGGCGCAAGCCCGTATAAGTCGGGATATGGAGCGAATCTCGGGGATCATGGGCTTGTTTCACGATCCTTGCGTGAAACCCCGCACCTAGGCAACCCCCGCATCAAAAACTGCGAGTTTTCGCAGGTAGGCGGGAGCCGCGATTCCTGCAAAATCAGATCGCTTCGAATTTCGCAACAACCCACGCGGCTCCATGACAACCAACCGCAATCTAAAACTCCTACACCACATCTTCTTTAAGAAAACGATGACGTACATTCAGGCAACAAAAAATCTCCCGGAAATGTAACACCTAACCAAGAAAGTAAAACCAATGAAATTAATACAAATGAAACCAAGTAACGCAGCACTCAAAGCCCTTGTGGCTCTCGCTATGGTTGGCTCCGCCCACGGTGCGACCATTAACTATTCCAGCCAAAGCTTCGCCTTTGCGGTATCCACCACGGATTTGCTACAAACCTCGGTTGCCAGTGTAAGCGACGGCATCTACTACAATAGCTCATACAACACCCCGGGATATACCCAGGCCAATCTCAGGGATGGCGATTCCGCTGGCGGAACCGTGATCGGAAAAGCTGATAACCCGGATTATGGCCAGGGCGGCACGGTCATCTTTCATTTCGATCTCACCACCAACACACTTGGTTACGACATCACGGATATCAACACCTATACCAACCATGGAGACGGCGGACGCGACGGACAGAAATACACCGTGAGCTACTCGTTGGTTGGCAGCGCGACCTTCGTGGATATTGCCTCGATAGATTATCTCATGGGAGACAACGGAACGCCAGGAAGTGGTGAGGTGGTAATCTCTTCGATCGGCGTTAGCGGAGTGGATGCGATCCGCTTCAACTTCGCCGATCAGGAAAATGCTGGATCCAACTATAGCGAGTTCGATGTTTTCGGCTCGGCGACCATCCCCGAACCCTCCTCCGCTCTTCTCGGCGGTCTCGGCCTGCTCGCGCTGCTTCGCCGCAGAAGGTAACTAGCCTAGCATTCCGTTTCCTCATGGGGGAGAGCGGGTTATGGCTGAACCGCCATTTCCACTCTCCCCCATCATTTTGCTCATTTCAAACCCATGTTCCCCCCCCCCGCTGCGCCAATGGGGATCGGTTCTTGGGATGGGATTCGTCGATTCATTTTAAGATTCTCCACTTTGAATATCATGCACAACAAGCAGCCGGGTTTCGCACTCGTCGTCACGCTCTCGCTGATCATCTTGCTGACGGTGATCGCGGTAGGGTTGCTTGCCCTTTCCAGCATCACACTGCGCCAATCGAAGCAGAGCGATGCCATAGCTCAGGCCCGTGCCAATGCGCGCCTGGCCTTGATGGTGGCGATCGGGGAACTCCAGAAATCCGCAGGCCACGACCAGCGGATCACGGCGGCAGCCGACATCCTGCCGGCCACCAAGCCCGCCACCACCGGCCGCGCCCAATGGATCGGCGTTTGGGACACCCGTTCATACAGCCCCGCCACGCCGGACGCCAAAACCTTCGTGCGCTGGCTGGTCTCGGATTCGCCCGCCGCTCCCGCCGATGCCACGGCAGCTCCCGGCAGCGATGACGTGCTGCTTTTCACAGGCAAGGACGCCGCCTCGTCCGTCAAGGTGCCCAAGATCAACATCAGCGATTCGACGGTAAACGGCTCCTATGCCTACTGGATTTCCGATGAGGGATTGAAGGCGGATCTCGGCTGGCACGAGGGGAATTTCACCTCCAGCGAGGCCAGCCAGGCGGCGCGGCTCGCTGCGGCTCCGGGTCCCGACTACGGCAGCCTTGCCGGCCCTTTCACCGGCAAGACAAACTATCCGATCACGAAAACAGCGGGAAATTCCTGGCTCCAAAACCTCGACAAGGCCGTCAGCGTGGCGGACGCGCCACTGGCGGTGGACGCGACCAACCAAGGCGTCTGGCTGAGAAACATGGGCCACGACATCACCCTAGGCAGCTCCGGGGTCATGGCCGATGTCAAAAAAGGCGGGCTGCGGCGCGACCTCAGCCTCGCGTTCGAGATGGACGGCACGGCGGATGTCACCGCCACCTCGCAACCCGTGAAATTCAACCGACAGGAAGGCGAATTCGTCGGCGGCACCGACCGCCTCGCCGCGCCCAAGGCCGCGCACGGGATGGGCGGTGTCCGGGAGCGTTTTCTCTACCGGGATTTCAGGAATTCCGGCAGCATCTTTTCCGGCAGCATCGCCTCGAATACCTCCGTCCCCAGGGGGCCGAACTGGTGGGCACTGCGGGATTACGCCAACATTTACAAACGGCTCAAGGGCACGGGTGGGAATTACACCCTCGATGCGCGGAGTTACTACCCGAACGTCAGCGCCAAAGATGTGAACTACACCTTGGGAAAAGCGACAGGAGTGGCTTCCGGCACCAGCTGGGACTCGGAAACGAACAACGGCAGCCATGGCGACACCTACATCTTCCGTCCCGCGAGAAGCAACTACGCGCCGGTGATCCTGGGATCGGTATGTCTCTACAGCGCGATCTCCAAGGACTCCAAACTGGGTCTCGGAATCGATCCGTTTTTCTACCTTTGGAATCCTTACAACCGCACGCTGAAGACGGATCATCTCGCGATCGTGGCGGAACACGGTTTCCCCGGACACATCACCTTCTACGTGACCCCCAATGGAGGTAGCAGAAAACAATACGGCCCGAGCAGCCCCAAGGATTACCTTGCCGCCCATGCCACGGGCAAAACACAAAACCGCCCGCTCACCTACCTCATTTCCAACCTCACGATGGCACCCGGCGAAATCCTGGTGGTTTCCCCGTCCTCAAGCCGCAGCGTTACAGCCGATGCCTTCAATGACGAAGCCAGGCCCGGAACCAACACGGACAACGAGTCCGGGGTGATCCTGACCAAAATCCCCACGGTGGATCCCGGCAAGCCCGCCGAGATCACTTGGGACGAGGTTCACCTGAATCCGGATGATCAGGTCGAGTTCACCTACTCCAGCGAGTATGAACCGAAAAACCAGGCGGGGCAGGTGCAGTTCAACACGAACTGGTTCTGGCTGCGGACCTATCTTCCCGCACCGGGCACGAAGGCCACGGATCTCCTGAACAACCTCAAGCTGGGCGACGAAGTCCAGGCGATCGACAGCAACAGCATGGGCGACACCTCGGTTCCCGAATATTATTATCCGGGGAAAAACGTGAGCGTCCCGCCGGTCGGCCCCTATCCGGCGAGCACGCTGACGAACACCAAGAATTTTTTCGGCATCCTCACCTACCTCGCGAAGCCGGCGAATTACGGCGGGAAAAACCCGAATCCGGTGGAGGTCTTCTCACGCTTCAACCCCGCGCCGATCGGCAACACCCTCAACGACATGTGGCGACCCTGCGGCTTCAACCAGATCTTCAGCATGGTGAACCGGGCCGGCGGTGCCAACACCCTGCTGCAGGAATGCGCGATCAACTTCCCCGCCACCAGTTTCAGGAACGGCTTCTGGGGGGCGAGCTACGCATCCGGCTCAACCTCCGTGCCGATGACAAACATCCCTTCCGCACCGATTTTCTCGCTGACGTCCTTTTCCCATGCCGCTCTGTCCACACGAGCCACCGAGCCTTATCATGCGGTCGGAAATTCCTGGTCAAACCTCTTCGTCTCTCCCGTCTCCCCCTACGATGCGGTGAGGAATTACCCGTGGGGCGCGCCCACCGCCGCCGATAGCTCATGGCTGATGAACGATGCCTTGTTCGACCGCTACTATCTCTCGGGCATCGCACCGGATTTCACCATCACGGCAAGCGGCTATTCCGCAACGGGTTCCATCCCGCAGACGCTGGCCAAGTTTTTCTCCGCCGACCACCACACCGCGAATGCGAATCCGGTGCTGCGCCCGTATCTGCCTCCGGGGCAAAATCCCTCCACGGCCAGCGCCGCACTCGCCGCGGATGATGGTTACAGGAAAACGGGAGCCTACAGCCTGATTGACGGGGCATTCAACGTGAACTCCACCTCGGTCACGGCATGGACGGCCTTGCTGCGCGCGAATCGCAATCTGGCCATCAGTTTCACCCAATCCGGCAGCGCCAATACCAGCGCGGGTTCTCCCTTTCCATCCGGCACCGCACCGACCGCTCCGGGAAATGGTGCCGCCGCATTCTGGGCGGGCTTTTCGCGGTTGAGCGATGCCCAGGTAAGCTCCCTCGCCAGGGAGATCGTGAAGCAGGTCAAACTGCGCGGCCCGTTCATGAGCCTTTCGGACTTCGTCAACCACCGGATCGGCACGCCCAAGACGGCGCAAAACTACATGGGAGCGCTGCAGGCCGCGATCGAAGCCGCCAATATCAACTCCGCGGTCAAGGCCGGTGCCGGCGGGGTCTCCCCTGCCTATGGTGGCCCCATGTCCAACTACCTGCCCGACCCGGGTTCGACCGGAAACCGGAGAACCTCCACCGGCATCGCGATGGACATCACCCAGGCGGGCTTGCTGCTTCCGCTCGCCCCGCGTCTGGCGGCGAGATCCGACACCTTCCGCATCCGCGGTTATGGTGAGGCGAGATCAAAGGACGGCACGCAGATTCTTGCCAAGGCCACCTGCGAGGCGGTGGTGCAGCGTTTCCCGGAATACATGGATCCGGACAAGGACGCGGCCAATAACGAGCCATGGGACGAGGCATCCACCACCGGCCCCACGCTCAATCCCACCAATCTGCAATTCGGGCGCCGTTTCAAAGTCATCCGGTTCCGCTGGTTGCACGCCGATGAAATTTGATCCGACATGCCACCACAGACATGAAATCCGCAAACCAAAGAATCCGACGGCACCTCCTTGTGGCAGGTGTTTTTTTACTCGCGATTTTTCCCGCGCTGGCACGCGCCCAAACCGCTCAGGAAAATACCGGGATTTCATTCTCATGCTTGGTTTGGGAGCCGCTCCCGATGCCTGAAGTCTTTTACCTCGATGGCAAGGATTACCTGCCGCTCACGTTTTCCCTCGGCAACCGTTCGCAACCCTATCCACTCAAACAGGCGACCGCTTTCGACCTGTATGTGAGGGATACCGGAGAGCAGGGCGAAACAGCATTTAAACGGGTGGGAAAGGCGCCGCTCGTAGCCGGGTCGCGGCAGATGCTCTTGGTCATCATCCCGGCCGCCGACCCCGACGCGCTGCCGCTGCGGCTCATGGCGGTGGACGATTCGCTGGATACCTTCCCTCCCGGCTCCTTCAAATTCCTCAACTTTTCCAAGGAAGCTCTTCAGGTGAAATTCGGCGGACAGATCACCGCGATTCGTCCGGGGGAAATCCGGGTAGTCAAAGCGAAGATTCCCGCGAAGGGCGGCTTCATGCCGTTCATGCTTGGCGACCCCAGCGGAAACATCGTCTTCGAGACACGCCTCTTCGGCCAGCCCGCCGGGCGCGAGATGGTGTTCATCGGAAACGCCGCCGAACCCGAAGGACAGCCCAAGGTGATGTTCCTCACCCAGGTCATCCCCCTTGCCCCTCAAGAATGATTTCCGATCACCCATCAGACCACCCCAAACATTCACATGATATCAACACGCCAACACCTGCTCACTCTCGCACTGCTTGCGGGCATTCCCCTTACCGCCTGCGCGGCGGATTCCATCATCCTTGCCAGCCCTGACCAACGGGTCAGCGCCAAGGTCTCGATCCACAACCGGGAATTGATCTATCAAATCCAGTTCGCCGGAAAAACCGTGCTCGAAGACACCCGCCTGGGCGTAACGGTGGATGGCTCGGATCTCGGGACCGCACTGAAGGATCTGGAGCAGGGAGAAATCACCGAGCATACGGAAACATACCATCTCAACGGCGATCAAAGCGTGTTAACCGGTCACGACAAACGCGTCACCATCACCGCCGTGCGCGACGGCGAGCCGCTCGTCATGGAGCTTCGCGCTTTCAATCAGGGAATCGGCTTCCGCTACATCATTCCCGGCCATTCTCCGCGCAAAATTTCCGGCGAGGCCACTTCCTGGAAACTTCCGAACCAAGCCAAAGTCTGGTATCGCACCAACACCCACGGAGACTACTCGGATCGCGCCGGAACCGCCACCATCGGCAGCCTGCCCGACGGGAAGGAAGTCGTTGGCCCGCTGCTCGCCGAACTCCCGGATGGCCAGGGCTACGTGGGCATCACGGAGGCCGATCCATGGAAATACTCAGGGCTCAGCTTCAGGTTCAGCTCCGCCGAAAAAATCGACGCGCAGTTCAAATACGACGCCGAATGGACAGTCAGCGGCGGCTCACCCACCGCATGGCGCATCGCCATGGTCGGCGGCGATCTGAACTCCGTGATGCAAGGCCGCCAGCTCGTCACCCACCTTTCCCCGGCACCCGATCCGAAACTCTATCCCCAGGGGGCGCGAACCGCATGGATCAAGCCCGGACGCTCCGCCTGGAGCTGGCTGGATCCCCATGCCCGTGCCCGCAGCGGCGTCACCGTGGAGCATCAGAAACGCTTCATCGACATGGCCGCACAGCTCGGCTTCGAATACAACACGGTCGATGACGGTTGGGAAATGTGGCCGGACAAATGGAAGACGCTCGCGGAGCTCGCCGCCTACGCGAAGTCGAAAAACGTCAGGCTCATCGCATGGAAAGACACCGCCGACGGCGACCGCGTCCCCGATCCCGCCGACAACTACGCCAACCTCCGGACTTTCCTCGACAAGTGCCGCGATGCCGGCCTTTCAGGGATCAAGATCGACTTTCTCTGGGGCAATCCCTTGATCGGCGAGGGTACGAAGACGCTGGATTACATGCCTGTCGTCTATCAGATGTGTGCCGAGCGGGAATTGCTCGTCAACTTCCATGGCGCGGTAAAGCCGACCGGACAGGCCCGCACCTGGCCGAACGCAATCACCCAGGAACCGGTGCTGGGCATGGAAGCGGGAGCTGCTCCCGCTGATGCCACCATCACCGCCTTCCTTTGCGGACTTTCCGGATACTGCGATTACACGCCCGGCCTGTTCGCGCCGGGTGAAAATCCCGAGCTGCGTGGCAAGTCCACCTGGGCGCACCAGCTCGCGCTCGGCATCGTGTTTTGCTCACCCGTCCAACATTGGGCAAGCGGCCCGGAACTGACCGCCCACGCATTGCCGGATCAGTCTCTCGAACGCGCCATCTATCAAGCCATCCCTGCGAGTTGGGACGAAACCGTCATCCTGAATGTGTCGAAGCCCGGCTCGCTCGCCGCCTTCGCCCGCCGCAAGGGCAGGGACTGGTATGTCGGCCTGATCAACGGCAACGAAGCCCAGGCACTCACACTCGATCCGCTCACATTGCCGTTCCTCGGAGACAAACCACATACCGCCGTCTGGGTTTCCGATGGAGAAAAGCCCGACGAGTTCCGAACCGGAAAAACCAAGGATCTCAATGCCACCCGTCCGATCAGCGTGAAAATGAATCCGGGCGGCGGCTACCTCGCCGTAATCCGTCCGGATTAGACGCATGACAGGTTTGATATCACGAAAAACAACAGGAACACTGTTCCACAGCATGCAGAGCCATCGCAAGCTCCCGATCAAGGTGTAAGCGTCCTACCACGCGCCTCTAGTCGTAAGCGTCGAAGCTGTATCACCTACGAGGCTTATGACGGAACCTGTATCTAGCGAGAGCGACGAATTTCTGAAAGCCGACGAGGCCGGCGCGATGAGCGGCCACACCTTCGTCATCCGCCCGACCATGCTCGGCGCGAAGAACCCTCCTTCGCCGAGGCTACGGCGGACAGGCTAGCTCTTCATGGGCAGGGAAGCCTCCGGCGAAAAAACCGCCATCCTCTACACCATCATCGAGAACTGCCGCCGGGAGCGTATCGATCCGAGGGAATACCTCGAAGACTTCCTCACCCGCCTACCCGACATGATGGCCAGCGAAGTTGCCACGCTCATTCCCGCGAACTGGGCAAAGGAATGTAAGCCAGTCCGCCCAAAAGCTGCCTGAGATTTCATAGTCGTCATAAAACCCGCCACTATGACGACTACGACACTGCCGTTTCAACGGAACTCGAAAGGCGCTTGGGACTACGCTTACGATTTTACTGAGACCCAAACCAAACAAGAGTGTGATACCAAAACCCATTAGCTTTTAGACTTCCATCCCATTTGGAATCGACTAATTCTCCGGCATGGCCAGAACCATTCCGATATTAGGGAAAGAACTCGTGGAGGAAATCGAAGCCGCATGGGACAAGC